>NZ_JBEDTY010000032.1:0-649480 GCF_040119285.1 Alcanivorax sp.
TGATTATATCGAGATGTTCTATAACAGCCGGCGACGCCATGGTTCTAATGAAAAGCTGTCACCGGTAGAGTATGAAAAGCGTCACCAAGAACGGCTAGGAAGTGTCTAGAGAACTGGTGGCGATTCAAAGGTCGCTTCTGAGCTGTGATTCGACGGTTCTTTGAGCGGGTGTGGCCACACTCCCGGCAGATTCAGGCGGTGGCAATGGACATGAGCTTGACCATGGATCTGAGGTCGAGGCTTGCTGCCCCAACGCCCGGGTGGCCTATGGGTTGTTCGATGCGATGGCCAAATTCGGCAGGAGAAATGATAGATCGCGTGCGGGGGGATCAAGGCAATGATTCACTTCGCCAAAAAATGGACACTGTACGCAAAGGGTATCGCCGCTAGTGCCACTCCGCGCTGAATACTTGAGCCGACTCTAGCAGGCTAGAGAGAATGAAGGTTTGGATTAAGGTCATCAAGAGAATGGCTCACGGTTTTCGGGATAACGACTACTTCTTCATGAAGATCAAAGCCGCTTTTCCCGGAATTCCGCGATGAACCAAAAAAAAGCCCCCAATGAAGGGGGCATAAGAGTGCATAGCATTACGGGGAATGCTTTAGAGATTTTTAACTGGCAAGAAGGTGAATGTCAGGTCTACGCCTAGGGGCGGCACCTCCAGTTCCACACCAGCCAAACCTATGCCAAAAAGATCAATGTTGGCCGGTATGATGAGGGGGTCAGGATTGCGGACCTTTAGAATCAGGCGGCCATCGTCAACAAAACGTAACGGCCCTTCCAGGACGACCCCAGTGATCAGTTTGCTGCGGATATCATGTCCGAGCTCAATAATTAGCCGTGGTTCTAGTTCTGGTGCATCTACCATGAGATCAAACGTGGTGCTGAACCAGGGGCCATCAGGGGTTTGGGTGATATACCCCGTGATTGGTTTGTTGTTTTCGTATGCCAGGCGGAGCATCAAAGGGCCTGTGTCTAGTGGTATGGAGATTATTCTCAATGCCCTAGCCTGCAGAAACACGCTCGTGGTGGGGAGAATAGTGGGAAAGACTTTCGCAATCACGGCGCCGGTGACTTCATTTGACGTGCTCGGGTCACCGTCGATGAGACGACGGTTTACGATGGTATCTGGTTCATTCCTGCTTACCCCGGCTTGCAATGCACCTGCGCCCACGAAAGCAAACTTCTTTTCTGGACAATCGTCGCCTATGTCACAGCCAATGTTGGCATTGGTCACAACGCCAGAGAAGTCTTTGAGTTGAAGTTGCAGGTAATTGAATTCCGCAGTCGCTCCACCGTTTCCATCCGGCACCGCGCCTTGCTCGCTGTCATCGAGGCTGAGGTTCGCGTTTACATCTGCTACCGGAAGTGAGCGTAATGATACGCGGGTAATCTGATCCTCTTCCCCTGTTACCACAAAGTGATTGGTCAAGTTGGGGCCGCCTTCTCTCAGGCCAGGTGCGGTAGAGCTGGACTGAGACAGTTGGCGTGTTTGTATCGGGGCTCCATCGTTTGAACAAATGGCGTTGCCCCCACAATTTGGAGACCCGGCCTCAGAGTGAAGGGTATAGCGGTAAAGGTCACCAACTTGCCAAGGGCTTTCAGGATAAAACTCGGTCCGTTGTGCAAATACCTTAAGACGGCCGTTGACGAGCTCCCACGCATTATTGCCAGTGTTAAAACGCTCAACAACAAAGGTGTTCTCGTTGACAGTGGCTATGTCGATGCTGCGGCTGAAAATAGCTCGGAGGCTAAAGTCCTTGAAAAGGTTTGGTACTGGGTAAAGCGGGTCGCTACTTTTGCCGCCCACACATCGACCGTTTCGCCAGTTTTCGCGTGGTCCGGTTAGCACGGCACCGGTCAGCGCACAGGGGTAGCCGGGGAAAACAGCGGAAACAAGAGGTGAACGTAACTCATTTACGTTGCCATTGGGAAGAATGAATTCCGGCAGGCGAATATCGAGTGTTCGATCTTGGTTAAGCGAATTGCCTTGAGTATCTCGAAGCAGGCTGGTCAGGGTTACCTGGATATCTTTGCCATGCTCAAGAATGTCTTCGCTTATCACCACCGTGGCGCCATCATGCCTCATCTCGAATGTTTGAACTACGCCATCGACCCTAACCTGAATGGCACCGTCAAGAAATACCGATGCAGGGTCCAGGGGTTTGTTGAAGTTCAAGATAATTGGATCGCCGGGACGAGCATTGGGCTGGAAGATGCCCGGTACCCAAGAGTGAAGTTGCAGAGGGCGTGCATCGGGAGTGGGTGTAGGTGCCTGGCGCTGGTCTTCGTAGGCCTCCATGCGGAATGAAAGTAAGCCCGATGCCTTTTCCAAGCCTAACACTTCGGGTTCGACTACGCTGACTGCATCCAGTACCAGTACCCCATCTTCAACAACGGCTAGCCCGGCTACCTGTACATTGAGCAGGTTCTGGCTGAGGGCTCCGTTCGGCGCCATTCCTTCTGCGCTCATTGCCGCGTCCATATTAAGCAGGGCATAACGAGGGACTGACGGTGAATCACTGAACGGATTGGGAATCAGGTAACCGTTGGCGTCACTGAGCAGTGTGATGGTAACTTCACCTGTCTCAAGGCCGGAGGGTATTTCGCCCAAAATATTGACATCGACGGGTGAGCCCCGCAGCACAGAACCGGCGGGCACTCGCAATGGCACAGCACCAGGAAAATCTGGTGCAAAGCCTAAATCGGCAGCAAGATCACCACTCAATGCCGTAAAGGACTCGTTGCCCAGCACAAAGGACTGGACGGGGACCTGGTTGATTGGGTTTCCGGTTAATAACGAGGTCAAATCAGGCTGCTCATCACCAAGGCTGCCTACCTTAAGAATGGATGTTGCGCGAGGAAGTGTCGAGACCGGAACAAATGTACGATTGTATTCTGGCAACTCAGCACCGGTTGTTTGGGCGCGCAGTCCAGTAATGGTCAATGTGTGTTCCACCGGTTCCAGATCCTGGGAGGGGTCGAGGCTCAGGTATCGGCCCTGCAAGAATAGGGAGGCAGGCACTAACTGGCCCAGGTTGTCACGCAGCTGGACGGTTCCGTTTTCGCCATAACTTGTGCTGGTAGGGTCAAGTGTCTGGTTGAATGCCATCCTGAAAGTGCTCATGTCGTTGGGGCGACTGGCATCGTCGTTCGATGCGAGCAATTGTGGTTGGTCCAAGGGGGGGGCCGAGAGTAAAGCGAAGGGGCCGACGCCCATGGCTTCCGCTGCGCCAGCTTGACTGCCGGCGGTCTGAAATTGCACGCGGGCCACAGAATTGCCATCAATAGCACCTAAACCATCGCCGCTGACAACCAGCTGATACGTCTCTGCAGGAAGCAGGGGGGACTGAGGATCGAGAATTAGCCCCTTGCCGTTGTCCGTCACCTGGTAGTCAACCGTGACCGTGCTGTCATCAATATCGCTGACCAACTGTAGCCGCGCATCAATGTCATCAATTACCGCTTGATCAAGCGCGGAAGAGAAGCGAAGGACCACGGGTGCGGTCGCCGGCACTTCAGTTTGGTCGGGATAAGGGTAGGAAAAAACTACTGTATCTGGTGTGTTCCATGAATTGGATACATCGCCCTGATCGTCACCGCAGCCAGAGAGCAGGCCTGCGGTGACCAGCGCCACGCTAATAAACAGTCTGGGGACTGTGAATGATTTTTTATTCATTGCTCTTCTCCAAGTATTAATCGCATGCCTGTTGTTAAAATTTTAGCGACAGGGAGGAAGAAAATACGTTTATTTCACCATCGGCTCGCACAGTCTCATTAGGAGCGGGGTTGCTGCTGGAGTTAATGGATGTCAGTTCAAAATCAGCTTCATCCAGCATCTGATACTGGTATGCGAAGGCAAGTTCTAGCGGCATATTCAATACGGGCGCGTTGGCTACACGATAGCTTGCACCTATGCCGAAAACTTTTTTATCGGTGTCCAAGTAATTAACATCTTGGGATCGATTGGACTTTAAGGGGGAGTCCTCCAGCGCTGCGCCGGCAAATAGTTTCATGGATTCTGACCACTGATAACTGACGCCAACACGGGGAATGGTGATGTCGTCAAATGTCAGATTGGCCTGATCTCGGATAGTATCACTGGCGAACTCGCGTTCAAGAGCAGACCATTTATGTTGCTCAATGCCGGCGGTCAGTTCGAATTTGCCTACCGGAAGCAGGAGCGCCGCGCCGAGAACCTCGGGTTGATAGGTGTCGATGGTGCTCAATGCCAGACTCAGCCCTGGTTCAGGTATAACCCCAGGCACGACTACGTTTGCATCGACGGACACCTCGTAGCTGCTTTCATCACGCCAAAATAGCGCAACTTCGAGTTTGTCCATGCCAAAAGGCATGCATTCACTGGAACCGCAAAACATTTCGCCAGACCGAATGTTGATACCTACTGCTGGGGATAATGAGGGGGACGCTTCAAGAGAGAGTTTTTCCGAGTCAGTGTTGCCACCAAGGTCGGAGATCGTTTCCAGTTCTGCTTTAGCTGACAAAGTCAGACGGGCAGAGGCCCCGATGTCCACGCCTCTTATGATATTGCTGACGGCACCACCAAACGCAAGATAAAGTGGTTGCGACTCGTAGCGCAGGAACTGCCCTTCTTCTGAGGTATTGGCCTGGTATGGCAAGAGGTTGGAGGTATATTCATCGGTACCCACGTTAAGCCCGAAATATATAGGTTTTTTTGTGCTGCTGAGGCCAGCTATGCGGCTTTTGAAGCCTATTAATAGTAGCTCAGAGCTGCTGTCGGAGAGGACGTCATTCTCGCGATCAGCAGGCGCTGGGCCTCCCAGTGACTCGGCGCGCAGTTCTTGGTCGCCATGTTGTGCAACGATACTCAGTTCGCCTTCCTCTGAACGAGCCATGGCTGCAGGGTTATAGTAAACCGACCAGCTGTTGGACGTAAAAGGGCTAAATGCGAGGGCTGAGCCCACATTCATCGGGCCAAGTCCGTAGTTGGAGGCTCCGTCGCCAGCACCAGCAATGGTTAAGCTAGGAGAGAGTAGTGCGGTGCCGCAAATAACAGAAATGAGAGGCAACCGTTTTGTTTTTGTTGAAGGCATCATGGGCTCCTTAGGGGGTGTCTTTTGTTGTTTGTTTTGTTTGGCTATACAACCAAACAAATTTGTCAGATTTCTTGTCTTGTGTCTATGCCTGCGCAGCGCCTGTCTTTGCCCTCCCTCATATGGATTATTGACAGATGACTAGAGTGTATGTGGAAGTGCCTAACAGTTACAGTGATAGCGGTCGATTAAATCGTGATTTCTCGACCGGACTAACGTACCCAGCGCCTCATGTCAGTGATGTGGCTTGAGGAATTGGCAAATTAGCGTAGTACAGTTTGCATTAGGATCGCCCCGAAGAATAACGTAGTTATTTTGCCGTGCCCAGTGGCACGCTAGGTTAGATGGGTGTTTTCCGTCAGGGCGCTTTTTGCGGGGGGTCAGGGCATGCGACTAACCTGTTTGCTTTCCACTGTACTGGAAGGGGTGGGACTCGGGTGATCGCCCAGTCGACTGAATCGGTAGTGGTTCATAGGCAAATGTTTGGCCCGCCACAGCATTTCTAAAGAGGTAGACGGGCGCAGCATCGGCGCGTCGCCGTGGTGGTCGAAGTAGTAACTGTTCGACAGTGCACAATTGTGGTTGAGAAACACCGTGTTCTGCTGGCGCTTCTGAATATTGCGGAAATAATCGTCATGCACTGACTGGCGAATTTCCACTTGGGTGGCGCCACGTCGGTTGGCTTCGCGGATGCAACGTGAGAGGTGGATGGCATTACCCTCGACCATCTTGAAATAAGAGGTCCCGATGAGAGCATAAGGCCCGAGCATGATGTAAAAGTTCGGGTAGCCTGGGATGGTCAGGCCTTCGTAGGCTTGGTAGCGATGGTCGTGCCAAAAATCGCCCAAATTAATGCTGTTGCCGCCGATTACGTCGAAAGAGGGGATGTTTCCTTTCTCAAAAGTTTTGTAACCGGTGGCCAGGATCAAGGTGTCGATGCGTCGTGAGCGACCATCACTGGTGGTAATGCCGGTGGAGGTGATGTGTTTAATCGGCGTAGTGACCAGCTCAACGTTGTCCCGGGCGAAGGTGCGGAAATATTCGTTGGAGAAAGTGGGCCTTTTACAGCCGAACCCGTATTTCGGTGTCAGTTTCTCCCACAGGTCCTTGCGGTTGGGCAGTTGTTTTCGCATGTTAGCGATGCCCGCTTTTTCGCACATGCGCACCAACCAAGGGGCTTGGCGGTAATAAATTGTCGAAAGCACCATCAGGGTTTCACTGGCGGTATCGGTGGCGCCGCGCAGGGTGCGTTGCAGGCCCGGTACGGTTCGGAACAGGCTTTTGAGCCAGCCGGGCAGGGTGTGATCCGGCTTTTTTAGGACCCAGATAGGGGTGCGCTGGTAGATATCGAGTTGGCGGGCCTTGACGGCAATTTCCGGAAGCAGTTGTACTGCGGTGGCTCCGGTGCCTATCACGGCAACCCGCTTGTCACTGAGATCCAGGTCGTCCGGCCAGCGGGCAGTGTGAATGACTTCGCCCTGGAACTTCTCTAGCCCCTCAATATCCGGCATTTTGGGTGAGATCAGCCCGCCGCAGGCGGAAACAATATGCCGCGCTCGAAGTTGTCGCCCATCCCCAAGCTCTAGCACCCAGAGATGGTTAGCAAGATCGAAACTGGCGCGGGTGACTTCGACGCCAAAGCGAATAAGGGGGTAGATGCCATACTTGCTTGTTACCTGCCGAGTGTACTGGTAAAGCTCGTTTCCCGGAGCGAATACTCGCGACCAATTTGCGTTCTGTTCGAACGAAAATGAGTAAGTGAAAGAGCTAATGTCGACAGCGATCCCCGGATAACGGTTATCGCGCCATGTTCCACCCACATCCTCACTGCGCTCAAGGATCAGAATGTCCTTGATGCCATCGGCACGTAGCTGGATGGCGGCACCAATGCCGGAAATGCCAGCGCCAATGATGATTACTTCATGATCGGGGCTAATGTTATAGCGAGGATTCTGGGTTGCAAAAGCAGCCATGTTCATGACGATATCTCCGGGGCTGTCGTGTTGCCCTCGTTTGCAGTGTGAAATGGCCCGTCGTGGGCTTCTGTGCTGGCAAGATATTTGCGAAGAAAACGGACGATTGTGGGAAGGTCCTGTTTTGCCTCCGGCAGCAGGAAGGTGAATACGGGCCAGACGTGTGGCATATCTTTGCGTTCCAGAAACTGCACAGGTACGCCGGCTTGTCGGGCGCAGTGAGCGGCTGCATAGGCATCGTCGCGCAGGCACTCTTCGCTGCTCACAGTGAAAAGCAGGGGCGGCAAGCCGGTAAAGTCTTGGGTGATTGGTGAGGCATATGGATGGGCGGGATCAGCGCCTGCCAAATAGACATCGGTTGCAACCTCAATCATGCAGTGAGAGAGCATGGCATCACTGTCGCTATTCGCCTGTCGGGACATCAAGTTGCCTCGGGCATCTGTTCCTGGGGAGATAGCCACGGCACAGGCCGGCATTCTCAGCTTGTGATCTCGGGCGCGTAGTAGCGTGACCAGAGTCAGGTTCCCCCCTGCTGAGTCTCCAGCAATGACTATAGGGCGGGGATCAGCCATTAGTTCACGATAAACATTAAAGGCATCATCCGTCGCTGCCGGGAACGGATGCTCTGGCGCGAGTCTGTAATCTGGAAGAAAAACCCGCGCGTTAAGCGTGCGGGCCAGATGGCCACAAAAGTTGTGATAGGTTTCAAGGCGGCCACCAATAAACGCGCCGCCATGCAGGTAGAGTATGGTTGTTTGTGGGTCGGAGGGGGTGAGCCAGTGGCCTGCGGTTCCGGCAACCTTGCCTCGCTGTAACCGTATTCCGCGTGGTAGTGGTGAGGGCGACAAAGGCGCGTTCATTACTCTGCGCAGGTGCTTTACCAGTTTGTCCGGGTCGCGTATATCGCGCTTGACCCCGGCACGAAGAAGCGACTTCATGAGGTGTGCGGGAATGGAGGCCATATTGAGTTCCTTGAATTTTTCTTTTCCATGAATGCGTTTAATCAGCCAGCATTCGGTAAGCTTCGCCAATGGCGCGGGCGTATAGTCTTGGCGTCAAGCGTTTCAGTCGCCAAGCAATGCGCCCGTCGATCTGTGGCAACATGTACAGATCTCCACGATCCAGGGCGTTGAGGGTCTGGCGAGCAACCTGGTCAGCGTTGGTCAGGGCAAAGCGGGTCATCGCTGAACTGGCAAAGTCACGTCGACGTTCAGGCAGGCGCCCATTCTCGACGATATTGGTCGGAACCACCGTTGGGCACAGGGCGGTGACCTGCACACCGGTTCCGGCCAGCTCGGAAGAAAGCGTTTCCGATAAGGCTAGCACGCCGGCCTTGGTGACATTGTAGGCAGTCATTTCCGGAGCAGATCCGAAGGCGGCCGCGGAGGCCACATTGATGATGCCACCGTAACCGAGGTCGCGCAGGGCCGGGGCAAAAAAATGGCAGCCATGAATGGCGCCCCAGAGATTGACGTTCATGCACCAGTGCCAGTCTTCAAGCGACACTTCACCGATCGGACCGCCGAGACCGACCCCGGCGTTGTTGATCAACAGTGTCACCGGCCTGCCGAGCAGGGACTCGGCATTTTCCGCCAGGGACTCCATCTGCTTTTGATCGCCCACGTCGCACTGTTGCGCGATGGCGTGGTTGCCGAGGGCCCGCAGGTTGCTGGCCACCTGCTCGGCACATTCTGCATTGATATCGACACACAGCACCGAGCCACCGCGGCGGGCCACTTCGTAGGCGAAACTGCGGCCGATGCCACTGCCGGCACCGGTGATGACTGCGGCCGCTTGGGTGGATGGGGGTAACGGTTTCTTTTTCATGCTTCTCCTCATGCGGGCTCAGCCTGTGGTGCAGAAAGTGTTTCCGGTACGTGCTTGGCGCGGTGATCTCGCAGTGCCTGATACGCCTTCTGGGCATCGCCGGTTTTTTCGTAGGCGCGCTTCCAGATACGAATCACATCACGGTTGTCATCGTCCCAAGGATGGAAGGTGGGTGAGAAGTAGGGTGTTACACCACCGAGGACCTTGGAGAGGATGCCGGGCCGCCAGAACAACACCTTGGTCATTTTTGCTGCTGAGCGCAGATTCAGAATCTGGCGATCTTTGTAGAGTAGATAGGTCTGGTTGCCAACCATGAGGGGAAAACCCAGGGCGATGGCTAGTAGCATGCCACTGGCGCGCAACCGGTAGCTGCGAAAGCCGCCGCCACTGGCATCGACGAACACGTCGTAGCTGACACTCTTGTGCTCGGTTTCTTCAACAAAGTGCCAATAGAGCATGGCGCGCAGTTCTGGGTGGGTCTCGTCAAAAAGTTCCGGATGCTCAAGGAGTACCGAGGAGATAATGGCAGTGAAATGCTCGAAAGCGGCAGCGATGGAACTCTGCATGTCGTCACTGAGACGGTGTTGGAGTTGCTTGCGAATCAGTTTGAACACGCCTTCGACTTTGTCGATGGGGACCCCGTGCTGCACCCCGATGGCATTCATTTCATCGTGCTCGCGAGCATGAATGCGCTCTTGACGAATGAATTCCTTGGCGGCATTGAGCACCTCCGGGTCGTCAAGCTTGCTAAGCTGTCGCCTGGCTGAGTTCATGACCCAGCGTTCGCCGTCTGGGACGGCGGCAAGGATGGCGTTCATCCAGTGGGTGGACCAAGGGTCATTACCAAACCAGTGGCGGGCCACGTTTTCGATATTCATGGGAAAGTGAATGTCACGGGTTACAACCTCGTCGTAACCGATCTTGCGATTTGCTAGGGCCATTGGAACGCTCCGATATTGAGTGCATTATCTAGACTTTATTTGTATGACCAACCAAATTCAATATTATGGGTTAAACAGTGTGTTTGTTTCTGTATAACCTAGGTGGGGCGATCTGAGTGCAAGGCTGGGCCGTCTCCAAAAGGAATGCTAGAATCAAAGGCTTACAGCATGGGAGTGGCTTGTGGGAAGAAAAAAAAATCAGGTAACGCCGGTGGCCGAGACGGATCGAGAGTTTGTGCTAGGTGCTGCAGCTCGCCTGTTTCGGCAAAAGGGCTTTGATAAAACTACCGTAAAGGAGATCGCCGAAGCTTGTGGCATGCTGCCTGGTAGCCTGCATTACCGTTATCCCTCTAAAGAGAGCATCCTGGTAGATCTTATGCGGCTGGCACTTGAGCAGGCGTCGGAGTCGTTGTCTGAGGCAATTCGGGGGGAGAGTGAACCCCTTGAGCAGGTACGATTGGGGATCAATGCCCACCTTGAGTTGCTGGTTGGTGGGTCAGATAAGGTCTATGTGTTGCTTTTTGAGTGGCGCTCTTTACATGGTGAGTCACGCCAAGAAATGATTGATCTGCGCGACAGATACGAACTTCTATGGTCTGCTATGCTGCATTCCTTGTCATCTCAAGGCCTTATTCGTGCTGATGTGGATCGTGATCTTCTGCGCCTCATTGGGCTAGGAGCGTTAAACTGGGTGGCAACGTGGTTTAACGAAGGCGGCCGGTATACCGCGAAGGATATCGGAGACTTTGTCTGGACGGTAATAAAAGATGGGGTAATTAAGCGGTAGGTGGGCTTTGGCTTGTGGATTAGGGCCGGTTGGTCGAAGGTTGGTTTGAATACCGCCGCGTACGATCCGATCAACATGCCAATCTTGGGGCAGCTTTTCTCGTAGAGCGGAGGGTGCGTTTTCAGTCGCCTGCGAGGGGCACAGCCCTGGGACGCCGCTAACAGGCTTGTCAACAGCCTGCTAATCAGCACGCTGCCTGTACTGATCAGGCGGCACCCCAAACCAACGCTTGAAAGCTCGTCTAAAGCTTGCAGTGTCGTGATAGTTTAGCAGTGAAGCGATAGCCTCCACGGATAATTGGGTGTCACGCAAGTAGGCGGAAGCCTGGCGGGAAAGAATTTCAGCTCGAACCTTTCGAAAACTACTATTCTCTTCTTTGAGTTTACGCGAGAGAGTGCGCTTGCTGATAAATAAAGCGCCAGCGGCCTCTTCTTCACAGAGTGTTCCGGCAGGATGGGACAGCATCATTTTTTTGAGCAGAGTCTGATAGCCCGGTTCATGGTTTTGCAGTCGAGCAAGCATGGATTCGCATTGCTGAAAAGCGAGGCTATAGTTTTCATTGTTGGCTGAAGCGTTTGGTATCCGGCATAACTGCATCGGGAAAGTGAGTTTTAGCTGATTGCAGCCAAAATGAATCGACCCAGGCAAATAATCTGGGTAGACATCGTGGTACGTGGGGGCTGGATGGCGAAAATAGACCTCGGCTTCATATAAGGGGCGACCCACGATGAACTCGCCCATTTCGAAGAACGCTTTGATAACGGCCTCCGCCAAACATCGCTCAACATCTTCATCTACCACCACTTGGAAGTTAGCCAAGCATACGAGGAGATCATCAACCTGTTGCAAATGTAACTGAATGAAGCTTGCCCGTGTGGGCAGGAAGGTATGAAATGCCTGGAGTGCGGCCAGGAGATCTGGGCTGCTATAGGCGACCAGACCCATTACGCCATGAGTAGCCGGGGTTAGTCGCGAGCCTAGTCGTAATCCGAACTCTGGTTTGCCAGACAATGCCAGAGCGTTGCGTAAAATACGAATCTGTTGGGTCGCAGTGAGTAAGCTGTCTTCTTTCAAAAGCTGTTCAACGTCGAGGCCTGTGCCGCGCAGTAACCTTGGTAGTTGCCGTGCAGCGAGACCCAGTTCACGGGCAATCAATCGTGAATAATTCGACGGAATGTCAGCTTCGGGGGTTTGGGGGCCCTCTTGCTGTGACGTTTTTGGCATAAGCCCTCCCAGGCAATGGTCTCGATTGTCTTGAAATGCCCCTATGCTGTCAAGAAATGTCCTCGCCGGCATGGCTATACAGCGACAAGCTAGGTTTCATACAGACTTTTAGTAGGAGAATGCAGCTGTGGGAAAAATCACCTTCATTGAGAATGATAAAACGGAACATGTAACAGAATTTGAGGCAGGCATTACGTTGATGCAAATCGCCTTAGACAACGCCGTTCCCGGCATTGATGGGGATTGCGGCGGGGAGTGTGCCTGCGGTACCTGCCACCTGATCGTTCCAGACGAATGGTTTGATAAAACTGGACCGATTAATGATGCTGAAGAGCAGATGTTGTCCATGACACCTGAGCGTGCAAAAACCTCTCGGTTGGGTTGTCAGGTTAAGGCCACCGAGGCAATGGACGGAATGGCTGTTCAGTTGCCAGAATTTCAAATGTAAGTGCGGAGATCGACATGTCAACGAGTTCAAGTACAAGTAATGACATCCAGGCAAAAGTAATTAACGCCACATCCAAAGTCGTGCCAATGCATCTACAGATCAAGGCACTAAAGAGCTTGATGAAGGTTAAGAGGAAGACCATTGGGACTTCCCGCCCTCAGGTGCACTTTGTTGAAACCGATTTGCCTGACGTCAATGATTTAGCGATAGAAGACATAGACACAAGCAATCCTTTTCTATACCGACAGAGCAAGTCCAATTCTTATTTTAAGCGGCTGCGTGATGAGGCGCCGGTGCACTACCAGAAGAACAGTGCTTTCGGGCCGTTCTGGTCGATAACACGCTACGACGATATTGTCTTCGTGGACAAGAGCCATGATTTGTTTTCCTCCGAACCGCAAATCATCCTGGGTGATCCGCCGGAAGGCCTATCGGTCGAAATGTTCATCGCGATGGATCCTCCCAAGCACGACGTACAGCGTCGGGCGGTCCAGGGTGTTGTTGCGCCCAAGAACCTGAAAGAAATGGAAGGGCTGATCCGCAAGCGTACCGGGGACGTACTCGATAGCCTGCCGTTGGACACCCCCTTCAATTGGGTGCCGGTGGTGTCTAAAGAGCTGACAGGTCGCATGCTCGCCTCACTGTTGGACTTCCCGTACGAGGAACGCGACAAACTGGTTGGCTGGTCGGATCGATTGTCCGGTGCGTCCTCGGCAACCGGTGGCGAGTTCACGAATGAAGATGTGTTTTTTGATGACGCGGCAGATATGGCGTGGTCTTTCTCCAAGCTTTGGCGTGATAAGGAAGCGCGTCAAAAAGCAGGTGAAGAGCCGGGTTTCGATTTGATCAGCATGCTTCAGTCCAATGAAGACACAAAAGATTTGATCAATCGCCCTCTGGAATTCATTGGTAATCTCGCGTTGTTGATCGTTGGCGGTAATGACACCACGCGGAATTCAATGAGTGGGGGGGTGCTGGCTTTAAATCAGTTCCCAGAGCAATTCGCGAAGCTAAAGGCGAACCCAGAGCTGATCCCCAATATGGTGTCTGAAATCATTCGCTGGCAAACGCCGCTGGCGTATATGCGTCGGGTTGCCAAGCAGGATGTGGAGCTGAACGGGCAAACCATCAAGAAGGGTGATCGCATGCTGATGTGGTATGCCTCAGGTAATCAGGATGAGAGGAAATTTGAGAATCCTGAACAATTCATCATTGACCGCAAGGGTACACGGAATCATGTGTCGTTTGGTTACGGCGTTCACCGTTGTATGGGCAACCGCCTTGCCGAACTGCAGCTGCGCATTCTTTGGGAAGAAATACTCCCACGTTTTGAGAACATCGAAGTGATCGGTGAGCCGGAGCGAGTGCAATCAAACTTTGTGCGGGGCTATTCCAAGATGATGGTCAAGTTGACGGCTAAGAAATAATGACTCAGCAGAACGGAAAGGTGATCGAACAACAATTCGATTATGTGGTGGTCGGTGCGGGCTCGGCCGGCTGTGCAGTGGCTGCCCGCCTTTCCGAGAGCGGTCGCTACTCGGTGCTGCTACTTGAGGCGGGGCCAGAGAGCCGGCGGAACCCCTTCGTTAACATGCCGTTGGGGTTCCTGCAGCTAATGTTCAGCCGTCGCTTTAACTGGCAGTTCAATACCGAACCGCAGCGTCACATGCATGGTCGCTCACTGTTTCAACCGCGCGGTAAAATGCTTGGTGGATCCAGTGGCATGAACGCGCAGGTTTATATACGCGGCCATGCTTGGGACTATGATAATTGGGCGAAAGAGGGGTGTGAGGGGTGGTCGTACGCCGACGTGTTGCCGTACTTCCGAAAAACCGAGCATTACGAACCGCCGTTGGCACCGGATGAAGCAGAGTTCCATGGCAAAGGTGGGCCTCTTAATGTGGCCGAGCGACGTTATACGAACCCGCTAAGTGCGGCGTTTGTGGAGGCCGCGACACAGGCGGGGCACCCGCTCAATAAGGATTTTAACGGCAGTGAGCAGGGAGGCGTAGGTTTCTACTACGCCTATCAGAAAGACGGCGCGCGCTGTAGTAATGCGCGCGCCTATCTCGAACCTGCTGCAGGGCGTTCCAACCTTACGGTCCGAAGTGGTGCTCATGTTACACGTGTGCTGCTTGAGGGTTCCCGCGCTACCGGTGTCGAGTACCGGTCTGCGACGGGGCTGGTTCAGGTCCACGCAGGGCGCGAAGTTGTACTTTGCGGCGGCGCGTTCAATTCGCCACAACTACTGATGCTATCCGGGATCGGTCCACATGAGGAGTTGTCCAGACACGGCATTGAGGTACGTCATGCGCTGGAGGGTGTTGGGCAGAATCTTCAGGATCATATTGACGTATTCATGCGTGTCAAAGCACGCAGTCGCCAGAGTATCTCCATGCATCCCAGCTACTGGCTCAAGGGAATGCGGGCGTTACTGCAATATTTGACCGGGCGGCGCGGTGTATTGACAAGCAATGGTGCCGAGGCCGGCGGTTTTATCCGCTCTCGCCCTGAGGAATCCATACCCGACCTGCAATTGCACTTCGGGCCCATGTTGTACGCTGATCATGGCCGGGACTTTAAGACGGCGATGAGTGGATATGGCTATATCGTCATGATTTACGGGCTTCGGCCATTGTCGCGCGGCCGCGTTGGTTTGCATAGTGCAGACCCGCTCCAGGCGCCACTGATCGACCCTGACTATATGGCCGAGACGGCCGACGTTGAGCAGCTGGTTCGTGGCGTTCATCTGGTGCGCAAGATCCTGGCTCAGCGAGCTCTCGAGTCGCACCATGAGGTCGAGATTTCGCCTGGGTCGGCGTTGAAGAGTGATGATGATCTGGCTAAATGGGTGCGGACTAGCGGTGAGTCGGCATACCACCCTGTGGGCACGTGCAAGATGGGGGTGGATGCAATGGCGGTGGTGGATTCGCGTTTGCGAGTGCATGGACTGCAAGGCTTGCGAGTGGTTGATGCGTCCATTATGCCAACCTTGGTTGGTGGCAACACTAATCAACCAGCAACGATGATTGCTGAGAAGGGAGCAGACATGATCCTTGAGGATGCCAAGCATGCTGACGGTTGAGTGGCGTGCGGCCGTGTTGCGCAACATCCTCTTATAATCGCGACAGCTAATCCCTGAACCCATCTCATTATAAGCGGTGCTTATTTACATAATTTGGCCCAAGGCACAGATAAAGAGAGAAGTATGGAAAACGAAAAACAAGATGCCACTGTCATCGTCGGAGGCGGGCACGCAGCAGGGGCGTTGATGACAGCCCTGATACAGAAGAAATATCCACACGAGGTGGTTCTGGTGGGCGAAGAGCCTTATCCACCCTACCAGCGTCCGCCTCTATCCAAAACGTATCTGTCTGGAGAGGTTAACGAGGAATCTCTCTATTTGAAACCGCGCTCGGTGTATGAAGGTGCGGGTCATCAGTTGCGACTTGGTGTGCGCGTTGAGGAAATTGATCGAGACAACAAAACTCTCACATTGTCAGATCAGAGCACACTGAAATATGGCCGGCTTGTGCTTGCCACAGGTTCACACGTTAGGCGTCTTAATGCGCCTGGGTCTGAATTAAATGGCATCCATTATCTGCATGACATCGCAGATACGGATACATTGCGCGATCAACTGTCACCAGGTACGCGTTTGGTTATTGTCGGTGGCGGCTACATTGGCCTTGAGGTGGCAGCCAGTGCCAGTAAAAAAGGCGTTGATGTTACCGTGCTGGAAGGCGCTGAGCGGCTGATGCAGCGAGTTACTGGCGTCGAGATGTCTTCGTTCCTGTATGCTAAACACAGTGGTTCTGGCGTGAACGTGCGCCTTAATACGGCTGTCACCGGCTTCAAAGCAGACGATCAAGATCAGGGGCGAGTGGCTGGCGTAATGTTAGCAAATGGCGAAACGGTTGAGGCAGATGTTGTGCTGGTCTCGATTGGCGTTATACCCGAAACGGCTTTGGCTGAGGCCGCCGGCCTATCCTGTGAAGACGGTATCCTGGTGGACGAATATGTCCGCACTTCCGACCCCAGTATCCTGGCCATAGGTGATTGCACGCGTCACCGAAACCTGTTCTTCGAGCAAATGCAGAGGCTCGAGTCCGTTGCTAACGCTGTCGATCAAGCACGAACTGCGGCAGCGACCTTGATGGGAGAGGATAAGCCCTACGATAGCGCTCCATGGTTTTGGTCGAATCAATATGATGTTCGTTTGCAAATGGTGGGGCTCTCGCAGCACCATGATGAACGCGTCATGCGTGGCAGCACGGAAGACAAAGCGTTTGCGGTGTTCTATCTCCGTGAGGGCTGTGTGATTGCCGTTGATGCGGTGAATATGCCCATTGCGTTTATGGTTGGAAAGCAGTTGGTTCAGCACCGTAAGAGTATTAGCGCTGACGTGTTGAGTGATCTGGATGTTGAATTAAAGTCTTTGATCTGAAACTGGTAGTGATTGCCGTTTGTGGCGGTGGCACGGTTACCGCTGCAAGGTTGGGAACAGAAGGAAGTAGAGGGTGAAGTAGTCCAATGTTCCTTTCTTATTCGGTGCTAGACCCTTTAGGTAATCTTCGCGGCCAAAAAAGTTGGCTGGATAAATATTTGCGGGGTGAAGGTGCTGGAAAATAGCTTCACCGTGGAATTGCGGGAAAGCGGCTTTGATCTTCATGAAGAGATAGTCGCTATCCCGGCAGCCGCAAGCAGCGAGCCCCGTTTCCTCATCACCATACTGTCATATAGCTCGTTAGCTTAACCCCCGCGTGATTTATCTCCCTGTCGAATTTGGTGATCAGCCAGAACAGACCAAGACCACACGGGCGTTGGGCCTGTGAATGTCAAACTCCATAGCCATTGCTTCGATCTGCTGGCAATGGTCAAGTGATGTGGGGTCGCGTCATTCCATGGCGGAGCCCTGTAGCCCCCGTCCCATTTTTAACCGTCCGTATGAGTAGAAGGTTCGCCGACCTTTATGGCTGGGCTGAAGGCATTCCGCTGATAGAGGGGCCGATAATGTTTGGTAATGCCATCGAGTCGATGTGTAGAATGGAAATGATCATTCTAGACCATGCAGGTAATAGCGATGGACTTTGAAGCGGCTCTTCAGCCTTCTGAGTATATAGATTCTGACAGCCCGTCGGTGATCAGTTTTGCTGAAACGATAGTGGGTGACGAGACAGATCCGAAAAAAAAGGCGGTAAAGCTTTACTACGCGGTGCGTGATGATATCCGCTACGATCCGTATCGGATTTGTTTCTCCCAAGACGGGCTAAAGGCAAGCACCACGCTAGCCAATGGCTATGGCTACTGTGTGGCAAAGGCTGTGCTGCTTGCCGCTGCCGGGCGAGCCGTTGGGATTCCTTGCCGGTTAGGTTTTGCCGATGTCAGAAACCATCTAAGCTCTGAAAAGCTGAAAGAAATGATGCAAACAGATGTGTTTGTTTGGCATGGCTATACGGACATGTATATTGATAACAGCTGGGTGAAGGCGACGCCGGCGTTCAATCAATCGCTTTGCGATAAGACTGGTGTAAAGCCCCTCGAATTCGATGGCATTCATGATTCTGTCTTCCATGCATTTGATCAGGCCGGCAATCGCCATATGGAATATTTGAAAGAGCATGGCGCTTTTGATGATCTGCCGTTTCAGCGAATTCTTGCTGATTTCAAGAAGCATTACCCCGCCTTTGAGGGGTTCTCCGGCTCGTCTGCTGCTGTGGCAGTTGAGGGACGTTTCGAGGACGAAGCGTCGGCGGGTTAACGATTGGGCTGGAGGCATTTCTAAACTGGACCGGCTCTGTGTGTGTGGGCTCATTTGCTAGCAGAGTGCATGACGGGTTATGGCCCGTCTGCCGGTCTGCTCAAGCGCGTTACCGAAGAGCGTGGTATCTTAAAAAAGCGGCAGGCCACTTCGCCAGTCCGCCCGATAGAGCTACGCCTTTATAAAGGCGCATGGCGACAGCTGGCTGATCCGCTGGCTACGTTGTCTATTACACTCCAGGGGTTTTTATGCATGGTAACGCCATCCCCGTTTCGTGCGCGCCGTTGAGGAGGAGACACTGTCAGGGCTTAGCAATCAGTTCTGGCTTAGAGTCAGGCGCCGGGTATGGTTATCGAAAGATCCACACTGATCTATGCGAGCTCAATCCAGTCTATCGCTTGGTGCGCAACTGATGGTGGTCCGTAGCCGCAAGCCTGAGGGCAAGGATCTCGGTCTGCAAGGGCGCATGAGTCAGCACCAGTATCAGCTGGACAATGTCAGAGAACGGGTGGCGATTCATAAGAAAATGGCGCCAGAATAATAGAGCGTGTTTGACGCTGCCTGCGCATTCGGATGCGCGATAAGGGCGCTGCCTCTAACGCAAAAAACTACGCTAGTCCGGAATTATTCTATGTCCCGCATCGCGATGTTCGCCGACGTTCAGAATATTTATTACACCACTCGCCAGGCTTTTGGGCGGCCCTTCAATTATCGGGCGCTTTGGCAGCAGCTATCAGCGCAGGGGGAAATAGTTCACGCATTGGCCTATGCCACTCACCGTGGCGACGACGGGCAGACGAAATTTCAGGATGCGCTTAAACACATTGGCTTCACGGTTAAACTCAAACCCTATATTCAGCGCAGTGACGGCTCCAGCAAGGGTGACTGGGATGTGGGCATTGCGGTGGATGTGATGACGCTGGCTCCAGAGGTGGATACGGTGGTGTTGCTTTCCGGGGACGGGGATTTTGATGTGTTACTAACGCGAGTTGGCGCTAACCCCGGGGTTCGCACTGAAGTGTATGGTGTTGAGCCGCTGACCGCGCGTTCGTTGATTGATAGTGCCTCGGTGTTTCATCCGATAGGAGACGCGTTGCTGTTAAAGTGATATCAGAGACTTCCGCGCGCTGATAGGCGCGGCCATGGATATCTTTGGCTCACTGTTGATAACCAAACGCAACGAATTTGCTAATGCTCTGGCGGTAAAAATCCGGATGATAGGACGTTCGCGCCTGCCCCTAGGCGTCAGGCCACTGCGATACGGATAATAACAAGGAGCAGAAAGTATGGCCCGTAAATTGTCCATCATGGATTCCGGCTGGTTAATGATGGAGACCCGGGAAACCCCTATGCACGTGGGTGGGCTGGCGTTGTTCGCAGTTCCTGAAGGCGCCCCTGAGAATTATGTGGAGAGTATCTATCGATACCTGGTGGATGTGGATAGCATCTGCCACCCATTTAACCAAAAGATTCAGTCTCATTTGCCTCTGTACTTGGATGCTACTTGGGTGGAAGACAAAAATTTCGATATTGACTACCACGTACGTCATTCTGCCTTGCCTCGGCCGGGACGGGTGCGTGAGCTGCTGGCGTTAGTATCGCGGTTGCACGCCCAGCGTTTGGATCCTGGCCGCCCGTTGTGGGAGAGCTATTTGATCGAGGGGTTGGAAGGAAACCGTTTCGCTCTTTATACCAAGATGCATCACTCCATGGTGGATGGGGTGGCAGGGATGCACCTAATGCAGTCTCGCCTGGCTACCTGTGCCGAAGACCGTTTGCCCGCCCCTTGGTCTGGCGAGTGGGATGCAGAGAAGAAACCGAGAAAAAGCCGTGGCGCTGCAGCGGCAAATACCGGCATGAAAGGAACAATGAACAACCTGCGCCGAGGTGGTGGTCAGCTTGTGGACCTGCTGCGACAGCCCAAGGATGGCAATGTGAAAACTATCTATCGGGCGCCGAAAACCCAGCTAAACAGACGGGTGACGGGCGCGCGACGCTTTGCTGCCCAGTCGTGGTCGCTGTCACGGATCAAAGCCGCAGGCAAACAGCATGGCGGCACAGTGAATGATATTTTCCTTGCCATGTGTGGCGGCGCGCTGCGCCGCTATCTGCTTAGTCAGGATGCCTTGTCCGATCAGCCGTTGGTAGCCCAGGTGCCAGTAGCATTGCGTAGTGCGGACCAGGCTGGTGAGGGTGGCAATGCCATTACTACGGTTCAGGTAAGTCTGGGTACGCATATTGCTCAGCCGCTGAAGCGGCTGGCCGCAATCCAGGATTCCATGAAAGCGGTGAAATCTCGGCTTGGTGATATGCAAAAGTCCGAGATCGATGTTTATACGGTGCTGACCAATATGCCGCTGTCTTTGGGGCAGGTCACGGGCCTGTCCGGGCGCGTAAGACCCATGTTTAACCTGGTGATTTCCAATGTGCCGGGGTCGAAGGAAACGCTTCATCTCAATGGTGCGGAGATGTTGGCCACCTATCCGGTGTCATTGGTTCTGCATGGTTACGCCCTAAATATCACTGTGGTGAGCTACAAGAATAGCCTTGAGTTTGGCGTGATCGGTTGCCGTGACACGTTGCCTCATATTCAGCGTTTTCTGGTTTATCTCGAAGAATCGCTGGTGGAACTGGAGCCTTGATTCGGTAATAGTTGGTTGATGTATAGAGGCACCCTAACAAAGATTGCCGTTTGGTGATTGAATCGATAATCAACGCGCAGGCCAACAACGAACCCGCATTTCTGCTGTATGTTTTTCCTCGTAACTGCACATTGCCGGCATGCTAACGGATTCGCGTATGGAGCCCATGTTGACACCTCTCTAAGAAGCCTGTGTTCTGG
The DNA here is from genome assembly GCF_040119285.1 of Alcanivorax sp. Classification (GTDB taxonomy): domain Bacteria; phylum Pseudomonadota; class Gammaproteobacteria; order Pseudomonadales; family Alcanivoracaceae; genus Alcanivorax. The sequence continues at coordinate 20,880 of NZ_JBEDTY010000032.1, forward strand.
TGGAGTAGGCTATGTCGATGTAATCGAAGGTTTATAAGGCGTACGCTAAATTGCCACTCCCCACCGCTCTTTTGTTCTTCTCGCCTGCATCTTCCCCTAAAATATCGGGCAACTAATTCCTCTGGAGCAAGATGTCTATGGGTCGCGCCTATCAAAACCGCAAAGAATCCATGGCGAAAACCTCGGACATGAAAGCCAAGGTGTACAGCCGCTATGGTCGAGAAATCTACGTTAGCGCTAAATCCGGTGGCTTGGATCCCACGGCGAATCTGGCGTTGCGCAGCCTGATCGACCGCGCCAAGAAAGATCAGGTGCCTGGTCATGTGATCGATAAGGCCATCGACAAAGCCAAAGGAGGCGGCGGAGAGGACTATTCCCCGGCCCGCTACGAAGGCTATGGCCCTGGTGGCAGCATGGCGTTGATTGAATGCCTCACGGATAATCCGAACCGTACTTTTGGTGATGTGCGCATGGCCTTCACCAAGACCAAATGCAAGATCGGCACCCAGGGCACGGTGAGCCACATGTTCGACCACGTGGCGATTTTCGTTTTTGCCCACGAAGATGAAGATGCGGTGCTAGAGGCCCTGATGGATGCGGATGTGGATGTCAGCGAAATAGAGAACGATAACGGCATACTGACGGTGTTCACGCCTAACACCGAGTATTTCAAGGCCAAGCAGACGCTGGTCGAGGCCTTCGGAGAATTGGAATTCGAGGTGGATGAAATTCAGTTTATTCCGCAGAGTTACACCACCATCAGCGTCGAAGACATGGACATGTTCGATAAATTCATGGCCATGTTGAATGATTTGGATGACGTTCAGAACGTCTATCACAACGTGGATCTGGGCTGATTCCAGAGCTGCGATCGTCAATCCGCAACGGAGAACGCCCTGTGCTGGATAACGACATCCTTAGCGCCGCCGTCGCACTGGCCGGTGCCCTGCAAAAACAACGCCTGCTGTTGGCCACCGCGGAATCGTGCACCGGTGGGGGTATAGCCCAGACGCTCACCGGCCTGTCCGGCGCATCCACCTGGTTCGATCGGGGCTTTGTCACCTATTCCAATGAGGCCAAGCAAGAGATGCTTGGTGTGCCGGCTGCCACGTTGGCAGCCTCGGGCGCGGTCAGTGAAGCAACTGCACTGGACATGGCGCGAGGCGCTATTAGCCATTCCCGTGCCCATGTGAGCGTGGCGGTGACGGGTATCGCCGGGCCGGATGGCGGCACGCCAGATAAGCCGGTGGGCACCGTCTGGATTGCCTGGGGGCAGAAGCTGGGTTATGCAGAAGCTCGCTGTTTCCAATTCGACGGGGACCGCGATGCCGTCCGTCAGCAGACTATCCATGAAGCCATTCTGGGCTTGAATGCCCGCCTCAAGTAGCCACAATCAGGCTATTCATCTCAGCCCCGCCAAGGCGGGCCTGACAAGACAACGAGCTGGAAGGTTGCAATGGACTGCCAATGCTGTTCATAATACTGTCCATAACGTCAGTGCTGGTCGAAGGGGTCAGATAAGACGGATCAGATACGGTTAGCGTCAATGAATGGCGCGCCGAACACGGAGAGGGGTCACAATGAGCGATAAAGGTAAGGCGCTGTCCGCTGCGCTGTCACAGATTGAGCGCCAATTTGGCAAAGGTTCTGTCATGCGCATGGGCGATCGCAAGCGCGAGCGCATGCCCTCCATCTCGACCGGCTCACTGGGGCTGGACGTTGCCTTGGGTATTGGCGGTCTGCCCAAGGGGCGTATTGTCGAGATTTATGGCCCTGAATCCTCCGGAAAAACCACCCTGACATTGAGCGTGATTGCCCAAGCTCAGAAAAAAGGCGCCACCTGTGCCTTCGTGGATGCTGAGCATGCGCTAGACCCGGATTACGCAGAAAAGCTGGGCGTAAACGTGGACGACCTGATTGTTTCCCAGCCAGACACCGGTGAGCAGGCACTGGAAATCACCGATATGCTGGTGCGTTCCGGCGCGGTGGATGTGGTCGTGGTCGATTCTGTGGCGGCGCTGGTGCCGAAAGCGGAAATCGAAGGGGAAATGGGTGACACCCACGTGGGGTTGCAGGCTCGTCTGATGAGCCAGGCGCTGCGTAAAATTACCGGTAATGTGAAAAACGCCAATACACTGGTGGTCTTCATTAACCAGATCCGCATGAAGATTGGTGTGATGTTTGGTAACCCGGAAACCACCACCGGTGGTAATGCCCTGAAGTTCTACTCCTCTGTGCGCCTGGACATCCGCCGTATTGGTGCGGTGAAGCAGGGCGACGAAGTAACCGGTAACGAAACCCGGGTGAAGGTGGTGAAAAACAAGGTGTCGCCGCCGTTCCGTCAGGCTGAGTTCCAGATTCTCTACGGTCAGGGCATTAATCAGCTGGGAGAAGTGCTGGACTTGGGTGTTCAACAGGGATTGGTGGACAAATCCGGCGCCTGGTATGCCTACAAAGGCGACAAGATTGGCCAAGGTAAGCAAAACGCCTGCGAGTACCTGCGAGAAAACCCGGCCATTGCCGAAGAAATTGAAACCGAAATCCGGGCCCGCCTGTTGCCGGACCCTACAGCTGAAGCCCGGGCAGAAGAGGCCGCCCCCGCTGACGATGAGTGAGCCACTGACCGAGGCCGAGCTGCGCCAGCGGGCAGTTGCCCTGCTGGCCCGGCGCGATCACTCCCGCCGTGAGCTTGTCACCAAGCTGCAACAGCGCCTGGGGGATCAGCCGGCGCTGGAGGCGGTGCTAGCCTGGTGTGAGGAGCACGATTTTATCGATGACCGGCGCTTTGCCGGTTTTTTTGTGCGCGCGCATATTGAGCGTGGGCAGGGGGTGTTGCGGATTCGTCAGGAGCTGCAGCTAAAAGGCGTTGAGAACGACTGGATTGCCGAAGCGTTAGAGGATGCCGAGGTAGATTGGTTCGCGCTGGCGAAAGACGTTCGTGCCCGCCGTTTCCGGCAGTATCCCCAAGATCACAAAGAAAAAGCCAAGCAGCTACGTTTTCTGCAAAGTCGCGGCTTTAATGCGGAACAGAGCTTCGCTGCGCTGGATATGCAGGACGCCGAACTGGATTAAATCTGCTGTTTTCTTGTGCTTTCCAGTGATTCCCCCCCCCTTTGCGTTGCTGGTGGCGAAATTCAAGCCAGGACCAAAAGCACTTTCGCCCGAGAGCGCACAGGACGCACAGGGATACCCTTAGTGGGGCGCACCGCTAGCGCTGCTCATACTTCTTGCGTGGGAATGCGATTGGTGGGGAGTATATGTGTTGTGCTCTGGTGGGCATCTTCTTGGCGGCGTATTCTGCGTTTTTAATGCGTGTGTGAGATTTCCCATGGAATACCTGTCTGATCCTTGGCTGGTGGCTGCCATGCTAGGCGCCGGTGTGTTGGCAGGTTTTATCAATACTCTGGCAGGTGGCGGCGGTTTGCTGATCTTGCCACTGCTAATGCTCAGCGGTATGGGCGCGGCACTGGCCAACGGCACCATGCGCGTTGCAGTGTTGATTCAAAGCGCGGAAGCGGTGCGCCAATTCAATAAACGGGGCTCTATGCCCTTTGCCGATCTACCCGCCATATTGGTGCCGAGCTTGCTGGGAACATTGGTGGGGGCGCTGGCAGCAGCCTTCCTTCCTGAAACCATTCTTAAGCCTGTGCTTCTAATTACGCTGGTGGTGGTCGCGTTACTTATGGTGTTGCGCCCGTCGCAGATGTCACCGGACCCGAACTCAGTGCCATTGTCTCCTAATACCAGCCTGTCGGGTTGGATAGGGCTGTTTTTCGCTGGAGCCTATGGGGGGTTTGTTCAGGCGGGCGTGGGCTTCGTGCTACTGGCGGTGCTCGCCGGGCAGTTACGTTACGACCTGCTACGCAGTAATGCGCTGAAACTGGCTATCACGGGCAGCTTCACCATATTAGCGCTGGCTATCTTTGTGGCCCGGGGGCAGGTGGCCTGGTTGCCTGGGCTGGTGGTTGCGGCGGGTAGTCTGATTGGCGTTCGGCTTGGGGTCAACTTTGCTCACGCCGTGTCCCCACGTGTGCTCAAGCGTATTTTGCTGGTGATGGTGTTGGCAGTATGCCTGGCCGCGGCAATCAAGGGGTAAGTTTCAAGCCACAAGCCATAATGGGCGAGAAGAAAGAGGGTGAACCGATAGCGCTTATGACCGTACTTTTCCTCTCAGGTTTGTACGCGGCCCGGGTCTGTCAGCCTCACAGCTGATGCTTCTTTGTTGCCGCTTGGGGCTTGTTGCTTCAGGTTAACTTGTCACCATCGCAACCACGCCTTGAGGGCGGTATACTCGGCGCCTCTGACCGCCAGCCAAGAAAACGTTTCTCTTATGAAAAGTGCTGAATTACGCCAGGCCTTTCTGGATTATTTTGCCAGCCAGGGGCACACCAAGGTGTCCTCCTCCTCACTGGTGCCTACTAATGACCCGACACTGTTGTTTACTAACGCGGGCATGAACCAGTTCAAGGATGTTTTTCTGGGACGTGAGTCCCGGGATTACACTCGTGCTACAAGCTCCCAGCGCTGTGTCCGCGCCGGCGGTAAGCACAATGACCTGGAAAACGTGGGGTATACGGCGCGGCATCACACCTTCTTCGAGATGCTGGGTAACTTCAGCTTCGGGGACTATTTCAAGCGCGAAGCGATCAAGTTTGCCTGGGAATTCCTCACTGGCACCTTGGGGCTACCGGAAGAGCGGCTGTGGGTTACTGTGCATGTTTCCGACGATGAAGCCGCTGATATCTGGCTAAAAGAAATGGGAGTCAGTGCCGAGCGCTTCTCGCGGCTCGACGAAGACAACTTTTGGCAAATGGGCGATACCGGCCCATGCGGCCCCAGCTCTGAAATTTTTTATGACCACGGCGCCGATGTGCCCGGTGGCCCACCGGGTTCTGCAGATGAGGATCTGGATCGCTATATCGAGATATGGAACCTGGTGTTCATGCAGTATGACCGTCAGCCGGATGGTGAACTGCAGCCTCTGCCTAAACCCAGTGTCGATACCGGCATGGGCCTGGAGCGCATTGCCGCAGTGTTGCAGGGCGTACATTCCAACTACGAGATCGATCTGTTTCAGGCATTGTTGCAAGCCGCGGCCAAGGCCACGGGCTGTACTGATCTGGAAGAGAAATCCCTGCGCGTGATCGCAGATCATATTCGTTCAGCCAGTTTTCTGATTTGTGACGGGGTGATTCCTTCCAACGAAGGCCGTGGCTATGTTCTGCGTCGCATCATTCGTCGCGCCCTGCGTCATGGCCACAAGCTGGGGCAGGACAAGCCGTTCTTTTCCACCTTGGTGGCCGCACTGGTGGCGGAGATGGGTGAGGCCTACCCGGAGCTGGGTCGTGAGCAGGCGAGAATTGAAAAGGCCCTACTGGCCGAAGAAGAGCAATTTGGCCGCACCTTGGCTGCGGGCATGAAAGTACTGGAAAGCGCCATTGAGCAGCTTGATGGCAGGGTGTTGCCCGGTGAAGTGCTGTTTAACCTCTACGATACCCATGGTTTTCCGCCGGACCTAACCGCGGATGTAGCCCGTGAACGTGAGTTGAGCGTGGATATGGACGGGTTTGAGGCCGCCATGGCTGCCCAGCGAGAGCGGGCCCGTGGTGCCGGTAGCTTTGCCAATGATTACAGCGACCGTCTGAATATCGATGCGATAACCGACTTTTCCGGTTACGAGAAATTGGCCGATGATAATCCTGTGGTTGCTTTATACAAGGACGGCCACGCTGTGGACAGCCTCAATGCTGGCGAAGAAGGCATGGTCGTGCTGGCTCGTACACCGTTTTATGCGGAATCCGGGGGGCAGGTGGGTGATACCGGTGCTCTAATTGCGGGTGAAGCCCGCTTCATGGTCACCGATACCCGTAAGCGCCAGGCAGCACATGTGCATGTGGGCAAGCAGGTAAGCGGCAGCTTGACCATTGGTGGCAAGGTGTCGGCCTGCGTGGATGTGGATCGTCGTCGTGCGGTGATGCGTAACCATTCCGCCACCCACCTTATGCACGCTGCCCTGCGCGACGTGCTGGGCGAGCATGTACAGCAGAAAGGCTCGTTGGTGTCGGCGGACTATCTGCGGTTCGATTTCTCTCATGGCGAGTCGGTCAGCGAAGCTCAGCGCGAAGAGATCGAAATTCTGGTGAATCGTCAGATTCTCGCCAACACTGCGGTAACCACAGAGTTGATGGATATTGAATCTGCCCGTGAAGCTGGTGCCATGGCGCTGTTTGGTGAGAAATACGATGATCAGGTGCGTGTGCTAAGCATGGGCAGTGACGGTTTTTCCAAAGAATTGTGTGGCGGTACCCACGTAAACCGCACCGGTGATATTGGGCTATTTCGCATTACTCTGGAAGCCTCCGCAGCGGCGGGTGTGCGCCGCATTGAAGCGGTGACCGGTGAGCATGCACTAGCGGTGATGCGTCAGCAAGAGCGCGCCCTTAGCGAGATTGCGGCCACGGTGAAAAGCTCGCCGGATAATGCTGCTGATCGCGTGCGTAACCAGGCACAGAAAGTCCGTGAACTGGAAAAAGAGATCGAGCGTCTCAAACAGAAATTGGCCAGCGGCGCCGGTGGTGACCTGACCAGTGAAGTGCAAGATGTTAATGGTGTAAAGGTGCTGGCGACGCAAATTGATGGTGCCGATGGCAAAACTCTGCGGGTTACCATGGACAAGCTGAAAGACAAGTTGGGCTCCGCGGTGATTGTGCTGGCAGCAGTGGAAGGCGAAAAAGTGGCTTTGGTGGCCGGTGTTACCAAGGACCTGACCGCCAAATACAAAGCGGGTGATCTGCTCAAGTTTGTGGCCGAGCAAGTGGATGGTCGCGGCGGTGGTCGCCCGGATATGGCCCAGGGTGGCGGTAATAATCCCGCTGCACTGCCCCGGGCGCTGGAAAGTGTAAAGGGCTGGGTGGCGGAGTAGGGTGGTTGGGCCGTTAATACGGGATATTTTTGGCCAATAAAACCCACTTTGATGACGGAACGTAGCTCAAATTCGTCCCGTTATACCACCTGAACATGAAATAGTGGCGTGTGTCTGGTATAGTTGCGCGCTCCTTTTTGCAGAAAAAGCGACTTTATGGCTCTTATCGTGCAGAAATACGGCGGTACCTCGGTAGGTACAGTCGAACGCATCCAGGCCGTTGCCGAGAAGGTAGCGGGCTTTCACAAACGGGGTGACCAAGTGGTCGTCGTGGTTTCCGCAATGAGTGGGGAAACCAACCGGCTCATCGAGCTGGCCAACGGCGTTACCGACAACCCCTCTCCACGGGAAATGGACGTGCTGGTCTCTACCGGCGAGCAAGTCACTATCGCCCTGTTGTCCATGGCGCTGCAGAAGCAAGGCCTCAATGCCCGCTCCTACACAGGCAGCCAGATTCCTCTGCGCACGGACAATACCTACTCCAAGGCCCGCATCGAAGAGATCGACGACAAGAAGGTTCGCGCCGATCTGGATGGTGGCAGTGTGGTGGTCGTGGCGGGTTTCCAAGGTGTGGATAATGACGGCAACATTACTACGCTGGGCCGGGGTGGCTCCGATACCACCGCTGTGGCGTTGGCTGCTGCACTGAAGGCGGATGAGTGCCAGATTTACACCGATGTGGATGGTGTTTACACCACCGACCCGCGAGTAGTGGATAACGCCCGCCGCCTAGACAGCATTACCTTCGAGGAAATGCTGGAAATGGCCAGCCAAGGCTCCAAAGTTCTGCAAATCCGCTCTGTGGAATTCGCCGGCAAATACAATGTGCCGCTACGTGTTTTGTCCAGTTTCCAGGATGGCCCTGGGACTCTTATTACCGTCGAAGACGAGGTTGATATGGAAAAGCCGGTAATCTCCGGAATTGCCTTTACCCGTGATGAAGCCAAGATCATCGTGCGTGGCGCCCCGGACACCCCGGGTATTGCCTACAAAATCCTCGGCCCGGTGAGCGCAGAAAACATCGAAGTGGACATGATCGTGCAGAACGTAGGCAAAGACGGTGCTGCCGACTTCACTTTTACTGTGCATCGCAACGATTTCGCCCGCGCTCAGGAAGCCCTGCGCAATGCGTCTGAAGAGCTGGGTAACCCGGAAATCATCGGCGATGACAAGATTGCCAAAGTCTCTTTGGTGGGTGTGGGCATGCGTTCTCATGCTGGCGTGGCGTCCAAAATGTTTGAAGCGCTTGCTACCGAAGGCGTCAATATCGAAATGATCTCCACCTCTGAAATCAAGGTGTCTGTGGTAATTGCCGAGAAGTACCTGGAGCTGGCAGTCCGTGCCCTGCACTCCGCCTTCGAGCTGGATCAGCCGAGCGCCTGATTCACCAGGGCACCTCCTGCTATTGTGTAGGTGGTGCCCGGCATACCCTAGGGGAGGTATGGGGCGACGACCGGTGGCTCCAGCCCCTTTCACGGCAAGACTTGAGAATGTGATTCAGGCATACTACCGGCCCCGTGCCAGGGGTGGGTAAAGGTCTCCGCACCAAGGAGTCGTCAAGGACGGCAACCCGCGAGCCTTAGGTACGGAAAGCGCTCACGGAAATGAAAGGACCCCAGGAGGGAATCATAATGTTAATTCTTACGCGTCGAGTTGGTGAAACCTTGATGGTGGGTGACGAAGTCACCGTCACTGTGTTGGGTGTAAAAGGTAATCAAGTTCGTATTGGTGTGAATGCGCCAAAAGAAGTTGCAGTACACCGTGAAGAGATTTATCAACGAATTCAGCACGAAAAATCACCAGATGGTGAGTCTGCCTGATTTTTGGGCTGTATTTTGTCCGCAAAGTCGTTATCATGCGCGGCGAGTTTGAAGGCAGCGCCGATTAAGAGCGCTAACCCTCAAACCCCAAGCAATACTGCATTCCGGAGAGGTGGGTGAGTGGCTGAAACCAGCTCCCTGCTAAGGAGCCATACGGGAAACTGTATCGCGGGTTCGAATCCCGCCCTCTCCGCCATATTTCCAAAAAAGCCCCGCAAAGCGGGGCTTTTTTTGTATTGTTTCCGCTGGCGCTGCTCCTGCTTTGCATTGGCTTTCCTGGCTCCGCCTAGTCCTGAACTTGCGCTACACTAGGCTCCCGAACCGCTGCCCCCATTTCCATGGTAAAAGGTGATCCCATGACCGACTCCCTGACTATTGCTCGCCCTGACGATTGGCACTTGCACTTTCGCGACGGCGATTTGTTAGCGGAGACGGTGCCTGCCACGGCAAAGGTGTTTGGCCGGGCCATTGTCATGCCTAATCTGACACCGCCGGTGAATACCGTGGCCGAGGCCGCCGAGTACCGTGAGCGGATTCTGGCGCAGGTGCCGGCTGGGGTGAACTTTGAGCCGTTGATGGTGTTGTACCTCACGGACAGCACTCCGGTGCAGGAAGTAGAGCGCGCCGCGAACAGTGATTATGTTCATGCGTTCAAGCTCTATCCAGCGGGGGCCACCACCAACTCCGACAGCGGGGTGACCGATCCGGGCAAAATTACGCATCTCTACGAAGCCATGGAGAAGCACGATGTGCCGCTGCTGGTGCATGGTGAGGTCACCGATGCAGAGGTCGATATTTTTGATCGGGAGCGAGTATTCATCGACCAATACCTGGCGGATATCCGTGACCAATTTCCAGCATTGCGGATTGTTTTTGAACATGTGACAACGGCAGAAGGCGTTAACTTTGTGCGCGAGGCGAATGCGCTTACGGCGGCGACGGTCACGCCTCAGCATCTTCTGATGAACCGCAATGATTTACTGGTGGGAGGCGTGCGCCCGCACAATTACTGCCTGCCGATTCTCAAGCGTCGCCTGCATCAAGAAGCGATTCAGAAAGCGGTGATTGAAGGCAATAGCCGTTTCTTCCTGGGCACTGATTCTGCCCCCCATGCACGCACTAAGAAAGAAGCGGCCTGCGGTTGTGCCGGTTGTTACTCTGCTCGTGCGGCATTGCCGCTCTATACGACCTTCCTTGAGCAACACAATGCGCTGGACAAGCTGGAAGGATTTGCCAGCCATTTCGGTGCGGATTTCTATCGACTGCCTCGCCACACTGATACCGTAACCTTGGTGCGCAAATCTTGGTCTGTGCCTACGGTAATCGATGCAGCAGGTGAGCCGGTGGTGCCTTTCTTTGCCGGCGAGCAGCTGCCCTGGTCGCTGGGTTGAGCGCCATGGAACCACGCATTCCGGTTGTAGTGCTGACCGGCTTTCTAGGTAGCGGTAAAACCACACTGCTTAATCGTTGGTTGCGCGAACGAAAGAACATTGCCTTGATCATCAATGAACTGGGTGATATTGGCATCGACCAGTACCTTACTGGTCGCCAAGATGTGCCGGTGTCGCTGCTGGCTGGGGGCTGCTTGTGCTGCGTGATTCAGGGCTCCTTGTCCACCACATTGCGCAACCTGTTCATGGCTCGCAAGAGCGGCGACATTCCTGCCTTTGAAACTGTGGTGATTGAAACCACGGGAGCGGCGGACCCCTTTGGGGTGATTTCTCCACTGGAGCAGGATCTCTGGTTAAAAAAACGCTTTTTCTGTCAGTCTGTATTGACTGTGGTGGATACCCTGGCCGGTACCGATGCGCTTGCCCGCCACCCAGAAGTGCTCGAGCAAATCCACGCTGCAGATGTGTTGCTGCTTTCCAAGGTAGAGCAGGCCGATGAGGGTTCGCTACAACGGTTACAGTCGCAGTTGCGGGAGTTGAATGCGACCGCACGGCAATATCGATTGGACAACGATGATCCCGGTTCGCAATTGCTGGATAACGCTTTTGAGCGACGCTGTCGGGTGACGGGTCTGTTTTCGCTGGTGGCGGATGCTGCTGCGCCTGCAGTATCCGGGTTGGTGAGTCGCCCGGTGCAGAGTCAGGGTCGGCATAACTTATTTAGTGCTTCCTTGCGCTGGCCCTATGGACTGAGTTGGGCGCTGTGGCAAGCCGCTCTGCAGCAGTTACAAGAGCAATGCGGTGAAGCGTTGGTGCGGGTGAAAGGGCTGCTGCAGGTAAGCGGCCTGGATGGCCCTTTGCTGGTGCAATGGGTGGCGGGGCAGGCCCCGGAGATGACACCATTGAACGATTGGCCTGACCAAGACGGTGACTCGCGACTGGTGCTGATTGTGCGACACAATCAGGCTGACTTTGCGGGCGAACAACTGGCACACTGGCAGGCATTGTTGGAGCAGTTGCTGACGACTTCGGCGTGAACCGCCAGCCCTAACCAAAGCGCCTTTATAGCGGCAGAGTTTTATGGGTTACCTCTATTTGTCCCTGGCCATCGTGGCGGAAGTCGTCGCCACGTCGGCACTGAATGCCTCTCAGGGCTTCACTCGATTGTGGCCTTCGGTGATTACCGTAGTGGGCTATACCATTGCGTTTTATGCCCTTTCCCTAGCCTTGCGCACCATTCCCATGGGTATCGCCTATGCGGTTTGGGCAGGAGTGGGTATCGTACTGATTGCGTTGGTGGGAGCGGTGTTTTTCAAGCAGCTCCCTGACTTGCCTGCCATGGTGGGTATGGGTTGTATTATTACGGGCGTGGTGTTGGTCACGCTGGTCTCTAATACGGCCAGCCATTGAGACGCTCTGGGTCAGTAAGCCGATTAAATACAAGGAGATGTTGTGACGGATCGAATCAATCAGGTAGAGCTGGCGGTGGATCGGGTTATTGAGGCCACTGGTGGCGAAATTCGCCTGGCCATGCCGCTTGGGCTGGGTAAGCCCAACCGGTTTGTGAATGCGCTCTACGCCCGTGTGGAAGCGGACACACGCTTGAGCCTTGATATCTATACGGCTTTATCTCTGAGCAAGCCCAGTGCCGGCAGCGATCTGGAAAAGCGTTTTCTTAATCCGTTTGCCGATCGGCTTTTTGCTGACTACGAAGAGTTAACCTATTTGGCCGCGCAGAAACGTGGAAACCTGCCTGCCAATATTCGAGTATTCGAGTTTTTTGTGCAGCCCGGCAGCATACTGGGCTGCGATGTGGCGCAACAACATTACATTAGCAGTAACTACACTCACGTGGCACGAGACCTCAATGCGCGGGGCGTGAATGTGGTGGCACAGTTGTTGGCGCACCGTCAGGTAGACGGCAACGATGAATACAGTTTTTCCTGCAATCCAGAAGTCACTCTCGACCTTATGCCGTTGTTAAAGGCGCGCCGTGAAGCCGGTGAAACCATTTTGGCCGTGGGCCAGGTGCATCGGGATCTGCCGTTTATGGAAAACGATGCTCAGGTGGAGGATTGGCTGCCCGAAATGGATCTGTTGGTAGATGATCCGCAAGGACACACCCGCCTGTTCAGTACGCCGAACATGCCGGTGAATATTCAGGATCATTTCGTTGGGCTGCACGCCAGTACTCTGGTGTGCGATGGCGGTACATTGCAAATCGGTATTGGGGCATTGGGCGATGCGCTGGTGCATCACTTGCGTTTGCGTGATCAGGATAACCCCCGTTACCTGAAGGCAGTAAAAGGCTGGGCGGTGCCGCCGGAGCATGAGGCCCTGATCGAACAAGAGGGTGGCACCGGTGTTTTCCGTGAGGGCCTCTATGGCTGTAGCGAAATGATGACCCACGGGCTGCTGACGCTGATTGATGACGGCATTATTCGTCGTCCTGTGTATGACTGGGCGCCACTGCAACGGTTGGAAATGCATAACCCGGCCACCCCGGGGCTGGCACTACTGGATGCCCTGCGAGAACAGTCAGCAATCAGTCGGCGGCTGGATAAGGAGCAATTGCGTACGCTGAAACGGTTTGGCATTTTTCGTAATGAAATTACCAAGCACGGGGGTGAATTACAGTTGCCCAATGGGGTGACGGTGGCCAATGACCTGGATGATCGCACCACCCGTGAGGCCCTGAAAGCGGTGTTCGGTGAGCGTTTGGTTGGGGGGGTGGTCATGCATGGTGGCTTTTTCCTGGGCCCCCGTGATTTCTATGCGCGCCTGCGGGAGATGAGTAAGGAGGAGCGCGCCCGGATTAATATGACTCGGATCAGTTTCATCAATCACTTGTATGGTGATGAAACACTGAAACGCTTTCAGCGCCAGGATGCCCGCTTTGTGAATACTGCGTTCACCGTCACCTTGCTGGGCGCGGTGGCTTCGGATCAGATTGAAAACGGCAGGGTACTCAGCGGGGTAGGCGGGCAGTATAACTTTGTCAGCCAGGCCCATGAACTGGAAGGTGCCCGTTCCATTCTAATGGTACGAGCTTGGCGTGAGCGTGCTGGCGAGGCCATGAGCAATGTAGTATTCAGCTATGGTCATAACACCATTCCTCGACACTTGCGCGATATGGTGATCACCGAATACGGGGTTGCCGACCTCCGAGGTAAGACCGATGAGGAAGTGGTGATGGCCATGCTGAACGTGACCGATAGCCGTTTTCAGGTAGAGCTGATGGAGCAGGCTCAGGCAGCGGGTAAATTGCGCCAGGATTACCAGATACCCGAAGTGCATCGTCGTAATAATCCCGAACATCTGCACGAAATCGCAGAACGGTGCGGTAAGGATAGCTTTCCATTGTTTCCGTTGGGTACGGACTTCACTGGGGTCGAGCAACGCCTGTTGACAGCGTTAACCTGGTTGAAAGAAAAAGTGAGTCACAAGGAATACCTGAAACTGGGGCGCAGGGCGTTATTCCATGATGGCAGCCCGTCCGAGTTTGCGGCGCAACTGGAACGTATGGAACTTAAAGAGCCGGAGGGGATTCGAGAGCATATTTTCCAGCGCTTGTTGCTGACTGCGCTGGAGGCCACACAGGAAAACTAATTTTTTACAGGCGTTCCAGCACCCTGTTGGATGTCGGGCAGTGGCGGCAGAGAACGCCGCCTTAATCCCCATTGACGAAGGCGTTACTTGTTATCGTTCTTTTTGTTTTCCGGGCTGATGTTTCGGTCTGGACGGGGGCGGTCACTACTGGAAAGGGTGCGCCAGAAAGGAATGCGACGGGTCACCGAAACCATTTCGTCGACGCTATCGCTAATGCCGGATAAACGATCAACCGTGTCGCGTAACCCCACCAGCTCATCCACGTGTGCAGAAATCTTGAACATCACCATGTAAAATTCCAGCAAGGCGCGTAATACCGAGGCGGTTACTAGGAAAGTGAGTGGTGCGGCAATAAAAAAGTAAAAAAGGCCGCGCCAAGTGGATGCCATAAACGCTTCCACACACAAATAAATCAGCACCAGGGCGATGGCGGCCAGAGCGATGCCATACACACCCGGTAGGACCTGAATGATCATGTATTTATCGAACTTGAAGTTAAATAGTTCGCGCCAGTATTGCACCATCCAGAAGTAACCTCGGTGGATTTTTTCATTGAAGGTTGCCGGTGTGGAAGGCTGTTGATCGGTGTCTTCATTGGTGTTGCGTTGTTGATCTACCATTTTGCGTATTGCTCCTCGACAAAACCGTAGTGGCGGTCGATGCAAAGTCGGCGCCCGTTATCCAGGCGAAGTTCGCCATCGAAGTGGCCAAACAGCTGACTGAAATTGCTGGCAAACAGGCCCAGATTAAGGCGTTCTTTGTGGTTCCCGTTGGGGGTGAACTGAAGGTGTACCCGCCCGCAGAGGCTATGGATACCCCAAGGCTGCATCAGATCATCACGATTATAATCAAATACCACCCCGCCGGTGGGGACCATGACATTATCAATCCACAAGCAGTTTTCGGAAAAGGTTGTCTCATTGACACCGCAGGATAGATTCAGCCCGACGCGGGTATCACCCACCCGGGTGGACAAACAGGCCCAATTCCAAAAGGTTTCACGGCGCATATAGCCGGCGGAAAAATCATGGTGCCCGCTGGCGTCTATGGCGGCCAGGTCGGTGTGCTTGCCTTGGCGCTGCAGTGATCCGGTGACGGCTTTACCTGCTACTTTATTGGCATACACCCAGCCATTAATACCGGTGCGGGTGCACAGAGACATGGGCTGATAGTCTGTGCCTTCGTCCATCTGGGCATGGAGGGTTAGGTCATCCAACTCCACTGTCAGACTCTTGCTAAGAGCGCCTACACCATCCTGCTGATAACCCAGGCGGATAACCACATTCTTTTGCTCAAATACGCTTTCTCCTTGTCGGGGAGAACTCGACATGCGCAACCCTTTGCCTAGCAGTGAGCGCCAGGTGTATTCATGGAGAGCGCCGGTTTGCGGCTCAAACAGATAGAAAAAAGCCATGCCCAGGTAGGCCGTGTCAGCAAATGCGCAACCGGCCAGCAGTTCATCGCTGATAATGCCGAAATACTGGAACTGCTTGTAATGAAAATGCCGAGTAAAGGATGAGGCGGGTTTGCCCATGGGGGTGCGATAATCCGCCTCACGGCCGTTGATAGTGGCAACGGTATGCGGGAATACGCCGAAAGCAACACGGCCTTGATTATTTACTAAGGCTGGCGGTTGTTGTGATTTCATGGGCTAGGCCAGCTGACAGGTACGATGAAGCCCGGTTGGTCATGGTGAGGACTTGTGGCCATGAGCGGGCGAGAGTGGGTTTCAACATAGTTAATCAATGCAAGGCGATCAACGAAAGTTGCCTCTTTGTCCGACATAAACGGGGTCGCCCAGAATGGACGATCAATGATTGACCAGGGGCCCTCGTCCAACTCGTGGGTGGTTCGCCACCAACCGCGCTCGTGGCCAGCAGCCGGCATTTCTCCTTCGCTGGGGGTGTCGTGATGATAGAAGAGTCTCCCGCGTGTTAGCAGGGCCTGGCCGTTTATTTCCCAGCCTTGTTCTGCTAGCTGAGCGCGGGCCACCTCTGATCGAGATCGGGGCAGCTGCTGTTGATAGAGGTGTTGAGCTTTGCGGTGCAGAGTGTCATGGCGATTGGGGCCATACCACTGCTCGGCGGTGGCCAAGTAAAATTTGAGCGCTAGCTCCCAATGCCATAGTTCTCCGCTAAGACAGTCACGGACCAGCATGTCCAGCTCGCCCAGGGTGCGGCCCTGTTCACGAACTGGCAGGTTGGACGCCACGCGTTCAAGGCCTGTACTGGCATCCACCAGTGCGGCAACCCAGAGCTCGAAGATTAAACCTAAACGTGATGGCGCAGCTTGGGTTTGTAGTTGCTCGGCAGCTCTGTGAAGTAACGTCGGGTCCGCCAGAAACTCCCGTCGCAGCAAACTGCCGGCATCACGGAAAGGAGAACGCCGCAGCAAGGCGGGGGCCTGTATTAGCCAGCCAAGCTGACGGGTCAGCGTGTTTTTTGCACTATGGGGCATTACACCGAGGTGGATACGGACGAAAGCTGCTCTTCGCGCTTTTTCAGGGCGCTGCGGACCTCGTCGGCCCAGTGTAGCCAGGCTTGTTGATCCAGAATGCCCCGGCGTAGGGTCAGGTAAGTGAACAGGTCACGGTCCTGGTGGGTGTCATCCAGTTTGGCGGCCAGGGCTTCAAAGGTGTTCAGCCGCTCACGGCGTAGATCCGCCTGGTCGTCCAGCTCTTGAATAATGGAGGCGCTGTCGGACATGCTTCCGCCAGCAATTTTTACCATGAACGCATCACGGATCCGAGGTGGAGCTGCTGGCTTGCGAAGCCAACGAACCAAATCGTCGCGCCCTTCATCCGTGATTCGGTACAGCTTTTTGTCTGGTTTGCCATCTTGGGGAATATGGCGGTATTTCACCATGCTCTGATCGTTGAGCTTCCCCAGCTCCAGGTAAATCTGCTGGTGGGTGGCGTTCCAGACCAGCCCGATACTGTTGGCAAATTCGCGAGCGAGGTCGTAACCACTGGCTTCTTGGTCTTGTAACAGGACAAGTATGGCATGGCGCAAAGACACGGCTCACTCCTCGTTTTTTTTGTGAGATAACACCTGTTTGAATAGTAGAGAGCTGTGTAGTTGCTGCGCAATCCGTTGAATAAGTAGTTTTGTAAAAACTTGATGGGATTACCCTACAGGATCCAGTAAGTGTAAGCATCTGTTATTAAATAGGGGCTTTTTGTGGGCCGTGTGTAGCGGTAAAAGGAAAGCGACGTTGCCTTTCTAGTCGGCGCAACGTCGAGTAAGCGTGCGTGTTTTAAGGGGCTCTAAAAACTCGTTACGATTCTCGACATGGCCTGAAGCGCGGGAAGAAGCAGATCTTGTGATCTGTCGCGACGGACAGGGTGGCCTTTTCCTAACGACAAAGCTGTAAATGAGGCTTTAATGCCACACCCCTAGGGTTTTTCAGGCTGGCCCACACTCGTTGTTGCACTTTTTTAGATAGATGGGCATATCTCGATACCCTTAGCCGGGGCGCCTACGAATTATTCCTCTGTTACCCCAGAGGGGCTATAGATTGTGGCGCTGCTGAAAGACTGAGCATGTAAGAAGTTTTGCTGAGGTTCTTTACCTTGAGGGCAGAACGCATCGCTCACCGGGAAAGTGCCATGCTAGTGGCTCCCCTCCGTAGCAGGAGAGCACTTAAAGCATATAGTCAGTGGCAGCCTGATTCTGCATTAAATTCATTTTTTTGTACTACGACGATCATCAGATGTGGCGTTTTACTGAGGGTGCGGCAGATCATGTTAACCACGTTGGGCATGCCAGGAGAAAGATCAGGGGTTTGAACGGCGTCTGTGATAAAGGAGGTCAGTGATTCTTCGCTGAACGGGGCAGTGATAGCTTCCATCGCCCTGGGCACTGGGCGTTTCGCGCCGTTGTGTATCCGTTGAACAAAGGCATCGGTTCGCTGGTGCTGACGGTCACTGGAGCGCAAGCCGACATGTGGAGTTGCCATTCTTGTTGTTTTTTCAGTCAATTTGGTGCGGGCGCCCCCAGTATAGCCAGCGACAATGCGGTGATGAATGCCCCAAGGTGGCAGGCGAATGGCTATTTCTTTTTCCCAGCGAATGGCAGATGATTCGCGACCGGTAAGATACCTGTAGCGCAGGCCTGAGGAGAATGCCATGTTAGGCGTCGTGAACGCGGATGCGGACCAGGTAAAAGGCTGGTTGCAGCAGGCCAATATTCAGCACTACATCTGTGAGCACTGTCATGCACTGCACTTGTCTGAATTACAGGGCCGTGAAGGTGTGGTGGATGCGAGGCTGTTTGTGGAAGAAGACGGCATTTTGCTGACCAGTGAGTTGGAAGTGCGCCCGGCGGCCTTGTTTGCAGTGCAGGCGGAGTTGGGCCGACTGAACATGGCTTACCCGTCGGTGAAGCTGTTTCTGGATGTAAACGACGATTCCCTGCCTCGCTTGGTGGTGTGTGATTTGTTACTGGGCCGCAATGGGGTCACCTTCGAGCAGTTTATTTATTTTGTCCAAGCGACGGTGGACGCCACGTCGCAGCTACTGGATGAATGCCAGGATGAAAGCTGGTTGTTGTGGCCTGATGATTTTGATTCCGACGCCGGCGGGGCGTTGCATTAACGCAGATGCCGGATTGAGGCGTTTGCGCATACAGTGAGAGGGCGCGGCCAGTGCACGATAATGCTGATCTGTTGGGTGGTGCGGGGACAACTCCGCTTGAGGGTCTGGTGGATGGCCTGGCCCGGCATGGATTTGCGGTGGCGCCGGACTATTTCCCTGCCGCTTTGGTGGGAGCTCTACGTGAGGAAGCCCGCTACAAGGATCGGCACGGTGAATTCCATCTTGCCGGCATAGGCCGTCGCCAAGCGCGCCAAAAGGATACTCGGGTACGCAGCGATCGCACTTGCTGGTTGAAAGGCGATTCGTTGGCCCAGTGCCAGCTATTTGAAGGACTGGAAAGTCTGCGTCTGGCGGTAAATCGCGATCTGTTTATGGGCTTATTCGAGCTGGAGTCCCACTTTGCCATTTATGGGCCGGGGGATTTCTATCAACGCCATGTGGATGCGTTTAACGGTAATAATGGGCGATTGTTGTCTGTGGTGCTTTACCTCAATGAAAGCTGGCAAAGTGGATGGGGCGGGCGCCTGCGAATCTGGCCTGAACCGGACGCAACCAGCGTGGCCACAGAGGTGGAGCCTCGTGCGGGTACCTTGGTGGTTTTCTTGAGTGACAGCATCCCTCACGAAGTCTTGGCAGCGACCCAGGAACGCTACAGTATTGCCGGATGGTTTCGGCGCAACAACACCACCGCCGACTGGCTCGATCCGCCCCGCTGATACCGTGATGCTTTCCGCTGCCTCGCGATCTTGAGCGTCGGGCTTTATTCTCTATTATGCCAATGTCATAGCCACTGCCTTGAGTTTTCAGCGGCTCCTTAACCGAAACTCTGCCCAACCCCTTGAAAGCGCCCCCCTAAACCCCATTTTCTTATTCAGTGACAACTGGCCGGTTGGAGTAATGCAGACAGTCTTATGACTGGCGTTAACTCCGTGTCACATCAACCATTTTTAAACCGTTTTCCAGCGGATGCCTGCGGGGTCTGTTGGTGAGATTGGAATGAGGATAGTGTGATGAATACCGGATTTTCCCTTGCCCCATTGTTTCGCCATTCTGTTGGCTTCGACCGTTTCGATGAGTTGCTAGATGCGGCCCTGCGTGCGGACCAGTCCAATGGCTACCCCCCTTACGACATCATCCGTGAAAGTGATGGCCGTTACCGCATCGTCATGGCCATGGCAGGCTTTGCGCGCAGCGATTTGGAAATTACCGTTCAGGAAAATGAACTGCGCATCCGCGGTAACTTGAAAACGGAAGAGGGTAACGAGCGTACTTGGCTGCATCGCGGTATTGCCCGCCGGGCTTTTGAGCGGACTTTCAAGTTGGCTGACCACGTGGAAGTGGAGGGGGCAGGGCTGAAAGATGGCCTGCTCACCGTGACCTTGAGCCGCGTGGTGCCAGAAGAGAAAAAGCCCCGTGTGATTCCGGTGGATGGTGCGCCGACTCCGATAAAAAGTAATTAATCGCTCACTTGTTGTGAGGCGGTTTTGTGACCTGGTAAAGGGGCCGTAAAGGCCCCTTTTTGTTAGCGTGGGTGACGTACAGCATGATAATTGTGGGTCAATAACCGGGTGGAACAATTGGCCTGTGTGGTCATCGCAAAAGGGTCTAACCCGGTAATTGCCCCTTCAGAAACATAGGCTGACCAGGAAAATTGGCGTACGGTATTATTGGGTTACGGTACTGTCCGCGCAACGCGACCTGCTGTTCGCCATAGGGAGAGACAGCAATGAAACGACTTTACTCTTTCACCCAATCCTTTGCGTCCGTTCAGGGTATTACCGGTGAGTTACGCAAAGCAGGTATCGGTGAGAACCGCCTGCATGTCATGGGCACCGACACCATGGCCATCGCCATGAAGCGGAAGCAGCCGGACAGGAAGAGCATTTTAGTCCGTTTGATTAACAGGCCTCGCGCATCACGTTTGCTGCTTGCAGCAGAGTGGCTCTGGGCTAACGCTCCATCCAATACGCCGCAACGTCTAACATACGGTGGCTGAAGCCCCACTCGTTGTCGTACCAAGCCAACACTTTTAATTGTTGGTCCAGGAGCCGGGTGTGGTTGGTGTCTACCACGCAAGAGTAGGGCTGGTGGTTGAAGTCGCTAGAGACCAGAGCCAGATGGTTCATGGCTAATACTCCCTGCAAATGACCGTGGGCTGCATTGCTCAGGCTGTCATGAATCGCCTCGACCGTAGCCGGCTGTTCCAGCAGTAGCGTCAGGTCCACCAGCGAGACGTTGAGGGTAGGGACTCGCACCGCCATTCCGTCCAATCGTCCGGCCAGGTGCGGCAGCACTTCTCCTACGGCTTGAGCGGCGCCTGTGCGGGTTGGAATCATGTTGACTGCCGCGGCGCGGGCCCGCAACAAATCCCCGTGAGCCTTGTCTACCAGGTTCTGGTCGTTGGTGTAGCTGTGAATCGTGGTCATCAGCCCCTGTTTCACCGTGAAGTTGCGGTCCAGCACATCCACTAGCGGGGCCAGGCAATTGGTGGTGCAAGAGGCGTTAGAGACGATGCGTTGATCGTCATCAAGAACCTTGTGATTGACGCCATAAACCACCATGGCATCGGCGTCGTCCACCGGGTAGCTTGTTAGCACCCGGCGGGCGCCAGCATCAAGATGCTGTTGAAGTTGGGCGCGTTGTTTGTAGCGACCGCTGCATTCAAACACTAAGTCGGGGGCCCGTTCGCTCCACGGTAATTTTTCCAGTTCGGCAATGGCGTAGCAGGGCACCCTGAGACCATTAATTTCCATGGTTTCGCCGTCATAATGCACAGAATAGGGCCAGCGACCATGGGTGGTATCGAAGGCAAGCAGGTGCGCGAGTACGTTGAAATCGGCTAGGTCGTTGATGGCGACCAATTCAAAACGCTCCCGGGCCGGATGTTCGCTGAGGGCCCTCACCAGGCAGCGCCCTATGCGGCCGAAACCGTTGATGGCAATGCGAATGGTCGGATTACTGTCCATGGAGCCTCCCTGTCCGCGTTGGGGTGGATAAGGTCTGGCGACCGTCTGCACCTTCGAGTGTAGCCCTGCGGCACGGGTGAGGCCACCTGTCTTGAGACAAAAATCTACCCCTGCACAGTTGAGGTCACACCCTCCGAACTTGGTAGGCTGGCCTGTATTTGTTCTTGTCGTTTTTTCAAGATACGGGCAACCCGCTTGCCTTCAAAGCAGGTGCCGTCCCCTTTACCTTGGCGGGAGGGGGGCGACCAGCCTGAAAGAGTGAGAATATAAGGCGTGCCCCAGAAATTTCCTAACCGGATCCACGCCCAAGCCCGGCTGTCCTCTTGCAATAGCGGTGGGCTTTCGCCACAATGCGCGCTCGTTTCGCGGCTGCCAAGCTGCAAACGCGTTATGGTCGACCCGTCGGTCCCCCCGCAACGATAAACTGCGAACCCCGCCAGGCCCGGAAGGGAGCAACGGTAGCAGTGGACTTGTGTGCCGGGGTGTGGCTGGCGGGAAGACCGCTCTAATTCCTGTCCTTCCCCTGCGCGCTTTCACGCAACACGCTTCTTGTACTGTCCTCCTTTCGGGAACTTCGTTAGCATAAGCTTCTTGATTCCAATCCCTTTTTCTTCGTGGTCGAGAAAGCCGCTGGAGTGCTATGAGTTACCAGGTTCTTGCCCGTAAATACCGGCCCCGCACCTTTGATGAACTAGTGGGGCAGGAGCACGTTTCCCGGGCCCTGATGCATGCCCTTGACCAAGATCGTCTCCACCATGCCTATCTGTTTACCGGAACCCGCGGGGTGGGCAAAACCACCATTGCCCGTATCCTTTCCCGATGCCTGAATTGCGAGCAGGGGGTCAGTGCCCGGCCGTGCGGTGTATGCCCTACCTGTCAGGAAATCACCGACGGTCGTTTCGTTGACTTGATCGAAGTGGATGCGGCCAGCCGCACCAAGGTGGAGGATACCCGCGAATTGCTGGATAACGTGCAATACGCGCCGACCCGGGGGCGGTACAAGGTGTACCTGATTGATGAGGTGCACATGCTTTCCGCCCATTCTTTCAATGCGTTGCTGAAAACTTTGGAAGAGCCCCCGCCCCATGTGAAGTTTCTGCTGGCCACTACAGATCCGCAGAAACTGCCGGTGACTGTGTTGTCCCGCTGCCTGCAATTTAGTCTTAAGGCTTTGCCTGCGGAGCAGATTGCCGGGCATTTGAAAACGCTGCTCGACAAGGAAATGATTCGCTACGATGAGCCTGCACTGCTCTCGTTGGGCAAGGCGGCTGAAGGCTCTATGCGTGATGCGTTGAGTCTCACGGATCAGGCTATTGCGTTTGGTGGTGAGCAGCTCAGTAGTGAGGCGGTGAACGCCATGCTGGGCACCGTGGATCGTAATCATGTACTTACCCTGCTGGTGGCGCTGGCGGAGCAGGAACCGGGTGCTGTGCTGCAGGCATTAGCATCGGTGAGCGAGCATTGTCCCGGTGAGTTGGCATTGCTGGATGAGCTGATCAGTCAGCTGCACCAACTGGCGGTCTGCCAAGCGGTCCCTGGCAGCTATGATGAGACGCAACAACAGCTCGCCGCAGCGCTTACTGCCGAACAGATTCAACTTTATTACGACGTGGCCCTGCGTGGCCGTCGTGACCTGCAGGATGCACCAGATAGCCGCGCGGCCTTGGAGATGTTGTTGCTGCGCATGGTGTTGTTCACTCCCAAAGGTGTATTGGTGCAGGGGGACAGCCCCGCAGTAAAAAAGCCTAAAGCGGCAGCGCCGCCGGCGGAGCCTGGCGGCAAGCCAGATTTGCGTGCCCTGTTGAACAGAGCGCCTGCCGCTGCGCCGGCCCCGGTCTCGCCGCCTACACCTACATCGGCTCCTGCATCTGTTACAGCACCAGAGCCTTCGCCGACGCCGGCTGCTGCCGAGCAGGCAGCACCAGTGGACGCGGCGAGTAACACTGTGTCAGCGGGGGATGCGCCACCCTGGGATGAAAGCCCAAGCCCATCCGCGGTCCTGGCTCAGGAGAACGTTGGCGGTCGATCGCCGGCTACTGCCAGGGCTACTTCTCAGGCCTCACCCGAGCCTGTGGTTGCCGCCGCTGCGCCCCAGAGTAAAGCGCAAGCCGAGCCCGAGATTGAACAAGCGCCAACGCAGAAGGCGGAATTATTGGCGCCGCTAGCGGAACCCGCCAATGAGTCGCAAGTGGCCACTTGGTGGGCGGCGCTGCTGTTGCGGCTGGACGTGGATGGCACGGTACGCAACATCGCTCGCAATGCGGTGCTGATCAGTCGCGAGGAAAGCGTGTGGAGGCTGCGGATCAGTCCGGGACATCAAGTCCTGGTTAATCGCGAGCGCCTAGAAGAATTGAGCGGCGCGCTGGGTAATTACTTCCAGCGGCGTATTCAGGTCCAAGTGGAATTTGAGCAACAGCCGGGGGCGACACCGGAGGTCATTGCTGAAGCGCGTCGGCAGCAACTGCTGGTCCAAGCTAAAGACACATTGCAGTCTGATCCGGTGGTGCAGGCGCTGGTCACCACCTTTGGCGGTCGGCTCGATGAAGAAAGTGTCACCCCGAAAGAGATAGTGGAATAAAGAACGCAACAAGCAATAGGCAACACGGTTAAGCCGGTTTGTCCGCCTTGCATTGCTGCGTGAAGTTTGAAGCGTTTATATGGGAGTAAACCATGGATTTCGATATTAATAACCTCATGCAGCAGGCCCAGGCCATGCAAGAGAAAATGAAAAAAATGCAGGACGAGGCCGCTAATTCGGAAGTGGTGGGCGAATCTGGGGCCGGATTGGTGAAAGTCACCATGAATGGCCGCCATGATGTGAAAAACGTGAATATCGATGCCAGCCTAGTGGGCGAAGACAAAGAGCTGTTAGAAGATTTACTGGCGGCGGCGGTGAATGATGCGGTTCGTCGGGTCGAGAAGCACCAGCAAGACAACATGCAGAATATGGCGGGTGGCTTCCCGTTTCCCCCTGGCTTCAAACCCTAAGCTCACCGACGAGACGCCGAAACTGTGAAACATGCGCCACTAGTTGACCAGCTAATTAATGCCTTCACTTGCTTGCCGGGTGTAGGGCCGCGCTCCGCCCAGCGCATGGCCTATGCGTTGCTGGATCGTGGCCGTGAATCCGGGCGTCGTTTGGGCGATGCCCTGCATGCGGCCATGGATGGAGTGCAGCATTGCGAACGTTGCCGTAATTACGCTGAAGCCGCTCTTTGCCCAGTCTGTGATGACCCCCGTCGAGATGCCTCGCTGGTGTGTATTGTGGCTACCCCAGGAGACGTGCTCGCGTTTGAACAATCCGGTGAATATCGTGGGCAGTATTTCGTGTTAATGGGTGAGCTGTCACCACTGGATGGCGTTGGCCCCCGTGAGCTGGGTCTGGATGTGCTGGAACAGCGGCTTAAAGAAGGGCAGATCAGTGAGTTGATTTTGGCCACGGGCACTACCGTGGAAGGCGAAGCCACTGCGCATTATGTGCTGGACCTAGCCCAAGATGCCGGAGTGGGGGTCAGCCGTATTGCTCAAGGCGTTCCCATGGGCGGCGAATTGGAGTTTGTGGATGGTGCCACCCTGGCGCAAGCCCTGAAAGGCCGCAGACCCTTTGATTCCTGACGTTTCACCACCTTCCTTAAAAGTCTGATTGCTCTTTATTGTCGATCAATTCAAACCACGGATTCGTCTGGTTTCAGCCGGTTGCTTTCTGTTATGGTGGAACCAAGCAAGCGCTAGGTTGTGCGCAATAAATGAATCCAAGGAGGCCCTGTGAGTGCCCTGAATTATTTTAATGAAACCCACCAGATGGTGCGCGATACGGTACGCAAATTTGTTGAACGGGAGATTCTCCCGGAAGTAGACGATTGGGAGGAAGCGGGAGAGTTTCCCCGTGAGCTGTATAAGAAAGCGGCATCCGCAGGCATTCTTGGCATTAATGCGCCAGAAGAATTTGGTGGTACCGGTGAAGACGTCTTCATGAAAATTGCTGCCTGTGAGGAGCTGGTACGGTGCTCGTCCGGCGGCCTTTGCGCGAGCTTGGGTTCGCTGGATATCGGCTTGCCCCCAGTTTGGAAATGGGGCAGCGAGGCCATGAAGCAGCGGGTCGTTCCGGAGGTAATCAACGGAGACAAGATTTCGGCGTTGGCGATTACCGAGCCTAACGGGGGTTCTGACGTGGCCAACCTGCAAACCCGAGCGGTCCGTGACGGTGATCATTATGTGGTAAATGGAGCTAAAACCTTTATTACCAGTGGGGTGCGCGCCGATTATTACACCGTAGCCGTACGCACGGGGGACAAGGGTTATGGCGGTATCAGCCTGTTGCTGATCGAAAAGGGTACCCCGGGCTTCACCGTTGGGCGCAAATTGAAAAAGATGGGCTGGTGGGCTTCTGATACTGCTGAGCTATTTTTCGAAGATTGCCGTGTGCCGGCGGAAAATCTGATCGGTCCGGAAAACGGTGGTTTCTACTGCATCATGAGTAATTTTCAGATGGAGCGATTGGTGCTGGCGGTGACGGCTAACAGTACCGCCCAATTGGCGCTGGACGAAGCCATGCGCTATGTGAAAGAGCGCGAAGCCTTTGGCCGCCCGCTCGCCGGTTTTCAGGTGACGCGCCACAAGCTGGCAGAAATGGCTACCGACGTAAAAGCCAGCACGGAATTCACCTACCGAGTGGCCGCTCGAATTGCAGCCGGTGAGAATTGTGTGCTGGATGTGTCCATGGCGAAAAATGTGGCCACGCGCTGCGCTGACCGCGTTACTTATGACGCCGTGCAGCTCTTTGGCGGCAGTGGCTATATGCGCGGCACCGTGGTGGAGCGTTTGTTCCGCGATAACCGGATTCTCTCCATTGGTGGTGGTACCCACGAGATCATGAATGAAGTGATCGCCAAGCAGATGGGGCTTTAAGCGATCAGCCCCACGTTTCAGGCCGAAGCTTAGGAATGTGTTCAGGTTTTGAAACGTAAGAGGCCGCGCCATAATCCATGGACGCGGCCTCTTTGCTTTAGGGAAGTAACAAGCGTCAACCGTGTTGTAGCGTGTAGCTGTCAGGTGCACTCTGCCCGTGACGGTTCCATTTTGCAGCGGACCTTGCGTAGCAGGGTCAACATATTCGGGTCGTAGTAACCTTCGACGCGGAGTTGATCGCGCGCTTCCTGCATCAGGACTTCATACTCTGCTTTGTCCTCTTCGGGTATTTCCACCCACCAGCGCGGGTCCACGTGGCGGGCTTCCTTGTCCAGTTGATCGGTCATGCGGTGCAGGTTGTTGTAGAAATACTCCCGTGATTTCTGGGCCATTTCCGGTGGGAATCTGTCGTTCTTTGCGATCAACTGGAAGGTCAGCTGAACCAGAGGGTAGTTGATGATCCCGCCATCTGGGCTCAGGCCCTTGTACAGTTCCAAAGCACTATAGGCCACCAGTGGTGCCGCAATAACGTCAACCACCCCATTATTGAACTTGGTGGAGAAGTTGGTGATGTCCGAGGCAACTGGCGTAGCGCCAACCTGGGACACAAGCTTAGCTTGAGTTTCATCGTATTCCAGCACAGCGACTTTTTTACCGGCAGCCTTGGCCAAGGAATTCACTTGGCGATCATTGACGAAAATATACGCTGCCCCTGCCGGAGCAATTCCCAGAATCTGATAGGCGCCCTGAGACAGTTTGTCTGCGCTCTTGGGATTGGAAAGAACCTGTAGTACTACCTTCATGTGGTCCATAGTGGGGATGGCGCCAATGGAATCTACCGTGCCTGCGTACTTGTTGAAGGCGCGGCCACGAATGCCGGTAATCAAGGAGGCGTCACAGATACCCGCTTTCAGGTCTTCAGCGGCGATCGCTTCGTTGGTGTAGGGGACCAGCTCCGTTTCCAGGCCCCATTCCATTGCGGCGGCTTTCCAGTCTTTCATGGCGTTCATGACCGGGCCTACATTGCCGACAATATCAAATACACAAATTTTGCGCTTGATGGTGTCTGCCTGTGCGCTAAAAGGCGCAGACAAGGCGTAGAGGGCTAGAACGGCGGTAAACAGCTTCTTCATTGGTGTATTCCTGCTTGTTATTACTAGTATGTCTGCCGATGGGTGATGTTCTCGATACTAGAGATGTCAATCGCCAACGCAATGCCTTTGATTTTTTGTTCAAGGGCGTTCTGGCCAATCGCAATTGCAATCAGGTACGGTGCAAGCGGCGGATCTCGCCCGGGGTGCGGCCGGTCCAGTTTCGGTAAGCTTTGCTGAAACTGGCTTGATCACTGTAGCCAAGCAAATGGGCAATTTTTTCTAGGGACATACACGTTTCTTGCAGGTATCGGGTGGCAAACGTTTCCCGCACTTTGTTGCGAATACCGCTAAAGGCCGTGCCCGCCATTGACAGGTGCCGCCGTAATGACCGGGGGCTCATGTCCAGCTTTTCAGCGATGGTTTGCAGGGAGCTATTACGCCCAAGGTTATTCAAGATTTCCTGGCGTACCAGGTTCACTACTCTGAGGCTGGCGTTGCTATCCAGTTGCTTTCGAGAACGAGCGGTAGCGAGCACGTTAGCCATGCTGGCGTCATTGACTCTGGGTTGACGAGGGGACAATGACATGACAACCCGATTGACTGGGCGGTCGAAGTGAACGGTTATATCATCCGCCAGCTTGTTCCAACCCAAGGACGTATCCGGGCAGGGGAAGTCACATTCGAAGATGTAGTCTCTACAAACCAGCGAGGATAGTGAGTAAATGCTGCCCATGTAAATGCTGGCGATGGTCTGTCTGAGTCCTGCAAAACGCCAGCTGTCGCACAGGTCAATAGTGATGGTGTCAGCAGTGCACTGGATATCCATATTCATCAGGGGCACGGAAACCTGAAAGTATTGGACGATCATTCTTGCCAGTTTGCGAGGGTCTTCTTGTCGAAGCAGGACAAACCCTAAAATGCCATGGCCATGAAAATCAAGTTGTTGGCCAAACCGGAAGCCGGCGGTGGCATCATTGAGCAGAGCGCTGGCCCTGCGGAGAACGTGGCAGATTTGTCGGATGGTTATGTGGCTATCGGGATCATTCAGAATGTTTAGGTCAAGCCCGGAATTTTCGAGTACTGCCGTAGCAGTTATTCCGTGTGTTTCTACGAATTGTAAATACAGCCGACCATAACGAGTGGAAACGAGAGGAAGGTCTAGGGCACGCCCGTGATTTTTCATTGCTTGAGTTTCGGTTAACGGGAGGGGAAGAGCAAAATTTTGCATTGTGAAAGGTCACAAAAATCTTTTTTCTTGTATAAAAAAATAGGTTTTGCCCTTTTTAACAAAAAAATGGCCGTTCTTACTATTTAAACCCAAGAGCATTACTGCCCATGATGCGCCCACTTTCATAGCAAGAATAATCAGGGATAGGGCCATGCAAAAGGAAAAAAGTCACAGATTGAAAGCGCGTTATGTTTCTATATCAAAAGTATCAGTGCCAATGGTAAGGAGAATGTATGATGTTTATTCTTCTTACTACGACAATGTTGGTCTTGAACTCTTTTGTGATGACATGTCAGAAAAAAGTGGCGTTTTTTTGGTAGAGGATAAGGCGTCAAACCGGATTGTAGGTTTCTCTACAATGAAAATATTGCACTTTAGTTCTGGAAATAAAATAGTCAAAGGCATTTTTAGTGGCGATACTATTATCGAGAAAGAGTACTGGGGCAGCAAAGCGCTTCACGTTGCATTCTTCGCCCGCCTTATTCGTGAAAAATTCCGTCATCCATTCCGGCCCATGTTCTGGCTGTTAATCTCCAAGGGCTACAAGACCTATCTTTTAATGGCGAATAACTTTTATAACTACTACCCGAATTCTAATCACCACTGTGAAAAACTTGAGGGTTTGGTAGATAACTACTGCAACCAACTTTTTAAACCCTATTATTGCTCAGAAAAAAGAATTCTGGACTTCGGAGAAGGATATACTCACCTCAAGTCTAATGTGGCGATTATTTCTGATGAAATGCGCGCTCAGAATGACAAAATCCATTTTTTTGAACAACGTAACCCCTCTTGGGAGCGTGGTACGGAATTGCCTTGTATCGGCGAAGTGAGTTATTCCCTTATTTTAAAATATCCCTTTGCTCTTTTGCGTAAGCTGAGCCGAAAGAACCATCGAGCGTCCGTCACTGACATGCCGGCCAATAACTAGAAACGGGATCACAATGTTCGGACATCGACTTTTAAAGCTGGCTACCGGTGCTGGGGAACGCCGTTTTGCATCTTCGCGGCAGTCCATGGAGCAAGTGCAGCGAGAAAACCTTTCCCGACTCCTTAGCCAAGTGGCAGGGATGCAAATTGCAGGCGCTGCTGACTTGCAGGCCAATATGAGCTGGGAGAAATTCACCTCCACTCAACCTGTGACAGACTATGACTACTGGCGAGAGGCGATAGAATCCCAACGTACGCTTGGCAAAGAGGGCTTGAGTCGGTCGCCGGTCAGCCGTTTTCAACCCACCAGTGGTTCTACATCAGCGATCAAGTGGGTTCCTTACACCAAACAATTTCTGGGGGAGCTGGATAATGCGATTAGCCCCTGGGTTATGGATCTTTACAGGCAGTTCCCTCGCCTGTTAGCGGGTCGCCATTATTGGTCAATGTCATGGGTCCCCACGGCCCTACGGGAGAGCATGAGCGAGGAGATTAATGATGATCTCCAGCTCATGTCTTTGGGTAAACGGCTGTTGGCAGGTGCTACACAAGCGGTTCCACAGAATGTGTCTCTGGCTAGTAGCTCTGATGATTCCCTGTTTGCGACGCTCGCTTGGTTGGCAGCGGATCCATCACTCTCCATGATGTCGATCTGGAGTCCAACCTTTGGGTTAGGAATGCTCAAAGACATGGCTCGTTGGCGAGGTGAGCTGGCCGATGTGCTTGCCAGTGGTCATTGGGGGCAGCGTATGGCCGGTGTCAAAAATGCCGGGTGTCCAAAGTCGCCAAGGGCGGCGGCTATGCTGCGCGAATGGGATGGTGCTTTGAGCCCTGACTTCTTTACTGCCCTATGGCCATCACTGGCGCTGGTTAGTGCCTGGGATACCGCTGCCTCGGGCCCTTGGGCCAAGCAGCTTCACGCACTTCTTCCCCAAGCCAGCTTTCAGGGCAAAGGTTTGTGGGCCACCGAAGGCGTGGTAACAATTCCTTATCAGGGGCAGCACACCCTTGCCTATCGCAGTCATGTCTATGAATTCCAGAACCCGGACGACGGCTCAGTCTACGCTCCCTGGGAGCTGGAGCTTGGCCAGGAAGTGATGCCGCTGTTAAGTACGGGGAGTGGTCTGTTGCGTTATCGACTAAAAGATTTGGTTCGGGTCGATGGCTTCAATCAGGGAGTGCCTGTGCTTACCTTTTTAGGGCGAGCAGGAACGACAGACCTGGTGGGGGAAAAACTTACGGCCCCTGTACTGGATTTGGCCATTGCCTCGTTGTCGCTGCCAGGCACGGTAACACCGGTGTGTACTGTGGCAGTTGATGATGCCGGAGAGGGGAAGCCGGGTTATTTGTTGCTGCTGGAAGGGCAGTCTGAGCAGCAGGACGATATTGGCGCAAAAGTAGAAAGCCAGCTTCAACAGCATTTTCACTACCAGCTAGCCAGAAACCTTGGCCAGCTGGAACCGCTGCGCTGTGTTGTGCATCCGGCTATGCGTGAGCGTTATCTGCAACAGTGCCGCCAGCGCGGAATGATCGAAGGCAATATTAAGATGGAGTCGCTGCAATACTGGCCCGGTCAGCTTCCTTCATGGCTGTCTTTATTATCGACAGAAGCCGTGATGGCGAATAAGGAAGCGGTGTTGTGAGCTACCACATTCGTCCTGCTTGCGACGCGGACAATGGCGCTATTTTGGCTTTGTTACAGGGGACGCCCCAGCAGGGGGTCATCACCCTTAATTTTGAACGCCAGCCTGATTACTTTCGTGGTGCCCGGGTGACCTGTGAGCAACCTGATGTATGGGTGGCTGCCCCTCGCAATGCTGAGGGGACGGTGGGGGCGGTTTATAACGTGGGTTGGCGTAACCAATGGATTAACGGACAGGTTCGTTCCATTCGTTATGCCCATGATTTACGTATCGCACCGGAATGTCGTAATGGCATGATACTGCACCGACTGTTTCGCCACCTGCGCAAGCAATTGGCGGCGGGTGAGTGGATGCAGACGACGGTACTCAGTGGTAATCAGGCGTCCTTATCTACAGTAGCGAGTGGTCGTGCAGGCCTGCCAGTGTATTACCCGGCGGGCACCATTGAG
This sequence comes from Alcanivorax sp., assembly GCF_040119285.1. Taxonomy (GTDB): domain Bacteria; phylum Pseudomonadota; class Gammaproteobacteria; order Pseudomonadales; family Alcanivoracaceae; genus Alcanivorax. The sequence goes on from NZ_JBEDTY010000032.1 coordinate 52,434, forward strand.
ACCAGCATGCTCTATACACGCTCTCGGCGGGCAAAACTGCCCGCCGATGTGGCGATTAGACAGAGCACCGTTGAAGATTTACCGCAAATTGCCGCGCTACTAAAAAAAGTTGGCCAACAAAAACAGTTTTTCCCAAGTTGGGATCTGGGTCGGCTCGCAGAGGACGATTATTGTTACGGCCTTAGTCCCAATCATTTTTTAGGTTTATGGGTGGGAGGACAGCTCAAGGGCGTAGTAGGCTTCTGGGATCAGAAAGAGATCAAACAGACTCGAGTGCTTGGCTATAACCGTGGCATGGGGTTGTTGCGCCCCCTTTATAACGCCCACAGTATGTTACGCGGTGGCATGCGTTTGCCGGCCCCCGGTGGGGTGTTGTCCTACCTGACATTGCACAGTGTGGCGGTGGAAAACGACGACCCGGAATTATTGCGCTTGTTATTGGATTATGCCGTTAGTTACTTTCACGGTGAATACGATGCCTTAGTGTGTGGGTTCTTCTCCAATGATCCCCTAGCGCAGCTGGCTGCCAAATACCGGAGGCAGTTGCTGCTAAGCGAGCATTTCTTGGTGAGTTTTGATGGCGACCCCCGTGAGCAGCTAGATAGCCATAGGCCCTGGTATGTGGAGGTTGCGCGACTGTGACAGCAACATCTACGGATTATATCGGCATGTGGTATCGGGCCCGAGCCCGCCTGGGTGTGGATGATCGTATTGAATTCATTTTCATCAATCCGGCCAGCGGGGAGCGACGCACGGTTGCTCTTCGTCATCGTCATTATGATGGTGCGGCGGGGATTCAGGTCGCTGCCCGTGAAGTCGGAATGAAAGCTCCCGAGATGGCTTCCGCTAGCAAACGCGAGGCTCCTGCGTTTTGGCGTCGCTGGGGGGGGGCTCCGGACCCTCGCAAGGCCGCCATACCCCAGTGGCGCCAATTAGCCGAGGCTGAAAAAACCACTAATCAGCCTTCGGTAACGTGGTTGAACCAACAGCAGACTCATAAGCTTCATCAGCTGGCCCTTGAGCAGAATGTTTCCGTAAACAGCTTGTTGTTACTTGCCCTGCATCGAGCTGTGTCTGAAACGTTTTTGATCTCAGGCCAACCGGGGAGCTGGTGCTTCCCTGTAAATATGCGCAATAGCGTGACGATTCCCAGGACAGAGATGAACCTTTCCAGCGCTTTCTACATGACCGTAGATGAACAGGATTGTGCGGCGCATGTGGATCGCTCAATCCGTGCTCATCTGAAGGCCAATGTCCATTGGCGCTATTGGCATCTGGCCCGTATCGGTCGCTGGATTGGTCAATGTGGAGTGAATTGGCTTTGTGAGAGGTTGCTCAATGGCCCCCAGCATCTGGGGTCTTTTTCCAGTGTGGGCGAGTGGCAGATGGATTTTGCGTCGGGAGGCATGGCCGCTGATTCAATCTTTGCGTGCTGTGGTCCGGGTAGCCCCACGCATCCTGTAGCCAATGGTGTGATTGTGGTGAATGGCCGGATGAGTTTAGCGTTGAAGCTTCACTCTTCCCTTGGTGCTCTTCAGCAAGACGTTGATTTGTGTTTGCAACGTTGGGTTAACCGGTTGGGAGTGGTGGAGTGAAATTGCCTGCCGGTTTCCGCTGGTTCTTTTTTCAAGGGCTTGTGGCGTTGTTGGCTACCGTTGCCATTATTGCGGCTATCTGGTCGCTCTATTGGGTGCCACCGGCTCCGCCACCGATTAAGGCTCAGGCTAATGTGTTGGCGCTGAATACGGTCAAGGTCCATTGGCAAGATGTAGTGATCCCGGTGTTTAGCCAAGGCCAGGTTCGTGCGCGCCATGATTTGCCCTTGAGTCTTGAAGTGTCAGGGCGAATTCAAGAGATTTCCCCGGCGTTTGCCGATGGCGGTCGAGTGCATGCGGGAGATCTGTTGCTCAAGCTGGATCCGGAGCCCTTTGCTCTGGACGTTACCTCGCGTCAGAACAGCGTGCATGCGGCACGTTTGCATCTGGCCCAAACCCGAGCAAAAGCGCGAGTGTCCGGCGCTTCTGGTCGCTCTTCGGCATTGGGCCGATTTGAGCCGCAGCTGAACGAAGCGCTAAGCCGCCTTAGTGCTGCCCAAGCGGGTCTACGCCAAGCAGAACGTAACCAGGAACAGGCCGAGCTGCTGGCGCCGATCAGTGGGCGCTTAAAAGCCGTACAAGTGATGGCTGGCCAGCAGGTGCAGGCGGGCAGCAACCTTGCTCGGTTGTATCAAGAAGATCAGGTAGAGATTCGCCTGCCGGTGCGTGATGACTGGCTGGCCTTGCTGGGGATCGCGCCCGGTGATGACGCAACACTGGATCGCGTCAGCGTGATCCTCACTGGCCGGTTTGCGGGCCGGGATGGGCATTGGCAAGGCAAGGTGGTGCGCCGTGAAGGGGGCCTTAATCGTAATCAGATGATGTATCTGATTGTGCAGGTTGCCAATGATGGCCAATCGTTGCCGCTGGAGCCAGGGGTGCTGGTGCAGGCAGAACTGCGCGGTGTCGCCACGCCAGCCGTGGCAGTGCTGCCTCGTTCAGCGCAGGCCGGTGAGCACTCCGTGTGGGTGTTGGATGAGGAGCAGCGCTTGCGTCGTCAGCCCGTGGCCGTGCTGCATCAGGACAGCGATAATCTCTACCTGCACGATGGGATCAATAGCGCCACATCTGTGGTGTTGGCCGGCGACCTGCAGTTGTTGGAAGGCATGCGTATCGATCCGCGTCCGGTGCAGAGCGGGTTGGCCCATAATAGCGGGGAGCAACCATGAATCGCTCCATTGCCTGGTTCGCCAGAAATGGAGCAGTTGCCAACTTGTTGATGATGACCTTGCTGCTGGCGGGGTTATTTGCCATTCCTCATACCCGCCAAGAAACCCTGCCCAATGTGCCACTGGATCGCATTGGTATCTACGTGGCGTATCCTCAGGCCACACCGGAGACGGTGGAATCGCTGGTGTGCACCCCGGTGGAAACGGCGGTGGATGATGTGGAGGGGGGCACCGAGCTGATCAGCGAGTCCCGCGAAGGGTTATGCAGTGTGCAGCTGGACGTACTGGAAGGGCACGATACCGGTGATGTGCTTGAGCAAGTCCGTACCCGACTGGATGCTCTGGATAACTTGCCCAAGGGGGCAACCCGCCCGCGGGTACAGGAACTGATCGTGCGCAACCGGGTGGTACGGTTGCTGCTCAGTGGCCCACTGTCTCGCACGGACCTCTACCAGTTGGGTAACCAGGTACGCCGGCAGTTGCTCAATCACGATGCCATCTCCAGCGTGGATATTGAAAATCTGCCGGAACGAGAAATGGCTTTGTTGGTCTCCCGTAATGACCTGTATCGGTATGAGCTGACGCTGGATAGCATCGCGGCGGCGGCCCGTCAGAGCGTGCAACGTATTGCCAGCGGGGTACTGCGCAGCGACAAAGGCGACTGGCTATTACAGACAGGAGACCAACCCGGCGATGCTCGCGCCTATGAGCAGCTGGTAATCCGCCAATCCGAACAGGGTGACCTGCTAACGTTGGGGGACGTGGCCCTGGTGAAGGATGGGTTCTCCCGGGACACTCAAGCGGCTTGGCTGGATGGTAAACCGGCCGTGGCACTGGATGTGTACCGGGTCGGTGATCAGAACGTGCTGGAAGTGGCTGGGGCAGTGCGTGCTTATCTGTCGAAGGCGGATCTGCCGGCAGGTGTGGGGTTGCAGGTGTGGAGCGATGATGCCCGCCAGTTCAGTGAGCGTTCGAATTTGCTCTGGCGTAATGCTTTGCAAGGTTTGCTGCTATTGACCGTGATGCTGGCTATCTTCCTCACGCTGCGTTTGGCGGGGTGGGTAGCGTTGGGCATTCCTGTTTGCATGCTGGGTGCCTGCGCCATGCTGCCGCTGCTGGGAGAGTCCTTCAATACCATTTCCCTGTTTGCGTTCATTCTGGTGCTGGGCATCGTGGTAGACGATGCAGTGATTGTTGGGGAAAGCATTGACCATCAACGACGCCAGGGTCTGACAGGGCAGCAGGCGGCGATCAGTGGTGCGCAACGTGTGGCAAAACCGCTGTTATTTGCGGTGCTAACCACCCTTTTTGCCTTTGCTCCCTTGTTGTTTCTCCCGGGGCCGGAAGGGGCATTGATGCGAGTGATCCCCATCGTATCGATGACCATCTTGCTGCTGTCGCTGGTGGAGTCCTTGTGGATCTTGCCCGCACACCTAAGCCACGATCGTCCGGCGCGGGGGCTATGGTTAAAATCCGAACAATTGGCCACGCGTCTTAATGATGGCCTGGAGCGCTGGCTGGACCGGCGTGCCAGGCCTATTTTGCGGCACTGCTTGCAGTGGCGTTATGTGTTGGTGGTGGTATTCGTGGGTCTGTTTGTTTTCTGCTGCGCCTTGGTGAACAGCGGCTGGTTGACCATGGTGTTGTTCTCCCGGGTGGAAGGTGACCGAGTGATGGCGGAAGTGGTTTTCCCCCAGGGTACTGGCGACCCTCGTCTGGCGAGAGAAGTCAGGGCGCTGGAAGCTTCCGCCCATGCCCTGGCTCGCCAATTGGCGGGCCCCGGCGATGAGGGTGAGAGTGACTCACCAATCCATATTGATTCGGTGTTTGCGGAGCAGGGGGTGCGCCAGAAAACCTCCAATGCCCGTGATCCCGGTGCGCGATATCGGGTTCGGGTGACCTTGGCGATCAGCGGTGACACCAGAGTCATGTCGCCCCGGGAAATCGCCACGCGATGGCGGGATCAGCACGGGCTGATCGCCGATGCGTTATCGGTGAAATTCCATGCCAGCCTAATGCAGGTGAAACCGGACATTCATATCAATTTGTTCCACCCGGATATGGCGACACTGCAACGCATGAGCGAGCAAGCGACGTTAGCATTGGCGCGCATGGATGGGGTCCACGAGGTGGCTAATAACCTGCATGCCCAGCGCACCATTGTGGATATCAATCTGCGCGAAGAAGGCGAGCGAGCGGGATTGCGGGCCGAGCAAGTAGGGGCGCAAGTACGGAATGCGTTCCACGGCATCGAGCTGGATCGCTGGTTCGAACAGGATCAGGAGGTTCCGGTCATGTTGCGTTTGGCCCAGGACGATAGCCGCGAGATAACGGATCTGGAGAAAATGCCGGTGCAGCTAGCGGACAGTGAAATGACTGTGCTCGCCGCCGTCGCCTCCCTGTCCCGGCGGCAGGCTCCGGCCATGATCAGCCACTACGACGGCCGTCGCAGTGCTACGGTGAGTGCCTTTGTGGATGAACACACTACGTCTCCAGCTTTGGTCATGACGCAGCTGCGCAAGGGGTTACTAGACCCGATGATGGCGGCGGATCAAAAAGCCGGTTGGACGGTGGCGGGGAAGCAGGCGGCGATCAAAGACTTTCTGTCGCACTTGTCGATAAGCTATTTGATAGCACTGGCCGGAATCTTCTTTTTGCTTACCATTTTATTCGGTGGCTATGGGCAACCCTTGCTAGTGATGGCCGCGATTCCGTTTGGTCTGGTGGGGGCCTTTATGGGGCACTTCCTGCTGGGTTACAGCGTGACCCTGTGGTCCTTGGTGGGGATCATTGCGGTGAGCGGCGTGGTCGTCAATGACAACCTGGTACTGCTCGATGCTATCAATGCACTACGGGAAAAAGGCGAATCGTTGCGCGATGCGGTGGTTGCTGGCGTGAGTGGGCGGCTGCGACCGGTGATGCTGACCTCCATTACCACCTTCGCCGGCGTAGCCCCGCTGATGCTGGAAACCAGTGTGCAGGCTCGCTTTCTCATTCCCATGGCGATATCACTGGCGTTCGGGGTGTTGTTTGCCACCCTGGTGAGCTTGCTACTGGTCCCCAGCCTATTGGTGGTTTCGAATGATGTGAAAACGATGATCACGCGCTGGCTGGCTCGCTGGCGAGCGCCGCAGGCATCGGAACAGGACACCGTGGAGGTGGCCTATGAACGCGGCCGTTGGGGAGGGTCGAACCCGTATCACGACGCCGTGTTGGGCTCCGCCTGGGAAGCGGGACGGCAAGATCACATGCAAGACCAAATGGGGGTGCAGTAACGTGTGGAAAATCATACCTGAATGACAACGGCAGGGCTTTTTGTCTGGCCTCTCTCTCACATCCAGCTACCCATTGATGCAAAAGCCGCGTTCAGAAATATGGGCGCGGCTTTTTGCATCAAATGCAGGGGTAGTGCTCGATGTTGTTGCGAGTCGAGTGAAGCGCGGTGCGCCTGTCCTTACGCTTTACCCTGATTGGCGACGGCCTCCGCAGCCTTGGCCACGTCTTCCGCATCGCCCAGATAGTAGTTCTTGATGGGTTTGAGGTTGTCGTCCAGCTCATAAACCATCGGTACGCCGGTGGGGATGTTGAGCTTTACAATTTCTTCGTCAGAAATGTCGCCGAGATACTTCACCAGTGCGCGCAGGCTATTGCCATGGGCGCAGATCAAGACCTGTTTACCCGCTTCAATTTGTGGCTTGATATCACTTTCGAAGTAGGGAATAAAACGATCCACCGTGTCCTTAAGACTTTCTGACAGAGGAATTTGAGCTTCACTCAAGCCCTTGTACACTCGGAAGTTACCCGCGTAGCGCTCGTCATCACGCTCCATTTTCGGTGGCGGCGTATCGTAGCTGCGGCGCCAGATATGTACCTGGTCGTCACCGTACTTGGCTGCAGTTTCCGCTTTATTCAGCCCCTGCAAGGCACCGTAGTGGCGCTCATTCAGGCGGTAGTCACGGATTACCGGGATCCACATCTGGTCCATGTTATCCAGAATGCTCCACAGGGTGCGGACCGCACGCTTGAGCACCGAGGTGTAAGCCACGTCAAATTCAAACCCGGCTTCCTTTAGCAGTATGCCTGCGGTGCGCGCTTCTTCGCGGCCTTGCTCGGTCAGATCAACGTCTTTCCAGCCAGTGAAGCGATTTTCCTTGTTCCATACGCTCTGGCCGTGGCGGACCAGTACCAGTTTCGTGCTCATGAGCCTCATCCTGTGCGATTTCAATGCGGCGCAAAGAGTAGCAGAAATGCGCCGGGAAATTGAGCGCCACAGCCCGTATAATCGTGGCAAATTCCGTTGCTGCTGCCGGTGATAGCTTTTATGCGTGTCTTTTTGCATTGGGTTTCGCCCCTTTCATACGGCAACGATGACCTGAGAAAGCCGTATTGAGGGCTTTTACATTCCCGGAAAAGGCAAAAACATGGCGTATCTATGGTGCGAGGATAACAAGGCCGTCAGCGAATGGCAGACTGGTCTGGCGGCAGATAGTCCGCTGTACCTGGACACAGAATTCATGCGTGAGCGCACCTTTTGGCCGCAACTGGCGCTGGTGCAAGTCCATGACGGTGAGCAAATCCGTCTGATTGATACCACTCGGGTAGACGGCCCGACCTTGTTGCCTGTGTTTCAGGATCACACCTTGGTGATGCATGCCTGTTCGGAAGATCTAGAAGCCATCGCCACCTTTACTGGCCAGTATCCGGCCGCCATTGAAGACACCCAGATCGCCGCTGCATTAAGCGGCGAGGACATGCAGTGGGGCTACCAGAAAGTGGTCCAGATGCTGCTGGGTGTGGATCTGCCTAAAGGGGCAACACGAACCAACTGGCTGAAGCGGCCATTAAGTGACGAGCAACTTCACTACGCGGAAGATGACGTCAAATACCTTCCGGAAGTGGCAGGGGTACTCGCCGAGCGACTCGATGGCTTGGGCCGCCGCGCTTGGTGGGAAGAAGAATGCGCTCGTTTGCTGAATCAGGCTCGCAGCGAAACGCTACCGCAAGACGCTTGGCGTAACGTGAAAGGCGCGGGCTTGCTGCAGGGCGACAGCCTGGCGGTATTGGCGGCGCTGGCGCCGTGGCGTGATCAGATGGCCCGGGAGCGAGATCTACCCAAAAGCTTTGTGTTAAAAGATGCCCAGCTGCTGGACTTGGCCCGTGCCAATCGAACCGATAGAGACCTGCTAACGGACTTGGGCTTTCACCCTAAGCAAATTCGCCGCGATGGTGATGCGTTGTTGGGATTGATAGAAGAAGGGCGCGGACAGAGACCTCCCGATCCGCTACCGGGCCCGCCGGATGCAGCCCAGAAGAAACTGGCCAAAATCCTGCGTGGCCGGGTTGCGATTATTGCTGAAGAGATGAATATGAAGCCCGATGTGTTGATGCGTCGGCGTTGGCTGGAAGCCCTGATCCGCCACCCGGATCGGGTGCCGGAGCCGTTGACCGGCTGGCGTAATGACGTAGTCACCCAACCCCTGCTGGAGTTGCTGTAGTGAGTGAGGGAGTGCTGCAAGGCAAATTGTTTTGTTCGATCTATAAGAGCCGCCGCAAAAGTGGCATGTATTTGTATGTAGATCGGCAAAAAGGGCTTAAAGAGGTGCCCGAGATATTGATGGGGCAGTTTGGCCATGCCGAACACGTGACTGACATGATACTGAACCCGGCGCGCCCACTAGCGCGCGCAAATGTGGAACAAGTCATGGGCAAAATCCGCGAGCAGGGCTTTTACCTGCAAATGCCGCCACCGCCCGATGAAGACCTGTTCATGGCCGATGGCCACCCGGATAAACCGGTTCGGCGTGATGTCTGAAGTGACGCCTCCATTGCGGGCCCAGTTCTGGACCCTACCGCTGAGTGACCTTAATGCCCGCGAGTGGGAAGCGCTGTGTGATGGTTGTGGCCGTTGTTGCCTTGTAAAACTGGAAGATGAAGACAGTGGCGAGTTAGCGTTTACCAATCTGGCGTGCCGCTTCCTGGACAGCAAGCAATGTCAGTGTCATGTGTATGAAGAGCGTTTTAAGCAAGTTCCGGATTGCATTCGTGTCACTGAGAGAATTGCCAGGGATACGAATTGGTTGCCGTCCACCTGTGCATACCGTTTACGAGCAAAGGGGAAGCCGTTGCTACCCTGGCACCCGTTGCTCAGCAACAACGCCGACAGCGTGAAGCAGGCGCGAATCAGTGTAGCGGGGCGGGTGGTGTCCGAACAGCTTGTGTTGGAAGACGATTGGGAAGAGCATATTGTTCACTGGATCGACTAATGTGAGGGCAAAGGTGCCCTTCAGGCGAGATGGCCTGACGGTAGGTTCAATCCACGAGTAGGAGAAGTTGTGACAACACAAGCATATCTATGGGGCTGGTTTGCCTACCTGCTGGGCAGTGTCGGCGTATTGTTTGTCTGGTGGTGGCTGACACGCCCTTTGGGGCGTTGGGGCAAGGTGCCACTGCGTACGTTGCTTACTGCGCTGCTGCTGACCCCCTGGTCCGTATCCCCGCAGCGCGACGAATGGGCTCCGGCCTGGGTTGTCAGCTTGTTTGATGGCCTGGCGCAGGACGACGTGAGCCTGTGGCGTGCAGGTGGGCCATTACTGGCGATGTTGGGCGTGGCGCTGGTAGTAGCGGCCTTTGAACTGTGGCGGCAGCGGCGTAAACAACTGGCCATGCCCGTTCAGCAATGAGCGAGTGCATCTTTTGCCAGATTCAGGCGGGTTCCTTGCCCGCCAGCGTGGTCTATGAGGACGAGCTGGCCTTAGTGATTCTAGACCTGTTCCCTGTCCGAGAAGCTCATTGTCTCGTTATTCCCCGTAAGCACTCGCCTTTGCTGGAAGGGTTGGATTGCGCGGTGACTCATCATTTGATGGATCTGGCCCGGCGGACCATTGTGGCGCAGAAAAGGGCTGGCCTTGCCGTGAAAGCGCATAACGTGGTGGTTAACGATGGGCGAGAAGCCAATCAGCATGTGCCCCATGTGCACGTGCATGTGATACCCCGTCGCGGCGGTGACACCCTGGCAACAGCGCTGACTTGGGCAACCCGGCTAATGAATGTGTTCGGGATGGCAAAACGCCGTAAGCGGCTGGATCGGCTGGCGGGGTTGTTGGCTGAACATTTTCCCGAAAAGATCGAATGATTCTTGTCTTGCAGGGTACCTGAACGGTTGCCCTGTGAGAGCAGGAATTCGCCCTCTGTTATCGTTCTCTTGCCTGTGGTTTCTGTTTTCAACCTTGGTCGGGCTTTTGCCAAGGCGCCTCCCCGCAGCGAGGAGGGGGCGCTTCGATGCGCCTGCAGGTCCCGGTAATTTCCAGGGTGTTCGCGTGGCGTTTCACTGAAAGAAGCGTGGGCTCTCTAAAGTGAAATGGCTGGCCGTGTTGGGGGCCGCTGAAACGCGGCTATTAGTCACTGAAATGCCCCGTTGAATCAAAATGAGCAGCCCACAGGCGCCCGTCTCCCCGTTCTAGATCCAAAGCGACCCCAGCTAAAAGATGACCTTCAGGTGCAGCACACCAGGCAACGGTGCCATAAAGATGGTAGGTACCGTCGTTTTCCAGCAGGACAACCCAGAGCTCCACATCCGTATCGGGCTTGATTGGTGCCGGCAGTTCCACACTAATGCCCGCTAGTGAAATGTCATGAGAGGTTAGAGAGAGGCGGTCTCTCGGGTCCACAGAATTCGATCCTGCCGGTAACAGCGTGAGAGATAAATTTTCTTCACGACTGATTCGGGGGTGGCGTCGGTTGTCGATTGTTGTAGCCATGTGACTTATCCGTAAATCATTCTGTCAACAACGTAAGCGGCGGTGGCTATGGTGGCAACCACCCCGAATAAGAACAGCAAAAATAACAAGGCAGGTTTGGCCGTTTTGGGCAGGCCTTCGGTTTCTCGTGAAGGCCGGGTTTCTTGGGTTTTACTCATCCGCTATCTCCCTGAAATCTTCGGATACTTTACAGTATCCGTTATTGCAGGACGATAGGAAATGGGAAGTGCGAGGAGAGGAAAAATTTGCCGAGCGGGTAAGTCGTGGGGTTGCTTTTTCAGTTAAATAAACTTCGGCTTCTGAAATAAAAAAAGGGCCCGATTGGGCCCTTTTGAAGATCAGAGTGGCGGGTTAACGGGCGCCAGACTCGATTTTCTGGAACAGGAACTCGTGGAGCGACTCCGACATTAGCGGTACGTAAGATACCAGCAGCAGTGCAGTCAGCATCACGGCGATCGGCAGCAGGTATTTCTCGTAACGGCGGTAGAAGTTGCCGTTCGGCACCTTGGCGGATTCCACTTCTTCGTCGCCAACCACTTGTCTTGTTAGCAAGTGGTTGAGCGCCACGGGTGGTGACAGATAACCCAGCTCAAAGGCCACCAGGCTAATCATCCAGAAATGCAGTGGGTCTATCCCATTATCGAAAGCGATTTGTGCAATGGTCGCGTTCACTAGGATCACCGCCCCGTAAGGGTCCATGATCATGCCGATAATCACCATGGTGACCACCAGCAGGGTCATGGCGAGCCAGATGCTTGGGAAAGTCTCAGGTAGCATTTCCATGAGGCCGGAACGCTCAATGATGCCGCCGACACTCACTGACAGTGCCATCAGCATCAGCAGCGCACCAATGTGGCCGGTGGTTTCATTGGTGGCAAACCTCAATGAGTTTTCCATCTTATCGCCTACACCGGGTTCTGGCTGATAATGCGGGTCCATATCCGGTGTTTTCACTAGGTAATGAACTGCCAAACACGCACCCAGAATGGCGTTGCGCCAGAATAGCCCCCAGAACACACCACTCAGCTCTTCAGCGGAGGTGCCAGTAGGAATGGCGCCAGCATCTAGCGCACCGTTGATGATCCATAGGTTGTAGCAGGAGTAGATCAGCAGTGGCAACAGAATTGCGGTGAAGACATGCAAGGATTTAGTGCTCAGTTTTTCGTAGGCCAAAATGGCTAGCAGCATCACCGGCAGGATAATCGGTGCATAAATCTCGTCAAGCTTGGTTCCCAACATGTCACGGAAGAAAACGATTACGGTGCCCATGATAATGACATAGGGCAGCAGGGGAATCAGGCGCTTTAAGCTTTGTGGAACCGCTACAGAGGCCGGTGCGATACGTGCCGGGGCAGTACGGGCAAACTGGCTATAAATGAAAAACAGGAACAGCGACAGGCCAAAGATTTTCAAGCCGGAAGTGAATAGCTCATCCGTAGTCACACTGTTGTTCAGCGCCGCAATGATAACGACCAGCAGACAGGGACGCAGCACCACGCCCATGGAGCCGGACATGGCGGTGGCGGCCAGCGCCAGCTGCTTGCGGGCACCGGCCCGAATCAGCTCATTATAGATAGTGGCAGCGGCGGCAATAATAAAGATACCGGATGCACCTGTGTAGGCAGTAGGAACGGCGGTAACAGCAAGCACCACAAAACACATCAGTTCCGGGGACATTTTCCAAGGACGCAGCACGTCGAAGACCAAATGGGCCATCTTGGTTTGGCGCAGCAGCATACCGATCCAGATATACAGGGCCAGGCTCAGGAACAAGTTAGAGAGTTCCATCATCATGCCAAGGTAGACACTGATGCCGTGATAGTAGCCTTGGCTGATGAACTGCGCACCGGCAGTAAGGCTCATGAAGCTGTACAGCGGAATAGTTAGCATCGCTTTGCCCCAAGTACCCCCTTCTTCAAGGCCTTTGGGCGGGCGAATTAGCTGGTAGAAGGCTGCGACTGAGAGCAGCAGGAAGCCTGCAATCCAGAATTGGTGTAAATAGAAATGGTTAACCTGAACCCCGTCGGCCATGGCGCTGATTTCTTCGCCCCGGTAAACCCAGGCAGACATAAGCAGCATTACATTGGCTGCCAATTGGCCCAGGCTGGAAACAAAGTGGTCTTTACGAGTATGCGTTGGGCGCAGCGAAATGTGGTGGCGCGTTAATGTGGCGGTTGCGGCACAAACCATTATCAGCAAACAAAGTAACAGGCGTTTGTAATTGCCTAGGGTAGTTACCACTTTGGCAACACCGCCCTCAAGCGTTCGGAAGGCAATCACACCGGGAGTGGCCTTCTCCTGAATAAGTTCGTAGCGTTCCCACCTGCCGCGACAGTTATGCCTGGAGGATTCCAGGGACTTACGCAAGGCCACTTCGTCCACGTCGGTGCCGAAGATACCGGCTAGCGGGTCGTCGGCCATTTGCTGTTTCTTCTGCTTAATGGCTTTTTCCAGTTCCTGATTCAGGTCTGGATCACGGTTACAGGTGGGTTGTTGCACCACCCCTGCTCCCCGCAAAAGGTAATAGCTTTCCCAGCTGTTTTCGCCGATTTTCAGCAACTGAGAGTGAATCACTTCACCGGAAGACAGAAAAATGGTCAGCAGAAGAAGAATCAGAGTAGGAAAAGAGGATAGCCATTCCCTGATGGAACGGTTTGCCACAGTCAACGAAGGTTTGTCCATTGTGCACCCGGTTATTGTTATACCGCCTGTGCTGCGGGGGGAGGTGGGGCGCTTGGAGGGATAGGGTAGCGCTTTTGACCCCGCCTTTTAGGGCGATGTAAACATTGTTCTTACCTGCCACCCTGGGAACGGGTGTCAGAATGTGAGTCTTAATAGAAGAAAGGGGCCAGTGTTAGCTGGCCCCAGGTTCGTTACTTGAGCTTTTTCATTCAACAGGATTAACGCACTCTGCGCGGGATGGCTCGTGCTTGCAGCGTACTTTACGCAGCAGGCCCATCATCTCCTTGTTGTAGATGCCGTCTTTGGTAAGGGCTATGCGAGCGTCACGCATCATTTCGTCGTAACGGAGTTTGTCCGCCTCGGGGATACGAATCCACCACTTCTTGTTCACTTCGCTGTTAGCGTTCTCAATGATACGCATGGCGCGATCAAACTGACCGAGCATGTATTTGCGCGACTGCGCAGCGAAATCGTCAGGGAACTGATCCTTTTTCAGGATGACTTGCGCGGTCAACTGGCCGAGTACGTAGTCGAGGATGCCGCCGTCAGGCTGCATGCCTTTGTACAATTCCAAGGCAGAGTACGCTGCAATGGGGGCAAAGCAGATATCAACGGAGCCATTGTTGAATCGGCCAGAGAAATTGGAAATGTCAGACATTACCGGGGACATGCCCACGCGGGAGGCCATGTTGGCCTGAGCCGTATCGTATTCCAGTACCGCGATGGATTTGCCTGACAATTCACTGACAGTGTCGATAGTGCGGTCTTTAACGAACAGGTAGGCTGCGCCCATAGGGGTGACGCCGGCTACTTCATAGGGGCCGGAAACCAGCTTTTCATTAATAGAAGGGTTGCCGCTGGCGAGTACCGTGATCACGGTGCGTATGGCATCGTAGCTGGGGAGGGCGCCAATGGAATCCATGCTGCCGGTGTAGCTATTGAATTGACGGCCACGGATACCGGTCAACACGGCGGCATCACATTGCCCGGCTTTCAGGTCTTCAGATGCAATTTTTTCATCGGTGTAGGGCTTTAACTCAAAGTCCACGCCCCAATCCAAAGCGGCGGTCTTGTAGTCCTTCATGATGTTATAGATGTCGCCGTTGGCTCCAATAATGTCGAAAACACACATGGTGCGCTTTTCGGCGGCCTGGGCGGGGGCAAACGTCAATGCCAGAGCGGCAGTGGCGGCTGCAGTGAACATCTTGGCGTAGCGCATGATTATCTCCTGGTTACTTCTTAAATTGGTTCAAAAGCGGCCCGAAGGCCGCAACAGGCTTATAGCAAATCGTTGATATCAACTGAGGGGCCGGATTTGGCAGTGTCATCCCAGAAGGTGCCAATGCCACCGATAGGGGTTCGTTTACCGGTATTCTCGGTCCATTCTCGATCTGAAATACCCTGGATGATGAAGCCTCCAATGGCGTCCAGCATGGCGTAGTCGGGATCCAGATTTTGGTCGTTTGCTGCGTAATCACGAATAGCCTGACGCAGACGCTCATCATTGCCTTTGCTAAAGGCGCTCATGGCATACAGGGCGCTGCCCAAACGAATGCCACTGTCGAACCCTGCTTTGGCGGAGGCTTCCAGCTCGCCCCATGCATCAGCGTTTGGCGGTGCCAGCATCGGCAGCAGGTTCCATACCGCAGCACGGGTGCCTCGTGGCACACCCCACCACTCCTCGTTATCCAGACACTTCATGTTGCGTTCGACTTTGGCGGCGATATCGCGGGGCACGCCGACCGCACCATCGGAAGCACCGTCATTGAGCAGGGCCTGAACACCGGCAATGTTGCCAACCATCCAGACCATTTCATCGAAGTCAGTTTTCATTTTCGGGCATTCGCCTTCTTTGACTTCGCCGAAGGCTTCTAACATGTAGCTATAAGCCTTGAACTGCCGGTTAGCAGCCACCGCAGACCAGCGCTTCTGTTCAATGCGGGCGTCTTGTGCTTCGCTGACTCGGCCATCTTTGACTGAACGCATGTACCGCAGTTCAGCATCGAGGGCAATTTGCTCGGCACAGGTGGCGGATATGGTGAAGACCATGGCGCCCAGTTTGCTGGGGTCGGAGCCAACACGTTCGAAAGACATTAGCAGTGGTGTTTGTGCTTCACCGGTGATACACGCCATGCGTACGTCATCGTAAGTCATCATATAGGGCAGCATTTCGGATCGCCCGAAGCCGACCAGCACATCCCCGGTAGTCTTGTAGACAACACCACAGCCTTGCAGAGCTAGGATGGCGCTTCCTACCAAGGCCAGACCGGAATGTCGTAGCATTTTTTTCATGGAAAGAGAACCCATTCTTAAGCTCCTTGTTTTTGTTCTCGAATAAGGTCGTCAAAGGTACGAAAGTCCGTCAATTGACACAAGCGGCAATTACAAAAAACCCGGCAAGCAATTACAAACAATAAATTTGCTATATCATGGTTTCTGTTCGATAACTCATGTACTTCACAGGATTGTACTTCACAGGGCGAATACGAATTTATTATGAGTGACAACAGCGGCGTCAAAGATATGCGGGCCTGGCTGCAGAGCGAACGGAGCGGCCTTGCTCTAGCACTGAACACGGCTCGCGGTGGGCTACGAATACTCGAAACGCTGAGCGTGGTGGGCCGCCATGGTCTGGGCTGGGCGCTTGGGGATCGCCCGCCAGTCCCGGCTTTGCTGCGGACTACTTTCGAATCTTTAGGGACGACATACATCAAGTTGGGCCAATTTATTGCTAGCTCGCCGTCGATTTTCCCCGAAGAGTATGTGGAAGAATTTCAGCGTTGTCTGGACCGCACCCCACCCCTACCTTTTCATTACATCAGAGAAACCATCGAATCCGAACTGGGTGATAACTTGGAGTCGCTTTATCAATTCGTCGATCCAAAACCATTGGCCAGCGCGTCAATTGCACAAGTTCATGCGGCGAAACTAAAAAATGGTCAGGATGTGGTGATTAAGGTGCAGCGCCCGGGAGTAAAGAATGTTTTGCTCACGGATTTCAATTTTTTGTATTTCGCCGCAAGAATTACCGAACGGCTGGCGCCGGGCCTATCCCGTTCTGCTATTTCGGGGGTAATTGAAGAGCTGCAGGCGGGTATGCTGGAAGAGTGCGACTTCATTAAGGAAGCCGGCAATCTCAAGGCGTTTAACGTGTTCCTGCGTGATACCGGTAACACTCAGGCTATTGCTCCAGAGCCAGTTATGTCTCTTACCACTGGTAAAGTACTGACCATGGAGCGCTTCTTCGGGGTGCCCCTTACGGATATGAGTGTGCTGAAAAAGTATACTGATGATCCGGCGGGCACCTTGATCTCTGCGCTAAATACCTGGTTTTCCAGCCTTATGATGTGTGATTTTTTCCATGCAGATGTTCATGCCGGTAACTTGATGCTACTCGAGGATGGTCGAGTCGGATTTATCGATTTCGGCATCGTCGGGCGCATTCGTCGTGAAGCTTGGGACGGTATGGCGACGTTCTTTAATGCTATTGGTTGTGGAGATGCGCGGCAGATGGCGGAAGCGATGGTCGTGATCGGCATGACCCGTGAAGAAGTAGACGTCGCGGCGTTGGCGCGGGATATCGAAGGCTTGCAGGGCGCGCTGGGCCATGTGGATCCGTCAGCGCTGATGCAGGCCGACCGTAATGACAGGGAAGTGAACGGCCTGCTCATGGATATCGTGAAAATTGGTGAGGGTCATGGTATTCGATTCCCGCGTGAATTTGCCTTGTTGCTCAAGCAGTTCCTTTACTTTGACCGTTATGTGCAGGTGTTGGCCCCGGAAATGGATATGTTTAGTGACAACCGGGTAGATATGTTCGGTGCAATTGACGATATGCCCGATGGCTTTTTGCACTAAGGCGAGTCGCAAGCTGCAACGCGAGTTAGTAGTTAGGAGCGGAGTGAGATGATGGGCACCCTGACCATTGAGCCTCCGTCGAACGTTCAAAGTGGGAATGTGAAAAGGAAAACCGGGAACGTTCCCGGTTTTCTCTCTCCAATTTTGTAGCTTGCTTGAGCTACTATTCTACCGGGTTACTACATTCCGCGCGGCTGGCGTCCAGCTTGCAGCGAATCTTGCGTTGCAGGGTCAGCATGCGGGCATCGTAATAGCCTTTCTGACGTAGTTGCAGGCGTGCTTCCTGCATCATGATTTCATATTCTTTTTTGTCTTTTTGTGGAATCGGGATCATCCAGTGTTGTGGCACCTTGGCGGCTTCAATATCGAGACGCTCCATAATGAGGTTATAGCTGTTGTAGAACTCTTCGCGCAGTAGTTGTGCGAGCTCGTCGGGGAATTTTTCCTTGCGGCCGATCAGTTGCATGGTGATTTGTGCTAGCGGGTAATCAATGATCCCGCCGTCGGGCTCCATTCCTTTGTAGAACTCAAGTACCTCGTAGGCAACCAGTGGTGCAGCGATCACGTCGACTACGCCGTTGTTAAATTTATTCGGTGCAGAAACGATATCCGAAGCCACTGGCGTCGCTCCAATTTGAGCAACCATTTCCGCCTGGACGGGATCGTAATCGAGCACGGCGACACGCTTGCCGGCAGCTTTGGCCAAGGTATTAATGCTTCTGTCGTTGACGAAGACATAAGCGGCGCCTACCGGGGCAAGACCCAGAATGACATATTCACCGCTGGTCATCTTGCCGGCGCTTTCCGGCCTGGCCAAGACTTGTAGCAGAATTTGCATGTGCTCTTTGGTGGGAAGTGCACCAATGGCGTCGACGGTGCCAGTGTATTTATTGAATTGGCGGCCACGTAACCCGGTGATCAATGCAGCATCGCAAAGGCCAGCTTTGAGGTCTTCGGCTACTACGTTTTCGCTGGTGTAGGGCTGTACATCAAGATCCACACCATATTGCAGCAGCCGGGTGCGCTGGTCTTCCGCGGCTTTGAAAACAGGGCCAGCGCGGCCGGCAATGTCCCATATACAAATTTGCCGTTTAAGGGGCTCGTCCAGACTAAAGCCGGCTATTCTTTGCATGGCTTTAATACGCTCGTCCAGAGTTCGGTTCTGGTCAAAAGCAATAGCGCGTAATTTTTCTTCCAATGCGGGCGTTAATTCCATTGCGGGGGCAGAGCGTGCTAGTTCTGCTTGTTGATCGGGGCTAAGACCAATGGCGTCATTAGCGTGGAGAAATACGCTGCTGGCCAGTAAAGAAGAAAGAAAAAAAAGACGAAGAAAACGCACGATAACCTCCGTGGCTATTATTGATTGTTGTTGGTGTAAGGCATTGTGTGCAGGTAAAGATCGGCGCGTCGCTGGCTGGGCAGCCAGCGAGACTGGCGATGCCGCCAATCAGTTTGATTTACTCGAGCAAGAGAGGAGCGGAAGGTGTTGTTCTGTTTACTCGGTGGTGTGGCTATTTCGGGGCAGCCTGCTTCCAGTCTCGTTTCATCATACTCAGCATGGTCGAACCATAGTAACCGCGATCGCACAGTTTAATGCGCGCGTCGCGCCCCATGCTGCTGTAGTCCTGTTTCTCGTTTTTGGGAAGTAAACCCACCAGTAGTAAGTAGAGTGCAATAGTCAGAAAATAGGGTCAGAGGGCGAGGAGGCTCCCTCTGTGGTCCTAGCAACCTGTTAAGAGAGGGCTGAGTCGGTCTATCCCTGAAATTTGTGGGTACAGGTAAGGCAAGCGGATAGGCCTCCAAAAGTAGTTGATAATGATTCGTGTTAGGTTTAGCATCCTTTCAAGAGATTGAGGAAGGCGACTTATGTACGTATGCATTTGTAAGGGCATTACTGACAACCATATACGGGAAGCGGTCGATTCTGGCTGCGACAGCCTGCGTGATCTTCGTCGGGAACTTGGGGTTGGTAGTCAGTGTGGTAAATGTGCCCGTCATGCCCGCCAAATTTTGCGTGAAACCCGTAGCGCGAACGAGGCGACCTCTTTCTCGAACTCTGCTACCGCTGGTGAAGCCGTTGTTTTCTGGCCACAAACCGCATAAAAATCGTTCTCATTTGCATAAGCGCTTGTATTTGAAGTGCTTTTTCTTCGTTTGACTTGTCTCTGCCACATTCTTGCTGAACAATGGGTGCCTACCCCAAGTTCATGTGACGGAGATACCCCCAATGAAAGGCGACGCCAAAGCGATTGAATTCCTCAACCGTGCACTCGGCAATGAGCTGGTTGCGATCAATCAGTACTTCCTCCACGCCAAAATGTATCAGGACTGGGGCCTTCAGGCGCTCTACGCCAAGGAATATCACGAATCCATTGATGAGATGAAACACGCCGATATGCTAGTCGAGCGTATTTTGTTTCTGGAAGGTATTCCTAATCTTCAGGACCTGGGCAAGTTGATGATTGGTGAAAATACCAAGGAAATGCTGGAGTGCGATCTCAAACTCGAGGAGATGGCTTTACCTGACCTGCGTGACGGCATTGCTTATTGCGAATCTATCCAGGATTACATCAGCCGCAACCTGCTCAAAGAGATTCTTGCGTCCGAGGAAGAGCATATCGATTGGCTGGAGACTCAGCTCAGTCTCATCGATAAAGTGGGCTTGGGAAATTACATACAAAAACAAATGGCGACTGCAGAAGGCTAACTGCCGAACTTTTAACCGATATGCGCTTGACTCGCCGCGGGGCTTTCGGAATAATGCGCAGCCTCTCGGGGCGTTACAGCAACGAGACTTGCACCGGTAGCTCAGCTGGATAGAGCAACTGGCTACGAACCAGTAGGTCGGGGGTTCGACTCCCTCCCGGTGCACCATACGATTAAAAGAAGGCTCCCAAATGGGAGCCTTTTTTTATGCCGCTCTGCGGGCGCCAGATGCTTCATCTCGTAGGCAACACGTTACGGACTTGGTGGGCACACTCATGCTCTATAGTGTGAGGCGCTTTCAATATCCCCGACACACCACATTGCTTTTCATACTAGGTACAGCGGTATTTTTTTATTCAATGGCCTAGAGAGTTCTTCCCTTCGCACGGTTAGTTGACCAGAATCACCATCCAGAGCCTCGCACGGTTCATTGCAGATTGTCGACAATCTGTCTACATTGCCCTTTAAACTGCGAAAGCAGTATCGGCTCACAAGGCCACTACGATGCCCGCCCAAACGGCGGTGCCTCATGCTTTCGCACGCGGTGACTGAATCCGCTTTTGGAACCAAAAGGAGTGTTCCATGAACACCATGATGGCCCAGGGTGTCGAACTCATGCTGATTGGTATGGGTGTTGTATTTGTTTTTCTGATTGTGCTGGTCGCTGTGACAACCATTATGTCGGCACTGGTCCAGAAATTTGCCCCAGAGCAATCAGCTCCGGCACCGCAGCTTGCTTCACCCCCTTCTCAAGATTTGCCGCCGCCGGCAATCATCAAAGCGATCGAAAAAGCGGTGCAGCAGCACCGTCAGACTTCTCTGTCATAGATACCGGATTATTCCATGAGTGACCTGAAACCGTTGGGCATTACTGATGTGGTGTTACGCGATGCGCACCAATCCCTGTTTGCCACCCGTATGCGTTTGGATGACATGTTGCCGATTGCCGCGGAACTGGATGACATTGGCTTCTGGTCGTTGGAATCCTGGGGTGGGGCGACCTTTGACGCCTGTATCCGTTATCTGGGTGAAGATCCTTGGCAACGTATCCGAGAATTGAAACAGGCCATGCCGAAAACGCCGCAGCAAATGTTGCTGCGCGGCCAAAACCTGCTGGGCTATCGCCACTACGCGGATGATGTGGTGGATACCTTTGTGGAGCGGGCAGCAGAAAACGGCGTGGACGTGTTTCGTGTGTTTGATGCCATGAACGACATGCGCAACATTGAACGGGCCATCGCCGCCGTGGTGAAACAGGGCAAGCACGCCCAGGGCACCATCGCCTACACGGTCAGCCCGGTTCATACTTTGGATATGTGGGTGGAGCAGGGCAAAGTTATCGAACAGATGGGGGCCCACTCGGTTGCCATTAAAGACATGGCCGGGCTGTTGCGGCCTGCGGTGGCGTATGAACTGGTGACTCGCTTGAAAGCGGCCTTGAATATTCCCGTGCACATGCAGTCTCACGCCACCACTGGGCTGTCCACGGCCACGGCGTTGAAAGCGGCGGAGGCGGGTATCGATAACGTGGATACGGCCATTTCGTCCATGTCGATGACCTACGGCCACAGCCCTACAGAATCAGTGGTGGCCATGCTGGAAGGTACGGACCGGGATACCGGATTGGATATCAAAAAGCTGACCCGTATTGCCGGGTATTTTCGTGAGGTGCGTAAAAAGTACGCCGCCTTCGAGGGTAGCTTGCGTGGAGTGGATGCACGCATCCTGGTGGCACAGGTGCCGGGCGGCATGCTGACCAACATGGAAAGCCAGCTGAAAGAGCAGGGCGCGGCGGACCGATTCGATGAAGTGCTGAAGGAAATTCCCGTCGTTCGCGAGGACCTGGGCTTTATTCCCCTGGTGACGCCTACTTCGCAAATCGTCGGCACCCAAGCAGTGCTTAATGTGCTTTCTGGCGAGCGCTACAAAGTGCTCAGCAAGGAAACCCGCGGCATTCTGCGTGGTGAATATGGCGCTGCTCCCGCGCCCTACAATGCCGAATTGCAGCAGCGAGCGTTGGATGGCGATGAGCCGGTCACCTGTCGCCCCGGTGACTTGCTCGACAACGAAATGGACAGCCTGCGTGACGAAGTGCTGTGCTTGGCAAAAGACAAAGGCCTGACGCTGGAGGAAGGGCCGCGGTTAACCGATGACGTGCTCACCTACGCGCTGTTCCCGCAAATCGGCCAACGTTTTCTGGAAAACCGTGGCGATGCCTCGGCGTTTGAGGCGGCGCCCAATGAACGCGGTGCAAACACGTGTGATAGCGCTCAGGCTGAAGGCGTGTACACCGTGGAAGTGGATGGCCAGCAGTACACGGTAAAAGTGAACGAGGGCGGAAATGTCACCGGCCTGCGTGAAATGGGAGACCGGGCCGATCAAACGGCTACCGCCGCGCCCGCCGCAAACCCGGCCAACAGTGTGTCGGTGGCTGCGCCGTTAGCCGGAAATATTTTTCAGGTACTGGTAAAGCCTGGCGATCAGATCAGCGAAGGGCAAAAAATCATGGTGTTGGAAGCCATGAAAATGGAAACCGATGTGTCCAGTACCTGTGCCGGTGTGGTCAGCGAGGTTATTGTGAAAGAGGGCGATGCCGTGACTGTGGGGCAAGCCTTGCTCAGCGTGGAGCCTGCCCATGGATAAGCTGCAAACCCTTTGGCACAGCACCGGGCTGTTTCACATGAGCGGCGGCCAGTTAGTCATGTTGCTGGTTTGTCTGGTGTTGTTGTGGTTGGCGATTCACAAGAAATTCGAGCCGCTACTGTTGTTGCCCATTGGTTTTGGTGGCCTGCTGGCGAATATTCCTCTGGCGGGCTTGGCGGAGTCTGCCATTAGCCAGGCGCTGCATTTTGGTCCAGCCGAGCTACTGGCCTCCATGGCGCAGGTGCTGGGCATGGAACCCGATGCTGGCCGTGAGGCGCTTTATACGGCGGCTCAATCGGCAGGTCCCTCAGTACAGGACCAGTTGCACCATCTGGCCGGCAACGCCAATTACGGTGACGGAATTCTGTATTTAATTTATACCGTGGGCCTGACCACCGGGATCTTTCCGTTGTTGATCTTCATGGGCGTGGGAGCGATGACGGATTTCGGCCCGCTGCTGGCGAACCCTCGCACCCTGTTGCTGGGTGCTGCCGCGCAATTCGGGATTTTCGCCGCCTTGATGGGGGCGTTGGCACTGAATTTTCTAGGGTTGGAGTTTTCCCTATCGGATGCGGCGGCCATTGGCATTATCGGTGGCGCGGATGGCCCCACCTCGATCTATGTCACCACCAAACTGGCGCCACACTTACTCGGTGCCATTGCTGTAGCCGCATATTCCTACATGGCGCTGGTGCCGATTATTCAGCCTCCCATTATTCGTGCGCTGACGTCGGAAAAAGAACGCCAGATAAAAATGGAACAATTGCGTCCTGTCAGTCGAGTGGAAAAAATTCTGTTCCCGATTTTGCTGTTAGTGTTGGTGGCCCTTGTGCTTCCCGATGCCGCGCCGCTATTGGGCATGTTCTGCTTGGGTAACCTGATGAAGGAATCCGGTGTTGTGAACCGGTTAGTGGATACCACCAGTAACGCGCTGATTAATGTGGTCACCATCATGCTGGGGTTAGCCGTGGGCTCGAAACTCAGCGCCGACAAATTCCTGGTGATGGAAACCCTGGGCATTCTAGCCTTGGGCCTGGCGGCGTTCATGATTGGCACCGCAACCGGCGTGTTAATGGCCAAGCTGCTCAACCGCGTTAGTCGCCACCCGGTTAACCCCATCATTGGCGCTGCCGGTGTCTCCGCCGTGCCTATGGCGGCACGGGTGGCTAACAAGGTAGGGCTGGACGCCAACCCCCATAACTTCCTTCTGATGCACGCCATGGGCCCTAACGTGGCTGGAGTTATCGGCTCTGCTGTGGCCGCCGGCGTGCTGCTCAACTTTGCCGGCTGATCGATTTTCCCCGCGGTGGCCCCAGGGTCACGCGATCCTTTGCTGCCACGGGGAACCCGCAGAGTTATAGTACGTCGAAGACGCAATCCCCGCCCTTCGATGGAGTTCTCCCGTTGCCGCTGACGCTACAAACGCTGACTGAAAAACTGTATCGGATCCGACATATCTGGGCGTTTATCAGTTTTTCGTTGGGCCTGAGTAGTTATTTCCTAGTGGATCGCCAGCCCTGGCTGGCGGCGGTACTCACCGGGCTGTTGGTGTTGAGCTGGTTATTACTGCTTACCGAAGGGATCTGGCAGAACAAATTCATCGGAACCCGTTTTGATGGCTTGCCCCAGGGCATGCTCAAATTGTTATTGCAGGCAGTGCATCAAGAGGCATTCTTTTTCAGCTTGCCATTCGTGTTGCTGCAATGGTCCGGTGGCGCGGAATATATTTTCTTCACCACCCTGGTGGTCAGTGCGGCCTTGGCCAGTATTATTGATCCGGTCTATTTTGGGCTGGCCCGGCATCGGGCGCTGTATTTCGGCTTCCACGCCTGGGCGTTGTTTGTGGCCCTGCTAGTGCTGTTGCCGCTAATCTTTCACTGGAGTACCGACTCGGCCCTGGCGTGGGCAGGCTGGCTCACCGCCCTGTTTGCCTTGCCCAGCTTCTGGCGGTTTGGCGGGCCACGAAAGTGGTTTCGCTGGCTGGGGCTGATACTGATCTCGTGCCTAATTGCGCTGGCCCCGCGCTGGCTAGCCCCGCTGATGCCACCGCTAACGTTGTCTTTGCAGGAGCGCGCCGTCGCTTTGTCATTCAATCGCGCCGAGCGCAAGCCGCTGGTGAGTGGTGAAGTTTTTAGCGCAAACGAAGTGGCCGAAGGGCTGTATGCCTACACCGCCATCAAGGCGCCATTGGGGCTCGGGCAGGAGGTGTACCACTACTGGTTCCGCAACGGCGAACAGGTGGACCGCATTCCGTTGAACGTCTCTGGCGGGCGGGAATCGGGCTTTCGCACCTGGTCCCACAAACGCCACATTCCTGTGCCGTCACAGGGGCACTGGCGGGTAGAAGTGCGTACCGGGGATAACCAGATCATCGGCGTGATGCGCTTTACTATCACACCCTGATTCCTGCGGCTCCCCAGTCGCCCCTTCGCCCCCAAGCCCCTCAACACCCCAGCCCTCGTTGGCGCCTTGCTCGCAAGGCGAAGAGGCTGACGTCACTGCCGTGCCTTCGTGAGCCTCTGCCTCTTCGGACGCTAGGCCCAATGGTTTTTCAGACCCTTTTGGGCCGAACCCCTCCAAACCGCTATCCCGACTATGCCGTGCTCAACAGAACCCGCCATATCTTTGTAGGATATGGCTTACAGAAAAAGCTAAACGTTTGATATAGAGTGGTTTTAGGAACTGGGGAGTAACGGGGAAAGTCAGGAAATAGGCCGCTTCTTCGCGTTTTTCCAGACGAGATGGATTCTTTTTTTCACGGTAAGAATCTGACGGCCTTGCGAATTTCTGTGTTTCTCTCGAAAGCCATAAAAGAATTATGTCGAAAAAAGATAGGTCGAATCGTTCGACTGAATACGCTGTTATGTGTTCAGCACGTTGACGAATAAGGAGTTGCAATGAAAATCAAGGATTTGATCAAGAAGCTGCAGCAGTTTAATCCAGAGCAGTCCGTGGCCTGCTACACGGAGGACGAGGGCCTTAAGCACGACGGCGCTCCTGTCCAAATATTCGATATTTTGAATATTTCTGAATCTGAAGCCGAATCGAGCAGGCTAAACGATGGCGCAGGCAAGCCTTGGCTTAAGTTCGGAAAATCTGATAGCTCCTCAAAATTTGTTCTTATTGAAATCACATCCGATGCTTAGGTCGATAGATTCAACACATAACAAGTCACTGCACGGGACCACTTCTCCGCCGCTCCGCGGCTATAAACTGTCCCGTGAGTTCGAGCGTTAGATTGCGACCATGGCGATAAGTGAATTAAACGTAATACAGGCAGGGCTATTGGCTGTAGCTATGCTAAGCGGAATCATTTTCATGGTTATCACAATGGGGGTTCTGCAAAGCTA
The DNA here is from genome assembly GCF_040119285.1 of Alcanivorax sp. Taxonomy (GTDB): domain Bacteria; phylum Pseudomonadota; class Gammaproteobacteria; order Pseudomonadales; family Alcanivoracaceae; genus Alcanivorax. The sequence continues at coordinate 78,194 of NZ_JBEDTY010000032.1, forward strand.
CGAAAAATCCCAAAAGGCAAGGCCGCCAAGCGTTAATTTTTGGCCATTCCATAAGGCCCTGAAGGATCAATTTCCGTTGCTATCACGCGCTGGCCGTTTTCTTTATATCATGTCGGTTTTGGCGTCTATTCTGTTTTTTGTTTCCCTGTTGGGTGCGTAACGATATGCTTGGTTCACAATCTAACAAGTCAATCAACTTCGCGCCTTCGGCGCCGGACAGCTAAAAGCGTGGCTTCGCCACAACTCTGCCGGTTATTGAGGCGTTATGTGCAATAAGATCAGGAGCAGCTGATGAAGGGTGTGTTTTTTCTTCTTTTGCCAGTTTTTCTTCTTCAAGGCTGTGTGTCGACAAAGACCATTAATGTCATGAGTGAAGAAAAATTAACGGGGCCTAAGGTTATAGCCATGAGCGGTTCTCGAAGTGCATGGGTGTATGAAATTGAAAAGCGATTAAAGAGTAGTGGATTTCAAATTAAGCGGATGGTTAGTCAAAACTCGTCTGTAGAAAAAGTTAGCGATACGAAAACTGATATATACAAAGAGGCTTCATCCCAATATGTTTTGCACATAGATGGCTATGCTCCAAATAATTCAATGGAGCGCTGTTTCGGTGGTGGTTATCGCTTTGACTATATCAATGCTGAGCTAATTGATCTTGAAAAGAACGAAACAATTTTCCATTACTCGAATTCAGGCTATTCCGAGAATTGCCCTCCAATGTCAGGCACAATTTTTGGCGATATAGCAAATCTTGCAGAATCGGCATGGCAGTAGCACATAACAATGCCATGCATGCGACAAGCGCATGATGGCGGGCGTTAGCCTTCACTTTAAGTCAGGCGTAAAAATGGAACTTGAAGATCATTTAAAACCAATTATCGAAGACAAAAAAATGGCAGCGGATGTCCGCGATGAGGAGCTTTCGCGACATGTGCTAAGGCGTTTTTTTGCCGTTGGGAGGACTTTTGTTGGAGTGAGCTTTAAGCAATCTGACATTTTTGATTGCTACTTTAGAAATTGCCGATTCATTCGTTGTGACTTCACAGGCGCTAATATCAGCGGCTCCAACTTTCGAGGTGCGCAATACGAGGAATGCAAGTTTCAATACTCCTCCTGGGAGCATACTCATCTTGATGAAGAGTTCTTAGACAATTGTCTGCCAAGTGAAGAAAATTTGGCCCGTGATCTTGTTCGCTCCCTTCGGGTTAACTTTGGCCACACTGGGAACTATGCAGCAGTAAATAGAGCTGCATCAATTGAAGTAGCGCTAACAGGGCAGCATCTATACCATGCAGCCTATTCGAAGCAGTCATACTACCGCTCTAAATACAAAGGCTGGGATAGATTCGTACATGCGATTCGGCATGCACGCTGGAAGGCACTTGATCTGCTCTGGGGGAATGGAGAGAGCATATTTCGGATCCTGATTAGTAGTGCAACAGTAATATTTATTTGGGCTGGCATCCTCGCATGGGCTAACCCTAATTTTACATGGCCACAGTCTTTGTTTTCGGTAACTTATGCATTCTGGGGTATCGATACTTCACCTCCTTTGCCTAGGTGTCAATTTGCCTCCTTGTCTGTCATACGGTTCATATTTTTTGGGCTGTTTATGGCTATTCTAATCAAGCGGTTGGCAAGACGATGAGTCATGATATTTACGTATTCGGTTCTACTTGCCGAGGAGAAGCAACTCCTACTTCAGATGTCGATATTCTTGTGGTTCCCTTTGCGAAAAAACGTACTCAATATCCGCATGAGTGGAGCGTGTACTCCCCAGAAGTGATCAAAGAATATTTTACGAAAGGAAGACTGTTTGCTTGGCACCTTCATCTTGAGGCTAAGTGTGTGTATTGCTATGGCGATCAACCTTTCCTAGAAAATTTGGGGCCACCGGCCCCTTATTCAACTATCGCAGAAGATATCGATGACTTAGAGGCTTTGCTTAAGGAATCCCTAAACGAGCTTACGACTGGGACTAGCAACGTTGTATATGAGTTGGGTATTGCTCATACAGCGATTCGGGACATCGCCATGTGCGCATCCTGGGCAATGCTGGAAAAACCGTCTTTTTCGGCTGATGCACCCTATCGGCTTCCGGTTGAGTGTCCACTGGAGCGCTCAATTTATAGGCAGATTATGCTGGCAAGGCATAGTTCAACACGAGGTGTAACAATCGATTTCGATCCGACTTATGCAGCTCGTACCGTTGTTGAAACCCCATTAGCAAAATGGGTAGATTCTCTGCGAGAGGCGATATGAAGAATACCTTTTTGAATAGAGTGTCAGCAGAACGTCGTGTATTGACACTGGTAAACAGATACTCCTCCAGTGTTGAGGAACTTACCGGGCTGTCTAGAGCGGCCATATTGCGCTGGCAAGCTGTGGTGGGGTTTCATTCAGAAAACCGTGTTGTCCCTTTGCTTTTTGATCTCGCTGAACAATGCCAGAGGCTATCGGACCGGAGCAATGAAACGTTTATGCCTTTGGAGAAAGCTCAAGCTAAAAAAATAGAAGAGCAACTCGGAGAGCTAAAGGAAGAGCTGCAAAGGTGCCGGTGAGGGCTAACAAGTTGCTGCACTCGGAAAAATTACTCGCTGCGCTCCTAATTTTCCGGTGAGCAAGGCGTTAAATAATCGCAGGAAGAGATTGAAATCGAGTTATTGGGCTATACGGATGAGTTACTGCAGGTCGATAACCCGCAAAGCCCCCGAAGTCACGATATCAGCTTCGCTATCTTAGCTGAGGGCTATAGCGCATTTTCTATTGGCTTTTGCCGACGAGATTGAAATCGAAGGGAACCAATTTAAACACGAGTATTTCGAGTTCGATCCAGGGGATAACCTAGCGTTGGTTGTTTTGAGTCCCGATACTGCGTGGGGAGCACCGCTAACAGCTGAAAGCCACCTTTTCTGTCAGTGCGTTCCTGCGCCAAACCCTAAAACCGTTCCTTTCCCAGTGGCATCAACAGCACCGCTGCGCCTATCAACGCCACTGCTGCGCCGATCAACCCGGGCGAAAAACTCCCTCTGCTTTCCAGTAACCATGCCGTGACTACTGGCCCCAGTATCTGCCCGACCCCATAGCAGGCGGTTAATGCGCCTAGGGCGGCGCTGGCGGCGTGGGGGGCCAGTTGGCGGGCGCAGTACATGCTTAGGGCGACCACGGCGGTAAAGGTGCCGCCTACCAGCAGGCCACTGGTGACCAGCCCGGCCAGACCGGGGAGCCAGGCGGGAGCACTCACGCCTACGGCCTGCACTACCAGCGCCATCATCAAGGCATTGCGCTCGCTTGTGTGGCTGGCCAGTTTGCCCCACAGCAGGTTGGCGGGAACGGCAGCCAGGCCCACGGCAAGCCAAGTATAGAAGGCGGCGCTGTCCAGCCCAGGCAGTTGTTGTTTGGCGATCACCGGCAGGTAGGTGGTGCTGGTGATGTAGCCGAACCCGGCGAGAGAATAACTGGCAATAAGGAAGCCCAGAGCTTTGCGGTTTACCGGTACCCGGGTATGGGCATGTTCACTGGCGTGGGGCAGGGCGGGAATCACACGCAGAAACGCCATGAAGACAAGTGCCAGCGCGCCGCAGGAAAACCACATAAAGGGATAGCGGCCTTGCAGGAACTCAACCAATGCTACGGTGAGGGCGGCGATGCTGATGCCCAAGCCAATGCCGGCGTAATGGATATTGCCTAACCGGGCGCGCAGGTGATTGGGCAAGGCGCCAAGCACCAGGGCAGAGCCGTTGACCATGATGATGGCGCTGGCGATGCCGGCCAAGAAGCGGTTGATTGCCCAAGGAAGAAACGTCTCGCTGAGACCCATCAATAGGCTGCTAACCACACTCACCCACAGTGCGACCCAGAAGGCGCTACGTGCCCGGTGAGAGGGGACGGCCATGGCAAGCATGGCACCCAGCAGGTAACCGCCGTAGTTCACCGCCGCTAGATAGCCGCCACTCACCGCCGTTAGCGCTGTGTCAGCAATCATGCCGGGCAGGGCAGGGGTAAAGAGAAAGCGGCCAATGCCCAGGGCAATGACCAAACTGAGGGCGCCGGCCAGGGCAATGCGCAGGGCGTCGTTGTCGTGTTGGGCCATAAGGGCTCGGTCTAAATTAATGATGGATGGCTGCGGTCATGTGCCGGGCAGCCTAGCAGGTCGGCGCTTGTTGCTCTGCACCTTTCAGATGATGTTCATTATTTCTCTCAGTGATAATGGGCCTTTGGTCGCAAGCGGTGCGCATTTTTTTCACCATGCTGGCGCAAAAGCGGGTTTTGTGGGGGGTGATCGGCTATGCAGCACAACAGTGATGCATTTTGGTGAGAACGAAATGATTCACAATAGTGCTGTTTGTGCAATTTATGGGCGTGGCGATCGTTTCTGTAGACAGCATTAATCGTTAAGTTATTGAAAGTATTGTGTTTTCAAAGTTGGCACAGCAATTGCCTTAGTGGGTACATCACAGCAACAGTGTTGTGACCCAAATACTTCTTCGTGATCAATGGCGATCACGATCAGATTCGAGCAAAGGCGCTCATGGCATCCGGTCAACGATGACAGGATTCTCTGAGCGCTTTTTTTATGCCAGCGCGATAGCAGGCAAATGAGGGAAGACGGATGAAAAAGTTTATTCGCATAGCAATTACTGCACTGACGGTGGGGCTCTCGGCCAACGCCATGGCGGAAGATTCTGTGGGCTGGCCGGAAAAGGCTGATCTGAAGTTTGGCTTCATCAAGCTGACCGACATGGCGCCGCTCGCTGTGGCCTACGAGAAAGGGTTTTTTGAAGAAGAAGGTTTGTTTGTGACCTTAGAGGCCCAGGCCAACTGGAAAGTCCTGCTAGACCGGGTGATTGACGGTCAGCTGGATGGGGCGCACATGCTGGCAGGCCAGCCGCTGGGGGCGACTATTGGCTACGGCACCGAAGCGCACATTGTTACGGCGTTTAGCATGGACTTAAACGGTAATGGCATCACCGTTTCCAATGCGGTGTGGGAGGAAATGAAGAAGAGCATCCCGGTGGAGAATGGCAAACCGGTGCATCCGATCAAGGCGGATGCACTCAAGCCGGTGGTGGAAAAGTACAAAGCTGAGGGCAAGTCTTTCAACATGGGCATGGTGTTCCCGGTATCCACTCACAACTACGAGCTGCGTTACTGGCTGGCCGCCGGTGGCCTCAACCCGGGTTTCTACGCCCCACACAAGGGCGACACCAGTGGCCAGCTGCAGGCTGACGTATTGCTGTCGGTTACCCCGCCACCACAAATGCCGGCCACCTTGGAAGCGGGCACCATTTACGGTTACTGCGTGGGTGAGCCTTGGAATCAGCAAGCTGTATTCAAAGGTATCGGTGTGCCGGTAATTACTGATTACGAAATCTGGAAGAACAACCCGGAAAAAGTGTTCGGTGTGAGTAAGGGTTGGGCTGACAAGTACCCCAACACCCATATCCGTGTAGTGAAAGCGATGATTCGTGCGGCCAAGTGGCTGGATGAGAACGACAATGCCAACCGCCCGGAAGCAGTGAAGATCCTGTCTCAGCCTAACTATGTGGGGGCGGATTATGACGTGATCGCCAACTCAATGACCGGGACCTTTGAATATGAGAAAGGTGATAAGCGTGAAGTGCCGGACTTCAATGTGTTCTTCCGCTACAACGCTACCTATCCATTCTACTCCGATGCCATCTGGTACCTGACGCAGATGCGTCGCTGGGGCCAAATCAGCGAATCCAAACCGGATAGCTGGTACATGGATATCGCCAAGCAAGTGTATCGCCCGGACATCTATGCCCAAGCGGCTAAGGCGCTGATTGCTGAAGGCAAGATCTCTGCGGATGAGTTTCCTGACTTCGCCACCGAAGACGGCTTTAAAGCACCGCAAAAAGGCTTTATCGACAACATCACTTACGACGGCCGCAAACCTAATGCGTACCTGAAGAAGTTTCCGATTGGTCTGAAAGAGGGCGACGCGCTTTAACAGCGTGTCTCCTTCAAGGAGAAGCAATCATGGTGACCCTGGCTTTCCCAACTTGGATGGAACCCTACCGTGCGCTGGCTACCGGCAAGATGTCCGGTGAGCAGTGGCAGGCGTTGCTGCGCCAGTTGATCTGGCCGGTGATGGGCATTGCCGCCTTTCTGTTGCTCTGGCAGCTGGCGGCCCAACGTATCGACACGTCGTTGGGGCAATTCCCGGGGCCAGCGGATGTTTGGCAGCAGGCAGGGTCTCTGGTGGATGAACATCAGGCGTCCCGAGCGAAGGAAGAGGCGTTTCACGAACGCCAGGAAAAATACATTGCTTCGCGTCTGCAGCAGCAGCCGGACTGGGAGCCGGTCCAACGGAATTACACGGGGGCGCCGACCTTCTTTGATCAGATTGGCACCAGCTTGATCACGGTGATGAGTGGCTTCTTGCTGGCATCATTGATTGCGATTCCTCTCGGTATCGTCATTGGTTTGAGCAGCACTGCGTATGCGGCTATGAATCCGCTGATTCAGTTGTTCAAACCGGTGTCACCGTTGGCATGGTTGCCCCTGGTCACCATGGTGGTGAGCGCGTTGTATGTGACCGACGACCCGATGGTGGCTAAGTCGTTCCTGACGTCCATGTTCACAGTGTCTCTATGTTGTCTGTGGCCAACGCTGATGAACACCTCCGTGGGGGTGACGTCTGTGAGCCAGGATCTGACCAACGTCTCTTTGGTGCTGCGGCTGAATGCGCTGAGCCATATACGCAAGATTGTACTGCCTTCTGCACTGCCAATGATGTTCACCGGTTTGCGCCTGAGCTTGGGGATCGCCTGGATGGTGCTGATCGCTGCCGAGATGCTGGCGCAGAATCCGGGGCTGGGGAAATTTGTTTGGGATGAATTTCAGAACGGTAGTTCTCAATCTCTCGGCCGAATTATGGTTGCCGTTATCGTAATTGGTCTGATCGGTTTTCTGCTGGATCGCTTAATGCTCATGCTGCAACGCGCTCTGGTGTGGGACAAATCTTCCGTACAGCGCTAAGCACAGGGAAAACGACATGAAAGCATTACTGGAACTCTCCAACGTTGGTATGAAATTCGATACGCCCAAGGGCCAGTTCGAAGCCCTGAAAGAGGTGAACCTTAAAATTGATTCCGGCGAATTTGTTTCTCTGATTGGTCACTCCGGATGTGGTAAATCCACCGTGCTCAACATCGTCGCGGGCCTGCTACAGGCCACCGATGGCGGTGTCATTCTCGACAACCATGAGGTGACCGAGCCTGGCCCGGAACGGGCCGTAGTATTCCAGAACCATTCGCTGCTGCCCTGGCTCACCTCGTTCGAAAATGTCGAGCTGGCGGTCAAGCAGGTCTTCAAAAAGACCAAGACCAAAGCGGAAATACGCGACTGGGTAGAGCACAACTTGGAACTGGTGCACATGGGACACGCCCTGCACAAAAAGCCAGACGAAATTTCCGGGGGTATGAAACAGCGGGTGGGTATTGCCCGTGCGTTGGCCATGCAGCCCCAGGTGCTGCTCATGGATGAACCCTTTGGTGCGCTTGATGCACTGACCCGTGCTCACCTGCAGGATTCCCTGATGGAAATCCATGCTCAGCTGGGCACCACGGTGATCATGATTACCCACGATGTGGATGAGGCGGTACTGCTGTCCGATCGTATCGTCATGATGACCAATGGCCCGTCTGCCACCATTGGCGAAATTTTGGACGTGAACGTACCGCGGCCACGAGATCGCCTGGCACTGGCAGATGACCCGACCTTTGTGCGCTGTCGTCAACAGGTGCTTCAGTTCCTGTACGAAAAGCAGCGCAAGGTGGAGCCAATGCGAAAACGCAATAGCAATAACGCTGAGGCGGCTCGCAAACAGGCTTGAAGTAAACGCATAACGATGGAATGAACCCACCTGCTTTTTTGTGCACGGAAAGCGGGAACAGGGAAGGTGCGCTCTGAATTAACCAAAAAACGATTTTAACTTTGGGAAGGTGTTGAGGAAATGATGATGAAAAATGCTGCCATTGCTGCCGGTGTCCTGCTCTCCGCGCTGGGTGTTGCAGGTACCGCTAACGCCGAAGATGATGCCTTTATTACGGCTCTCAAAGGCGGTACTCCGCTGCTGAACATGCGCCTGCGCTACGAAGAAGTCGACATTGACGGTATGGCTGACGAAGGTCAGGCACTCACCCTGCGTACCCGTTTGGGCTACCAGAGTGGCAAATTTTACGGCTTCGACGTAATGGGCGAATTTGAAGATACCCGCATCGTTGGCCAGGTGGATAATTATGCCCCGGAGCAAGGTGGCTATCCGATCATTGCGGATCCGGAAGTGACTGAACTTAACCGCGCTGCCATTCGCTACACTGGTAGCGATGCGTTGGAAGGCCTGGTTGCTACCTATGGCCGTCAACGCATCATTTATGACAATGCGCGCTTTGTGGGCAATGTGGGCTGGCGCCAGGATGAGCAAACCTTCGACGGTGCAAAGCTGGACTATGGTGTCGGTGATCTGACGTTCTCCACGGCGTACCTGACTCAAGTAAATGGCATTACCCCATCGTTTGATGCCAATACCTCCCATTATCTGTTCAACGCTAGCTGGGCCGGCGCGCCAGGTGGGTCCCTAAGCGCCTATGGCTATCTGCTTGAAACAGACAATGTGACGGATTCCGATAACGATACTTTCGGCCTGCGTTATGCCGGTGCTTTTGATCTGGACTCACTCAAATTGTTGCTGACTCTGGAAGGGGCCCAGCAGGAAGTTGAGACCGGTGATACCGAGTACTACTTTGCCGAATTGGGCGCACAAATTGCTGGCGTGACAGTAAAAGTGGCACAGGAAGTGCTTGGTTCTGATGATGGCACCGTAGCGTTCCAGACGCCTCTGGCCACCAAGCATGCCTTTAATGGCTGGTCGGATCAGTTCTTGGCGACACCGGATGATGGTCTGGAAGATACCTTTGTGTCAGTGGGTGGCAAGCTGGCGGGTTTCAAGTTGCTGGCGGTATTCCATGACTTCAAGTCCAACGAAGGCAGCACTGACTACGGTACAGAAACCAATGTGCTGGTAGCGCGCCCAATCGGTAAAAACTACGTAGTAGGACTGAAGTATGCAGACTACAGCGCCGATGACTTCAAGTCTGATACCCGCAAGTACTGGGCCTGGGCAGAACTGAAATTCTGATCCCCGACCTTCCCCGTTAGATCCTCAGAAAAGGAGGTGTCAGGTGGAAGCAAAACGTTATCAGCCCCAACCCCGGGTACCTGATGCCCAGGCCGAACAGCCCGTCATCATTGTTGGCAATGGCCCGGCGGGAATACAGTGCCTGGTGGAGTTGCGCCGCCGTGGTGTGACCACACCAGTGAAGCTGTTCGGTGCAGAGCATTGGGCTCCGTATGATCGCGTCAAGCTTTCCACCTTTCTTTTCGGATCCACCGAGTTTGATGATCTCACCAACTTGCCCCCTGAACTGGATGACTCGGTAGAGCATCTGGTTGGGCGGCCCGTTACCGGGATTAATCCCGACCGTCGCTGGGTAGAGGACAGACTCGGTCAGCGTCACCACTACAGTAGCCTGGTTCTCGCGCTGGGCAGTGACGCCCATATTCCTTCCATACCGGGCACAACCTTGTCTGGTGTGTTGCGTTTTCGCGATATGGCCGACGCCCAAGCGTTAATCGCCCGTCGCTTGCGAAGTACCCATACTGTTGTCATTGGCGGCGGTCTTCTCGGTATTGAAGCTGCCCACGGATTGTGTCGTTTCGGGACCAACGTCACCTTGATTCAGCATGCCGATCGGTTGATGAATCGCCAGCTTGATAGTGAAGCGGCCAGCATGGTGGCCAATAACTTGCGCGAAGCCGGTGTGGATATACGGCTCAATACCAGTGTCCGGCGTATTAAGGGAACGGAACGTGTGGAGTCAGTGGTGCTTGCGGATGGCAGTGAGCTGCCTTGCGACACGGTGGTCTTCGCAACGGGAATTGCCCCGCGGACAGCACTGGCCCGCAAGGCGGGGCTCAAGGTTGCTAATGGTATTCGTGTCACTGCGAGCATGCAGACCTCAGATCCGCATATTTATGCGGTGGGCGAGTGCGCCCAGTTTGAAGATCGGGTATGCGGCCTAGTGATGCCGGCACTGCAACAGGCCCGGGTCGCTGCGGGATGCCTTGCCGGCAGTGATGACAGTTATACACCGGTGGCTGATAGCACTTGGCTAAAAGTTTTGTCGTTGGAGGTATTCAGTGCAGGGCGTTTTACTGACGAAGAGCGGGGCATGGTGCATCGCAGTCTTGTTTACCACGATAGCAATGCTGGCATTTATCGTGCCTTGATGTTGCGCGCCGGGCGGTTGGTGGGCGTGGTTTCCGTGGGCTCTTGGGCGGAACGTCAGAAAGTGCTCAATCGCATCGCCGATGGTCGTCGCATACAGCCTTGGGAAGTATTGCGTTTCCGCTTTACTGGTGAGCTGAATGAAGGGGGCGCCGGGCAAGTGAGCGAATGGCCGGCCGCCACCGTGATCTGTCAGTGCCGGGGGCTGTCCCGTCGCCAACTACAGGATTTCATGGCCGACGGCTGTGACGTGGCCACCCTGAAATCTGTGAGCGGCGCCGGCACGGTATGTGGTGGCTGTGAGCCGCTGCTGGATAGTTTGTGCAGTGGTGGTGCAGCTGCCGCCCGTAAGGTGCCTGGGGCCACCGCGCTAGCCATTATCTCAGCCGTTGCCGCGTTTGTTATGGCATTGGCCTTCTGGTTGCCGTCACCGGCTCCGGCCAGCTCGGTACAGAATATTTCTCTGTTTGAACAATTTTCCCGCAACGGCTTGTGGCGACAGTGGAGCGGCTATGCCGTGTTGGCCGTTTCTGTGCTGCTGTTGCTGATGTCCTTGAAAAAACGTTTTCCGAAAGTGCCCATGGGGAGTTTTACGGGGTGGCGCATTGCCCATGCAGTACTGGCTTTGCTTGCTTTGTTAGCACTGTATTGGCACACCGGTTTTTCATTGGGGGAAAACCTAAACCGCTGGCTGATGTTGAGTTTTATCGGTGCCGCCATGGTTGGCATTACTGCGGCGCTGCTAACCCGTCTGCAGGTTGCCATGAACGGAGTGGGGTGGCTGCGACAAGGCAGCACTTGGCTGCACATTCTGGTGTGCTGGCCGCTGCCGACGCTACTGATCTTTCACATCGTTTCGGCGTACTACTTCTAAAGGGCGGGTGCGGTGATGGGCAGTAAGAAACATCCTTCGGCGTTGTGGGCTATCTGGCTGTTTGGTTCGGTCGGCTTGGCCATTTGGTTGAGTCTTCAATTAGTGGATGAAGACGCAGCAAAGACCGCTTTTATCCCTGGCCCAATGACCCACGGCCATCACCAGATCGAGATGCAATGCAGTGTTTGTCATGGCCCTGGCTTCGACAGCGAAACCGTATTGCAAAATGCCTGTATTGATTGTCATGGGGAGCAATTGGAAGACGCCCAAGATTCTCATCCCAAATCCAAATTTACTGACCCTCGTAATGCCGACCGGCTGGCCAATGTGGATGCCCGGCTTTGCGTGTCCTGCCATGTGGAGCATCGTCCCGAACTTGACGTTGGCTTGGGGGTGACTCTGCCCATGGACATGTGCGGCCACTGTCATGAAGGCATTGCCGAAGATCGGCCGAGTCATGAGGGAATGGGTTTCGATACTTGTGCGAATGCGGGTTGTCATAATTTCCACGATAACCGCGCGTTGTATGAAGACTTTCTGCTTGCCCATTCCGATGAGCCTTGGCTGAAGCCGCCTGCCCGGCAACCGCCCCGTAACCTGCTTGCCAGACAGATGAAAGATGACGCTCTGCTGGCGTTGATGCGCGGCCGGGGCAAAGCGCATGAAGGCACGCCAACCCCTGAGCACTGGGAGGGGACGGCCCATGCACAAGCGGGCGTCACCTGCACCGCTTGCCATGGTGCTGCCGGTGAGTGGGTCGATTCACCGCAGGTGCTGCAGTGCGCCACCTGCCATAAGCCGGAGTCAGAAGGGTTTCTGCAGGGCCGGCATGGCATGCGCTTGGCCCAAGGGCTGGCGCCGATGACGCCGTCGCAGTCTGTGCTCAACATGCATGTGGAGGCCAGTCATCGCGAGCTGACGTGTATCAGCTGTCACGGCGCCCATGACTTTGATACCCAGAGTGCTGCCGTGGATAGCTGTATTGGCTGCCACAATGACGAGCACAGCAACGAATACCTGCGTTCCCCTCATCATGACCTGTGGAAAAAGGAAAAGCGCGGCGAGTTGCCGCCCGGTAGCGGTGTCACCTGTGCCTCCTGCCACATGCCCCGTGAAGAGCATCGCGACGACATTTTTGTCCAGCACAACCAGAGCCTGACCATGCGCCCGGTGGAAAAGATGGTGCGCCCGGTATGCCTGCAATGCCATAGCTTGGCGTTTTCACTGGATGCCTTAGCCGATCCGCATCTGCTGGAAAACAACTTCAACGGCAAGCCCGAACACCATGTACCGTCCATCGATATGGCGGTGGACCGTGACGAGGCCCGCGACAAAAAAATAGGGCCTTACTGATTTACGCATAACGAAGTTTAAAAACCTGAGGAGGTATTACCCATGCGACACGTCATGAAACGCAAAGCCACCACCCTGATGGCCACGGCCATTTCCGCCCTGATACTCAGTGGCTGTGGAGGTGAACAAGCCGCAACGCCTGTCAGCGGGATTGAACCCAAGGTCTACACCGATTCCCTGTTCGCAGTGATGAACGCAGACCGAACCAACTACACCAAGCTGATCATCGGGCGTCTTGGTCCGGCAGGGGCGGATAGCATCAAACCCCATGAGTACTGGGAAGACCTTGAAAATGGCGCACCACTGCCAGCACAGATGTTTCGCTACGGGGCGGAGTCGGTGAGTGAGATGACCAGTGAATTCAGCTACTCGTTGCAGTCACTGTGGCCGATCAATGGGCAAAACGAACCGAAGACCGGCCTGGAGAAAGAGGGCTTGCAGTACATCGTGGATAACCCCGGCGAAAACTTTTACGGCGAAGAAAAACTGGGCGATGTGACTTACTACACCGCCGTTTATCCAGATGTGGCTGTGGCCGCGCCGTGTGTGGCTTGCCACAACAACCATAAGGATTCTCCGAAAACCGATTTCGAACTGGGCGATGTGATGGGCGGCGTGGTGATTAGGGTGCCGATGTAGGCGCTCTAAAGTTCGATCAACAACGACCCAAGTACGGGCTTAACCGATTATAGCGTCGGATGGGCGGCGCTAAAGGCCATTATCTATATTCAACGGGAGAAACATCATGACTCCGGTACAGATTGCTTTGGTACAGAACAGCTGGGACAAGGTGGATGCTATTTCCGATCAGGCTGCGAGCTTGTTTTACGATCGCCTGTTTACCCATGACCCCGCCCTGAAACCGCTCTTCAAGGGCAACATGGAAGAACAGGGCAAGAAGCTGATGACCATGATTGGTGTGGCAGTGAGAGGCTTGGACAAGCTCGATACCATCGTCCCCGCTGTTCAGAAGCTGGGCGCTCGTCACAAGGATTATGGTGTGAAACCAGCAGACTACGACACGGTGGCACAGGCCTTGCTTTGGACTTTGGGCCAGGGGCTGGGCGATGCGTTCGACAGCGACACAGAAGCCGCCTGGGTTGCCGCCTACACCATTTTGGCCACGACCATGATTGCCGCCGCGGACTATTAAGGCGCCTAGAGGGATAAGGGCCATTTTGGCACCTGGATTTGCACCACAATGGCTCGCTTTTGGGGTGCCTTATTCATGGAAAATAAAATAGACCATAAAACAATGGGTTAGAAAGAGTATGACTGGCACAACCGTTGCAGAACACTTCAATAATTCCATTTGTTCGGATGCGCCAGACATTATGGCTCTGACAATTATGCTGGTAGATGACCAGCCCCCCCGCGCGGCGATCCTCGAGCGGGCCCTTATTGATGAGGGCCACAAGATTCTGTGCCGGCTCACCAGCGCTGCCGGCCTTGCCGAGAAAGTGCGCTCCAGTAACCCGGATGTGGTGATTGTGGACATGGATGCGCCGGACCGCGATACCCTGGAAAGCATGGCGTTGGTGCAGCGTGACATGCCACGCCCCATGGTCATGTTTTGCCATCAGGACGATGAGGATCTGGTGGTTGCCGCATTGCGCGCGGGTGTTAGCGCCTACGTGGCCGGCGAAACAGACCTGACCCGGGTGCGTGGGGTAATGCGTGTGGCGACCGCGCGTTTTCGGGAATATCAGGCGTTACGTGAAGAGCTGGAAGAAACCCGTGAAGCGTTGGCCGAACGCAAAATTATCGAGCGGGCTAAAGGGCTGCTGATGCAGCGTCGTCGGCTTAACGAACAGGATGCCTACAGCACCCTGCGTCGCCAGGCCATGAACAGCGGGCAACCGTTGATTCAGGTGGCCCGATCGGTGCTCGATTATGCCGAAATGCTCAAGGCGCAAGGGTAGAAAGACTAGCGCTTAATGCCCAAAGGATAATGTTGAACAGGAGATAGCATGCGACGAGTGATGCCCTTGATGAAGGCGCGAAGCCTTATGGATATGTCGGATAAGACCGTGAGCCGCGCCCCTATTGTCGACGGCCTTCGGAGTGTGCGCCGCCAGGCGTCTGAGGTCCGGCGCCCTTCGTGCACGGAGCCGCCCCGATGAAAGTGCGTATTGGCTACATGCCGCTCACCGATAGCTTGCCCCTTGCGGTGGCTCAGGAGGGGGGATTCTTTGCCGCCGAAGGGCTGGATGTGGAATTGCAGCCGGAGTGGAGCTGGGCCAGTCTGCGGGACCGTCTGCTGGTGGGGCAACTGGATGCGGCACCCCTGTTGGCGCCCATGCTGTTGTCCACGTCACTGGGGCTGGGGTGCATAAAGAAGCCCCTGGCCACCGCCTTTTCCATGGGCCTTAACGGCAATGGAGTGACTGTATCGCCGATGTTGTTTCAGGGCTTGTGCGCCTTGTCGGAAGGTCCGACACCTAACGATATTGCTGCCGCCATGAACAAGCTGGTGGCGGCTCGGGCTTCCAGCGGTGAATCCCCTCTGGTGTTGGCCGTGGTGTTTCCTTTTTCCTGCCATGCTTATCAGTTGCGTCATTGGTTAAGTGTTGCGGGGTTGGATCCGGATCACGACGTTAAGCTGGTGGTGCTGCCCCCTTCGCAGATGGTGGACCACCTGCGAATGGGCCACATTGATGGCTTTTGTGTTGGCGAACCGTGGAATAGCTTGGCCGCCCTGACGGGTGCCGGGCATTGTATTTTGTCGGGTTATCAAATTTGGGAGAACGCGCCGGAGAAGGTATTGGCGGTCTCCAGGGACTGGGTGTCACGACATCCGGACACTCACCGGGCGGTGCTGCGGGCGCTGTATAAAGCGGCCTGCCATGCGGATGAAAACTTGGTTGAAAGTCTGTCCTTGCTGGCGCATCCGGCGTGGCTGGATGTGCCGGCAGAAATCATCGCTGCGCCGTTCAGCCAACGGTTGCCCGGTGGGCTGACAGGGCAACCGTTCCTGCCACATCATTTCCATGTATTTGCCGGTTTTCACGCTAACTTTCCTTGGCGCTCGGATGCGGCTTTTCTGCTCCAGGAAATGCAGCGTTGGCGGCAATGCTCTCTGGAGGAGGCGAAAACTTTTGCGGCCCAGTGCTATCGCACTGACTTGTTCCGCGATGCCATGAGCGACCTTACCAGCCTGCCGATCATGGACAGCAAACCGGATGAACGCCATGGTGGCCATTGGCAGTTGCCCGGTGAGCCTAAGCCGGTAGAGCTAGGGCCCGATCGGCTGCTGGGCGCCCTTGATCTAAAGGCTTAGCAGGATTGGTGATGACGGTGCGGGGAGGGGCTTGCCTGCACGTGGTTCAAAAGAACCCGTTGCAGGCAAGTTTCGACATTTCAGGAGCAGGTCAGCGTTAGCCTGAAAGGCGTAACCGGACAGGCCAGCGCTGAACGACAGGAAAGGCTAGCTCGCCTGCCGCAACTGTTTCGCCGCATTGACCATGTTTGCCAAGGCTGCTCGGGTTTCGTCCCACTTGCGGGTTTTCAAGCCGCAGTCCGGGTTTACCCATAACCGTTCTTTAGGCAAGCGTTCGGCCGCTTTTTCCATTAGCTGTACCATCCAGGCCACGTCTGGCTCGTTGGGCGAGTGAATATCGTAAACGCCGGGGCCAATGTCATTGGGGTAGTGGAAATCTCGGAAGGCATCCAGCAGCTCCATGTTGGAGCGGGAGGTTTCGATGGTAATCACATCCGCATCCAGCGCCGCGATAGCTTCGATGATGTCGTTGAATTCCGAGTAACACATGTGGGTGTGAATCTGGGTGTCGTCATCCACGCTGACAGTGGCCAGGCGGAAACAATCCACCGCCCAGTCCAGATATTGCGTCCACTCTTCTTGGCGTAGCGGTAAGCCTTCGCGCAGAGCGGGTTCGTCAATCTGGATAACCTTGATGCCGGCCTTTTCCAGATCCTGTACTTCATCACGTAATGCTAAGGCAATCTGGCGGCAGGTGTCCGCACGGGGCTGGTCATCGCGCACGAACGACCACTGCAAAATGGTGACCGGCCCGGTGAGCATGCCTTTTACCGGCTTGTGGGTAAGAGACTGGGCGTAACGGGCCCACTCCACGGTCATGGCCTGGGGGCGCTGCACATCGCCGAAAATGATGGGGGGTTTTACGCAGCGTGAGCCATAGCTCTGCACCCAACCGAAGCGAGTAAAGGCGAAACCGTCCAGCAGTTCACCGAAGTATTCCACCATGTCATTACGTTCGGCTTCACCATGCACCAGCACATCCAGCTCCACCTCTTCCTGGTAGCGAATGCAGCGAGCAATCTCTTCCTGCATTTGTTGCTGGTATTGCGCATCGTTTAGCTTGCCGGATTTCCAGTCCCGGCGAGCGGTACGGATTTCTCGAGTCTGCGGGAAAGAGCCGATAGTGGTGGTGGGGAAAGCGGGCAACTGCAGGGCGTGTTGCTGCTGCGCAATGCGTTCGGCAAACGGGCTCACCCGGTCGCGGGAGAGCTGGCTGGCATCGGCTAGGCGCTGGGCCACGGCAGGATTATGAATCCGCGAAGATAGACCGCGAGCCTGGAGGGCAGCGCGCTGTGTTTGCAGCCCGCTATTAACGTTGCTGTCGCCACGCAGGGCACCGCCAAGCAGTGCCAGTTCTTCCAGTTTCTGTTTGGCAAAGCTCAGCCAGCTTTTCAGTTCGTTATCGAGGGTGTCTTCCTGCTCCAGATCCACCGGGCAGTGCAACAAAGAGCAGGACGGCGCCAGCCAGAGCCGATCCCCCAGTTCATTGTGCAGGGCGGTGATGTCATCCAGAGCCGCGTCTAGATCGGTGCGCCAGATGTTGCGGCCGTTGATTACACCCAACGACAGCACCTTATCACCCAGACGGGGGATCACTTGGCCCAGGTCGTCATTACCACGAACCCGGTCCAGATGCAGGCCATGCACGGGCAGTTCCAGTGCGGTGAACAGGTTGTTACCGAGCCCGCCAAAGTAGGTGGCCAGTAACAGTTTAGTCTGGCTGGCCGAGGCCAATTGGTCGTATACGCGCAGGTAGGCTCGTTGCCAGCTATCGGGTAAATCCAGAACCAGAATAGGCTCGTCGATTTGCACCCATTGAACGCCTTGGTTTGCGAAGCGCTGCAATATTTCGCGGTAAACCGGAATCAGGTTATCCAGCAACGCGAGCTTGGCACTGTCTTCGGCGCCTTCAAAGCGGTGCCCCTTACTCAGGTACAGATAAGTAAGCGGGCCGGGGATCACCGGCTTGGGGTTGTGACCCTGCGCTTTGGCCTCTTCGACCTGCTCGAACAGGCTTTCCCGGGCAATACGGAAGGTTTGGTCGGCGGCTAGCTCCGGCACCAGGTAGTGGTAGTTGGTATCAAACCACTTGGTCATTTCGCAGGCCGCTGCCGGGGTGCCGGTGGGCGCACGTCCACGGGCCATACGGAATAAGGTGTCCAGGTTCACTGGGGCATTTGCATCTTGCTCGAAGCGTGATGGCACGACACCCAGCAGAGAGGAGAACTCCAAAATATGATCATACCAAGCGAAATCGCCCACCGGCATCAAGTCTACTCCGGCGTCGGCCTGTAAGGCCCAGTGGCGTTCACGGAGGCTTTTGCCCACGTGTTCCAATTCGCTCTGTTGCAGGTCGCCGGCCCAGTAAGCTTCCTGTGCCTGTTTCAGTTCGCGGCGGGCGCCGATGCGCGGAAAGCCCAAGTTGTGCAGGGTGGTCATGACATTATTCCTTCGCCATTGCTTGCAAGCACACTTCACGCAATACGTTGCTGTGGTGCCTTGCTTGTTTAAGGTCGAGGGTATTGTGGTGGCTATGCTTCATGAGGCAAAATCAAATATCTCACTATAAGTATGAATTTTTCTCAACAATAGAATTTGCTTGCTCCAGGCGTCTCATCGCCTGCAAGCCAGTTTTCACCTCTACAATTAGCTCAAGGAAAGGCATTCATGCTTGAACTCAGACATCTCGCTACGTTGCGTGCCATTGAGGAGGCTGGATCACTGGTGGAGGCGGCAGAGCGGCTGCACGTTACCCAGTCGGCCTTGTCTCATCAGTTGAAAGATCTTGAACATCGATTGGGTGTGGCGCTGTTGGTGAGGCGAACCCGGCCGGTGCGTTTTACCACGGCCGGGTTGCGAGTGCTGGCGCTAGCACGCGATGTGCTCCCCCGGGTGCAGCAAACAGAAAGGGAACTGAAACGCTTGGCCGCCGGCCAGACTGGACGGCTACATATCGCCATCGAGTGCCATTCCTGTTTTCAGTGGCTAATGCCGGCCCTGGATGCGTTTCGGGAACACTGGCCTGAAGTGGAGTTGGATTTATCGGCGGCGTTCAGTTTTGCACCGTTGCCTGCGCTGGCGCGGGGAGACCTGGATATGGTGGTGAGTTCCGATCCGGTGGAAAACGATGCCGTGCTGTATGTGCCATTGTTCCGCTACGAGCTGGTGCTGGCGGTGTCACGACAATCGCCGCTGGCGGGGAAAAAGTGGATCCTCCCCGACGACATCACCGACCAAACGCTGATTACCTACCCGGTGGATCGTGAGCGACTGGATGTGTTCAGCGCCTTTTTGGGCCCGGCGGGTAAAGAACCCGCAGCCATACGCACGGCTGAGCTGACCCCCATGACAGCGCAATTAGTGGCCGCAGGTCGCGGTGTAGCCGCGTTACCAAACTGGGCACTAACGGAATATACCGAACACGATTTATTGAAAACCGTACGGCTTGGTGAAAAGGGGGTGTGGCGAACGCTTTATGCGGCAGTGCGTGTGGAGGATGAACAGACCCCCTATGTGCAGGAGTTTCTCGGCACCGCCCGGGACCTGTGTTTTAAGACGCTAAGTGGTGTGCGGGCAGTAAAGGGCAGTTAATGTTTATAAAAAATAGCGGTAGGGCTGGTTCTATGGGGGGCACGCTTGCGGGTGGCTGCCTCGCTAGCGGCGCGATTTTTGTTCGTCTGTTTCGGCCGCCAGATCAACGAGGAGTTCTGTTTTTACCTGACCGCCCCACACCCAAGCATTTTCTTTAAACTGGCGGTGCCGTGTGTCTACGGGGTTGCTGGAATCTGCCATAACGTGCTGTGACTGTTTGATAGAGTCCGCCCGCATGTAGCAAAGCAGATAGTCTTTGCCCTCAAGTGCTAGTGAGAACCAGGATTCCACACAGACGCCTTCCGCACGCAAGCTTTCTAGCGCCTGTTCCTTGTGATTTTCGATAAAGGCTTTCCAATCGTGGACTTCGTTTTCGCTGTTTGGTTTCAGTTCAATCAGGGCGGCGATGACATCCATGTCAGTCCTTATTTGTGTATTCTAAAATGCGAGAGCCATTGAGCATGAGGCTTGCTGAGTAATACTAACGCTTAGTCCCTGTCGCGATACTGAATTTGTAAGCCTTTGAGGAAATTGCGCAGGATCTGGTCTTTGCACTCCCGGTAGTGCTTGTGGCCGGGTTTGCGAAAGAAGGCACTGAGCTCATGTTTGCTCATGCGGAAGTCGGCCAGTTCTAGTACGGCCAGCACGTCTTCGGCTTGCAAGCTTAGGGCGATTTTCAGTTTCATGAAAATCATGTTGTTGGTCAGGCGGTTTTCTGGTTCTGGCTGCTGCCCTGGCTTTTTGCCGCGCAATGCGTTGATCAGGCCGTTGAGAAAAATTGCCAGAGTGCGATCGGTGCACTTTTGGAAGGCCGGGTCCTCATCTTTTTTCAGCCAGTTACTGATTTGTTCCCGGGTGACGGTTTCTCCGGCTTCAGCGAAGACGCCAATCATGCGGCTGTCGTCAAAATCGAAAATGTACCGGGTGCGGCGGAGGACATCGTTGTTGAGCATGCTGGACCTGTGGTGAGGGAAACGGAGGGCGCGACTGCCCTGGTTCAAGCCGTAATGGTACAGGGAACCGTAGGAGGGGGACACGGGGGCATTATCGCTTAATCGCTAGGGGGGCGATTTTTTTGCCCGATAATGCCCGCCTTGAGGGTTTTGTTAGGCAGGCAAAGCAGCGCGTGTTGATCGAATCTTGGGGGGGCTGCAGGATGCTTAAGAACACAGTGCCTATGCCGCCGTCACCTGCGTCGGCGGTGCCCAGGGGGGCGTTTACCCATGGCCAGATACGGGTTTTCAGGACGGTGATCATTAGGGGCGATGGGAGAGGGTGGGGGCGCCATGACACCCCGGTGTCCCACCCGTTTCAACGATGCCTGTGCGCATGATCCTGCCCATGCTATGGGGGGCCTTCTAGCATGGGGTCGCCCCGATACTCATGGGCGACTCATGGGTGGGGCTTGTGCCAAATGTATGGGTTAAGGCTGTTTAATGATTTCCGCGTTCTTGTGCAGAAAAAATCTGCTCAATACGCTCGCTATCATGGCAGAACGTGAGCATGGAATCTTGAAAGGGGTACCGTGCCTCTTCGTCCAAATGATGTAGCCATTGGGCCAATTGTTGCTGGTAGTGAAAGTAGGGGCAGTCTTGCACCTTGCTGGCGTTTATCTCTGCAAACAGCGGTACGGTAATGTTCCGTGGTTGTTCACCGGTGGGGGGGGCGATGGTGCGCGTTTCTGCTACTGCATCGGGGTAGTCCGGGTGGCTGATTTTCCAATGAGTCGAGGCCATGTAGCTGGCGGGCATAGCCATATGAAAACCAATATGGGATTCGCCGGCTAAAGTGAACTCGCCTTTAGCATTACTGATGGCGGTGCGTGGCGTCTGCTCTGGGTCCTCGGCTAAGGTAATCGAGCGGATGGTGGCGCCGCTGATCGGTTCGCCAGTGTTGCCATCAACCACCGTGCCAGTTACCGGTTGTGCGTCCCACATACGTTGAATGGTGGGAATACAGCCGGCCAGCAACAGCATCAAGCTGACGATAATAAGCGGGCACGCGAAGGATTTTTTTAGTGATGACATAGTTACGAGGCCGTCATGATTAAGGAAGAGAGAAAGGCTTCTGTTTGTTCAGGGAAATAGCCACTGGCGAGGCCCAATAGAATGAGCCCCCACAGAACCATGCCTAGCATTATCCAGATGCCGTTGGCTAATGTTAGGCGGTTATTGCGCCGACCTTGCGTATCGTCTTGTGAAAAGTTGATAGTTTTTTGTGCTTTGAACATCACCGCCCAAGTCACGGGTATAAGCGCCAGTGAAACCAAGTCCAGTATCCCAAAGCTATCCATTCTGGCGGCGGCCCGGTCGCATACGGTGCTGATCAGGTTGGCAAGAATATACAGGGTGGCTAAGGCGAAGACCGGTAACGGTTTTGCTTTGCCTTCGTTTTCCTGATTGATGGTTTTCAACAGCGGGCCAAAGAAAAAAACGCTGAACAGGGCTCGCCATACCGGCTGTACATTCTTTCCTCGATGGTTTTTTTGGTATTGCCAGTTTTTGAAATTCCAGTAAAGGCCGTAAATACCCATAGTGGCCCAGAAAAGTAGATTGAACTTCCAGGGGGCGACCACATAGAGCGCGACCCCGGCGGCTTCAGGTTTTGCAGTTAGGATCTCGCTGGCCGGGGCTTGGTATACGTTGGATTCCATTCGCTGTTTCCGGTTTTTTGGCTAACGGTGGCGGTGGTTACGGCCAGCTTTTATAAGGTTTGGTGCTTAATGCGCTGTTGTAATAGCGCGTTTCTCCCGTGACTTCTTCCCCCAGCCAAGCCGGTTTTTCAAAGGACGTTTTTTCACTGGGGAGCTCGATTTCTGCAACGATTAAACCCTCATTATCACCGTGAAACACATCGATTTCCCAGCACAGCTCCCCTTGAGGCAATCGATAGCGGGTCTTGTCGATGACGCCGGCGCCACACAATTCGGCCAGCATCTGGTGGGCGTCAGCCAGTGGAATAGCGTATTCAAACTCACTGCGGGTCGCGCCCACGGTTTTTCCCTTGATGGTCAACCAGGCCGTGTCGCCAGTGGTGCGCACTCGCACGGTGGCGTTCTTGTCGTGGCTTAAATAACCCTGTGTTAATCGCTCTCCTGCGAGGGAGTCGGTGATGCTGAGGTCGCGAACAAGAAACTTGCGTTCAATTTCCAGTGCCATGGTCTAGTCCCAGTTGGTCAAAACTGATGTTGAATCCGAGGGCCTGAAAACCGTTGAGGATCTCGGTGGGGAGGTAAAAAGAAGGATCGTCCATGAAGAAGTATTGCGATACTCCGATGCCAAAGCGGTAGTCCGCAGGCAGGTTATTCACAGGTACGCTGAGGCGTTGCAGCTTGAGCAGCAGCTTTTCGAAATGATCACGGTGACTAGCGTTCTGGTCTAGTTGGCTGGACACAATCCAGCGGTTCTGACGGTGCTTGGCTTCGGGGTTAGCGTCGCTGAAACTTTCTCCTTTACGCCAGTAATCGTCAGCACTTTGCCCCATTAGTACATCCAACTGGGCCGGATCGTGATCAAAATTGAAAATGGCGAAGTAGACGTGGTGCTCGCTCATTGCTTACTGGGCCGCAGGTCACGGTTACGTTCCAGTTGATCTACGGGGAAGCCTTTAGTCTTGGCCAGCTGTAACAGTGCCTGATACTGGTCATCGCCCAGCTCCGGCTGGCGCGCGAGTATCCACAGATATTTGCGGCTGGGTTCTCCTATCACCACGGTCTGGTAGTCCTTATCCAGAGCAATAATCCAGTAGTTGCCTTCGGTAATGGTGGGGATCAATTTCGATACCCAGTTATCAAAGCGCACTTTCAATTTGGCATTGCCGGTATTGGGGACAACCCGTGCCGTGCCCACGGCTTCACGGCTCTCGTCGCCTTCGCGTTGGCAGCGGTTCACTATTTTAAGGGTGCCGTCGTCATTGGCGCTGTAGGTGGCGGTGGAATCGTAACAGCCGCGCTGAAACCATTGTGGCAAACGGGCAATTTCATACCAGGTGCCGGTATAACGTTGTAAGTCGACTTGACCCACCGTGGCCAGGGGTTTGTCGCCCCCACAGGCGCAAAGCAGCCCGCTGACGAGCAAGATGGCCAGCAGGCGAGTGGTGCGGACAGTGTGAGGCATGAACATCTTTTTCTCCCATGTTAAGGCTTACAGCCTAGATCGGCTTATTAGCGTCGAGCAAGCCCGTTTTGAACTGTCGTGCTATACTGCTGCGCTGTTTTAGGGAGCCCGATTTGAGCCAGCCAGCCACCCATTCTGACGCCGAACCCGCCACCCGCTTGGTGCTTGAGC
The DNA here is from genome assembly GCF_040119285.1 of Alcanivorax sp. Lineage (GTDB taxonomy): Bacteria > Pseudomonadota > Gammaproteobacteria > Pseudomonadales > Alcanivoracaceae > Alcanivorax. The sequence goes on from NZ_JBEDTY010000032.1 coordinate 101,893, forward strand.
AGCTCAGCTGCGAGCGCGATGATCGGCTGTTGTTCAGTGGTTTGAGTTTCACCGCATCGGCTGGTGAAATCTGGCAGATTACCGGGGCCAACGGGGCAGGTAAGACCACGCTGTTGCGGATTCTGGTGGGGCTCCATGGCTTCTATGAGGGTGAGCGCCAGTGGTGGCAGCCTCAGTGGCAGCAGCAATTACTGTACTTGGGGCATGAGCCTGGGGTACGTGAAGAGCTAAATCCACTGGAAAATCTGCGTTACGCTTGTGCGTTAAGCCAGCAGGGGGGAGACCCCATGGCGGCGCTGGCTGCCGTGGGGCTGCAAGGTTTTGAGGAGGTGCCGGCGGCACACCTGTCTGCTGGGCAAAAGCGTCGCATTGCCTTGGCGCGTCTGTGGCTAGACCGTAAAGCCGTGTGGGTGCTCGATGAGCCCTATACTGCCATCGATCAAGATGGGGTGGCGGCGCTGGACCAGCAAATCCAGCAGGCGGCTGCAGCGGGCACCTTGGTGATTTATACCTCTCACCACCAGGTCGGCGATGGCGTGCGGCGATTACATCTGGCCCACGGGCAGGCAGAAGTGACGGAAGGGGGGCGGGTATGAGCGTGTTTCGCGCGGCGCTGTCCCGAGAGTTGCTGGTGCTGTGGCGTAGCCCGGCAGAAATCATCAATCCGTTGTTTTTCTTTGTCATGGTGATCAGCCTGTTTCCGTTGGCGATTTCCCCGAAACCGGAATTATTGGCGCTGGTGGCCCCCGGGGTGCTTTGGGTGGCCGCGTTGTTGGCGGTGATGTTATCGCTGGATGGGTTGTTCCGCCGCGACCAGGAAAGTGGTGTGTTGGAGTTGTTGCTCACAGCCCCGGTGATGGCCGTGGTGCCGGTGAGCGCCAAGCTGCTGGCTCATTGGTTACTCACTGGCTTGCCGTTGGTACTGATTTCACCGGTGCTGGCGCATATGCTGCAGCTGCCCAATGGGGTGCTGGCTACGGTGGTGCTGAGTTTATTGTTGGGCACGCCAGCACTGACCATTATTGGTGCTATTGGTGCAGCGCTTACGGTGGGGTTGAATCGGGGCGGTATTCTGTTGGCGGTGCTGGTGCTGCCCTTGTATATCCCGGTACTGATTTTTGGCGCCGGGGCGGTGAGTGCCGCTGTGGATGGCGGTGCAGTGAATGGCATTCTGGCTATTCTCGGGGCCTTGCTGGCGCTGACCATTAGCTTAGGCCCGTTGGCGGTGGCTGCCGGCCTAAAAATCAGCTCAGGGAATTAAGCGCGCCGCTATCCGACGGGAAAGCGGGCGGTATTGAAAGTAGGTGTCTGCATGGTTTGGCAAACAATAAAACGCTGGTATCACATGCTCGGTTCGCCGCGCTATTTCTACAGGTTCAGTTCTGCGCTGCTGCCATGGCTCACGCCCATTGCGTTGCTGGTGTTTACTGTGGGCATTGTCTGGGGGTTAGCGTTTGCCCCCAGTGATTATCAGCAGGGCAACAGCTACCGAATTATTTTTATTCATGTGCCGGCTTCCAGTGGTGCTCTGCTGGGGTATGTGGCCATGGGCGTTGCGGGGTTGGTTGCTGTGGTGTGGCGGATGAAAATGGCCGAAGTAATGATGAAAGCCATTGCCCCTTTCGGGGCTGTGTTGGCGGCAATCTCCTTGGCCACCGGTGCACTGTGGGGGAAGCCTACCTGGGGCACCTACTGGCAGTGGGATGCTCGGATGACCTCCATGCTGATTTTACTGTTCATGTATGTGGGCGTGATTGCCCTGCAAAACGTGATCCGCGATCCTCGCCAGGCAGCCCGCGCCGCTGGCTTGCTGGCCATGGTGGGGGTGATCAATGTGGTGATCGTGAAATATTCGGTGGAATGGGTGCAGACCCTGCATCAGGGCTCGACCCTGAAGCTGTTAGGGGAATCCACGATTAACCCGGCCATGAAATATCCGCTGTTAATCAGCATGCTGGGAACCTGGCTGCTATATGCGGTCAATGTAATGGTGCGTGCGCGTACCGAAGTAGTATGGCGAGAGCGGCGCAGCAAGTGGGTGCGCAAGCTGATGAAGGATGGAGGGCAATAGCATGTATTTCGATAGCATTGCCGATTTCATCGCCATGGGAAAACACGGTTTTTATGTTTGGAGCGCCTATGGAATCAGTGCGTTTCTGATGATTGCCAGCATGCTGCTGGCGCTGCGCGGTAAGCGACAAGTGCGTCAAACGCTGGCCCGGCAATGGCGTCTTGAGGACATTGCTAAGCAACAAGCTCAAGACACGGCGAGTCGACAGCAATCCAGTAAGCAAACGCCTGAGGTAAACGATGAATCCGGTACGTAAGCAGCGTCTTTTGGTGGTACTCGCCGTTTTGGTTGGCTTGGGGGTTGCCTGTGCCCTGATGTTTTATGCGCTGCGCCAAAACATCAACCTGTTCTATACCCCTCAGCAAATTGCTGCAGGGGAGGCTCCGCTGGATGCCCAGATGCGCGTGGGCGGTTTAGTGGAATCCGGTACCGTTATCCGTAACCCGGAAACATTGGACGTGACCTTTGTTCTTACTGATGGCAAGGGGCGCTTCACCGTGCACTATCAAGGGATACTGCCGGACCTGTTCCGCGAAGGGCAGGGTATTGTTGCCAACGGTACGCTGATCAGCCAGACCCGCTTTGAAGCCGAGGAGGTTTTGGCCAAGCATGACGAAACCTATATGCCACCGGAGGTACAGGATGCGCTGGAAAAAGCGGGTCATCCGGGTGCCCAAAAACCAAAAGGCAAGGCTCAGCCGCAAAGCGGGCCCGCTTACTAGCGGGTAGGCGAGAAGCCGGCTGGCGGCGGCCGGTAAATTTCTCTTGCTCAACCCCTGGTTTCGGCCCTACATTCGCGTTTATCGGATCCCGTTCCGGGGCCACCCTTTTAGGGCTTTTCATGAGTCAGGTCATCATTCTGGTAGACGACCCCGCAGACTGGGCCGCCTACTACCCCGCCCGTCATCTACTTTCTGCCAAGGACTACCTGCAAGCGCAGCAGCCGGTGTGTACCGACAAAAAGGTGCAGGTGATCAACCTGTGCCGCAGCTATAAGTATTTGAGCCCGGGGTACTACTGTTCGTTGCTGGCGGAAGCCCGTGGTCAGCGAGTATTGCCGTCTGTGCGCACGGTGAATGACTTGAGTCGCAAAGCGCTCTATGGGCTGCACTTCGGTCAGTTCGAGGCCGCGCTGGATAAGGCGATGAAACGCAAGGGCGGTAGCAATGATCATTTTAGCCTGCTGTTGTTTTTCGGTCATACCGAACAGGAAGGCCTAATCGACCTGGGCCGGCAGATTTTCGACCAGTTACCGTGCCCGTTGCTAAAGGTGGATTTCCGCCGCCGGGAACACTGGGGTATTGAGGCGCTGAAGCCGCTGACCTTGAAGCAGCTGCAAGGGGCGCAGGAGGATGCGTTTGCCCGTGCTCTTGAGCAGTTTAATGCCCGGGTGTGGCGTAATCCCCGTCGTCGTCGCAGTGATCGCTACGAGCTGGCGATGTTGGTTAACGAGGAAGAGGTTCTGCCGCCCAGCAACAAGATGGCCCTAAAGCGGTTTGTTCGTGCTGGTAGGCAACTGGGTATCAAGGTGGATCTGATCGGCCGTGACGCCTATACGCGTTTGGGTGAATACGATGGCCTGTTTATTCGTGAGACCACCGCACTGGATCATCACACATACCAGTTCGCCCGCAAGGCGGAGCAGGAAGGGATGGTGGTAATGGATGATCCCGGTTCCATCCTGCGTTGTACCAACAAGATTTATCTGGCGGAGTTGATGCAGGCCAACAATGTGCCGGTGCCGCCGACGGCGTTTGTGTTCAGTGACGATGATGCCCAGATTGACTCGCTGATTGCAGAATTGAATCTACCCATGGTGCTGAAAATTCCGGACGGCAGTTTTTCTCGGGGCATTAGCAAAGTCGCGACCCGCGAAGCGTTGACGGAGGCCTTGCGAGGTTACCTTAAGCAATCCTCTGTGGTGTTGGCCCAGGCCTTCATGTACACCGATTACGATTGGCGCATTGGGGTGCTCAATCATCGGCCGTTGTTTGCCTGCCAGTATTTTATGAGCAAGGGCCACTGGCAGATTTATCATCACCAGAGCAGCGGCAAAACCGCGTCGGGTAACAGTCGTACCCTGCCGGTGCAGGAGGTGCCCCCCAAGGTGCTAAAAGCCGCCTTGAAGGCCGCTAAGCTCATGGGTAATGGCCTCTATGGGGTGGATTTGAAACAGTCCGGTGAGGAGGTGGTCGTGATTGAAGTCAACGATAACCCCAATATTGATGCCGGGGTGGAAGATGCCTGGTTAGGCGAAGACTTGTATCGGCAAGTGATGCTGGAATTTTTGCGGCGTTTGGAGGCTAAGCGAATCGGTTTGCCAGCGTGATCTTTTAAAGCGTTATTCAGGGGCGCCTTAAGGCTGTTGAAGGTCCGGTGACATGCCGGGAGTATCTTCTGCGGAGCGCTTTTCGTTTCCTCGCCAGCTCTGGTGGCCATACCGACGTAACCACGTTAGTAGTGTCGAGCGGCCTATGAATACCATAGCGATCCTCAGTCTGTTTAAAGGCCAGAGTGTCATTACGCTGCGTCGCTTAACTCGTTAATTCATCACGTTCTCTCATAATAAGGGCGGGAACGAGTCAACTTTATTCAGGCCAGGTCATTTACCACAAAAAAGCCCGGCTACGATAAATGCCGGGCTTTTCTGGTGAGGGCTAGAAAACGCTTTTGGCGTTGTCAGCCATTACTGCACAAGGTTGAACTTAGTCTTGCCATTTGCGTAACACCAGGCTGGCATTGGTGCCACCGAAACCAAAGCTGTTGCTCAGTACGGTGGTGGGGCCGCTATCTTTGCCTTTCACGAGTACCGGCATGCCTTCGGCTTTTTCATCCAGTGTTTGAATATTGGCACTGATGGCAGTGAAGTCGTTCTGCATCATCAGCATGCAGTAAATCGCTTCCTGCACCCCGGCTGCGCCCAGGCTGTGGCCGGACAGGCTCTTGGTGGAGCCTATCGAGGGGCACTGATCTGCAAACACTTCGCGGATAGCTTTCAGCTCGGCCACGTCTCCCACGGGTGTGCTGGTGCCGTGGGCGTTGATGTAATCAATGGAACCCTCCACCGTGGCCAGTGCTTGACGCATGCAGCGTGCCGCGCCTTCGCCATTGGGAGCGACCATGTCATGGCCATCGCTGGTGGCGCCGTAGCCCAGCACTTCCGCATAAATGGTCGCGCCACGGGCCTTGGCGTGCTCCAGTTCTTCCACTACCACCATACCGCCGCCGCCGGCGATCACGAAGCCGTCACGGGTGGCATCGTAGGCGCGGGACGCCTGTTCGGGAGTGTCGTTGTACTTGCTGGACAGGGCCCCCATACCATCAAACAAGCAGCTCAGGGTCCAGTGTTCTTCTTCGCCACCGCCGGCAAATACCACATCCTGTTTGCCCAGTTGAATCTGCTCTACGGCGTTGCCAATACAGTGGGCGCTGGTCGCACAGGCAGAAGCGATGGAGTAGTTCACCCCTTTGATCTTAAACGGTGTGGCCAGGCATGCCGAGACGGTTGAGGCCATCACCCGGGGCACCATGTAGGGGCCAACCCGCTTTACGCCGCGGTTGCGGGCGATGTCGGCGGCTTCCACCTGATTAAAGGAGGAATGGCCACCGGAGCCGGCGATCAGGCCGGTGCGCTCATTGCTGACCTGTTCGTCGCTGAGCCCGGAGTCAGTAATCGCATTCTGCATGGCCACGTAGGCATAGGCGGCCGCATCACCCATGAAGCGGCGTGGCTTACGGTCGATAAAATCATCAAGCTGGATGTCGGGAGTGCCCGCTATTTGGCTGCGCATGCCGATTTCCTTGTATTGCTCTTTAAAGCGAATACCGGAACGGCCTTCACGCAATGAACGGGTGACGCTGTCAGCGTCGTTGCCTAGACAGGAAACTATGCCCATCCCTGTGATTACTACGCGGCGCATGAATCGCTCCTAAAAACCATCGGTAGAAGTGAACAAGCCAACTTTCAGATCGTCGGCCTGATAGATGTCTTTTCCGTCCACGGATACGGTGGCATCCGCCAAGCCCAGTACCAGCTTGCGGGAAATGACCCGTTTCAGGTCGATTCGATAAGTCAGCTTCTTGGCGGTTGGCAAAACCTGGCCGGAAAACTTCACGTTACCCACGCCCAGTGCACGGCCTCGGCCCGGGTTACCTACCCAGCCCAGGAAAAAACCGAGCAGCTGCCAGGTGGCATCCAGGCCCAAGCAACCGGGCATCACCGGGTCGCTTTCAAAATGGCAATCAAAGAACCAAAGGTCTGGGTGGATATCGAGTTCGGCGATGATTTCCCCTTTGCCGTATTTGCCACCCTGGTCGCTGATATGGGTGATACGGTCCATCATCAGCATGTTGGGTAAAGGTAGTCGCGCATTACCGGGGCCAAAGAGTTCCCCGTGCGCGCAGGCGAGAAGATCCTCGCGGGTATAAGAAGATTTCTGTGTTGTCGTAGTGCTCAAAGTCTTACTCCATGCAGGCCAGGGCGACGCATTTTGAGTATATGGATTATTTGTGACGTTTTATCTTCAGCGCGGTGACACACTGTCATGTTCCAGCTGATAGTAGCAAAGCAAAGTGAAAGCATACGAATAGCAACCGTCTCAAAATATGTCTTGGCATCGTTTTACCGAAAATGACCGATGAACGGAGCCTGATCACGGCTGTCTAGTCTCGTTGAGGGGATCGTTTCATTGCGGCAGAGCCACGGACTTGCAATTGCCGGACCATCTACCGATGCTATGCGCGCCGGATCGCGCCAAAGCAGCCTCCGGCCGCCCTTTGACCAGTCAGAATCGCATGTTGTTCATCCAGTCGTGTATCTAGTCGTATAAGTAAGGAGCTCTCGTGGCGGCAGAAATCGGGCATCTCTCTCTGTGGTTGGCACTGGCCGCAGCATTGTGTCTATCAGTGTTCCCGCTGATTGGCGTTTACCGCAACTTGCCCGCTTGGCAGTGGTACGCTCGACCGTTGGCCTGGATCCAATGGCTGGCAATGACCATCGCCATGGTGGCGTTAGGTTATTGCTTCTACATCAATGATTTCTCGGTGACCTATGTGGCCGGCCACAGTAACTCGGCATTGCCGCTGGCGTACCGGTTGTCCGCCATTTGGGGCGGCCATGAAGGATCCCTGTTGTTGTGGGGCTGGATGCTGTCCGGCTGGGCCGCCATGGTCGGGCTGCTGAGTCGCAGTGTGCCGTTGCCCATGGTGAGCCGGGTGCTGTCTGTCATGGGCATGATTGCCGTGGGTTTTATGTTGTTCATGCTGCTCACGTCCAACCCTTTCGATCGAAACCTGCCCTGGTTTCCGCTTGATGGCGCTGACCTGAACCCGTTGTTACAGGATCCGGGGCTGATCATTCACCCGCCGATGCTTTATATGGGCTACGTGGGCTTTGCCGTGGCGTTTGCATTTGCCGTGGCGGGGTTGCTGATGGGCAACCTGGATCCTGCCTGGGCCCGCTGGGCGCGGCCGTGGACCACGGTAGCGTGGAGCTTCCTGACGGTGGGCATCGCGCTGGGCTCCTGGTGGGCCTATTACGAGTTGGGCTGGGGCGGCTGGTGGTTCTGGGACCCGGTGGAAAACGCTTCCTTGTTGCCATGGTTAGCCGGGACCGCGCTCATTCACTCTTTAGCGGTGAGTGAGAAACGCAATATGTTCCGTGCCTGGACCGTGTTGCTGGCGATCATTACGTTTTCCTTGAGCCTGCTGGGTACCTTCTTGGTGCGCTCGGGGGTGCTGACGTCAGTTCATGCCTTTGCCAATGATCCGGCACGGGGGGCCTTTATCCTGGGTTTCCTTATCGTCGTCGCCGGGGGGGCGTTAACGTTGTTTAGTCTGCGTGCGTCATCGTTGCGCAGCAATACCGGGTTCAAACCGGTATCCCGGGAAGCTTTCCTGTTGGGTAATAACCTGATTTTGCTAACCGCCACCTCCGTGGTGTTGATGGGGACGCTATTTCCCCTGATTGGCGAAGCGCTGGACATGAAAATCTCCATCCGCAGCCCATACTTCAATGGTTTCTTTGTGCCGTTGGCGCTGGTGTTGATTCTATTGATGGTGCCGGGGGTGTTCAGTAACTGGAAACGTCAGGACGGCAATACCTTGCTTAAACGCATGGCCCTGTTGGCTCCTGCTGCGATCATTGCGGGATGGTTCGGCTCTCGATTGCCCGATCCAAGCCCCTGGCAGGGCGTTTTGGCCATCATGCTGGCTTTGTTCCTGGTTTTTGCTCATATAGATGATGTAATCCGCCGGGCTAGCGCTTACCAGCAAGGTTTCGTTACGGGTTTGGGTAAGCTGGGGCGCGGTTACTGGGGCATGGTGTTCGCTCATTGTGGTTTGGCGGTGTTGATCGCCGGTATTACATTGGTGAGCTTCCATGAGGTGGAGCGGGACATTCGTATGGGGCCGGGCGATACGGCTGAACTGGGCCATTACACCTTTGTGTTCGACAGCTTGGATAAATACAGCGGGCCCAACTTTGACGCCACCCGCGGCCATTTTCATGTCAGCCATGACGGGGACCCGGTGGCGGTGATGCACCCGGAAAAACGGACTTATCACGCCAGTGGCCAGGTAATGACAGAAGCGGCGATTGATGCTGGTTTCTGGCGCGACCTCTATGTGGCGCTAGGTGAGCCCTTGGATAACAGCGATGCTTGGGCTGTGCGTATTTATTTCAAACCGGGAATTCGGTGGATCTGGCTGGGCGCATTGATTATGGCCCTTGGCGGCGCGCTGGCATTGACGGACAAACGTTATCGGCGCAACCGTTTTGCCACCAATGACGCAGGAGTGGCCAATGAAAGCTAATTCTCCCTGGGTGTTTTTGCCCTTGGCCGGGTTTGTGTTGCTAGCGGTGCTGTTGGCCAGTGGCTTGGGGCGCGATCCACAGGAACTGCCTTCTGCCCTAGTGGGCAAGCCAGTGCCATCATTTTCCCTGTCGTCGCTGCTGACCGAAGAAACCTACACGGAAGACTCTTTGAAAGGGCGCTGGCAGTTACTCAATGTATGGGCTACTTGGTGCCCGACTTGCCATATTGAACATCCCTATTTGCTGGAGCTGGCCGCTCGGGGCGTGGCCATTGCCGGTTTGAATTATAAAGACGAGCTGCCCGCTGCCCGCCAGTATTTGGCCAACCTGGGGAATCCATTTACCCACGTCATTGTCGATGCGGATGGTCAGCTGGGCCTGGATTTAGGGGTGTACGGTGCCCCGGAAACTTTTTTGATTAACCCGGCTGGCGAGATCGTATTGCGCCATGCGGGTGATTTGAATGCCCGTGTTTGGGAAGAAAAATTCCTGCCGTTACTGCCCGCTCAGGCGGGGCAGGGCAAGGGGGGCCAATAATGCTACGTATTGTCTTGTTGCTCACCTTGTCCATGTCAGCTTTTGCCGCTATCGATGTTTACCAGTTCGATAATCAGCAGCAGGAGCAGCGTTTTCGTATCCTTTCAGAAGAGCTGCGTTGCCCGAAATGTCAGAACCAAAGCATCGCCGATTCGGATGCGGGTATCGCCCAGGACATGCGTACGCGGGTGCATACCATGATTCTGGAAGGCAAGAGCGATGAACAGATCGTTGATTATTTTGTTTCCCGCTATGGAGACTTTGTCAGCTATCGGCCACCAGTGAATGCCGGCACCTCAATCCTGTGGTTAGGGCCAATACTGTTATTGCTGGGCGGTGCCGTTTTGATCGTGTTGTTGCTGCGAAAAGCCAGCCGTAAGGCCGCACTGGAAGAACAGAAATTGCAGAATAAAGAGCCGGGAGAGGGAACAAAATGATGTTGTGGGTGATGTCGCTGGTTCTGTTACTGATATTGGCTGCCATGCTGTGGTTGATGTGGCGGAGTGAAGCCCACAAGGCCGGCAAAAACATGTCCGGGGCTTTGGGGATTCCATTGGTGATGGTGATTTTGGCGGGTGCTGGCTACGGATTAATCGGGCTAAATGAGCACACTGGCACCTGGTTAACGCATAAGCAGCAATACGGTGATGTTGCGCAGCAAATCATTGCCGGCCAACCACCGGAGAAGGCGGCCTCGGAAGTGCCCGCTGGCGCTCTGGTGCGGGTTCTTCAGTCTGAACTTTCGCAAACGCCCTCTGACGTGGGCTGGTATGCATTGGGGGCCCTGTATGACCAGCTAGGCGCGCCGGTACAAACCGAGGAAGCCGCTCGTAAGGCTCTGCAGCTCAACCCGGAGAATGCCGCCATGCATCTATTACTGGCTCGGGCACTGATCGAAAAGAATGAGGCACGACTAACTGATCCCGCTTTGGATGAGATTCGCTGGGTACTGGATCGTGAACCGAATCATGATGGTGCCTGGATGCTTTTGGCCATGTCGGCCGATCGAGCTGGTCGTTACGCGTTGGCGGAACAGGCTTGGGCGTCGTTGCTGTCGCGGCACAGTGCAGGTGAAACGGCAGACCTGTTGCAGCGGGGTTTGAACCGAGCCCGGGAGCAGAAACAGCGAGAAAACGTTTTCGCCAACCTTGGCGCTACCGTGAACGGTGAAGGTCTGCCGGCAGGAGGCACGTTGTTTGTGTTTCTTCGCAAGGCGGGCAGTGCCGGGCAGCCGCTTGCTGCCCGGCGTAAGGTCGTCCCTCATTTCCCCATTACGGTGGAGCTGACGGCGGCCAACTGGCTGCAGAGCTACCCGGATGCACAGGATGATATTGTTATTGGTGCCCGCTATACGCCCGCACCCGGGGCCTCGGTGAATCAGGCGGCGATTATCGCCGAGCCGGTCCCCCTCTCGCTTCCCCAGGCGCAGCCTGTGAGCTTGCATTTGTCCCGCCAGCAATAGGGCCTGCCGACAGGTACTGTTACCTACGTAGCAGTGCCAGTCCCTTGTGGTGAAGAAGGCCTCAAGGTAAAGTTGCACCCCTTCGGGGGCAGGGTTCCTCTGATTTGTGCATCCATACGCTCGAACAGTGCGCCAGTTGAGGCCGTCTGTGGCAGCCATGTGCTCCCGCTGGGATGGCTCTGGGCCGTACCAGACATCAAAGGTTCCGGTGGCGTAGGTGAATAAATCAGAGGTACTTTAGCCTCTTCTGACGACAGTAAGATGGAGAATCCTATGCGTGTCATCCTGCTTGGTGCCCCCGGTGCGGGCAAGGGCACCCAGGCGCAGTTCATCAAGGAACAGTTCAATATTCCTCAGATTTCCACCGGTGACATGCTGCGCGCTGCGGTCAAAGCAGGCACTCCACTGGGCCTGGAAGCCAAAAAAGTGATGGATGCGGGGGGGTTGGTCTCTGACGATATCATCCTCGGCTTGGTCAAAGAGCGCATTACCGAAGATGATTGTGCGAATGGCTTCCTGTTCGATGGCTTCCCGCGCACTATCCCACAGGCGCAATCGCTAGTGGATCAGGGCGTTGATATCGACTTTGTGGTGGAAATTGATGTCGATGATGAAGAAATCATTGAACGCTTGAGCGGGCGCCGTGTTCACCCGGCTTCTGGCCGTGTGTACCACACTAAGTACAATCCGCCTAAAGTCGAAGGCAAAGACGATGTGACCGGTGATGAGCTGGTTCAGCGTGATGACGACCAAGAAGAGACCGTTCGTAAGCGGCTAGAGGTTTACCAAGCCCAGACGCGTCCCCTGGTGGACTTCTATCAAGACCTGGCCAAGCAACAGGGCAAGTCCAGCGCTCCGAGCTATGTGCGCGTTGCGGGGGTTGGCTCGGTGGAAGATATCCGTGATCGCGTGTTGTCAGCCTTGAAAGACTAATCGTCGACGTTTTGGGTTGATGATAAAAAACGGGAAGCTTTGGCTTCCCGTTTTTTGTTGGTCGCCGGTGACGGGCAAGAGATGGCGCTTCTTGTGCTCATACCTGATCTAGTCTAGCCCCGGAATATTTTCCTTATCTGTCCGTACTTGCCTTGGGGCGATCGCTTTGGGTATTACACCGTGTGCATTCTCCCTGTAAATCCCTTAGGTGGGGGCCTATGTGGAACGGGATGCCTCTGGGAGCCTTTAAAAACTCCTTGCAGGCTCAGACCTGTCAGGCGGCGGCCCCTTCCCCCTTTGCGAAGGTAAAGAGAGAGCATTTTTGAAGCCATGCTGTTTGCTTGTCGCGGCTTACGCCTTCAAAGAACGACAATAACGAGTGCCGGCGAGCCTGTCCGTCGAGAACTCTTATATTTGCGATAAAAACACCACCTCCCAAAAAACACCGAAAGAAAGGGTTTAAGTACTCGCCAGCGGCGCTGTTCAACGCAATATGTTTCATGAAAACGTGACGACGCACAATTGCGTCTTGATGCTGCTAGCAGCGCTAACATTGCCTTTTAGATGAGTGAAGAGTGAACGGCACTTCCCGGCAAAGGGTTAAGGGGTTTTCCAGAGACTCCCTGGTCATATTTGTCAGATTCTAATGGTTCTACTCAATTGAAAAGGATCAGCCTGGTGAATAATGGCCCGGTATCGATCCGATGCTCTGCTGTTTTAAGCCATGTATGGGCATGGTTTCTTTAACGATGGGGTTCGTTATCGGTATGCCGGCTTGCCATGATTTTATTCAAGGGCGCCTTTAAGCAGCAGTTTTCTGTGCCGCTGTACGGTGCAAAATTTTGTTGAGCTCTCGAATGAGTGCAGAAAAAGGACAAAATATTACTCCAGGAAGATTCAATGTTTCGCTGAATCAGAAATTAATCCCCCTGGAAAAATAAAATTCAGAAGCGATAAAAGAAGAAAGAAAATAAAAAATGGATGCGAGTGACAGTGAAAAAATCAGAAAAATAAAGTGGACATATTAAATAATGTACCAACTGATTTTTTTTTATGCTATTTTCCACCTGTCGCAGTACGAATGACAACGCCATAGCTTAGGAGATCAATCATGGCTAAAGCAAAGAAAGCCGCCGCGAAAAAAACTGCGGCCCGTAAACCCGCAACGAAGAAAGCAGCTGTTGCAAAAGCACCAACCGTTCCCAAATCAGTAACCAACGCTGAAGACAAGGTTAAACTGCAGGGCAAGGCGGTGGCTCAGGCAGAAAATAAAGTCACGCAGTCACAAACCAAACTGGATAAGCACCGTACTAAGGTCGACGCCGAAAATGCCAAGCTGTCGAAGCTGCGTGCTGATGTTGCTGCCAAGCGCGAAAAAGCGCAAAAGACTTCTACTGCCGCTTCCAAGCGGGCCGTTGATACCGCCCGTGGCCGAATGAATACCGCTCGGCTGAAGCTTCAGGATATTCGTGGCGAAGCGAAACTGATCCGTGCTGAAATTCAAGCTGCGAAAAAAGTTGTCGCCCGCGAAGTGAAGAAAATGCGTACTGCTGAGCGTAATCTGAAAGCGAAGCTGCGCGACCACGAACGCAAGCTGGCCAAAAAAGCCAAAGCTGAACAGAAAAAAGCTGAGCAGAAGGCGAAAGCGGTTGCCCGCAAAGCGGCAGCGAAAGCCAAGCGTGTAGCTAAGAAAGCGCCTGCCAAAAAAGCCGCAACAAAGAAGGCTGCGACTAAAACGGCGCCAGCTAAAAAAACCACGGCTCGTAAAGCGCCAGCCAAGAAGGCTGCAGCGAAGCGCACACCGGTCGAGAAAAAGTCTTCCTAATACCTCAAGAAACGTTACGAAGGGCGAAAGCCCAGCAGTGAGGGTGCTTTCTACCCCACTGCTTAGAGGTAAATCAAAAAGCCTGAACTGAACCGGTTACAAGGATTCTGCGAAGAAACGTTGTAACCAGGGGTTTGGGCTTTTTCACATAGTAACGCTGCGTTTCACCCGCTGCTCGAGCCCTTATCGAGACAGTATTTCTAACTCCGCGCCCGAGAACACCATTCTGGTGAGGCGCTGGTATCGGCAAATCGCTGTGACAAGTCCATTGGTGTGACGTGACGAGGTTGCATATTCGGGCGACAAGGTCTGTGCGACATACCGTCGCATCTAGAGAACCTTGACTCGAATAAACCCGTTGCTCACCGGACCCCGCAAGAAACAGCCCACCGAACGTTAACGCCCTGTTCTATAGCCCCCCAATCAGTGCCTGGGTCTGCCAGCCTAGTGATAGGCTAGAACTACAGGATTGGCGCAAGCCTGCGAAGCGGTGCGAGTAGGCGCTATGGCGCCCCGCCGCCCCGCCGCTGGTAGAGCCACTACGAGCGGAACGTGACGGTCGCACGCCAGGTAAATCGGCGGCACTGACCTCGGATCACGAGCGCATCCAGACGTTAAAGACTTTGCTTCGCAAGTTGGCACGGGTGAAAGAGATCATAAAAAGATTACGCTAGATTCAATTGGTCAGTGCAACATAGTTCACTCGGTGACTACCGAGGCTTTCAGCGTGTGTCGCAGCAGCTAGTACTACCAGTGTCAGCACCAGTGTCAGCAGCACCAAGCGGTTGACGCTGAGCGCCTGCGCTTCAGGGAGTGGAAGGGATTCACGAAGAGCGCCGAGGTGCGGTGGGTGCGAGAATAGTATCGGCCATGCTGAAATGGAAAGTGAGCGAGTCGGTCACTATAAAGCGGCTTAGTTGATGGCGGAGCCGCTAGCCTGTGCATCGCTATAAAAGTATTGGGCGGTGAAGTCATGGCCGTTCCCAACCCCCTTGAGTAGAGAGGTTACGGGAACCGTTCCAGTGGAGGGTGGTCAGCGATGAGGCCAACATCTGGGCGACACCCGCTGGCTCTACCTTGCGGTGATGTTCATTTGTATGCTCGAAGGGCGGTGGGTTGAACAATGTCAGAGGTGTGCTGATTTATGTAAACCAGTATTAAAACCACGTTAGCCCGCACAGTACTAATCGGTATCAACCACCCAAAGCACAAGAAAACGCTGCAGCCTTGAAAACCCTCGAGGAAGTATTCAAGGCCACTCAAACACGACACATTGCCTTCAACATCATCTCCCCCTTCCTAATCCGCCCGTAATGAACTGCCCTAGCAGAGGGATACTTGGCCGCCACACTCATGAAGGCAGCTCTACCGCGATGCGGTACTGTGAATGAACCCAACAGCACAGGCTGTTAGTGATGCCTGTACGAACCTAAATAAGGCATTTATGCAGGCATTTTGAGCACCAATAGCGCGCAGTTAGCCTGCTGGCGTGCACGCATACAGGGCCTTAGCTCGCTTTCTTGCACAGCTCGGCCAGTTTCTGATCTAGCATATTCAGAATATGGCGGCGGCTGATTACCCCCACCACCTTGTTGGCGGCATTCACCACCGGATAGATTTTCGGCTTGGCGTTCAGCATCTGCTGCGCCAGGCTCAATACATCGTCGTTCAGCGATACCGTCAGTACCTCGCTTTTCATTAGGTCTCTCACCGTTGCTACGCGCTGGTTGTGATACACCACCTGCAGGGCCGCCTGCAGGCATTCGCGCTCACTAATCCAGCCCACCAGCGTCCCCGCGTTATCGGTAACGGGGCTGCCCAGCATATCCAGTTTGATCAGATTGCTGGAGGCTTCCACCACCGGCATCTCCGGGCGGATAGTCGCGAAACGGGTGCACATCAAGTCCTTGATCGATACAGAATCCATGGGGCTTACCTCTTGCTCGGGTCAGGTACCACAAAGGGTTAAAGCCAGCGATGGGCTGGCCACTGAGCAAGATACTGCGGGAACCATGCCAACTATTGGATTTAGCAGGAGCCGCTCTGGAGTCGCGAACGCCCCCGTCAGCCTATTGTTCCCCAGAAACACATCCCGCAAACCTGTTCATTTATTTACACCCCACGATTATGTAGATTCGAACTGGAGCGCAAGCCAGCAGCCACGACACTGCCCTGTTCGGCTGCCTGATCCAAACGAGTCAATGATAATAAGCCCCAATGCCACCCGGCAGGCGTATAACAACAGGGCGCACTGTTAGCGTAGGCTTGCCGGGGCAGGATTGGACCAAGCAACGGAGGCAAGTATGCCTGTGAAGAAGGTTGGCTGGCGGGATCTGGCCAAAGGGGTGCGGTACATTGTGCCGCCATTGCTGGATATTCAGCGCAGTAACCTGTTGCGCCTGGCCGGGTTGCGGCCCACCAGCAAGCAGTCCATTGGCAAGGTTATCGAATACTGGGCCAGCCGTACCCCGCACAACATCGCCTTGCGGTTCGAGGATCAGCAATGGACCTACGCGCAATTTAACGCCTGGGCCAACCGCCTGGCCGCCTGCTGGCGGGAGCAGGGTGTGGGCGCCGGAGACACTGTCGCAATCATGATGGAAAACCGGCCTGAGGCGTTGGCTTGTGTGGCGGCTACCGTCAAATTGGGCGCCATCGCGGCCATGCTCAACCACAACCAGAGTGGCGAAGTGCTGGAGCACAGTATTCAGCTGGTGAAGCCGCGGTTATTGGTGCTCAGTGCGGAATGTGAAGCGGCCCTGGCCACCACCCGCTTTACTCCAACGCCAAGCGCGCCGAACACCTCGCCGCCCGCTTCATCGATTGGCTACCTGTGGCACGGTGGCGACCAGGGGCAGCCTGCGCCACCGGGTTGGCTGGATCTGCACGAACACACCCGCCGGCAATCGCAAGCCAACCCGCCCAGCACTTGCCGAGTGCGCGCCGAGCAGCCGTGTTTTTCCATCTTTACCTCCGGCACCACCGGCTTACCCAAGGCCTCGGTGATGACACATTATCGCTGGCTGGCCGCCATGGCGGGTATGGGCGGCTTGGCCTTGGGCATCCGCCGTAAAGAGGTGTTCTATTGCTGCCTGCCGCTGTACCACAACAATGCGCTTACTGTGGCCTGGGGCTCGGTATTATCCATGGGCGCCACCCTGGCACTGGATCGCAAATTCAGTGCCTCGCAGTTCTGGGAGCGGGTGCGCCATTACGACGCCACCGCGTTTTGTTATATCGGTGAGCTGCTCCGTTACCTGCTCAATGTGCCGCCCAGCCACATGGACCGTCAGCACCGTATCCGATTAATCACCGGCAACGGGCTGCGCCCGGAAATCTGGGAGCCCTTCGAGCAGCGTTTTGGCATCCACCGTATCTATGAGTTTTACGGTGCCAGTGAATCTAATATCGGGTTTATCAACCTCTTTGGTGTGGCCCAGACTGCGGGGTTTACTCCGCTGCCTTTCGCCATCGTCGAATTCGACAATGACACCGAAACCCCGCGCCGTAACCGTGATGGGTTTATGCAGCGCATCCCCAAGGGTGGGGTTGGCCTTTTGATTAGCGAAGTGACCTCACGGCGGCCCTTCGATGGGTATACCGACCCTGCTGCCGGGGAAAAAAAGTTGCTGCGCGATGTCTTCAAGAAAGGCGACTGCTGGTTCGATTCTGGTGATCTGGTGCGTGACCAGGGCTTGCGCCACATTCAGTTTGTCGACCGGGTAGGCGATACCTTCCGCTGGAAAGGGGAGAACGTGGCCGCCGGCGAAGTGGAAGGGGCCATGGCTCAACACTCGGATATTGATCATGGTGTGGTGTACGGGGTCAGCATTCCCGGCTGCGATGGCCGCGCAGGGATGGCGGCGATTACGCTCAGCCCGGGCGTCGCCCTCAATGGCCGGGGCCTGGCACAGCATTTGAGCCATATGCTGCCGGCCTATGCGGTGCCCCTGTTTCTGCGCATCCGTGATCACCAGGAAACCACAGGCACCTTCAAATACCGCAAGGTAACGCTGAAAAAACAAGGTTTTGCGCCCGATCAAGTGGCCGAACCCGTGTATGTACTGCTGGATAACCAGCGCGGTTACCAACCGCTGACGCCCCAGCTATACCGGCAAATACAACAAGGCGAGATACGCCTGTAAGCCCAGCGAGAGCGGGTTGGCACAGGCCTGTTAGCGGGCCGCGCTGCGCGGCCGCCACCGCAAGAATGGCCCAAGCAGAGAGCAGCAGAAAGGGGGCCGGGCGGTGTAATTTGACGGTAATCAGGAATGGGGCATATTGAGCAGGCATGGCATTGAAATAGCAGTATGGTGGAAATGGAATATCTGACTCCGGAGAGGTGGAATGGATTTTAAGGACTACTACGCCCTGCTCGGGGTGGAGCCAGACGCCGACGCGGCCGCCATCAAGACGGCCTACCGCCGGCTGGCCCGCAAGTATCACCCGGATATCAGCAAGGAAAAGGACGCCGAAGCCAAGTTCAAGGACGTGGCTGAGGCTTGGCAGGTGCTCAAAGATCCAGATAAACGCGCCGATTACGACCAGCTACGGGCTTTGCGAAACCAGCAAGGCGATGGCGGTTCGTTTCAGCCGCCCCCCGGGTGGCAGCCGTCGGGCGGCGGCTTTGACCCGGCCGATGCGGGCTTTTCTGACTTCTTCGAATCCCTGTTCACCGGCGCCCGCCAGGCCCGTGGCGGGCAGGCCCCGTCGCGGCGTGGTGAAGATGTGGAAATCGAGCTGCCCATTTTTCTGGAAGACACGATCAGCAGCGAATCCAAATCCGTTTCCTACCGGCTGCCGGAATACGACCAGTACGGCCAGGTGGTCGGCGAAAAGAGCAAAGCCCTGAACGTGAAAATTCCGGCCGGGGTAACCGGCGGTGAGCGTATTCGGCTGAAAGGGCAGGGTATTGCCGGTATCGGTAACGCCCCCGCGGGCGACGTGTACCTGCGCATTCGCCTGGTGCCGCATCCCTTGTTCGATGTGGAAGGCCACAACCTGATCGTCACCGTACCGGTGGCGCCCTGGGAAGTGGCGCTGGGGGCGAAAATTGAAGTGCCCACCCTCACCGGCGCAGTACAGATGACCATCCCGGCACACAGCCAGAACGGCAAGAAGCTGCGTATTCCTGGTAAAGGGCTGCCCAGCAAGACAGGGAAGGGCGACCTGATTGCCGTGCTAAAAGTAGTCATGCCCGATGCCACCGGCGAAGACATTGACGCGCTGTGGCAACAACTGGCCGACAAGGCAAGCTTCGATCCACGTGCACAATGGAGACGGTAATTATGGCCTCTCAATTAAGAATCACGGTATGCAGTAACGACATTTGCCAACGGGTGCAGATATCAGAGCAGGATCTCATCGACATCGTCAGCCTCGGCATTATCGAACCCCAGGATAGGCAGGCCCGCGAATGGCAATTCGACGATGCCGTGCTCGCCGAAATCGCCCGCGCTAACCGCTTGCGGCGGGACCTTGAGATCAACTGGGAGGGCGTGGCTCTGGCCCTGGAATTGCTCGATGAAGTGCAGGCGCTACGCCGGGAAAACCATGCGCTGCTGCGGCGGCTAAAACGATTCGAGGCGTAACTCCCAATGGCGCTTTCGCCACCAGGCTGGGCGCCTTTTTCTCTTTGTTGCAGCGCCACTAAAGGGAGGCCTCTGCGTTCCCTCTCGTGGAAAAACAAACCTCCTGAAGCCTATTCATTTCTTTGCGCCCAAAGAGTGTGTACATTCAAACTGAATCACAATTACCACCATACCAATAACAGCGGCTGGCCAAGATGGCGAGCAAGAAAGCAATGAGGGGCAGGATGCCTTTATTCAGGGGAATGCCTAACCAGAAAGCCTGCGGAGCTACCCCCCAGCAGTGTCGAACCCTTTTCGTGCTGTGCGCACTCCTGTGCTCTCGGTTTGCTCATTCAGCTCTTTTCCTGGGCGTCTCACCCGGTGATTCCTGTCCTGAAATTTATGAAATGGAAATTGACAGGGAGGCGGGGGCTGACTTCCCTCTAGACACGATGCTGGAGTATGAACTTCTGGCGTTTCACCGCGATACCCCGGCTCTTTCTGACGTGACTGGACATCAATGCGGCGCAGACCGTGTCTCTTTGGTTTATTACGGGGTCTGGTTCAATAACGACGAGCGCCAAAAGGTTTTCTTTAAAACTCATCAAGAAGCAATAGAGGCAGAATTTGGGGCGCCATCATTTAATGTTTTTAATCCCGGCTGGATGACGAGGCTCGATTTGTGGCTGGACGGGAAAGAGGATATAGGCGAGAAGCTGCCACTGGTTCACAGGCAGCCAGAAAGAGGCGAGAGGCTCATGCTTCAATACTCCTCCCTGCACGTTGATGGCGAAGCCTATGGGGCAACCATGAGCTGGGAGCGATAGTCACCATGGCCACCATTATACCCAACCTCAGCACCCTGCGTGGCATGACGAAAGGCGAGAGGCGCCTGGGGCAGCGGTTAGAAACGCTATTGGAGGATGACTACACCGTCTGGTACGACACACCGGTGGGCCGCAATCGGCGCTATCCAGATTACATTATCCTGCATCCCGGTCGTGGCTTGCTGTTTCTGGAGGTGAAAGACTGGAAGCTGGATACCCTCAAGAGGATAACGCCCCGCGATGCGGAGATTTTTACCTCCGATGGTTTGAAGACCGTCACCAATCCTTTGCAGCAGGCCCGCCAGTGTGCGCTCACCGCCATCAAAAAACTGCAGCGCGATGCGCACCTGCAACAAACCTGCACACAGCGCAAAGGCAAGCTTTGTTTCCCGTGGGGTTATGGTGTGGTGTTCCCCAATATCACCCGCAAGCAATGGAATGAAGCTATCAGCGAGGAGCATCAGGAGCTGGTATTGCCGCCGCACCGGCTGATCTGTCGTGATGACATGACCGCCGCCGCTGACCCGGAAATATTTCAAGCGCAACTGTGGGCCATGTTCGACTACAGTTTTGGCGACAAACTCACCCTGCCGCAGATCGACCGCATCCGCTGGAACCTGTTCCCGGAAATCCGCATCAATGCCCCCCAGCAAGGGCTGTTCGATGCGGAGGGCGAAGACGACGAGCCGTTGGCAGGGCAGGGAAGTGCCAATGACGGCAACGCGGTAGCCGAGAGTCAGCCAAGTTATAGCACCATCCCGGACATTGTCCGCGTGATGGACCTGCAGCAAGAACAGCTGGCCCGGAGCATGGGTGATGGCCACCGGGTGATCCATGGCGTCGCCGGGTCCGGCAAGACGCTGATTCTCGGCTATCGTTGTCTGCACTTGGCCCAGGCCGTCACCAAGCCGATTTTGGTGTTGTGCTTCAATATCACCTTGGCTGCCCGACTGCGAAGTTTTATTGCTGAAAAGGGCATCGAAGAGAAAGTGCAGGTGCACCACTTCCATGAATGGTGTGGCCGGCAAATGCAAACCTACAACGTCGACCCGATCGCCGCCACACCAGAGCTAAAACCCTGGGAACGGCAGGTGGAAACCGTTATACAGGCTGTGGATAAGAATCAGATTCCTCGTGCCCAATACAGCGCGGTGATGATCGACGAAGGCCACGACTTCGAGCAGGACTGGCTGGCCTTGATCGTGCAGATGATCGACCCGGGCACCAACTCCCTGCTGCTGCTCTACGATGATGCCCAGTCCATCTACAAGAAGCGCAATCTCAAGTTTCCCCTGTCCAGTGCCGGCATCCAGGCCCGTGGCCGTACCACCATTCTGAAACTGAATTATCGCAACACCCGCGAAATCCTGACCTACGCTTACGATTTCGCTAAGGACTTCTTGCAAGCCCATGACGCTGATGACGACCATATTCCCTTGATTGCCCCGGAAATGGCTGGCACAAGCGGCGCGCCACCGGCATTCCGCAAATTCGATACCTTCAACGACGAAGCCCACTACATCGCCCGCTGCATCCAGAAATGGCAGAAAAACGGCCAGCCGCTCAACAACATCGCGGTGATCTACGGCTACACCTGGCAGGCCGACGCCCTGCAGCGGGCCTTCCAGCGGGAAAACATCCCCCACGCCTGGCTGAAAGATAACGCCAGCAAGAAAGCCTACGACGCAAATGCCGACCGCATCGCACTACTCACACGGCAAAGCAGTAAAGGGCTGGAGTTCGATACCGTGGTGCTGGCGGGGCTTGGGGGATTGAAGGATGACGAGGAGAGTTTGGAGAGGGAAGTCAGGCTGTTGTATGTGGGGATGACACGGGCGCGGCAACAGTTGTTGTTGACGGGGAGTGGGGGGAATTGGTTCGTGGGAAGGCTTGGTGGGTAAGACTTTGGAGGTTGGTGACGGATTTTTGTGGGGAATGGGAGACCTGACCGTGGACGTTCTGCTCGAGGGCGAACCCTTGGTTCTCTCTCCTGGAAAAACAAGCCTCCTGAAGCCTATTCATTTCTTTGCGCCTAAAGATTGTGTACATTCAAAGTAATCGCAAATAACACGATATCAATAACCGCGGCTGGCCAGGATGGCACGGCCTGTAATATGACTCAGGGGAAAGGATGCCAGTCTGGTTATCACCATATTCAGTATGGTCACCCCCGTTTACGGCTAAACGGGGGAGAAGCCCTTGGAATTAGGCGTTCTACTGGTTATTGCCATTGGCGTCATGCTGATCCTGGCCCAACAGAAACGGCCGGGTGGCGGGGCGCCCGCTTTTGGCTATCGCCGCAAACCCTACCTGCTGTCCAAGGCCGAACGCTCCTTCTACGGCGTGCTCACACAGGCCGTGGGCGACAAGGCCCTCATCTTCTCTAAAGTCCGCGTTGCGGATGTGCTCACCCCGCAAAAAGGCCTCAACCGGTCCAACTGGCAACGCGCCTTCAACCCGATTTCCGCCAAGCACGTCGATTTTCTCCTCTGCGACCCACAAGACTGCGCCGTAAAACTGGCCATTGAGCTGGACGATGCCAGCCATGGTTCGGCCTCCCGGCAGAAGCGCGATGCCTTTCTGGAGCAAGCCTGTGAGTCGGCTGGCTTGCCGCTGTTAAGAATCAGGGCGGCTAGGGGCTATGTCGTAGCGGATATTCGCCAGCAGATTGAGGCGATTCTGTTGCCTGGGACGGGTGAGGTGCCTATGAAGAAAGCCGCCGAGCCAGAAGCGCAAAAGCGCATTGCCCCCTCGGCGGGCACGACTGATAGGTTTCATGCTGCTGCACCAGCTTGCCATCAATGTGGTGAGGCGATGGTGTTGCGAAAAGCGCGCTCTGGAAAACAGGCGGGGCAGACGTTTTGGGGATGCAGTGCGTTTCCGAAGTGTCGGGGCGTTAGGAAGTGTTGAGTCTTAGGCGGACGGGGCAAGATCTGATCCCAGTGGCCTCCAGATTGGGTATGTCCACTCCCCCTAAACTGAGACAGACGTCTGATTAGCGTTTTCTGGGAATATCACCTCTCAGGAGACGACAGTGAAGAGATCACTCTTTACTGAAGCCCAGATCGTATCGATCCTTAAAGAAGTCGATCTGAGCCTGAAAACGTTGCTCGGAAGCATCTATTGGCACAAGGTTGGGGACAGCCATCAACTAGCAGATCCATTGGCGGTTTTTCCTGATCTGGATCAACGTACGTGACCTGAAACAAGGACAGACTCCGAAATAAGCATTCAAAAAGGAGGCTGCCATGAAAACCAATGTGGGTAATACAGACCGTCTTTTCCGGTTAGTGTTGGGTGTGGTTATTGTTGCTCTGGGCGTTGTATTCCAGAGCTGGTGGGGGGCTATCGGCATTATCCCGCTGTTGACCGCTACCATGCGTTGGTGCCCGGCTTATTTACCGTTCGGCATTTCCACCTGCAAGACACCCAAAGTCTAGGCGTGAGGAACGGATAAACAGGAATAGGGCACCTATCCGTTCAGCCATTGTAGGCCTTGGTTCTCACTGACTGGAGGTGCAGCGGTTCGCCGTAGGCCGGTGTGCTATCACGTGGCGAAATCCGCCAGCGATGTTTAGCCTGGGCAACCGTTTCACCCTGTTCATCAACGATATGGGTTTCTCCCTGAACCTTGTGGCTGCTCGAGCAATCTTGCTGATGCAGGATCGTTTCTGTACCCAACAGGCTGCGCCCTTCTTCTGGTATTCGATATCCATGCCGGCAACAATCTAGTGCCCATTATCCGATGTGCCCATTCTCGCATGCGGGTACTGACAATCGCCTTGGGGATAGCCCTCTGGCTTGCTCTACCGTACCGCATCGCCCCAATCGCAGGATTGTGTCGCTTGGCAACCGGTCCTGCCTCGGAGATCGGGTAATTTCGCCACTATCAACTTAGGAGCCGAGCTATGAAGAGAGAAGTAATAATCGCGTTAGCGATAGCGACCACATTACCAATGCTTGCTAGCGCAAAAGAGGTTAGCGCTGGCGCACACGGCGCTGTAGCGGATAGCGTTATATCTAGACAAAGAGAAATGCTTGCAGAAAACACAAAGGGCAAAGGGTTCGGGCCACAATCTCCACGTGATATTGATGCGACAGCAGGGAACAATTCACGGGTATTTACTGCTGCCCCTGCACCTACAGAAATGAATCTCTGTAATATCCATTTCCATAAAAATGCTGAGCATAAAGGGGGTGAGTTTACTCAATATGCCGGTAATGGAGGTGGCCACGGTTTCCACAGCGGTTACAAATATTCAGGTAAGTTGAGTGCTTCTGAGCTTAAACCCGTCGGTCATGATATCTGCCCTAGCATGCATGGTGGGTTAGCCGCTGGTGATACTATTGAAGTTCACTATGTGCTTTCAACGGCTCAAGCCGAACCAGGCCCAACGTTAGCTTCATGCCTAACGGATGCGATCAATAACCCTCAGCTGCGCGTGGAAGCACAGGTTTATGTTTTGGTTAATGATAAACAGGCTCTTGATTTCGAGAGACTAGCGCAATATAGAAGAAACAATGGTTTGTATCAGGCAACGAATATTCCAAGCAATACGGGCACACCTGTTCAGTATGCTGGTTCAACTACAGGCCCTGGTTACAATGAAAAAGGATCACCGTTTCAGGTTTCATGGAGTGTGCATCCACATGTTGCCAAAGTGAATATCGAGAGCGTTGGCAAATGGTGTAAAGGGAATGTTTTTAATGAAGATCATGCTCATGGAGTAAGAAACCTCATTACCAATCTGGATCTTCTTTCAAACACAACAACAGACACTCTTTGATTGGCCGATTCTCTACAGCGCTGGTGGGCAGGAGTGAATAATGTCCTCCCATCCGATTAGCCGATATCGTATGAACTTGAGGGTTCTAAGCCACGAAGGGTCGGTGTTGCCTGTGTTTTAATGCCGGGGAAGGGACTTTGCGTATTAACCTCAAATACACCCCAAGGCGGCGTGCTAGAGGCAAACCCGGCCCACAGCGTATGGCGCCCAAGCGCCGTTTAACTTATGAATCGTCCTCTTCCACCCGACGAAAAGACGATGAGGAAGAGAAGTTGGTGGCGTTGAGATTTTCCACGATTTTATGGAGTTTGTGGCGCTGGCGTAACGATACCAGTTGCTTGGTGTCCCACGAGGTTGGGCTTAGAGCAAAGTGGTTGGCGTTGTAGGCCAGGTCGAAGCCGCGCTCCGCACCAATCGGTTTGTTCTCTGGCCCGTAGATGCCGATAAGCCGCAATTTGATGTGGTTGAATTCAAGGTCCCCTTTGGGCATATGCCCGTCCATTTCGATGCCTTCATCTCTGGCCAAGCGCTGGACGAGTTCACTGAACGTGCCTATATGCGAAAATCCGCCGGGTTTGACGGGGCCTTGCCGGGTGTTTTCTGCCACATCCATTACACTGGATGATGACCCTGATCGGTTATTGCGCTTTTCTGGGTCTTCATCGCCTTGGTTATATTCCTGCTCGAAGTCAGTTACATCCATGGTGATGGTGCCTTCAGAGGTATGTAGCTCAGCGATGATGTATTGAATGAAAACGGATTCGGCACTCATGTTGCTAATGAGGCAGAGCGCATTGATATCTTTGTTGCGCCCGCGATTAATAATTAAACGCGGGCTACGCTGCCGCCGGAATCCCAGATAAAGCAGTTGTGCATACACCAACCAAATAAGCACCGAGCTGAAGCTGGCGATAACCGACAGGCTTTTTTGATGTTCTGCAATCCAGTTAAGCATGCAGTTATCCTCCGGGGGCGGGTTAATAACGCTTTACCGTTTTGCGCATTACGGTGATCAGAATTTCATATTGTACCGGAGGCAAGAGTGGCCGTGCGAGGGGCGGGGCCTGTGGTGGGCCTGGGAATACCAGTGGTTTTGTTAAACAAAGAAAAACCCCGGCGGGTAAGCCGGGGTTTTTTGTTTCCAGCCTTGCCCTTGTGAGGCGGAGCCGGAAAGGGGGTGCCGGGCCTGAGCACCGGAGCGTCTCCGGCGTCAGGTTTTGGGCATCAGGCGTTGATCAAACCCGTTCAATAACGGTAGCGATACCCTGACCAGTCGGACACACGGTTGTGGGTAGACGGAGCAAGACCGATTTGTCCGTCTTTCCATTCCATGATGCTCCGCTGATCGGCTTACTATATGCTGGTCGTATAGACAGCCTTTATAAGGGTCAGGAGCTCCCGGGTGTATGGCGGATCAGTTTTCCCAGCAAGAGCTTGAGCTTCAGGAAGAGGCGATAGCCTTTGCCAGAAAGAACAAGAAGAAAATCGGCAAGCGGTTAACTGACACTTCCCGGTTTGTACCGGAGAAGGAACCGGTAACGGTGTTTATGGCTGGTTGCCCAGGCGCGGGCAAGACTGAAGCGTCGATAGAGCTAATTGATAGCGTCAAGGATGGGGGTGGTGAAATTCTTAGGGTTGACCCGGATGAGCTTAGGTCGGAGCTGCCGGGCTATACCGGGGATAATTCCTGGTTATTTCAGGGTGGAGTCTCAATTTTGGTAGAAAAGGTCCTCGATTTGGCGTTAAAGCAGCGTCAGACCTTTCTGCTGGACGGTACGTTGGCCAGGTATGAGGTGGCGTGCCGTAATATTGAGCGGTGCTTAGCTAAAGGGAGGCTGGTGCAAGTCCTGTATGTTTATCAGGAGCCTTTACAGGCTTGGGAGTTTGTACAAGCTCGTGAAGCCAGAGAAGGGCGACGGATACTGGATGAAGACTTTATAAATCAATACTTTACTGTCAGAGAGGTAGTGAATCGGTTGAAAGTAGAGCATCCCGCTATCAAGGTAGATTTGCTACTGAAGAACCGGGACGGTTCCGATCGGTTTTACAAAGCGAATGTGGAGCGAATTGACAACTATATCCCTGAGAAATATAGTCGCGCGGACCTTGAGCGCATGCTCGGACTGGACTAGGGTGGAACTATGTGGAAAAAATCTCCCCCGGTCGTTGAATCGACCCCTTTTGCGGACTTCATTCGAAACGCTTCTTCTGCAGAGCGAAAGCGGGTGTATGGTCGTGTGCTGAAAAAGGCTTCAGAGCGCCAGAATCGGGTTGTTGAGGAAGCCGAAAAGGCTGAATAGTTCACACCTCCACCGAAAGCTCCACAAAGAAAAACCCCGGCGGGTAAGCCGGGGTTTTTTGTTTCCAGCCTTGCCCTTGTGAGGCGGAGCCGGAAATAGGGTGCCGGGCCTGAGCACCGGAGCGTCTCCGGCGTCAGGTTTTGGGCATCAGGCGTTGATCAAACCCGTTCAATAACGGTAGCGATACCCTGACCCAGGCCGATACACATGGTGGCAAGACCGATTTGGCCGTCTTTCCATTCCATAACGTTCAGCAGGGTGCCGGTGATACGCGCACCGGAGCAACCCAGCGGGTGGCCCAGGGCGATAGCGCCGCCGTTCAGGTTCACTTTCTCTTCCATCTTGTCCAGCAGCTTCAGGTCCTTGGCCACCGGCAGGGACTGTGCAGCGAACGCTTCGTTCAGCTCTACATAGTCGATGTCGTCGATGGTCAGGCCTGCACGTGCCAGCGCTTTCTGGGTGGCCGGTACAGGGCCGTAACCCATGATGGCGGCGTCGCAACCGGCTACGGCCATGGAGCGGATTTTGGCGCGGGGCTTCAGGCCCAGGGCCTGGGCACGCTCGGCGCTCATCACCAGCATGGCGGAGGCACCGTCTGACAGGGCAGAGGAGGTGCCGGCTGTAACAGTACCGTTGGCCGGATCGAATACCGGACGCAGTTTCTGCATGTCTTCGATACTGGCACTTGGGCGAATCACTTCGTCGATTTCGCACAGCACTTTGTGGCCGTCCTGATCGTGGCCTTCGATGGGAACGATTTCGTTATCCCAACGGCCTTGCTGGGTGGCTTCCCACGCCAGCTTGTGAGAACGAACGCCGAAGGCGTCTTGTTGCTCACGGCTGATGCCGTGCATCTTGCCCAGCATTTCCGCGGTCAGGCCCATCATGTTGGACGCCTTGGCGGTCACTTTGGACATTTCCGGGTTCAGGTCGACGCCGTGATCCATGGCCACGTGGCCCATGTGCTCTACACCACCGATAACAAAGACATCGCCGTTGCCGGTCATGATGCTTTGTGAGGCGCTGTGCAGGGCCTGCATGGAAGAACCACACAGACGGTTGATGGTTTGCGCCGCAGTGGTGCGCGGCAGGCCGGCCAGCATGGAAATGTTACGGGCGATGTTCATGCCCTGTTCTTTGGTCTGGTTTACACAGCCCCAAATCACGTCTTCAGTGAGCTGGGTGTCCCAGTTCGGGTTACGGGCCATCAGCGCCTGGACCAGCTGAGCTGACAGCTTTTCGGCACGCACGTGACGGAACTGGCCATTACGGCTCTTGCCCATGGGGGTACGGACCGCATCGACGATAACAACGTCTTTTGGATTCAAACTCATTTCATTACTCCTGCTTGTCCGTGGCTTAGGCGAAGAAAGACTCGCCCTTGGCGGCCATGTCTTTGAGCATCTGCGGTGCTTCGTAGATGCCACCCAGGTGCGCGTACTTGTCACACAGTGCGACGAATTCTTTAACGCCAACACTGTCGATGTAACGCAGCGGACCGCCACGGAAGGGAGGGAAACCGACGCCGTAGATCATGGCCATGTCGGCCTCGGCAGCGGAACCTGCGATGTTGTCTTCCAGGCAGCGAACGATTTCGGTGCACATGGGGATCATCATGCGGGCGATAATTTCTTCCGCATCGAATTCCTTTCGGTCAGCCACGTGGGGCTTGATCAGTTCGTAGGTGGCCTCGTCGACAACCTTTTTGGTTTTGCCTTTCTTGTCCAGCTCGTACTTGTAGAAGCCGACGCCGTTTTTCTGGCCGTAACGGTCGTTTTCGAACATCACGGTGGACGCATCTTTGAAGTCGTACTGCATGCGCTCGGGGTAGCCTTCAGCCATTACCTGAGCCGCGTGCACACCGGTGTCGATGCCCACCACGTCCATCAGGTATGCCGGGCCCATGGGCCAGCCGAATTTCTGCATCACTTTGTCGATAGCCTGGAAATCGGCACCGTCGCGCATCAGCATGCCGAAGCCGCCGAAGTAGGGGAACAGCACACGGTTCACCAGGAAGCCGGGGCAGTCGTTAACCACGATGGGGGTTTTGCCCATTTTCTGAGCGTAGGCCACCAGGGTGCCAACGGTTTCGTCGGAGGTCTTTTCGCCCCGGATCACTTCCACCAGCGGCATCATGTGTACCGGGTTGAAGAAGTGCATGCCGGCGAAGTCTTCCGGACGCTTCAGGGTTTCAGCCAGCTTGGTGATGGAAATGGTGGAGGTGTTGGAGGCCAGCACGGTGCCATCGGTTACCTTATCTTCCACTTCTGCCAATACGGACTGCTTGACCTTCTGGTTCTCAACTACCGCCTCAACCACAACGTTCACGTTGCCGAAGTCACCGTAATTCAAGGTCGGGCGGATAGAGGACAGAACCTGCGCCATTTTGGCCGGCTTCATTTTCTTGCGATCAACACGCTTGGTCAGCAGTTTGCTGGCTTCGTTCATGCCCAGGTCCAGCGCTTTGTCAGCGATGTCCTTCATGATGATCGGCGTGCCTTTAGAGGCAGACTGGAAGGCGATACCGCCGCCCATGATGCCCGCGCCCAGTACGGCGGCCTGGTTGATCTCTTTAGAGGCTTTAGCGGTTTTGCCGTTGACCTTTTTCACTTTCTGGTCTGCCAGGAACAGCCCAACCATGCAGGTGGCCTGCGGTGACTTGGCCACTTTGGCGAAGCCTTTGGCTTCCACTTCCTGTGCTTCTTTGCGGTTCATGCCAGCATGCTTTTGCATGGTGTTTACGGCGGCTACCGGGGCCGGGTAGTTCTTGCCTGCCTGGCCCATCACCATGGCGGTGCAAGTCTGGAAGGCCATCATGTTTTCCATGGGCGGCAGTTTCAGCGGCTCCAGCTTCTCGGCACGTTTGGCACGGAAGTCGATTTTGCCGGCCAGGCATTGCTTGACCAGATCGATGGCGGCATTGTGCAGCTCGTCGTGAGCGACCACCGCATCAGCGACGCCGTCTTTCAGGGCTTTGTCGGCTTTGTGTTGGCCAGCGGCAGCGATCCACTCAACAGCGTTGTCTACACCGATCAGGCGGGGCAGGCGCACGGTGCCGCCGAACCCCGGGTACAAGCCCAGTTTCACTTCCGGTAGACCGACCTGAGCTTTTTCGCTCAGTACGCGGAAATCTGCGGCCAGGCACACTTCCAGGCCACCACCCAAGGCGATGCCGTTAACGGCCGCCACTGTGGGAATGTCGAGATCTTCAAGGGCGTTGAAGACTTCGTTGGATTTCAGACACCAGCTGGCGATTTCATCTTCCGGCAGTTTGAACATGTCTGTGAATTCGGTGATGTCGGCGCCAACAACGAAAACCCCTTTGCCGGAAGTCACGATCAGGCCTTTGATGTCGCTGTTACCTTTAACAGCTTCCACAGCCTTACCGAGGTCTTCCACGGTTTCCTGATTGAACTTGTTAACGGACTCGCCCTGAAGGTCAAACTTCAGTTCGGCGATGCCGTCGTCAAGCAGTTGTACGCTTACGGCGTTGCCTTGATAGATCATAGCTTCTGCTCTCCAGTCCCAAAGTACGCGGTTTAAATGACCGCTTTGGTGTGCCCCAGGCCCCGAAATTCGAGGTGGGCGCGTCGTTTACATGGCATTCATGTGAGTGTTTGCTTACATAAGCGACGAAACTCGTAGGCCCGCAAGTATAGGGAAGCGGGATGACTTTTTTAGCCCTAATTTGTGACTATTTAGTCGTGATAGCCATTGGGGGGTGCTGTATGGCGAAAATTTAATCACTTGCTCCATGTGTTCGTGCTGTTAGGGCAGTGCCGTGGCAGACTGCAGGGCGGGTGCCGCCCCTGCCCCTGGGGGCATTTATAGTACAGGTATTTAGTACAGGCATTAGTGCCCACAAACTATTGCTCGCTCCACGCCTTGCCGCGCCACTGATTCCTGTGGGGCACCCTGCGAGTATGACGAATATTCAATCTGGCCAGAAGTCCGCTACTACCGAGTCCTTTCATGTCCATCGACAAACCTCGCTTGCCCAAGATCACCCGTCGCCCGCAGCACACGCCAGACTGGCCCGATGTGCCGCCCATGTTGGCGCGGATTTTGGCCGGGCGGGGGGTCACCGATCCGGCCCTGCTGGATCTGGGACTCAAACGCCTGCCACATCCTGAACGCTTCACAGGTTTGCGTGGGGCTGTGGCGTTGCTTTTACAAGGGCGAACTGAGCAGTGGCGCATTTGCATTGTCGGTGACTACGACGCGGATGGCGCCACCGCTACCACCTTGATGGTGCGTGGCTTGGAGCGGCTGGGCTATGCGAGCCCGGATTTTCTGGTGCCGGACCGGTTTGAATATGGCTATGGCCTGTCGCCGGCTATTGTTGATCTGGCCAAAGAGCTGTACGACCCGGACCTGATTATCACCGTGGATAACGGTATCGCCAGTGTCGATGGCGTCGCGGCCGCACGGGCCCAAGGCATGCGGGTGCTGATTACCGATCACCACTTGCCCGGCGAAACGCTGCCGGAGGCCGACGCATTGGTGAACCCGCGCTTGCCCGGTTGTGAAGACTTTCCTGCCACCAATTTGGCCGGGGTCGGGGTAGCGTTTTATTTATTAATGGATTTGCAGCGGGCACTGCGCGAGCAGGGCGTTACCGCCAGCGCGCCAATAACCGACCTGTTGGATCTGGTGGCACTGGGTACGGTGGCGGATGTGGTGGTGTTGGATGACGCCAACCGGGTATTGGTGGAGCAGGGCTTACGGCGGATTCGCGCCGGTAAAGGCTGCCCAGGAATTCGCGCCTTGTTACAGGTGGCCGGGCGTGATCCTAACCGCGTGTTGGCGGCGGACATGGGTTTTGCGGTCGGCCCACGGTTGAATGCTGCGGGGCGGCTCACCGACATGACTCAAGGCATCGCCTGTCTGTTGGCACAAACCGATGCCGAGGCCACCGAGATGGCCCAGGATTTGGACACCATCAACCGTGAGCGTCGCTCCATTGAGCATGGTATGCGTGATGCGGCCATGGAAGAGGTGGCCCGTCTGGATGCGGATAACCTGCCCGCAGGCCTGTGCCTGTATGGCAAGGAGTGGCACGAAGGGGTGGTGGGCATTCTTGCCTCGCGGGTGAAAGAAGCCATTCACCGGCCGGTGATTGCTTTTGCCCCGGCGCAGCAACGTGGGCAACTCAAGGGTTCGGGCCGTTCGATTCCCGGTTTGCACCTGCGCGATGCGCTGGATGCGGTGGCCACGGCCAACCCGGGCTTGCTGAGCAAATTTGGAGGCCACGCCATGGCGGCGGGGTTGTCGCTGGAGCTGGACAAGCTGGAAGACTTCAAAACCGCGTTTGAAAAAGCGGTGGGGGAGCTGCTGTCGCCGAAAGCGCTGGAGCGCATTGTAGAAACTGATGGCGAGCTGGATGATCACGAGCTGTCGTTGACCAATGCAGAACTACTCAGCCACCGCTTTCCTTGGGGCCAAGGCTTCCCTGCGCCCAGTTTCGATGGCGAATTCGAAGTGCTCAAGCACCGCATTGTTGGCGAGCGCCACCTAAAATTGACCCTGGGCCTGCCAGGGATCAGTGGTGTGATTGATGCCATTCATTTCAATGTGGCCGTGGAAGCGTTGCCCAGCCGCATCAGCAAGGTGCGTGGGGTCTACCGGCTAGAGGTCAATGAATTTCGTGGGCAGCGTAATCCCCAGTTGCTGTTCGAGCATTTGATCCCGCTTTGATCGGTCCGATGGGCTGGGAATGTCGGATTACGGCTACGCCTAATCCGACCTACAAAACCAGACTACCCCGTGGTTTTATAGCCCAATGTCGGATTACGCCTTTCAGGCTAATTCGACCTACCGGGAAGAGCGGCGGCGGAATGCCGGTTTGTATGGTCTGTAGGTCGTGTTAGGCCGAAGGCCGTAACCCGACACCCAACGTCGCTGCTCGTGGCAAATGCCCAATGTCGGATTACGCCTTTTAGGCTAATTCGACCTACACGGTGAGGATGTGACTTACGCTGGGTTGCGCTACCGCCCTCTCGTTTCCTTCTTTCATTACGCCAATACTCGTTATGTCTTTTATCGAACAACGGGCAGCCCATGCATTACCGGCGCAATTACTCTCGCGGTGGTTGTTATTTTTTCACCGTGGTCACCCATCAACGCAAACCGATTCTGACCAATGAACCCACGCTTGATGCATTACGTCATGCCTTCAAAAGGGTAAAAACGCGCCACCCTTTCCGCATGAATGCCATTGTTATTCTGCCGGACCATCTCCACTGCATCTGGACCCTGCCGGAAACGGACCATGACTTCTCAACCCGCTGGCGCTTAATAAAGGGGATGGTCACAAAACATGGCCAAATCGACACACCGATCTGGCAAAAGCGTTTCTGGGAACATACCCTTCGAGACGAGTATGATTTGCAAACTCACACCGATTACCTCTACTACAACCCGGTTAAGCATGGTTATGTCCTCCAGCCTGCCGATTGGCCTTACAGCAGCTTTCACCGGGACGTGGCCCGTGGCCGATATCCTGCGAATTGGGGCGGGAAATTGTCATTGCCGGAAGAGGTTGGCAACGAATAATGCGCAATGTCGGATTACGCCTTTCAGGCTAATTCGACCTACTTCCCCGCTCGTAGGTCGTGTTAGGCGTAGCCGTAACCCGACACGGACCTTTGCAACGGGCTCCCACTCGCGATGAGATTCCTGCGCCGTGCCACCCAGGCCCTGCTGATAATTGCCGTGCGGATGGTGGTCGCGTTGCCGCAATGTCGGATTACGCCTTTCAGGCTAATTCGACCTACTTGCCCGATCGTAGGTCGTGTTAGGCGTAGCCGTAACCCGACACGGACCTTTGCAACGGGCTCCCACCCGCGATGAATTTCCTGCGCCGTGCCACCCAGGCCCTGCTGATAATTGCCGTGCGGATGGTGGTCGCGTTGCCGCAATGTCGGATTACGCCTTTCAGGCTAATTCGACCTACTTCCCCGCTCGTAGGTCGTGTTAGGCGTAGCCGTAACCCGACACGGACCTTTGCAACGGGCTCCCACTCGCGATGAGATTCCTGTGCCGTGCCACCCAGGCCCTGCTGATAATTGCCGTGAGGATGGTGGTCGCGTTGCCGCAATGTCGGATTACGCCTGTCAGGCTAATTCGACCTACTTTCCCGCTCGCAGGTCGTGTTAGGCGTAGCCGTAACCCGATACAGGGTTTTGCAACCGGCCCCCACCCGCGATGAAATTTCTGCGCCGTTCAATCCTTACCCTGCTGATTATCGCTGTGCCTATGGTGGTCGCGTTGCAGTTCTGGCCATTGCCCGAGCGGCTAACCCACACTCCGTACGCCACCCTGATGCTGGACCGCAATGATCGCTTGCTCGGGGCGCGTATTGCCGCAGATGAGCAGTGGCGCTTCGTTCCGGTGGAGGTGTTGCCGGACAAATACCGCCGCGCCTTGCTGAGTTACGAAGACAAGCGCTTCTTCGCTCACCCCGGGGTCGATCCGCTGGCGATTGCTCGGGCTGCCTGGCTCAATGCCCGTGCCGGCCGCGTGGTTAGCGGTGGCTCCACGCTGACCATGCAGCTGGCCCGGCTGCTGCGTGATGACCCGCCCAGAACACTGCCAGAGAAGGCCCGCGAGGCGCTGTTGGCGCTGCAGCTGGAATGGCACTTCAGCAAGGATGAGCTGCTAATCCAGTACGCTAGCCGGGCTCCCTTTGGGGGCAATATTGTGGGGTTACGCGCCGCCGCTTGGCGTTACTTTGGCCGGGAACCGGCGGCGTTGAGCTGGGCGGAAGCGGCGTTGTTGGCGGTGCTGCCCAATGCCCCCTCATTGATCCACCCGGGGCGAAACCGGGAACGATTACGGGCCAAGCGCAATGGGTTGCTCAATGACCTGCACGAGAGCGGAGCACTGCCGGCCAGGGACCTGCAACTGGCACTGCTGGAACCTTTGCCCGCTGCCCCCAAGGCGTTGCCCGCTAACGCCAACCACCTGCTGAACTCTCTCACCGCCAGTAGCGAACAACACCTGTTCCGCACCACTTTGGATGCAGACCTGCAGCACCGGGTGCGCGAGCTGGCGCGCCAGCATGGTCGGCGCTTAGCTGGGGAGGGCGTGCATAATGTGGCGGTGGTGGTGATTGATCACATCGAGTTGGCCACCCGCGCCTACGTGGGCAACATGACCCACGGCGATGCCCGCGAATACGGTGCCGCCGTGGATATCGCCAGTGCGCCGCGCTCCACGGGCAGCGTCCTCAAGCCCTTGTTATATGGCCTGATGCTGGACGATGGGTTGTTGCTGCCCGATACGCTGGTGCCGGATTTGCCTACCAATTATGGCGGCTTCAGCCCGGAAAATTTCGACCATGGCTACCGGGGCGCCGTCCCTGCCCATCAGGCGCTCAGTCAGTCCCTGAACATTCCCGCCGTGCGCATGCTGCGCGAATACGGGGTGGGGCGTTTCCATAACCAGCTGCAGCGCATGGGTATGACCACCCTGTTTCGTAACGCTGAAGATTACGGCCTCACCCTGGTGCTGGGTGGAGCAGAGGGGTCGCTTAACGAACTCACGGGTATTTACGCACGGCTGTTTGCTAGCGCCCGGCAGGCGCCGGCTTACTCCGTGGCGGTGTTGCAATCCTCCCTTGTCAATCGAGAGCCCGGCAGGGCGCAGCCCAGCCCTGTTCTTAGCCCCGGCGCTGCCTGGTTAACCCTGGATGCCCTGCGCCAGGTGGCACGGCCCGGCACCGCCCGGCAATGGCGGTTGTTCAGCTCCAGCCAAGCCATCGCCTGGAAAACCGGTACCAGCTATGGACTGCGCGATGCCTGGGCCATCGGCAGTAATGGCCGCTACACCGTGGGCGTGTGGGCGGGCAACGGCAACGGTGAGCCGGCTCCTAGCCTGGGCGGCGCGGCCACCGCAGCGCCGTTGATGTTGGACGTGTTCAGCCTGCTGGGGCCGGCTCGCTGGCCAGAGGCGCCCTTGGCTGATTTGAAAACCGTGCATGTGTGCAGTGACGACGGTTATCTGGCCGGGGGGCGTTGCCCCACGGTGGAGCGGCAGGCGCCGCTGCACAGCCATTTCGAAACCGTCACGCCGTACCATGTGCGGGTGCATCTGGATAGCAATGGCCAGCGGGTGCATAGCCAGTGCGAGCCGGTAAGCGCCATGCGTCATCGCGATTGGTTTGTGCTGCCACCCGGTCAGGCCTGGTTCTACCAGCGCCGCCACCCGCACTACCGGCCGCTGCCCAGTTGGCGGGAGGATTGCTTAGCGGGGGCTCGGGGCATGGATAGCGAGCCGCCCATGGCGTTGATCTACCCCCATGCGGGCACCGCCATTTATATTCCGGTGGAGCTGAATGGTCGGCTGGGCCGGGCGGTGTTGCGCGCGGTGCACCAGCGCGCCGATGCCACCCTGTATTGGCACCTGGATACCACTTACTTAGGGGAAACCCGCCATTTTCACGAATGGGCGCTCATCGCCGAGCCCGGCTGGCATACCCTCACGTTGGTGGATGATCAGGGGTTTCGGTTGAAGCAGCGCTTCAAGGTGTTGGGCAAATAACGCAAATTTGGCTTTGTTCTGTGTTTATTGTCGGATTACGGCTACGCCTAATTCGACCTACAAAACCCGATCACAAAGTAGGTCGGATTAGGCGTAGCCGTAATCCGACAAGCTATCCGCGCGCAGGGAATCAAGACGCCTATACACATCCACCGCGCCTTTTTGCCGGCAATCTGATAAACAGGGACTCTCAGTGCAACCAACGGGGCTACCGATGACACATCTTCACTACCACACCTGTAATTTATGCGAAGCCATGTGCGGTATCGAGGTAGAGCACAACGGAGATGACATACACGCTATCCGTGGTGACAAGGCCGACCCGTTCAGCCGTGGACATATCTGCCCTAAGGCCGTGGCGTTGCAAGATCTGCATAACGACCCAGACCGCCTGCGCCACCCGGTGAAGCGCACCGCCGATGGCTGGGTGCCCATCAGCTGGGATGAAGCCCTGGATGAAACCGCCCAGCGGCTCCACGACATTCAGCGCGCGCACGGCAACAATGCGGTATCGCTGTACTTGGGCAACCCCACGGCACACAACCACGGAGCCCTGTTTATGTTGTTGCCCTTTACCTGGGCGCTGAATACCCGCCAGCGCTTCAGCGCCACCTCAACGGACCAGTTGCCCCATCAGCTTGCTACTTACCAGCTGTTTGGCCACCAAGCCCTGTTCCCAATTCCGGATATCGACCGTACCGATTACTTCATGATCATTGGCGGCAACCCATTGGTTTCCAACGGTTCCATCATGACCGTCCCCGACGTGAAAAATCGCCTTAAAGCGCTGCAAAGCCGCGGGGGCAAACTGGTGGTGGTGGACCCGCGTCGTA
This sequence comes from Alcanivorax sp., assembly GCF_040119285.1. Lineage (GTDB taxonomy): Bacteria > Pseudomonadota > Gammaproteobacteria > Pseudomonadales > Alcanivoracaceae > Alcanivorax. The sequence goes on from NZ_JBEDTY010000032.1 coordinate 139,395, forward strand.
CCGAAACCGCCCAGCTGGCAAACGAGCATCATTTCGTGCGCCCGGGCACCGATGTGTACCTGCTGCTGGCGCTAGTGCAGGTGCTGTATGCGGAATTATTGGTGGCGCCGGGCCGTATCGATGGCCTGCTTGATGGCAAGCAAACCTTAGGGAAACTGGTGGCGCCCTGGACCCCGGAAAAAGTGGCTGGGGCGGTGGGCATACCCGCCGAGACCATCCGCACGCTGGCTCGCGATATTGCTAACGCGCCCAGCGCGGCGGTGTACTCCCGCGTGGGGGTAACCACCAGCGCCCACGGCAGCCTCAGCGCCTGGCTGGTCTATGTGATTAACATCCTCACCGGCAATCTGGACCGCCAAGGGGGTGTCATGTTCACCAACCCGGCTTTTGATGTTGTCAGCATGAGTGGCCTGAGTGGCGATACCGGCAGCTTCGACGATTATCGCAGCCGGGTGAACGGCTACCCGGAGTTCGGCGGTGAATTTCCGGTCACGGCCATGGCCGATGAAATGCTGACGCCGGGGCGCGGCCAGATAAAAGCCTTTATTTCCCATGCCGGCAACCCGGTGTTGTCGTGCCCAGATGGCAACAAGCTGGATCGTGCGCTCAGTGGCCTGGATTTCATGGTCAGCATCGATTTTTACATCAATGAAACCACCCGCCATGCGGACATTATTCTGCCGCCCACCGGCCAGCTCGAACACGGCCAGTTCGACCCTATTTTTCAGGCGGTGGCGGTGCGCAATGTGGTGAAATACACGCCACCGTTGGTGCCTCGCCCGGAAGGCATGTTGCACGATTGGGAAATCCTGCTCGGGCTCACCTCACGGTTGAACCGTCTTAACGCCCGCAGTCGCCGCAACCGCTTGAAGTCCGCCGCCACAGATCGTTTTATCCGCACGCTAGGCGACCGGGGCATTATCGATTTGGGCCTGCGCCTGGGGCCTTATGGTAGTGGCGGCAAAGCCCTGGCCGAGCTGAGGGAAAAGGGTTTGCACACCCTGCCTAAAGTGGCTTGGCGTTTGCTGCGTGGCAACAGCGGTGGGTTAACGTTAAAGCGCTTGGAAGCCGCTCCCCATGGCATTGATTTAGGGCCACTGGTGCCCATGCTGCCACAACGCCTTTACACCCCCAATCATCGGATCAATCTGGTTCCACCCCTGTATCACCGGGCACTGCAAGGGCTGCCGGTGCCCGATGCCCCGCAAGGCAATCAGCTGCTGATGATTGGCCGCCGTCATCTGCGTAGCAATAACTCCTGGATGCACAACAGCCAACGGCTAATCAAAGGCAAAGGCCGTTTCAACGCCATGCTGCACCCTGTGGATGCAGAACGGTTGGGGGTGCAAGAGGGCGCAGATGTGCTCATTAGCGGCAGTGCCGGCAGCATAACGCTACCGGCCATCATCAGTGACGACATCATGCCCGGTGTGGTCAGCGTGCCCCATGGTTGGGGCCATGATCGCGCGGGCGTTCAGTTGGGCATTGCCCGGAGTACAGCGGGCAGCAGCATCAACGATGTGCTGGGCACCGAGCGGGTGGAAGCGGTAACGGCCATGGCACAGCTCAATGGCATTCCCGTTACGCTGGCCCCAGCATGAGAACACTGACCATAGGGCAGCGGAGGTGGCTACCCCGTTAGCCGGCGCGCGCCAGCAACAAACATCACCACAGCTGGGGTACTTTTTGCAGCTTGTTCAGGCTGTAACCGCGGGCCTTGGCGGTCTCCAGCAAGTGCTGGTAGGTGCTGGCTTCTATCTCCGGGCTGCGGGCCATAATCCACAGGTAATCGCGTTTTTCCCGGCCCACAATGGTGGCCTGGTAATCCGGGCTTACGTACAGCACCCGGAAGTCGGCCTTGAATGGCCAGAGGAACCGCATCCGCCATATCGCCGGGTTTTCTTCGCTCACAAACCCGGTGGGAGTCATGGTCTTCAGCTCACCCTCTGGGCCACCCTTACGGAAGGTAAAGGTGGTGGCAATTTCATTCGGCCCGGCCCGGCGGTACGTTTCCGTGGCGTTAGAAGCGCCTTTTTCGGGAAAAGTAGGGATATTGGCAATCACATACCATTTGCCCATAAAACGGTCTAGGTCGAAGGGGGCGGCCACCTCAATGGGGGCGCGGGGCGTGCTTTGGCAGGCGTTGAGCATAATCAGGCTCACTATCAGTAGTATCGGGCGCATAAATGTCTCCATGACAGTGATGATCACGCCCTGAGGTGCAACATCGGGTGAATCCTAGTGATTGTGTAGGTCGACTTAGGTGTAGCCGTAAGCCGACAACCAAGCCTTGCTGCCCATCCATAATGATGAAATGTCGGATTACGCCTCTCAGGCTCTCTGTGCCCTTGGGTCAATCGGACCTACACACACCGGTCACCCTTGAAAGTCCTCCGCGCCATCACAACCCCTGTTATTAACCAACCGGAAAAGGAGACCCGCGTGAACGTTCTTATTGCAGGCGCAAACGGAAAAATTGGCCGCCGGCTAATTCCTCATTTGGCCGCCGACAACATCCACGTGACCGCCATGGTCCGCGATGCCGCCCAGGCACAGTCACTCAAAGAGCTGGGAGCCGCCGATGTGGTGGTGGCAGATTTGGAGGGCGACTGTCGGGATGTCCTGAAAGGGCAGCATACTGTCATATTCACCGCCGGTTCCGGCCCTCACACCGGCCCGGATAAAACCATCGATGTGGACCAGAACGGTGCCATCTCGCTGGTGGATCAAGCAAAAGAGCAGGGCGCCAGCCGCTTTATCATAGTCAGCTCCATGCGCGCAGATGACCCTGCCAGCGGCCCGGAAAAAATGCGCCATTACTTCGAAGCCAAAGGCAATGCAGACAATCACCTGCGCAGCAGCGGGCTAGATTATGTCATCGTCCGCCCCGGCAGCCTCATCGAAGAGCCACCGCTGGGGCACATCAGGCTGGAGAAGAAAATAAAGGGTTTCGGGGAAATCTCCCGAGAAGATGTGGCCAAGGTGCTGGCGGAAGTCACCCGAATGGAGATTCGTAACCAAGAGTTCGACGTCATCTCTGGTGATACCCCCATACGCGATGCCCTGCAAAGCCTTTAAGGCGGGCGCTTCATTCCATTGTCGGCTTAGGCCATTACAGCCCAAAGGCTGAAAGCCGACCTTTTTTTCTTCGCTTTCCTTATCTTCTCTCTGGCTTTCTGTAACAGGCTAACGGGCTAGTATCCCCTGCTAGATTGTTAGACAAAATCCGGTATTTTTTTCTAATCGTATCCCTAGTCATCAAGGGGCCTGTGTCATTAATTCGTATTAATTACGTTGGTTTAGTATTGAAGACCATTCGCATTACGGTAAACAAACGGTAAAATGCCGCAGCTTGTCATATGGATGACAAAAAAAAGCATTAATAATTCGCCCCCATGATGTTAAACAGCTGGATAGGATGTCCGTAGTGCCGTTCTCTTTACGATCAACTCGTTGGTATTTTGCGGGCTTTGCCCTTTTGGCTGCAAGCAGCGCCCAGGCTTCTTCTCCATGGGTGTCGGCTGGTGATCTGGCTGCACGCCATCACATTGAGGTGCTGCAATCTCAAGGCTGCCTAGAGGGAGTGACGCTCAGCTGGCCAATCAGCTGGGCCGCCCTAATGAAGGGTTATCGCCTTGCCCGCCATAGCCTCCCGGAAGCGGAAACAGAACGCTGTGAAAGCCAGCATGCCGCCTTCCTTGAAAAAGCCCTCCGCCAAGCCAAGCAAAGCACCCGTGGTGCTTCTATTACTTTGGGTGTGGCGAATCAAGAGCCCCTTTACACCAGCTTCGATACCCAAGTGGAAGATGAACAGACCAGCCAAGTGACACTTTATGGCATGGGTGATCGTTGGGCGGGGCGATTGGCCATCGGGTATGTGGATGGCGATCGCGACAATGAATATGTGCGCATGGATGACAGTTACCTGGCCGGTATTGTTGGCAACTGGCAGCTGGGCGTAGGCGCTATCGACCGCTGGTGGGGGCCGGGCTGGCAAAGCTCGTTGGCGCTTTCTAACAATGCTCGCCCGATACCTGGGGTGTGGCTGTCTCGGCAAATGCCGCTGGCTCCGCAAAGCCCTTGGCTCAGCTGGATCGGCCCCTGGGATTTACAGTTTATTGCCGGGCGCCAGGAACAAGACCGGGCTGTGCCCGATGCCCATGTGCTAGGTGCACGTTTTGTCTTCAAACCGCTGGACTCGCTACAAATCGGCCTCACGCGGCTGGCTCAGTGGGGCGGGGAAGGGCGTCCGCAGAACTTTCAGGCTTTCTGGGACGCGACCATTGGCCGGGATAACGGCGAATCGTCAGGTTTCGATGATGATGATGACCCCAGTAATCAAATCGGGGGTGTGGATTTTCGTCTGTCGTTGAATCCCGGTGATGTGCCACTGGGGATTTATGGCCAGTTCATTGGTGAAGATGAAGCCGGTGGCCTGCCCTCCAAGCGATCGTCTCTCGCCGGTATCGATATAGTCACCGGCTGGGGAAAAGGCTCCCAGCGTTTCTTTGCTGAAGCCACCGAGACGGTGGCGGGTAGTTGGTTTGGTGATCGGCGCCACAATGTTATGTACGAGCACAGCACCTACAAGACCGGTTTCCGTTACCATGGCCGTAACCTGGCCAGTACTTGGGAAGGTGACGCCAAAGTCACCACCCTGGGTGTGCAGCAGTTTTTCCGTAATGATGTGACAGTCTCATTGAGCCTTTCCCGAGCGACCCTGAATGACGGGGGGAGCACCCGCGCAGTGCTGCATATTGATGGGGACGAAATTCTTCAGGCCGCAGACGAACAAGACATCACGCTGGCCGAATTGCGCATCGGCCACCCCCTACTGGGCGGCCGGCTGAACTGGTTGCTTTCTACTACGAATGAAGCCGTAGTCACCTATGAAAAGCGGGAGCGGTTTACCGCTGGCCTTCAGTGGACCCGCGACATCAATTGGTAACAGAGTTTATGCAGGTATTTATGAATCCACTCGGTAAATTTTTGGCTGCTGGCCTGTTGGCGTTATTGGCGGGCTGTACGGTTGTGCCGGGTTCCTATCATTCTCCAACTCCGGGTTGGTTTCTGGATGATGAGGATGGTTCATCAGAAGGCGCGCCGCTTCCTGATGTAGTAAAAGTTCATTCAATTGGAACGGGGATACTCAAAAAACAAGATATACATCCGGTTGACAGAGGCGTTCCTCCTGCTATCGATTTGTCCGATGAGGATTACCATTATTTGGTTGGCCCGGGCGACGTACTGCAGATTACGGTTTGGGATCACCCCGAGCTGACTATTCCTGCCGGTTCTTTGCGCAGTTCGGCTGAGTCGGGGAATTGGGTTCACAGTGATGGCACTATTTTTTACCCGTACGTAGGGATCGTGAGTGTTGAAGGGCTGCGGGTAACGGAAATACGAGACATGCTTACCCGACGTCTTTCTAAATACATCGAAGACCCACAAGTCGATGTGTCTATCGCAGCCTTTCGTCACAAAAAAATCTATGTTACCGGTGAAGTCGATAAACCGGGTTTGTTTCCGGTGACGAATGTGCCTACTCGATTAATTGACGCGATTGGTGAAGCGGGCGGGCTTACAGAAGCAGCGGACTGGAGTAGCGTCGTTCTTACCCGTAATGGCAAGGATTATCGCCTTTCGTTGCGTGATATCTATCAGTATGGCAATACCAGCCAGAATATTCTGCTGCAGCCTAATGATGTTATTAACGTAAACCCGGTGACGGATGCCAAAGTATTTGTGTTGGGGGAAGTGGGTAAAGCTACTTCTTTAAGAATGGGGCGTAATGGCATAACGCTGGCGGAAGCGTTAGCTGAAAATGGTGGCTTTGACCAGCGTCAATCCGATGCTTCAGGGGTGTTTGTCTTCCGCAAGGCTCCTTTGGCAGCAGATCATGGTATTGATGTTTATCAACTAAATGCAAAAGATGCCGCGGCTCTAGTATTAGCAGACAGCTTTACGTTACAAGAGCGGGATATTGTTTATGTTACTGCGGCGCCTCTGGCCAGGTGGAACCGCGTGCTTAGTCTGATTTTGCCTTCTGTTAGTGCGCTGTACTTGGGGAGCCGTACACAAGATGAATTGAGGGATTAAGCATGTTCAACCGGATTCTGGTTGTCTGTGATGGAAATATTTGTAGAAGTCCCACTTTGGCTGCACAACTCAAAGCACTAAGGCCCGAGAAAATCGTTGAATCAGCAGGGCTGGTTGGCTTGGAGGGCCAAGATATGGATGCCACGGCTCGCCAAGTCGCTGAAAATCATGGCCTCACTTGCCCTAAGCATGTAGCACGTAAACTGAGTTCAGCAATGTGTGCTGAATACGATTTGATTCTGGTGATGGAAGCGCATCAGAAGGAGCGTCTTTCTCGGCAGTTTCCAGAAGCTAGCGGAAAGACGTTTCTAGCGAGCCATTGGAATGGGCGACATAACATTCCGGATCCCTATAAGCGAGGGCGTGAGGCTTTCGAGTCTATTTATCCGTTAATGGATAGTGCCGCGCACGCGTGGGCTAAAAAAATTTAGGGGTCAGGGGTAAGTAGGCAGAAACTCCCAGGGTCGAGAAGAATACAACCGGTTTATAAACGAATGGCAGAAAATAACAGCATGAAACGGCATCTATCAGCTAACGATGCAGAGCCTGATCTCGACTTCGCACACTTGCTGGCCGTGCTCGTGGATCATTGGTTATTAATTGCATCCACGGCAGTGGTTGCGATGCTAGCAGCTATTAGCTATGTCATGTTTGCCACGCCTATTTATAAAGGCGATGCGCTCTTACAGGTTGAGCAGAAAAGCAGTGGTGTGCCCGGCCTTTCTGAACTCAATCAGATGTTTGAGCAGGAATCCTCCACTGCGGCTGAAATTGAAATTCTTCGCTCGCGCATGATTCTCAGAGACGTGATTTCACAGCTCAAAATGGATATTCAAGTCCAGCCTGAGCGAAATTCCCTGTGGGGAAAAATGACGGCTCCTGATCCTGCGCCGCCTTTCTTACCTCGACCCGCATTTGCGGGTTATCGAGACAGCGAAACTTTTATAAAGGTCAGTGCCTTTAATGTGCCAGACCGTCTTTTGGGTCGATCATTCAAGATTATCGAGGAGAAAGGACAGCCGGCATTGTACTTTGAGGACGGCCTTGTGGGTACGGCTCCTCTGGGAAAGCCGATTATCAGTGAAGATGGAAGTGTGCGTTTGGTTATTACTGATTGGGTGTTTGGCGGCGAGCCAGTCTTAATTACTCGTTTACCCGAAATCGCAGCGATTAACCGGCTACGAGGGATGTTGTCAGTTCAAGAAATTGGGAAAACGGGTATGTTGTCCATGACGGCGACGGGGCCCGACAAGCAACAAATCAAAGCAGTACTCGATACGATCAGCAACGTCTACGTATTGCAGAATATAGCGCGTCGTTCGGCAGAAGCGAAAAATAGCCTAGCGTTTCTTGGTGAACAATTGCCTGAAATTAAGGAAAAATTGACGGCCGCGGAAGAAAAGCTGAATGCCTATCGGTTGGAAAGTGAATCCGTGGACTTGACCATGGAAACACAATCAGTACTGCAAAGAAGTGTGGGGTTGGAAGCAAAAATCAATGAACTGAAAATCCAGGAAGGCGAAATTGCCAGCCGCTTCACCCGCGAGCACCCCACCTACCAGACGTTAATTCGGCAGCGGAGATCTCTGGTTGAAGAAAAAAGCCAACTGGACAAACAGATAAAAGATCTTCCTAAAACCCAGCAGGAAATACTACGTTTGATGCGCGATGTGGAAGTGACGCAGCAAATTTATGTTGGGCTACTTAACAAGACCCAAGAGTTGCGCATTCTTAATGCCAGCACAGTGGGTAGCGTTCGCATAATTGATGAAGCGCTAGTCCAGCCCGCCCCGATCAAACCCAAAAAATCTCTTGTCGTTGTTATTGCGACGATGCTTGGCGCAGGGGCTGCAGCCGGCTTGGTTCTAATGCGGTCCCTTCTTAGTAAAGGTATTGAATCCCCAGAAAAACTGGAAGAGCAGGGGGTGTCTGTTTACGCCGCTATACCATTGTCAGAACACCAGCAAAAAGCAGAACGCATGAGCTCATTGGTTAAGCGTCGCAAGAGCAGTAAAGGCCTACATAGCATTCCTCTACTGGCGGATATTGATCCTAATGATCTTGCCATTGAAGCCTTGCGCAGCCTCCGTACTAGCTTGCACTTTGCGATGATGGACGCCAGCAATAATATTCTTATGGTAGCTGGTCCAAGTCCTGGTGTGGGTAAATCATTTGTGTCCGCGAACCTGGCCGCAGTATTGGCAAAAGCAGGCCAGAAGATTCTCGTCATTGATGCGGATATGCGCAAAGGGCACTTGCATCGTTTTTTTGCGCGGGGCCATGAAATTGGATTGTCCGGGTATCTTTCAGGCCAGCACACCAAGGAAGAGATTATCCTTGCAACGGAGGATGATAACTTGCATTTAATTCCTCGTGGCAAGGCTCCGCCCAACCCGTCTGAACTGCTCATGCATGCGCGCTTTTCTAACTTAATGGAAGAGCTTAGCGATGAATATGATCTCGTGCTGATAGACACACCGCCAATCCTTGCGGTCACGGATTCTGCCATTATTGGACAGTTGGCGGGTAGCAGCCTGCTAGTCACACGTTATGGCGTTAACTCCGTTAAAGAAGTAGACGCAGCCTTGACCCGCTTTGCTCAAAACAATGTTGAAATTAAAGGGGCGATCCTGAATTGCATGGAACGGCGGGCCACCAATGAATACAGCTACTACGCTTATGAATACAGTAAAAGTAACGATTAGAATCGTTTCACTGTAGAAGCCTTCGTCGGCAGCGCGCGATAGGCGGTAATAACTAACCGACTGAAATCAGTGTAGGGGCCGGTACAGACCGGAAAGGTAAGGGTAATGGAATTGGGTGATATTAAGTTAGCCGTTATCGGCTTGGGCTACGTGGGTTTGCCGTTGGCTGTGGAATTTGGTAAACGTCGTTCAGTCATTGGTTTTGACATCAACAAGCCCCGCATTGATGCGTTGAACGATGGCCATGACGCTACACTGGAAGTAGATGATCAGGAGCTTGCATCGGCTAACCAATTAACCTTTAGTGCTGATCCAGCCAGCCTGCGTGACTGCAACGTTTACATCGTTACTGTGCCTACGCCGATTGATGAGCATAAACGGCCTGATCTAACGCCATTGGTAAAGGCGTCAGAAACCATCGGCAAGACGCTTAAAAAAGGCGATATTGTCATCTACGAATCCACCGTCTATCCGGGTGCCACAGAAGAAGATTGCGTGCCTGTGTTGGAGACGGTTTCCGGGCTGGTGTTCAACAAGGACTTCTTCGCCGGTTATAGCCCAGAGCGTATCAACCCGGGGGATAAAGAGCATCGTGTTACTACGATCACCAAAGTCACATCCGGCTCTACCCCGGAAGTGGCGGAACTAGTAGACCAGATTTACGCCTCCATCATCACCGCCGGCACCCACAAGGCGTCCAGCATCAAGGTGGCAGAAGCTGCAAAGGTCATCGAAAACACTCAGCGTGACCTGAACATAGCCTTGGTTAACGAACTCTCGATGATTTTTAATCGAATGGGTGTAGACACCGAGGAAGTGCTGCAGGCCGCAGGCACCAAATGGAATTTTTTACCCTTCCGGCCAGGCTTGGTGGGCGGGCATTGTATCGGTGTAGACCCTTATTACCTCACGCATAAAGCCCAATCGATAGGCTACCACCCGGAAGTCATACTTGCTGGGCGTCGAATTAACGATGCCATGGGCCGCCATGTGGCAAGCGAGCTGGTTAAGGCTATGCTCACCCGTAGCATTCAGGTTAACGGTTCCCGAGTCCTGGTTATGGGGCTTACCTTCAAGGAAAACTGCCCGGACCTGCGTAACACGCGTGTGGTCGACGTGGTGAAAGAGCTGCAGGACTACAACATCCAGGTAGACGTTCATGATCCCTGGATTAACGCTGCAGAGTCCCAACACGAATACGGCATCACGCCAGTAGCAACGCCAGAGATGGAGGCCTACGACGCCATCCTTCTAGCCGTGGGCCACAACCAGTTCAAAGCCATGGGCTCCCAGGCTATCAGAGGCTTCGGCAAACCCGAGCATATCCTGTATGACCTGAAATACAGCCTCCCCAAGGAAGAGGTGGACCTAAGGTTGTGAAGGAACGTTGCTAGCTGTGGGCCACTAGGGAAGAAACCCATAGGCCTGAGCGATGAGAAGGCGCGTACGAAGCGCGGCCCGGTAGAGTAGACGGAGCGGATAACGTCGCTGGCAGCTCGAGCCTCCACAGTCGAAACCCGAAAGGCAATTTTTGTGGGGCGGTCGTTCTACCGAGAAAGGAACGTAAGCAGGAAAGTCGCGGCGCAACAACCGCGCCCACAAACAAACTGAATCTACGAGAAACTGAATCGCCATGACAACCCGCTACGAACAGGTACAGCAAGACCTTAAAGCCAATCCCAAAACCTGGCTCGTCACCGGCGTGGCCGGTTTTATCGGCTCGAATTTACTCGAAACATTGTTGGGCTTGAACCAAACTGTCATCGGCCTAGACAATTTTGCCACTGGCCACCAGCATAACCTGGATGAAGTCCAGCAAACCGTCACTGCTGACCAATGGGCCAACTTCACCTTCATCGAAGGCGACATCCGCAATCTGGATGACTGCAAAAAAGCGGTCACGGGTGTGGACTACGTACTCCACCAAGCTGCCCTGGGCTCCGTCCCGCGTTCTATCGAAGACCCAATCACTACTAACCAAGCGAATATCGATGGCTTTCTGAATATGCTAGTGGCCGCTAAGGATGAAAAGGTCGCGAGCTTTACCTACGCGGCTTCCAGCTCGACCTATGGAGACCATCCGGGGCTGCCTAAAGTGGAACACACCATTGGAAAGCCCTTGTCACCCTATGCGGTTACTAAATACGTCAACGAACTCTACGCAGACGTCTTCGCTCGCACCTACGACTTCAACAGTATCGGCCTGCGTTACTTCAATGTGTTTGGCAAACGCCAGGACCCCAACGGTGCCTATGCGGCGGTAATTCCCAAATGGACCGCCGCCATGATCAAAGGTGATGAGGTGTTCATCAACGGTGACGGCGAGACCAGTCGGGACTTCTGCTTCATCGAAAACGTGGTGCAAATCAACCTCCTTGCTGCCACTGCTCAGCAAGAGGCAAAAAACCACGTCTACAACGTGGCCCTGGGCGATAGAACCACGCTCAACACCCTGTTTGATGCCCTAAAAACCGCCTTGGCAGAATGCAGTGTCAACTACGATAAGTCGCCCACCTACCGGGACTTCCGCGCTGGAGACGTACGCCACTCCCAGGCGGATACCAGCAAAGCGAAAGCACAGTTGGGGTATGAGCCTGCATTCCGTATCTACGACGGTATCGGCAAGGCCATGCCTTGGTATGTGCAGGCATTAACAGAAAGTGACAACGCATGAAAATATTAGTTACCGGCGGCGCCGGCTTTATTGGCTCCGCAGTGATTCGGCATATCATCAGCAATACGGACGATAGCGTCGTCAATGTGGACAAACTCACCTACGCTGGCAACCTGGAAAGCCTGGTCAGCGTAAGCGATAACCCGCGCTATGCCTTTGAGCAGGTGGATATTTGTGATGAGTCTGCCGTGAATGTGGTATTTGAACGTCATCAACCCGATGCCGTTATGCACCTAGCCGCAGAAAGCCATGTGGACCGTTCTATCGACGGTCCGGCGGCGTTCATGGAAACCAATATCATCGGAACCTACACCTTGCTGGAAGCAGCGCGCCAGTACTGGAATACCCTGGATGACAAGGCCCAGCGGGCTTTTCGCTTCCACCATATCTCCACCGATGAAGTGTACGGTGATCTAGAAGGTCCAGAAGATCTGTTCACCGAAGCCACTCCTTATGCGCCCAGCTCACCGTACTCGGCCAGCAAGGCCAGCTCTGACCATCTGGTGCGCGCTTGGCTGCGTACCTATGGCTTCCCCACACTGATTACTAATTGTTCCAATAATTATGGGCCGTATCACTTCCCGGAAAAGCTTATCCCGCTGATGATCCTCAATGCCCTGGATGGCAAACCGTTGCCCGTCTACGGTCAAGGTACTCAAGTACGTGACTGGCTTTACGTGGAAGACCATGCTCGCGCGCTCTACAAGGTGGCCACCGAAGGCAAAGTGGGGGAGACCTACAACATCGGCGGCCACAATGAGAAGCAAAACATCGAAGTGGTACATACCCTATGTGATCTGCTTGAAGAGCTGGTGCCGGAAAAACCCAAAGGCATCAGTCAGTACCGCGATCTGATCACCCACGTTCAAGACCGCCCCGGCCACGATCTACGCTACGCCATCGACGCCGGCAAGATCCAGCGTGAATTGGGCTGGACTCCGGAAGAAACCTTCGAAACCGGCATCCGCAAGACGGTGCAGTGGTACCTGGAGAACAGTGAATGGTGCCAGCGGGTACAGGACGGCAGCTACCGACGAGAGCGCCTGGGTACTTTTGTGGCGACTGAGGGGCAGGGCTAACAGCCATGGCAAGGATGCAGCCAGCAATCAAAGAAACACCTACCATCCTGTTGCTCGGTAAGAACGGCCAGGTAGGCTGGGAACTTCAGCGTTCCCTGGCGCCGTTGGGCAATGTCATCGCGCTGGGTCGTAATGGCAAGGATGGCCTGTGCGGCGATATCAGCGATCTGGATGGCCTGCGCCGCACTATCGAGCAGATCAACCCCGCCATGTTAGTCAACGCAGCCGCTTACACTGCCGTGGATAAGGCGCAAAGCGAGCCGCAACTGGCCGCGACCCTGAACCATCATGCTCCCGCACTCATGGCCGAGCGGATGAAGGCCCATGGCGGCTGTCTGGTCCATTACTCCACCGACTATGTGTTCGATGGCAGTGGTGACACCCCCTGGCAAGAAACCAGCCCCACTGGCCCCCTCAATGTTTACGGTGCCACCAAACTCGCCGGGGAACAGGCCATCCAGGCCAGCGGCTGTGCGCACCTGATTTTCCGCACCAGCTGGGTGTATGCCAGCCGAGGCAACAACTTCGCCAAAACCATGCTGCGTTTGGCCAAAGAGCGTGAAACGCTGAATGTTATCAATGACCAGATTGGTACTCCCACCGGGGCGGAGCTGATCGCAGACGTGACCGCCCACGCCTTGCGCCAATGGCAACATCAGCCTGCTGCAGCGGGCACTTACCACCTGGCTGCCAGCGGTGAAACGTCGTGGTATGACTATGCCCGTTACGTCTTCGACTGGGCAAAACGCGGCGGGCTACCGTTGGCCATCCAGTCCGTCACTCCGGTCCCCAGCGAAGATTACCCGGTACCCGCGATCCGCCCCAAAAACTCACGGCTGGACTGCCGCAAGCTGGAAAGAACATTCAATCTCCAATTACCGGATTGGAAACAGGGCGTTGAACGCATGCTTCAGGAAACTAATAAGGAAGCCTCATGACCAACCGCAAAGGCATCATTCTGGCCGGAGGCTCCGGCACACGGCTGTATCCACTTACCATTGGTGTATCCAAGCAGCTGCTACCCATCTACGACAAACCGATGATTTATTACCCGCTGTCCGTGCTCATGCTGGCGGGAATTCGGGAAGTGCTCATTATTACCACCCCGGAAGATCAGGCCGGGTTCCAGCGCCTGCTGGGGGATGGCAGCCAGTTCGGCATCGAGCTGACCTACGCCATCCAGCCCAGCCCAGATGGCCTAGCCCAGGCCTTTATTATTGGTGAAGACTTTATTGGCGAAGATCCGGTCTGCCTCGTGTTGGGTGACAACATCTATCACGGCCCGGGCCTGTCCCAGATGCTTCAGGCAGCCAATGAACAGAAAAGCGGTGCCACGGTGTTTGGCTACCATGTTTCCGACCCGGAGCGCTTTGGCGTGGTCCAGTTCGACGAGAACAAGCGAGCGGTATCTATCGAAGAAAAGCCCTCCAAGCCCAAGTCCAACTATGCGGTGACAGGGTTGTACTTCTATGACAACGATGTAGTGGAGATCGCCAAACAGGTCAAACCCTCGGACAGGGGCGAGCTGGAAATTACCACCGTGAATCAGGCCTACCTTGAGCGGGGGGATCTTAACGTAGAATTGCTTGGGCGCGGCTATGCCTGGCTCGATACCGGTACTTTTGACTCTCTTCACGAAGCCTCTGGCTACATCGAAACCCTGGAAAAGCGCCAGGGGCTGAAAGTCGCTTGCTTGGAAGAAATCGCATACACCAAGGGGTTTATCAGCAAAGAACAGCTTCAGTCCCAAGCCGAGTTGCTAAAGAAGAACAGCTATGGCGCCTACCTGATAAAAATTCTGGAGCTGGAATAACCATGGAAGTAATCGAAACCAGCATTCCGGACGTAAAGCTGATTAAGCCTAAGATGTTTGGTGATAAACGCGGCTTCTTTGTGGAAACCTGGAATGCCAAGGTTTTTGAGCAAGCCGGTATTGATGCCTCTTTCGTCCAGGACAATCACAGCCGTTCAGTAAAGCATACCCTCCGTGGCCTGCATTATCAGATCAAACAACCCCAGGGGAAACTGGTGCGTTGTACCCGCGGTGAAGTGTTCGATGTGGCGGTAGATCTGAGAAAAAACTCACCGACCTTTGGTCAGTGGGTGGGGGAGTTTCTTTCAGAAGAAAACCAACATCAGCTCTGGGTGCCACCTGGTTTTGCCCATGGGTTTCTGGTAACCAGCGAAATAGCAGATTTTCAGTACAAATGCACCGATTTTTATGCCCCGGAGCATGAGCGCACGCTGCAATGGGATGATAAGACGGTAGGGGTCGAGTGGCCTTTGGAAATTGGCTTGAGTCTTAAACTTTCCATAAAAGATAAAGCTGGCCTGGATTTAGAGACCGCCAAAGCTGAACTGGAAGCCCTGCTATGATACCAGTAACGAAACCATACCTTCCTGATCGCAAAACCCTGGATAAATATCTGGATGGGATTTATGAGCGAGAATGGCTAACCAATAATGGGCAATTAGTTCAGGAGCTGACAGCACGCCTTGAGGAATACCTTGGTGTAGAAAACCTGCTATTAGTGGCGAATGGTACCCTAGCACTGCAGATAGCATACCGGGCTCTTGGGGTAAGTGGCTTTGAATACCAAGAACAGCCAGAAGCTATCACCACGCCCTTTACCTTTATCGCAACTGCCAGTTCCCTGAAATGGGACGGGGTACAGCCGGTCTTTGCAGACATCGACCCTAATACCTGGTGCATCGACCCGGACAATATTGAAAAAGCCGTAACGTCAAATACCAAAGCGATTGTGCCTGTGCATGTTTTTGGTAATGCCTGTGACGTAGACGCTATTGATGAAATAGCAAGACGCCACCAGTTGAAGGTCATTTATGACGCTTCCCATGCCTTTGGTGTCAAATATAAAGGTAAAAGTCTCCTTGAACATGGTGATGCTGCAACGCTCAGCTTTCACGCTACCAAGCTGTTTCATACAGGTGAGGGTGGGGCGATTGTCTTCAAGCGCAAAGAAGATCTGGAACGCGCCAAGAAAATGATCAATTTTGGTATTACCGGCCCTGAAAAAATAGAAGAGTTGGGTATCAATGCGAAGATGAACGAAATACAGGCCGCTATGGGTCTCAGTGTGCTAGGAGAAATGCACGAAAATTTAGCAGCGAGAGAGGCAATATTTAATCAGTATAAAAAAGGGATTGAAGAGAGGCTGACTTTTCAGAGCATAAAAGAAAGGGTTAGCTACAACTATTCTTATTTTCCTGTCCTTTTCAGAAGCGAAAACGAAGTTTTGGAAGTGATGAGACGTCTAGGAAAAATAGATGTTTTGTCCAGGCGCTATTTCAAACCCTCTATGGAAGAGGTCGATTGCCTGTTGAGTGATTACCAAAATCCAATCTCGAAAAATATTTCATCTCGAATACTGTGCTTGCCAATCTATTCAGGTCTAACAAGCACTGAGGTGAATCATATCGTTAATACTGTAATGTCGGTGACCTCTTGAAATAGACTTTCAGGATGTAATTTTAAATGCTTTAAATTTATGAAAAAAATATAAATGCAGGAAATCAATAAAAAAATTGGTGTGGGCGTATTTTGGAGTTTTGCAGGTTTAATGCTGACTCGCGGCGCTAGCACGGTCTTTATCCTTTTTTTGGCTAAGATTCTGGCTCCCGAATCTTTCGGGCTAGTGGCGATGGCTGCTGTTTTTTTTGAATTGGCCAACACATTAATAAACTCTGGACTGGGTGACGCGATAATAAGAAGCAAGACGGTTTCGCAAGTGGATTTGGATACGGTTTTTTATTCAAACTTGCTCCTGAGCGTTCTAGCGTATACCGGGCTGTTTTTTTTGTCTCCTTTTATAGCTGCTTTTTATGATCAGCCAGAATTGACAACCCTGATTAGAGTAATGGCGCTCGTGGTATTTATAAACGCGTGTAAAATTACCCAGGTGTCCGTTCTCAGTCGTGAGATGAATTTCAGAAAACAAATGAAGGCTAACACCTTTGGGGTAATTATCTCAGGTTGTCTGGCAGTAGCCGCAGCCTGGAATGGGTTTGGGGTTTGGAGTCTTGTAGTGCAAATGCTATCGGCTTCATTTATTACGGTTCTTGTCCTCTGGAAATCAAGCGCTTGGAGGCCAACGCTACGATTCAGCAAAAAATCATTCAAAAAGCACTTCGAATTTGGGAAAAGCCTACTAGCTGAAGGCATACTAAATGTTTTATATCAGAACTCATATATATTAGTTATCGGTAAGTTTTTCAGTGCTGAAACTACAGGGTTATATTTTCTAGCGAGTAAAATTAATAACGTTATTTCTCGACAGTTATCATCTGCTGTGCAGCAGCCAAGCTACCCCGCGCTTTCGACCCTGCAGGATGACAATGAGGGGCTTTTATTGAAGTATAGGCAGATCATGCAACTAATGATGTTTGTAATAGCACCGATCATGGGTCTAATTGGTGGTTTATCGAGTGTTGCTTTTGATCTTTTTTTTGATGCTCAGTGGGCTAAGGCAGGCTTGTATTTGCAAATCCTATGCTTCGTGGGTGTCCTCTTTCCTTTGCATGCGTTAAATATAAACTTGATTAAAATAAAAGGTCGTTCTGATTTGGTTCTAAAAGTTGGAATTTTGAAAAAGATTGTTGATGTGCTGCTGTTAATAATTGCTCTTCCACATGGTGTATTGGCTATTGTTATAGGCCAAGTTATCGGTTCTTTGTTGTCCTTAATTCCTAATGCTTATTACTCTAATAAACTTGTAGGCTATTCGTTGCTGTCTCAAATTAAAGATGCAATGAAACCGCTGCTGTGTGCTTTCTTCGCTGCCTTATCTTCCTACCTGTTCGCGATCTGTAGTGCTGAACTAGGAGTATTTGAGTTGCTATTATCGGCTAGCGGAGGCGTGTTTGTTTATTCAGTTTTGTGCTTTATTTTTAAAGCTGAAGGAGCAGTTATTATTTTTAGGAAAGTTTCCAGTAAGGCTAAAGCTGCTTAGCGGCAGTTGTTTCCTTGAAAATTTTATTAAGAAAGAGTGTTGAAGAGAAATGCTGAGATTAGATAAAGGGTACATTCCTCCTGAAGATAAGTTGCTAAGCAGCTGGTGCTCTGATGAAGTTAAAGTAAGTGTCCTATGTATTTGTTATAATCACGAAAAATATCTTTCTCAAGCAATTGAAAGTTTCTTGGTTCAAGAGACAGATTTCGCTTTTGAAATTGTGATTCACGATGATGCATCATCCGACAGGTCTGCTGAGATTATAGCTTACTACCACGCACTTTATCCAAAAATTATTAAACCAATTTATCAGTCAGAAAATCAATATTCGAAAGCGCCAAACTCTGTTTTTGTGATAGGCGCAGAAAGATGCAAGTCAAATTTTATCGCAATTTGTGAGGGTGATGATTATTGGTTTTCGAAAGATAAGCTTCAAAAACAATATATGGCTTTGCGATCAAGAAAAGACATTAATTTAAGCTTTCATTCGTACAAAACTGAATCGGGAAGGTTTTCAACTTCTTTGCTTGGTGTTGGTCCAGGAGGAAAGGTTGTAAGCCTAGATAAAATGATTGTTTCCGGTCCAACATTTGTTGCTCTTTCTTCAGTTATGATTAAGAAAAAGACCCTGATCAATTCCCTAGAGCGATGCATAAATATGCCTATCGGGGATTTGTTTATACAACTGTATGGTTCTTACCCTAATGGCTCCCTTTATGTGGGCGGACTTTTGAGTTACTACCGTGTTTTAAGTGAAGGGTCTTGGTCTAGAAAGGCTTCAAACTTTGGTGCTGATATGAAGTTCTCTCATTGGATAGCAACAAATAAAGGGCTTGATTTTTTTGATGAGGACACAGCGCTAAAAAAAACTACCCCTATTGCATTCGCTAAATATTATAGGGCTCATGGACTTATTGAATATGCTCTTGCGGAAAAAGATCAGTTTTTCTTTAATAAAATAGCTGCTGAACTGAGGGGGATGAGTATTCCAGGTTATATTGTTTTTTTGAGTCGTTCAAGAATTTGGATTAAATTAGCCATTTTATATAGGCGAACTGTAAGGCTCCTGATTGTTCGGCTGGGTTTTTTTTAGAGGCGCATTGCAATGAAGGTTTTTAATGTTTTTTCTACATTAGACTTTGGTGGTGTGGAGTCTATGGCGTTAATACTTGCGGAAAATAATATACCTAAGATTAACGTATCTTTCGTTGCTATTAGTCGTGGCGGGCGGGTTTCAGAAAGTATTTCTCAGTGTGGCTTTGATGTTCATGTTTTAAATGTGGCGAGTAAAATTCCATCAGTAAGAGCGATAATGGCTCTATATTTTTTGTTTAAGTGTGAAAGGCCCGATGTAGTTCATTGTAGAGGTGGTGAGGCAAATTTCCACGGTATAATCGCTTCTTGGCTGGCCGGAGTTCCGGTCCGGGTTGCAGAAGAGATCGGAATTCCCTCTCATGGTTTTATTGCCAAGGTTATATTTAAATTAATCTATAAAGCCTCTAATGGCGTTGTTGCTATTTCTGATGCAGTCAAACGCTGGATTGTTGCATCTGGTGAGTCCCCTGAGAATAAAATTCGTAGGATTTACAATCCGGTTGAGGTTAGGTGTTCCCATGGAGAGGCTAGAGAATCAAAACAAAAAAATAAATTCAGAATCGGTTTTGTTGGGCGCCTGGAGCCTGTTAAAAATCCGATTGCACTTTTGAAAGCTGCAATTCAACTATTGAGAAAAGGCATCGATATTGAGCTTTGGATTATTGGTGATGGTAGCCTTAATGAAGATATAAGAAGTGAGATAAAAAAATATGGCTTCGCGGATCATATACGCCTTTTTGGCTACGTTGATCAGCCAATGAATCTTGTATCCCAATGTGATTTATACGTACAACCTTCAATCTCGGAAGGGTTTGGTCTCGCAGTTGTTGAAGCGATGCTTTGCTCTGTGCCTGTCTTGGCGTCTTCAGTTGGAGGAGTCCCAGAAATAATCGATGATAACTTAACGGGTTGGCTGTTGAGCGATACGGGGCCAGAATTTATAGCAAGCAGAATAGAATTTCTCGCGGCTTTGCCAAGCAGTGAATTGCAAGCAGTTGGTCAAAAGGGTAGGGCTTCTGTCGAAAATAGATTTTCGCCAAATACATACATTAATGCCCTTTATGATTTTTATTTATCTGTAAATGATTTCTAACTGTTCGTTCTTGGGTGATTTATGAAGCGTGATTTTGAAAGGAAGCTTCCTCTGTATATGAGTGGCTTGATAAAAACCTGTGCTCCATCCAAGAATCCTTTTACGGATGCTTGCCGCAATAAGGAGACGATTTTTATTCATGTGCCAAAGAATGCTGGACGCAGTATATACCGCTCCGTTTTTAATGAGCCTGGCCGCCATATTCAGTTAAAAAGATATTATATTTATGATCGATGCAGGGCCAGTAGATATTATAAGTTTGCGGTTGTAAGAGATCCTGTTGATAGATTTGTTTCTGCTTTCAATGGGCTAAAGGGATCCGGTATTGGAAATGGTGAGTATGACAAATTTGTAAATGAAAATATTGACCATTTTCAGGATGTGTCTGATTTTGTTGATTGGATGGCCTTATCCAAATGTAATGTTAATAAAGTCTTGGGTTGGCTTCATTTTTACCCACAATATAAATGGATTTCTGTAGTTGGAGACGAGATCGCTGTTGATCGTGTATTAAAGTTTGAATTTCTTCAGGATGATTGGCCTTCTTTTGCTAAAGAAAGAGGTTTTTCGGAAAAGTTATCTTTTGTGGGTAAGGGGGTTGCTAATTATCAATCTCTTTCGGATTTCCAAATAAAATTTATTAGGCGAGTCTATTCTAAAGACTGCCAATTATTCTCTTACTAGATATTGTAATTATGATGAATGTGCTTTTTGTCACATGGGATGGCCCTCAAGTGTCATACCTTGAAAGCCTGTTTCTTCCTATATTTACCTCAATAATGGCGGAAGGTAAATTCAGGTTTCATATCCTGCAGTTTTCATGGGCCGCAGATGATGTGACATCACGCCGTCGTCAGATTTGCGAAGAGAGTGGGTGTAGTTATACGTCTGTAAATGTTATTAGAAATCCCGTTGCCCTTGGTAGTGTGATTACCTCTTTAATGGGGCTTAGGCATATCAGGAAAGCCATCAAACAGCACAACATTGATGTCGTGTTGCCTAGAAGTACGTTACCGGCGTTGAGCACTCTTATCGCTTTGCGCGACAATAATAAAATGCTTGTATTTGATGCTGATGGATTACCGCTTGATGAGCGTGTTGATTTTGCGGGGCAGTCTCCATCGAATCTTGTCCACCGGGTTCTCAGAGATATTGAAGCTCAGGCGGTACGCCGTGCAGATGTTGTCCTCACTCGTTCCCACAAAGCCATTTCTGTTCTTCAGGCCAGGGCAGGTGCCGGCACCTCCATGGCCAAGTTTCATGTTGTTAGTAATGGTCGGGATAAATCTCTTTTCGATCCAGGTGATATCGCTGACCGTTTGGGAGTTAAACAGAAGCTGGGTATAGCTGCAGACGCCCCTTTAATTGTTTATGCGGGCTCTCTTGGGCCTCAGTACTGCCCAGATTCGATGCTCAGTCTGTTCAAACTCATACGGCAGTCCCGACCTGATTCACATTTTCTTGTGCTGACAGGCTCGCCCGAGGTGATGATTGATTTGGCCTCTGGTAGTGATAAATCCCTTGTTGCCTCTATGACGGTGATGCGTGTTGAGGCCAATGAAGTGCCTGGCTGGCTTGCGGCGGCTGATCTTGGCTTGGCGTTTCGTGAGCCGACTTTTTCCATGCAAGGGGTTGCTCCGATCAAGTTGGGCGAGTATTTGCTCTGTGGCGTGCCCGTAGTGGCAACACGTGGTGTTGGGGATTCTCACTTTATTGATTCTCAGGCCGGTTTCCTGGTCGATAATGGGGATAAACAAACTCTGTCATCAGTCTCTGATTGGTTCATAAACCAGGTGCTGCCCAGGCGTGATGCTTTCCGTGCCTACTGTCGCTCAGTGGGTGTAGCGCATTTTTCACTTGAATCCAGTGTTCAGGCTTATCGCAAAGCGCTTTTGTCTATCAAGGATCAAGCATGAACAGACGTGTACTAGTACTGCCCAAGTATGCGCGAAAAGGAGCCAGTTCCCGGCTACGGACCTTTCAGTATCTGCCTTTTCTAGAAGAGAGTGGGTGGGAGTTTACGGTTAAGCCATTGTTTGATGAGGCTTATCTCGACTCGCTCTATTCAGGTCAGGGGCGGTCTCGCGTTGCGATGATTATGTCTTATCTTCGTCGTGTCATTGTGCTATTCGGTTTTTTTCGTTACCGGGTTATCTGGTTGGAAAAAGAGCTTCTCCCTTATATGCCAGCATGGTTTGAAGTGTTGCTGTCCTGGATTGGGGTGCGATATGTGGTCGATTATGATGATGCGATTTTTCATAATTACGACTTGTCTGGTAACAGCTGGATACGGCGCTTGCTTGGTAGAAAGATTGATACTGTCATGCGGCATGCCGCTTGTGTGATTGCAGGCAATGATTATCTTGCTGAACGGGCGAGATCTGCTGGTGCTAAGAAAGTGGTTGTGATTCCCACGGTGGTGAATCATCACCGTTATCTCGCAAGGGAAGACACAAGCCAACTATTAACCATTGGCTGGATTGGCTCGCCGACAACGCAGAAGTATGTTGAGCTGCTGTTGCCGGCCTTTCAGGCACTGGCCCATCAGCATGCGTTTCGACTTTTGCTGGTGGGTGCCACAGCGGACATCGTTGCCCGATTGCCGGGTGTCGAGGTGGAGGTTCAGCCGTGGTCTGAAGATACTGAGGTGGCTTTGATTCGGGAAATGGATATTGGCATCATGCCGTTGGAAGATGCCCCCTGGGAGAAAGGCAAGTGCGGCTACAAGCTGATTCAGTATATGGGTACCGGTGTGCCGGTGGTTGCCAGCCCTGTTGGGGTGAACCCTGCAATCGTTGATGGGGCAGGGTGTGGGTTTCTTGCGAATCATCTTGATGAATGGGGCGAAGCATTCCTTAAACTTATTGGTAATGTGGCACTTAGAGAACGGTTAGGGCATGCCGGGCGCGCTGCAGTCTGTAAGGGTTTCTCAATTGAAAGTCAGCTTGAAGCGATCAGTTCGAGCCTCATGATTTCAGGAGATGAGCGTTGACGGATCTTGATTCGACGCCGCTTCAGCTTGTTCTGGCGCTTTTAATCTTTATTGCGGGCCTGATAATGGCCGTCGTTGTAAGAAGGTTCTTTCGTGCCTCATTGTCCCGGTCTGTTTCCCTTTATCTCTGGCACAGTCTTTTCTGTGTTATTTATCTTGCTTATATACTTAACTATGGGGGGGACGCCTCCGGTTATTTCAGGTTGAGTTTTCAACCAGACATTGATTTTGCTTTTGGCACCTACGGCGTTCGCTTCATTGTTTCTTTCCTTTCGCAAGGTTTGGGCTTATCGTTTCTTGGCTGCTCGCTGGTATTCCAGTTTTTTGGTTTTATTGGGCTTCTGGCATTTGATGGTGCCCTGCGTGAAGTCACCTGGAATAAATCTCGCAACATTCGCTTGTTGGCAACCCTTGTTGTTTTTCTTCCTTCTGTTAGCTTTTGGTCTTCCGGGCTGGGTAAGGATGCTCTGTCTTTCTGTGCCATGGGGTTCGCGCTCTGGGCTGCATTGAGCTTCAGGCGACGTTGGTGTCTGCTGGTTGTAGCTGTACTGCTTATGTTGTTGGTTCGCCCCCATATGGCCGGGATGCTGGGCTTAGGGCTGGCCGGCTCATTTGTTTTTCAGCGTGGCATTCCGCTTCCACAACGCATGGTGCTGGGTGGGATTGCGTTGGTAGCTGCCGTTTTTCTTGTTCCATTTGGACTCAATTATGCTGGAGTTGGGGAAGATGCGGGCGCTGAGGATGTGATGCAGTACATTGAGGGTCGCCAGGGGCATAACCTAAAAGGCGGCGGGGCGGTGGACATTTCCAGCATGAGTCCACCGGTTCAGATGTTTACTTATCTGTTCAGGCCTACTCTTATTGAAGTGCGGAATCTGTTCTCTCTGGCAGCTGCGGTTGATAACACCATTCTTCTTTTTCTCTTTATTGCCGGCGGCTTGGCGTTGGTGAGGAAGCCTTTGCCTGCTCATCTGCTGGCCCACAACCGCATGTTTTTGTGGATTTATTCGCTGGGGGCCTGGCTGATTCTGGCCATGACCACCGCCAACCTGGGCATCGCCCTGCGACAGAAATGGATGTTTGCGCCCATGCTTATTTTCCTGCTGATCTCGGTGATCGGCCGTTCACGCTACCCGGCCGAGTCTGACGCTCCGGCTCTTGAAGGGAGCAGGCGATGACAAAGCCGGTCTTTTTGCTGGTGGCCAGTTTTCCGGATTCATTGATCAAGTTTCGTGGCCCGTTGATTGAGGCACTGATTCAGGCCGGCTGCACCGTGCATGTGGCGGTGCCGGGGCTGGAGGCTGAATCTGATATTGCTTTGCGCCTTATGGGCTTGGAGGTGACGGTTCACGATATTCCTCTCGAACGTACAGGGCTGAATCCCGTGAAGGATCTTTCTGCGTTGCTGGCATTGCGCAAGCTGGTCGGGCAGATCCGGGCGGATTACGTGCTTGGCTATACGATCAAGCCGGTCATTTACGGTACCTTGGCGGCATGGTTGGGTGGGGTTCGTCACCGCTTTGCCCTGATTACCGGCCTGGGCTATGCCTTTACTGGTGAGGCGACAGGCTTGCGTAAAGTGCTGCGGCTGTTGATTCAGAAGCTGTATCGGTTTTCCCTGTCTCGAAATCGTCTGGTGTTTTTCCAGAACCCGGATGATGAGGCGTTGTTCAGGCAGTTGAAATTGTTGAAGACCGCCATCCCTTCCCGTGTGGTGAATGGCTCCGGTGTCGATGTGGCGGAATATGCGGTGTCGCCGCTGCCGGCGGCGCCGGCCTTTCTTCTGATTGCCCGCCTGCTTGGTGACAAGGGCGTTCGCGAGTACGCCCAAGCCGCCGCCTTGGTTAAAGCGCAGTATCCTGATGCAGTGTTCCGGCTGGTAGGCTGGATTGATGATAATCCGGATGCAATATGCCAGCAGGAGCTGGATGAGTGGGTGGCTTCGGGTACTGTGGAGTTTCTTGGCAAGCTGGCGGATGTTCGCCCGGCCATTGCCGACAGTAGTGTGTATGTGTTGCCTTCCTATCGTGAAGGAACGCCACGCACCGTACTGGAGGCTATGGCCATGGGGCGGGCAGTCATCACTACCGATGCCCCGGGGTGCCGTGAAACCGTGGTGGATGGTGATAACGGTTATCTTGTGCCGGTGCAGGACGTAACCTCATTGGCGGATGCCATGATCAAGCTGATTGCTAGCCCGGATCGAGTTTCCACGATGGGCACGCGATCACGCCAGATTGCCGAAGAGAAGTACGATGTGCATGAGGTCAATGCGGTAATGCTCAAGGAAATGGGGCTGTGATGAAACGGTTGATGGATATCGCGGGCGCCCTGTGTGGGCTGCTGGTGCTTGGCCCGGTGATTTTGCTATTGGCCGTGCTGGTCAGGGTAAAACTGGGTAGCCCGGTGTTGTTTCGGCAGGTGCGGCCAGGAATGGATGGCCGTGCGTTTCAAATGGCCAAGTTCCGCACCATGACGGATGCCCGTGGTACAAACGGTGAATTGCTGCCGGATGCGGACCGGCTTACCGGCTTTGGCCAGTTTCTTCGCTCCAGTAGCCTCGATGAGCTGCCTGAGCTCTGGAACGTGCTGAAGGGCGATATGAGCCTGGTGGGGCCGCGCCCTTTGTTGATGGAATATCTTCCTCTCTATTCTGATCGCCAGGCGCGCCGCCATGAAGTCCGCCCCGGAATTACCGGTTGGGCGCAGGTGAATGGCCGTAACGCCCTGAGTTGGGATGAAAAATTCGAGCTGGACGTTTGGTATGTGGAAAACCGGACTCTGTGGCTGGATATAAAAATCCTGTTTCTGACGGTCTGGAAGGTGATCAAGCGGGACGACATCAATCAGGATGGTGAGGCGACCATGACGCGTTTTACCGGGAGCCAGAAATGAGCCGTCGTCTTGGGATTATCGGTGCCGGCGGGCACGGCAAGGTGGTGGCGGATACCGCTGAGCGGGCTGGCTGGTCCAAGGTGGTTTTTTTTGATCCACGTTTTGGCCTCTCTGAACAGACTCACGCCCACTGGCCGTTGCTGGGTTTTCCGGAAGATGCGCAAACTCATGAATGCGATGGCTACTTTGTTGCCATCGGAAATAGCCAGGCCAGGCAGCAGTGGTGTGAATGGCTGCTCGATCGTCGTTTGCCCGTTGCAAGCGTGATTGATCCGGCTTCGACCGTAAGCCAGTACGCTATGCTTGAGTCGGGGGTGCTTGTGGTTGCCGGCGCTGTGATCAATGCAGATGCTCACATTGCCCAAGGAGTGATAGTGAATACTCGAGCGGCCATCGACCATGATTGTACGATTGGTGCGTACAGTCATGTCTGCCCAGGATCGGCTCTGGCAGGTACGGTAGCGGTCGGCGAGCACAGTTGGCTTGGTATCGGCTGCCAGGTGAGACAGGGGGTCAGCATTGGCTCAAATGTGATGGTAGGCGCCGGCGCCACAGTGGTATCTGATATTCAAGATGGTTTGACGGTGGTGGGTACCCCTGCTCGCCCGCAAAAAATTCTCTGAGGATTTCCATGCTTAACGGTCCTTTCTCCCCCTGGCCTTCCTTTACTGAGGAAGAAGCAGAAGCGGTGTCCCGCGTACTCCTTTCCAACAAGGTAAACTACTGGACGGGTCAGGAGGGGCGTGAATTTGAGCGTGAATTTGCTGCCTTTGCCGGCACGGATTACGCCGTGGCTGTCGGTAACGGTACGTTGGCGCTGGATCTGGCTCTGAAAGGGTTGGGGATTGGTGCCGGGGATGAAGTGTTGCTGGCCTGGATTGGGGTGCGGTATGTGGTCGATTATGATGATGCCATTTTTCATAATTACGACTTGTCTAGTAATGCATGGGTTCGGCGCTTCCTTGGTAGAAAGATTGATACGGTCATGCGCCATGCCGCTTGCGTGATAGCAGGCAATGATTATCTTGCTGATCGTGCAAAAGCTGCCGGTGCGAAGCGTATTGTTGTGATCCCAACGGTGGTGGATCTTCGTCGCTATTCTGCTGGTAATGGGGCCGGTGCCACGATTACGATTGGGTGGATTGGCTCTCCCACCACCCAGAAGTATGTTGAACAATTGTTGCCAGCCTTAAAGGCATTGAGTCAGGCGCATGCTTTTCGGCTGATGTTAGTCGGCGCCACTGAAGATACGGCTACTCGCCTGCCTGGTATTGAGGTGATTGTTTGCCCTTGGTCTGAGGATACAGAGGCCGCCCTGATACGAGAAATGGATATTGGCATCATGCCGCTGGAAGATGGCCCTTGGGAGAAGGGGAAGTGCGGCTATAAACTGATTCAATATATGGCTTCAAGTGTGCCTGTCGTTGCCAGTCCTGTTGGTGTGAATCCTGACATCGTGAATGGTGCTGGCTGTGGGTTGCTGGCAGCCAATGATTCGGAATGGGCGATCGCGTTGTTGAAGCTCCTTAATTCCGGAGAGATTCGAGATAAATTTGGTGCATCCGGCAGGGTTGCTGTTGAAAATCAATACTCGATAGATAGCCAGCTGAGGCGTCTTGAAAGCTGCCTCCTGGTACAGGAACGCCAGTAATGATTCCATACTGGGTCATGTTCTTAATTCCCTCACTGGGAGTCCTGTTCGGATCAACGCGTGCTTCTCGTCAGTCATTTTCCTTGTGGATTGGTCTTTGGTTTTTCTATTCCCTGGCTATTGGTTGGCGTTATGAAGTGGGTGGCGACTGGTTTTCTTACCTCCATCACCTTTCTCTTAGGTCCGCGATGCCCCTCTCAGATGTTCTCATGGGGTCTGATCCTGGTTATTATCTGATTAATTGGGTTGTTGCTCAATTCGGTGGTGGTATTTATTGGGTTAATACGATTAGCGGCATGATACTAATGGCTGGTGTTGTCCGCTTTGCAAGGCAGAGCCCATTGCCCTTTTTGGCATTATTGGTCGCTGTGCCCTATATGATTATAGTTGTGGGAATGGGATATACGCGGCAATCAGCGGCTTTGGGATTGCTTTTGCTTGGGCTTGTTTCCCTGGGCAATCACAATATGCGTGGTTTCCTGATCTGGACCATTCTCGGTGCTACCTTCCATAAATCAGCGGTGTTGATGTTGCCTGTCGCTGCCCTTGCTTCCACTTCAACCCGATTCTGGAGTTTGTTTTGGGGGGGGGGGTTGTCACTGGCAGCAGCTTATCTGTTTGTTTTTGATTCGGCGGAGACCCTCTGGGTCAACTATGTTGAGGCGGAGTACCATTCCCAGGGTGGAATGATTCGGGTCGTTATGAACGCTGTGCCGGCTATGCTTTTTCTAGCCTTAGCACGGAGAATGGATCTATCTGATTCTGAGCAAAAGCTCTGGTTCTGGATGTCTATATTGTCACTCGTCTGCATTCCTTTGGTGGTCCTGTCTTCGACGGCGACAGATCGAGTGGCGTTATATCTGATTCCCATCCAGTTGTTTGTATTTTCTCACTTGCCCCTTATTGCCAAGGATGTCCGTTGGCGAGCGGCCATTGCACTAGCTGTGGTTTGTTATTACGGTCTGGTGCAGTTCGTCTGGCTGGTTTTTGCTTCTCACGCCTATGTCTGGCTGCCATACCGGGTATTCTGGTTGATCTGATTCTGGTTATCTTCGATGCAAACCATTTTTCTCACATCTAATACCTCTTGGTATCTCTACAACTTCCGCAAGTCCACCATTCGTGCGTTGCTGGGGCAGGGCTATAAGGTCGTTTGCCTGTCGCCCCAAGATGGTTTCAGTCAGCGCTTAAAGGATGAGCTGGGTGCGAAGCATGTGGCACTGCCCATGGTGGGAAAGAGTACCGGGCTGGTGCAGGAATTGCTCAGTTTGCTATTTATCTGGCAGACGTTCCGGCGCTACAAGCCGGTTTTTGTTTTCAATTTCACTGTCAAACTGAATCTGTATGGTGGCTTGGCTTGTATCGTGTTGCGGGTGCCGTTTGCCAATAATGTCTCAGGCTTGGGCACGGCCTTTATCCACGATTCCTGGCTGTTTCGCCGGGTACGGCAGGTTTATGGTTGGGTGAATCGCCGGGCGCACCATCTGTTCTTCCAGAATGAGGAAGACCTAGCGGTGTTTCGCGATGCCGGGTTGCTTGGCAATACGCCCATGACATTGTTGCCTGGCTCCGGGGTGGATCTGGATCACTTTGCTTTTCAACCGTTGCCTGACGAGACAGCCATTACCTTTTTGATGATTGCCCGGTTGCTGGGGGACAAGGGCGTACGCGAATATGTCGGTGCCTGTCGCTTGCTCAAAGAAAAGGGCGTTGCTGCTCGGTGCTTGTTGGTGGGGCCGTTAGGGGTAAGTAATCAAAGTGCCATTGCTGAATACGAAGTCGCTGAGTGGCAACAAGAGGGGGTTCTAGAGTATCGCGGTGCGACTGACGATGTGCGTCCGGTGATTGCGGAATCCCATGTGCTGGTATTGCCGTCCTATCGTGAAGGCATGCCACGCACGGTGCTGGAAGCAGCGGCCATGGGGCGGCCCGCCATTGTGACGGATGTGCCGGGTTGTCGGCAAGCTATAGAAGCTGGCAAGACCGGCTGGCTGTGTGAGGTTCGCAGTGCCGAGTCTCTTGCTGAGCAGATGTTGAACGTGATAGCGATGGATGACGAAGATCGACAACGAGCCGGGCAGGCCGCCCGTGATCGGATGGAAGCGTCGTTCAGTGAGGCCCGAGTGGTGCAGTCTTACCTAGGCTGTTTGCAGTTTTAACCGATCCTGATATCACACTATGTATATCCTCTCCAAGTTTGTAATTGCCTTGATTTCGCCACTGGGGGTGGCTCTTTTCCTGAGTGGCTGTGCCCTGTTGCTGGGTTTGTTTCGCTTTCGGAGGCTGGCCTGGACGGTGGGGTTTCTTGCGTTTTTTTGGCTGGGCGTTTGGTCGCTGCCTGTTGCCAGTAACGGGCTCCGTGGTTCGCTTGAGGGGCATTACCCTGCGGTGCCATTGGATGCGCTGCCTGTGGCAGATGCCATTGTGGTGTTGGGTGGTGGCGTGACGCCGCCACCGTTTGGTGCAGTTGTGCCGAATCTTGAGGCGGGTGCAGATCGGGTGTGGTTCGGTGCGCAGTTGTTTCTGGCCGGCAAGGCACCCTTGGTGGCCCTGAGCGGCGGCAGTGACCCTGCTTTTAGTGCGATGACGGAGGCGCAAGCCATGCGTGAATTTTTGCTGGCGTTGGGGGTGGATGAAGGGGCGATAGTGATTGAGGGGAGGAGTCGGAATACCACTCAAAACGCTCGTTTTTCTGCTGAGTTATTAGCTGGCAGCGTGGCTAAGCGGATTTTGCTGGTGACTTCTGCGCTGCATATGCCCCGGGCGCTGGCGCGGTTTGAGCAAGAGTTTGAGCCCTATGGTATCGAGGTGACTCCCGCCGTAACGGATCATGAGGTGATGGCGGAGCCTTCCTGGCGTGCCTGGTTGCCGAATACGAAGGCGCTAGATGGAAGCGCACGAGCCATGAAGGAATGGGTGGGATATTGGGTTGGGCGGTGAAAAGTAGTTCAAAGTTCAAAGGGCTGGGCGGCTGTTGTGGCGCGAAACAAGAGAGGATATCGCGGCGGACTGTAATTCCCCCGAAAATCAATCGAGGTTTTGAGTGGAGACTTTTACACTGATCGCACAAGGAGCGAATGAAGAAGAAGTCTCAGATTTTCTGACAGCCAAATTCTGGCGATTCTGAAGAAGCACGAGGCCGGTGTACCGGTCGCTGAGCTATCCCGTGAGCACAATGTCTGCACGGCGCTGATTTATCAGTGGCGGGCCAAATTCGGTGGCATAGATGCATCGCTCATGAAGCGACTCAAGGAACTGGAAGCGGAGAATGCCTGGCTTAAGAAGATGTATGCTGAGACCGCCTTAAGGCCGTGCATCGTCAGCAGGTGCTTGAGGGAAAGGTGTAAGGCCATCTCAGTGTCGAGAGATGGCCATGGGCGGTGTTGTTGCCAAGCATGACACCAGCAACAGCCTACCTGCGAAGGCTATGGTACGAGCGAGACCTACTACTACGGGCGGGCTAAAACCTCTACTCATACGGGTGATTCAAAATGGGGCGAAAATAGGTTGAGGGGGTTTCTTTTTTTTGTAGTTTTTTATTCTGAATATAAATATTTTTTCTGCGAATATAAGCTGTTTGTTGTGGTTTTCCTGTATTTCAATTCTGTTTTTCCTCCACGTATCCACTGTATTCCTGTAGGTTTTATAGAGTCAGCCTCATGAGTAATGGCTCGCCTTGATGGTCGGTATGTCATTGGGCTGATTAGAGGCAAGGGTAATGTGTAAGAGGGGTTACATATTATCGTTCTGTGAGTTGCTACCTAGGGATTTGGGTTAGACATGGGCGCTGTGGGTACTTCTTTGCTTTCGGGTGTTTTTGCCTTAATTTCTTTGCGAATGCTGATGCCTTTCGCTGTGACATTCCGCTTAATAGATCAGCCGGATCATAGAAAGCTCCACAAAGGTACAGTACCCCTTGTTGGCGGTCTGAGCGCATTTACAGGTGTATTGCTTGGTTTCATGCTTGGCATGCCGTTCAGCTCGACTTATTTGATTTTCTTGATTTGCGCGTCGGTGCTTGTACTGTTGGGCGCGATTGATGATGCCTGTGATTTGCCCGCAAAATTCCGATTGTTTGCCCAGATTGTTCTGGGGGGCGTGCTAGTTTATGGCTCGGGAGATTCGCTTGAATCGTTTGGCGACTTGGTAGGCTTGGGTGTTATTGAGCTTGGTCCCCTGGGGCCCTTGATCTCCATTGCAGCTATCATAGGTGCTACGAATGCCTTTAACATGGTTGATGGCATTGATGGCCTTGCAGGGAGCTTGTCTTTGATCGCGCTGTTGTCGCTGGCTATTTTGTTCTTTTTTTCAGGTGGACATGAAGCTGGCGTAGCGCTTTCGCTTGGTTTGTCGTGTGCGTTGCTACCTTACATGATGGCGAATTTGAGAATTCCTCCTTTTAAACGCCGTATCTTTATGGGGGACGCTGGATCCATGTTTATTGGCTTTGCTGTTGTGTGGCTGATGATCCAAGGTTCCTCTCTAGAGGGGCCGGCTTTTCGTCCTGTAACGGCTTTGTGGATGATCGCGGTTCCGCTTATTGATATGGTGGCGGTCATGGTGAGGAGGGTCCGAAAAGGTCAATCAGTGATAATGCCTGATAGAGAACATTTGCATCATATCTTTATCCGGGCAGGGTTTACGGATCGGCAGGCCCTGCTATTGATTACTTCAGTTGCTGCATTGTTTGCTTTTTGGGGGCTGGCTGGAGAGTTTTTCTCTATTCCTGAGTGGATTATGTTCGCCACGTTTTTGTTTGTACTTGCAGTGTATGATTATGCACTTCGCCATGTGTGGCGGTTTCTCGCTTTTTTTCGACGCAAAAAAACGTCTCGAATACGGCTATTTGGTTAGATTATAACCACTACTATTTACGCGTATTATATAGCCTTAATTGGTGGGGATGCCTTTCTTGGCGCTCCACCGTTTTATAGGCTAGATTAGCCGCTACGGTACTCCAGCATGATTCTGTAGGCATGCTGGGCTTTTGCTTATTCTATATTCGACTAACCTCCCCCTTTTTATATTCCGTTTGCCCTGTAAAATGCCGGTTTGGCTGTGCGATTTGCTGCGCGGCGTGGGCTTTGTCTGGTTGCTCTAATGACCCTGGAAATACTGATAACACTATTGATTGTGTTGGCTGTGCTGGGCGCACTGGTGAGTAACCGTGTGCCTGCGGATATGACCATGATGGCGGCGCTGGTGTTGGTGATGGTAAGCGGTATTGTCTCGCCGGGGGAGGCGCTGTCTGGGTTTGCTAACCCGGGGTTGATGACCATTGCGGCACTGTACGTGGTGGCGGCTGCGCTACGGGATACCGGGGCGATTTATTGGGTGGCACACCGGTTGTTAGGGCAGCCAAAATCCGTGCTTTCCAGCCAGTTTCGGCTAATTGCGCCAGCGTCTATTCTGAGTGCTTTTCTGAATAACACCACCGTTGTGGCCATGATGATTCCTGCGGTGCAAGAGTGGGCGCAACGATTACGGTTATCGGCGTCTAAACTGCTGTTGCCGCTGAGTTACGCGGCCATTCTCGGCGGTACTTGTACCTTAATTGGCACCAGCACCAACCTGGTAGTGGATGGTCTGGTTCAGGAAAAAGGGCTGCCGGCGTTCGGTATTTTTGATGTGGCCTGGGTGGGCATTCCTGTGCTGTTAGGGGGGGCGGCTTTCATGTTGTTAATAAGCCGTTTTTTGCTGCCCAACCGGGCGAGCATGGCATCCCAGTGGGAAGATGCCCGCGAGTACCATGTGGAAATGCTGGTGGCGAAAGGCAGCCCACTGGCGGGGCGCACGATTCAGGATGCGGGGCTGCGCAATCTTACCCACGGCTTTCTGACGGATATTCAGCGTGATGAGCGTTTGTTTACGGCAGTGGGCCCAGAAATGACCTTGCAGGAAGGGGATTTACTGGCTTTTGTTGGGGTGCCGGAGTGCGCTCGGGAGTTGCAGCGTATTAATGGCTTGCAGGCTGCTCATGGTGGGGCACACAAGTTAGGGCTCAACAACCATCAGCGGCACTTAGTGGAAGTGGTGTTGAGCCCGGAATTTCCCGGTATTGGCCGTTCGGTGAAGGAAACCGGATTCCGTACCCGTTACCAGGCGGCCATTTTGAGTATTAGCCGAAACGGTAAGCGGGTGCCAGGCAAGGTGGGCGAGCAGTGTTTGAAGGTGGGCGATACCCTGCTGCTGGAAACGAGCGAACAGTTTGTGGAGCAGTATCAATACCGGCGCGATTTTATGCTGGTGAGCCCGTTGAAAGATTCTACCCCACCGGATTTTCGCCGAGCGCCGCTGGCGGTGGCCGTGCTGGTGGCTATGGTGTTAGCCAATGTACTGGGGCTGGCTTCTACCCTGGAAGCCGCCATGCTGGCCGCAGGCCTGATGCTGGCGTTACGCTGTGTATCGGTAAACCGTTCGCGGATGAACGTGAGTGTGAACCTGCCGGTGTTGGTGGTCATTGGCGCTTCTTTTGCGCTGGGCAAGGCCATGGAGTCTAGCGGTGCGGCGGCGTGGATTGTGGAGCTGGCTATCCCGGATAGCGGTTTGTCGCCCTTTATGGCGCTAGTGATCGTGTATTTGCTCACTGCGATTTTCACCGAAATGATCACCAACAATGCGGCGGCGGTGCTGGTTTTTCCCATCGCCATTGGCGTGGCCGAGCAGTTGGGGGTGAGCCCTATGCCCTTTATTGTCGCGGTTATGTTTGCCGCTTCCGCCAGCTTTATGACCCCGCTGGGCTACCAAACCAACCTGATGGTTATGGGGCCGGGCGGTTACACCTTCCGCGATTACCTGAAGATAGGTTTTCCCATGAGTGTGGTGGTGGCGGTGATTAGCCTTAGCGTTATTCCGATGGTTTGGCGGTTCTAGCAAGGCTATGCCGAGCAGCTTTGAGTTGAAAGTGAGACGTTCAAAGTTGAAAGGAAAGACAAAACAATATGGCGCTCCATGGAGGGAGCTAAGCAGGAGGGGCATGGATGCTTCGGTTTGAAAATCTGGATGTATGGAAGCGCGGTACTGCGCTTTGTGTGGTGATGTGGCGGTATTTTACCGGGTTTAAGGATTTTGGCTTTCGGGCCATGGAATCGGTTACATCGACGAGGAAAAAGCCGGCCGTTGGCTTTCTGAGCTAGAGCAACACTCAAGGATGCTGGCGGCTATGATCGAGGGCACACAGCATGGCTGAGCCCGGAAGTTGAGGGTTGTCCTTCTCAACTTTTAACGTGAACGTTCAATTGAAGGAATATTGCATGTCTGAGAAGTCTCCGTACCAGGAAAAAGCGAACGATTCCAAAGCCCACGTGGTTTGGCATGAATCAAATGTGTCTAAGGCCGACCGCGCCAAGGTTAAGGGGCAAAAGCCTAAGTGTATCTGGCTGACCGGGTTGTCTGGCTCTGGCAAATCCACGCTGGCCAATGCGTTGGAAGTGGCGCTGACCGAGCAGGGTAATCACACCTACTTGTTAGACGGTGACAATGTTCGCCATGGCTTGAACAAGAACCTGGGCATGAGCGATGAAGACCGTACTGAGAATATCCGTCGGGTGTCTGAAGTGGCTAAGTTGATGGTAGATGCGGGCTTGATTGTGGTGACGGCGTTTATCAGCCCGTTCCGTGCAGACCGTGATGCGGCCCGTGCATTGTTTGACGACGGTGAGTTTGTGGAAGTGTTTGTGGATGCGCCGCTGGAAGAGTGCGAGAAGCGCGACCCCAAAGGCCTGTACCAGAAAGCGCGCCAGGGCATCATTAAGGAATTTACCGGTATCGACAGCCCTTACGAGGCCCCGAGCAAGCCGGAGCTTGTGGTGAATACCGCTGAAAACGGCATTGAAACCTGTGTTAAGCAGCTGATCGCGGCCATTGTTTAAGGGCTAGCTGATTGCGCAGAACGGATTAAGCATAACCGTAATGCGGTATTGTGCGGTGATCGGATTTGCCCCGGGCCAAGGAGGGCCTGCCTCGACATTGTGGAGGAGTTCACATGGAACGTTCCAATAACCTGCCTGAAGGCGGGTTTCCTCATCTTTTTCATCATGGTGCCGTGCGTGGTGTAACGGGTTCCGCCCATGAATGGGTGGCTAGCCCAGACAGTTCTGTGCTCATCGACTGTGGGCTTTTCCAGGGCGGTGATGTTGGCCCAGCTGGGGCTAGCGCAGATGATTTGGCCATCGATTTCGATATTTCCCGCATCCAGGCAGTGGTGCTCACCCATGTGCATATTGATCATGTGGGGCGGCTGCCGTGGTTGTTGGGTGCGGGTTATGCCGGGCCGATTTACTGTAGCGGCCCATCGGCTAAGCTGCTGCCCATTGTGTTGGAAGATGCCTTTCGCTTAGGGGTGAGCCGCAAGCCGGCAGATGTGGAGCGCTTTATGGCGCGGCTGGAGGCGGCGTTAGTGCCTGTGCCGTTTGGCTATTGGCATGCCCTGGAGATGACCGATGGAACGGTGGCGGAGATTCGCTTGGGCAGGGCGGGGCATATCCTGGGCTCGGCCCATGTGTCTTGCCGATTGGCCGGTGAGCATATCACGGTGTTTTCCGGGGATTTAGGGGCTGCTGATGCGCCAATTCTGCCGGAACCGGAGCCCCCACCGGCTGCGAATGTGTTGGTGATAGAAAGCACCTACGGGGATCGTCTTCATGAAGGGCGAGAGACGCGGCAGCAGCGCTTAGAAGATGCGTTGGTCAAGGCTTTGCGTGACAAGGGGACTTTATTGATTCCTGCGTTCAGTATTGGCCGTACCCAAGAGCTGCTTTATGAGTTGGAGGCGATTATCCACAGCCAACGGGGCGCCGCCATGCATCCGTTTCTGGACTGGGATGAGTTGCCGATAATTCTTGATTCTCCATTGGCGAGCCAGTTTACCCAGGTTTACCGGGAGCTTGAGCCTTACTGGGACGAGGAGGCCCGCGAACGCTTGCGGGCAGACCGCCGGCCGTTGGCGTTTGAGCAGCTACTAACGGTGGACAGCCACGAGGCACACATGAAAATGGTTCGTCACTTGGCTGGCACCGCGAGGCCGGCGGTGGTGATTGCCGCCAGTGGCATGTGTGCCGGTGGCCGCATTGTGAATTACCTAAAAGCGATGCTGGGCGATGCGCGGCACAATGTGCTGTTTGTGGGGTATCAGGCTGCAGGGACGCCGGGCAGGGAGATTCAGCGAAGCGAGCAGGGCGGCAGTGTGAGGCTGGAGGCAGAAGCCTACCCCATTCGAGCTGCGGTAGAATCCATTAGCGGCTATTCAGCCCATGGCGATCAGCAGGATCTGATTCGGTTCGCGGCAGGGATAGCGAGGGGGCCTGAAGAAATTCGTGTGGTCCACGGCGATGAAGGTGCCAAGCGTGCTCTGGTCGACAAGCTTGATGTGCATTATCGTGCCGCCGGCCAGCCAGTGAAGGTTTGGATTCCACTCCAATAGCGGCCTAATGCACTCAGGCTTACGGGTTTGTAGGGGCGGTGTTTCCCTTCGTTTCCACGTGAAAAGGATGGGGCCAATGGATTGGCTTCTTATCAACAATGCAACATAGTGCCTCTCAGTAAGGCGGTAAGGTAAGCCTTACACCTTTATCCGCCCTCTAATGGGCAGAATACGTTAGAATTCCTGGCGTTCATCGCTTTACGGTCTCTACACCTTTGGTCTCTTTTGGCTATGTTGGCGGTGCCTTTGCAAGCCGCGGACCGTAAATTACCGCTCCGTTTAATTTTTTGCGCGGCCAGAATATTTAGCTCAGGCGTTACTCTGTTTTGATGGAGGGCGATACGGAAGCTTTTCAGCTGTTTGGGATTGAGGAAATTAATGAAAATTGCAGTGGCGGGAATGGGTTATGTCGGGTTATCCAATGCGGTGTTGCTGGCCCGGAACAACACCGTAGTGGCGCTAGATATTGATGCCATAAAGGTAGAGAAAGTTCAAAACGGGATTTCCCCGATTGAAGATGCTGAAATTCAGTCCTTTCTGACAGCGCAATCGCTGGATTTGCACGCGACAACCGATAAAAAAATGGCCTTTGAGGGGGCCGATTTCGTAGTAGTGGCGACTCCCACTGACTACGACGTAAAGGCAAACTATTTCAATACGAGTAGTGTTGAGGCGGTAATTAGTGATGTGCTGGCTGTTAACCCCGACGCTACCATAATAATTAAATCGACGGTGCCGGTGGGTTATACGAAGACACTGAGGAAACGTTTTGGGGTTGAAAATATCATTTTTTCTCCAGAGTTTTTGCGGGAAGGCAAAGCCCTGCATGATAATTTGCACCCCTCCCGAATTATTGTAGGGGCCCAATGTGAGGCCGCTCGTATTTTTGCTGACTTGCTTGTTCAGGGGGCGGAAACCGTTGCTCCTCCTGTAATATTCACAGATTCAACCGAGGCAGAAGCGATCAAGCTTTTTTCCAATACTTATTTGGCTATGCGGGTGGCTTATTTCAATGAACTGGATAGCTATGCCGCTATCCATAATTTGAATACCCGCCAGATTATTGAGGGGGTTTGCCTTGATCCGCGTATTGGGGGGCATTACAACAATCCTTCTTTTGGTTATGGGGGGTATTGTTTGCCCAAAGATACCAAACAGTTAGTGGCTAACTACGAGGATGTACCGAATAACTTGATTAAGGCCATTGTGGATGCCAACCGAACACGTAAAGATTTTATAGCCGAAGATATTTTACGCCGTAACCCCGCCCGTGTGGGCATCTACCGGTTGGTGATGAAAGCGGGGTCGGACAACTTTAGGGCCTCTTCCATTCAAGGCGTTATGAAGCGGCTGAAGGCGAAAGGTATTGAGGTAGTGGTTTACGAGCCGGCGCTGGCGGAGGAGACGTTTTTTAATTCGGTGGTGATTCGCGATTTTGAAACCTTTATTCAAACCTGTGATGTGATTGTTTCTAATCGTCTGGTGAGTGAGTTGTCAGGGGTGGCTGAGAAGGTTTACACCCGTGATCTTTTTGGAAGTGATTAATCCTGGAAAGCCATGCAGCCTAAAAAGCGGTCTCTATTATTTCTTGTTTTCAGTGCAACTATTTTTACTTTGGGTGCATTACTGCCAGGAGAATTAAGGGAGTCGATTAGTCAGTTGCTTCATCTGGGCAATGTGGATGCGTATGCGCATGTTTTTTTTGGTGCCGTGATTGCCTTGTCGTTCGGATGGCTTGGGGCTCCAGCTTTAATGGTTCTTATGGCCATCATTTCCCTTGGGGCCGTTATTGAAGTGGTACAGATATGGATTCCG
Organism: Alcanivorax sp.; assembly: GCF_040119285.1. Classification (GTDB taxonomy): domain Bacteria; phylum Pseudomonadota; class Gammaproteobacteria; order Pseudomonadales; family Alcanivoracaceae; genus Alcanivorax. Next base: position 177,884 of record NZ_JBEDTY010000032.1, read on the forward strand.
GGGCGTTCCGCCACCTGGAATGATATGGCCGGTAATGTGGCGGGCGCTCTTATCGGATTGTTGATACTGAGCCTTGGACGGCGCTTGGTTAAGAGAGGACATAATGGTTAGAAAAGCAGTGTTACCGGTGGCGGGTTTTGGTTCGCGCATGTTGCCGGCGTCTAAGTCGATACCGAAGGAAATGTTGCCCGTTGTGGACCGACCGGCTATTGAGTACGTGGTAAAGGAGGCGGTTCGAGCAGGGATCAAAGATATTGTATTGGTATCCCATTCTTCCAAGAGTGCAATTGAAGACTATTTTGATACCCAATTTGAGCTAGAGCATCAGCTTGAAAAGAAAGGCAAAACGGCTTTGCTGGATGCGCTGCAGAATATCCTTCCGGCGGATGTAAACATTATTTCTGTGCGCCAACATCACGCCCTGGGGCTGGGGCATGCGGTTGCCTGTGCCGCCCCGGTGATAGGCAATGAGCCTTTCGCGGTGTTGCTGCCCGATGTGTTGGTGGATTGCCAGGATATAGAAGAGGATCTGGCGGTTATGGTCCGCCGTTACCATGATACGTCTGCCGCCCAAATTATGGTGGAAGAGGTTCCCGCGCAGAGGGTTGATCAATACGGAATTGTGGCTCTGGAGGGGGATGCCCCCAGGGCTGGTGATTCTGCTGCCATGCGCGCCATTGTAGAAAAACCGCCTATTAATGAGGCTCCGTCTCGGTTATCCGTCGTGGGCCGTTATGTGCTCCCCGGTGAAATTATGGCCATTCTTGCCGAGACACAACCCGGGGCAGGTAACGAGATTCAGCTCACCGATGCGATTGCAACATTAATTAAGCAAAGCCCAGTGGAAGCTTATTCCATGCGTGGCCAGACCTTCGATTGCGGTAACAAGGTGGGCTATTTGCGCGCTATTTTCCATTATGCTGCGCGACACCCAGATTTGGGTGAGCATGCCAGAGCTATGATGGCCGAAGCTAGCCAGCGCTAATGTGGGATGATTTATTGGGCTCTGCAGGTTCTTTGCTTGCGGGTGTCTATCGTATGAGGATAACGCGAAGGGTTTGGTGATATGCAGGTGGCGGTTTATGGCGACACGTTATGCGCCCAGGTAACGGCAACGGCGCTTGCTCAGACCGGGCATCAGGTAGCTTGGTACGTATTTGGTATAGAGGAGCATGAGCAGCTAAATCAAGAGCAACCGTTATTTAGCGAGCAAGGGTTGGGCCGTTTGTATGTTGAGCAGATCAACGCGGGCCGTTTGGTTCCTTTGTTAAGAGGACAGAACGCGGTTGATCTCTCCCCCTCTGAGGTGGTGTTTCTTGCTTTGTCACCGGGCAGCGAAACCTTGGCAGAGGATATTCTCGGCGGTGATGTAAAGCCTGGGGTTTGTCGATTGGTGGTGAATCAGACCGTGGGGCCCGTAGGGGTGGCGGAACGATTGCGGCAATACATATTGTCTGCAGGCTATGATGCGGCTCTAGTGGCTTTGCCAGATTTGATTCAGGAGGGGAATGCTTTCCTGACCTTTACTCGTCCTGAGAGTATTTTGCTGGGGTGCTATGAACGCGAAGGCGAGGCCCTGATGCGTGAGCTGCTGCGCCCTTTCAATCGGCGTAAAGATGTTCTTCAGGTGATGAGCCTGCGGGAGGCGGAGTTCGCAAAACTCGCCATCAGCGGCATTTTGGCTACTCGAATCAGTTTTATGAATGACATGGCCGCCTTATCGGAGTCGTTGGACGTGGATATTGATGCGGTACGCGTCGCAATGGGGGCAGACTCTCGTATCGGTGAGGCTTACCTTTACCCGGGCTGCGGATTTGGCGGGCCTGGCTTGAGCAGTAATGTACTGGCTTTGCTGGATGCTCAGCAGCAGAAAGCTGCGGAGCCTGGGTTACTAGAGCAGGTGTTGCATACCAATGAGCGGCAAAAAGAAGTTCTTTTTCGCAAGTTTTGGCAGTACTGCAACGGCTGTGTAAAAGGTAAGCGGGTTGCGATCTGGGGGGCGTCCTTTAAGCCGGGCACAGCCCGGGTAGAAAACGCGCCTGCCTTGAAGATTATAGAAGCGTTATGGGCGCAGGGTGTGGACGTGGCTGTGCATGATCCCAAGGCCTTGCCCGATTTAAAACGCTGGGCTGAGAAGCAAAATAGAGAACTGTTGCTGTGTGATACCCCCTACGAGGCCACCTTGGGCGCCGATGCGTTGATGCTGGTCACCGAGTGGAAACCTTATTGGAGCCCAGATTGGCAGCGTTTGAAACAAGAGATGCGGACCGGGCTTATTCTCGATGGTCGTAATATTTATGACCCTGCATTTGTTAAGGCACAGGGGCTGGAATATCGTGGAATTGGACGGAGCTAGGCATGGTGCCTGAACAAAATGATCTAACCGAGAGTTCGGTCTGGCTGCAGCTTGAAAGCCTTGCCCGTGAGGAAGGCTCTTTGCATTTGTCTGATTTTTTCGTTCAAGAGCTGGGAAGGTGTGCCCATTTTTGCCTTGAGAGCGATGGTCTCTTGGTAGACTTGAGCAAGCAGAGGGTGTCGTCTCATGCCCGTGATTTATTAGTGAGTTTGGCCGATGAACGGGGCCTTGATCGTTGGCGTGAGGCGTTATTTGCCGGTGCAGAGGTGAATTGCACCGAGAACCGCAGTGCCAAGCACTGGTTGCTCCGTGATCCGTCTGATCAAGCTGCTGAGATCCATGGCCAGCTGGAGATCATGGACTCTATCGTCTCGCGCGTGTTGGAAGGTCAGTGGCGGGGTGTATTGGGCGATGCGATTACGGATGTGGTTAATGTGGGCGTTGGGGGATCTGAATTGGGGCCGTTAATGGCGGCATTCGCGCTGCATTCGACGCCCTTGGCAGAGGGAGAAGTGCGGCCCAGCCTTCATTTCGCATCGTCAATGGATGGCAGCCAGATTTCCCAGGTGCTTCAGGAACTGAACCCACGCACGACACTGGTGCTGGTGTCGTCTAAATCTTTTACTACTGTGGATACGTTGCACAACGCCAATACGGCACGTAGCTGGATGGCCCGTGCACTGGGGCTTGAAATGGATAACGAAGCGATGCTGCGTTGCCATTTTATTGGTATTTCCGCACAACCGGACAAGATGACCGCGTGGGGGATTCCATCGACTAACCAGTTACAGTTCTGGGATTGGGTGGGCGGGCGTTATTCTTTATGGTCTGCTATCGGGTTGCCCATTGCGCTTACCGTGGGGATGCACGGATTCCGTGAGTTGCTGGCGGGTGCCCATGACATGGATCTCCACTTTCGCCAGCGCCCATGGCACGAGAATATCCCGGTTATGCTGGCTTTGGTGGATGTGTGGAATATCAATTTTCTGGATATCCGCGCCCGTGCAGTGCTGCCCTACGATGGCCGCTTAAAATATCTGCCTGCTTATCTAGAACAGTTAGAGATGGAGTCTAACGGGAAGAGTGTGTCGCGTAATGGCGACCCTGTGGATTACCACACCTGTCCGGTGATTTGGGGTGAGGTTGGCCCGAATGCACAGCATGCCTTTTTCCAGTTGTTGCACCAGGGTACTCAGCCGGTGGCGTGCGAGTTTTTGATGACCGCACGGCGCTATACCGAAAGCGCACATTCGGGTGCGGCGGTGGAATTGGAAGGCCAGCATGCTCTGTCTAACGCCAATTGCCTAGCTCAATCGCGTTTGTTGGCGTTTGGCGAGCAGGCTTTGGATTCAACGCTGGCTTTGCCTGCTTACAAGCGTTATCGGGGTAATCAGCCCAGCACCACTCTGGTGCTGGATGAGTTGTCGCCTAGAACCCTTGGCTCCTTGCTGGCCATGTATGAGCATAAGGTGTTTGCCCAAGCGGTGATTTGGGGAATAAATCCTTTTGATCAATGGGGCGTGGAGATGGGCAAGGTGATTGCCACCGATATGTTGGCGGTTCTGGCGGACCCTGATGGCGCCCATGAGGTGGATGATTCCTCACTGTCGTTAGCGCGCCATATCGCGTGCAAGCAAGCGACGCAATAACATTAAACACGAATGCAAATGGACAGAGCCCTCCCTTATCATGCTGTGCCAGCTGGTTGTGTGCTCTGTGCCCTACAAGGATGACATTAATGACTCACCCCATTCCCGCTTCGATTTTTCGTGCTTACGATATTCGCGGTATTTATAACGAAACGCTCACGGATGCATGGGCTTATGAAATTGGTCGGGCGATTGGGTCCGAGGTGCAAGCTCAAGGACAGACGGCCATCGCTATAGGGCGAGACGGGCGCTTGTCTGGTCCCGCTTTGTTGCTGGCCTTGAGTGAGGGTGTTCAATCCACCGGGTGCGCAGTAGTGAATGTGGGGTTGGTACCGACGCCTGTGCTGTATTTTGCAACGCATCATATTGAGGGGCTCAATTCCGGTGTGATGCTGACCGGTAGCCATAACCCGGGCAATTACAATGGTTTCAAAATTGTGATTGACGGTGTGACACTCTCGGGTGAACGCATTCAGGCGTTGCATCGCAGAATTGTAGATCAGCGCTTTGCTGAAGGGCAGGGCGAGTATCGTGAGCAGGATGTGCTGGTGGATTATCAGGCTGCGTTTTTGAGTGCCCATAGCCTAGCGCGGCCTATGAAGGTGGTTGTCGATTGTGGCAATGGCATCACTGGTTTACAGGCACCGCAAGTGCTTGAGGCGTTAGGGTGTGAGGTTGTGCCGCTGTTCACCGACGTCGACGGCACCTTCCCGAATCATCACCCGGACCCGGGTGACCTCAACAATTTGCAGGATTTAATTGCTAGCGTAAAAGCAGAAAAGGCCGACCTTGGATTGGCTTTTGATGGTGACGGCGATCGGGTTGGGGTTGTTACACCTGCTGGAGAGGTGGTGTATCCGGATATTCTGCTAATGGCGCTGGCAGAGGATATGGTGAGTCGAAATCCAGGCGCGAAAGTTATTTTTGATGTGAAGTGCACAGGCTCCCTGTTCGACGTGATTAGGGACGCCGGGGGGGAGCCAGAAATGTGGCAAACCGGACACTCCTTGATCAAGGCCAGGATGAAGCAAACAGGGGCTTTGCTGGCGGGCGAGATGAGTGGGCATATCTTTTTTGCTGAAGATTGGTACGGCTTTGATGATGCCTTGGTGGCAGGAGCACGACTTCTTGGCATCGTGAGCCGTTTTGATGGCGATGCCGATGGGCTGTTTGCCCGTTATCCCACACTGTGTACTACACCTGAGATCAATATCGATGTGACAGATGACAATAAGTTCGCCATTGTGAAATACCTGCAAGAGCACGCCCCGTTTGGGGACGGTGAGCGGTGTGTAATTGACGGTATTCGTATGGATTATTCCGATGGTTGGGGCCTGTGTCGTGCATCGAATACCTCACCGAAGTTAGTGTTGCGTTTTGAGGCAGATAACGATGAAGCGCTAGGCCGAATTCGTGACTTGTTCGAGGTTAACGTAAGCAAAGCGATGGCCGTGGCAGGTTAATTCTACGATTGGCTTGACTGTTTAATATCACATGGTGGAGCTTACGAGATGGGCGGTGGCAGGTCAGGCGATAACCTTTGAACAGGATGATGAATCATGAGCAAAGTATTGGTCACCGGCGGTGCCGGTTATATCGGGTCTCACACGGTGTTGTTGTTACTTGAAGCAGGGCGCGAGGTTGTCGTGCTTGATAACCTGGCCAATAGCAGCGAGGAAAGCCTGCGCCGTGTTCAAAAGCTGACTGGGCGTGAGCTGACTTTCATTGAAGGCGACATTCGCGATGCGGATTGCCTGGACCGACTTTTCGCCGACCATGATATCGATTCCGTGATCCATTTTGCCGGCCTGAAGGCGGTGGGTGAATCGGTTGAGAAGCCGTTGCAGTACTACGATTGCAATGTGGTTGGCACGGTACGTTTGTTGGAAGCCATGGAACGGGCAGGGGTACGCACTCTGGTATTTAGCTCATCGGCAACGGTGTACGGTGACCCGGCCTCTGTGCCCATTAAGGAAGACTTTCCTCTCAGTGCGACCAATCCTTATGGCGCCAGCAAGTTGCACATTGAAGATATGCTCCGTGATCTCTACACCAGCGATAACCGGTGGCAGCTGGCCCTGTTGCGCTATTTCAACCCTGTCGGCGCTCATAAGAGCGGCCAGATCGGTGAAGATCCCTGTGGCATTCCTAATAATTTAATGCCCTATATTGCTCAGGTGGCGGTTGGAAAGCGTGAAAGGCTCGATATCTTTGGTGGGGATTATCCCACTCAGGACGGTACAGGCGTCCGAGATTACATCCATGTAATGGACCTTGCTGAAGGCCATTTGGCTGCACTGCGCGCGCTGGAGGACAAAAAAAGTATGATTACAGTAAACCTCGGCACCGGGCGTGGTTATAGCGTGTTGGAGATGGTTAATGCCTTTTCTGCGGCAACTGGCCGTGAGGTACCTTATCGTATTGTTGATCGTCGCCCGGGCGATGTGGCCAGTTGTTATTCTGATCCAGCTCATGCGGAGCGGGTGCTAGCCTGGAAGGCCACAAGAGGAATCGACGCGATGTGTGCGGACCATTGGCGCTGGCAAAAGCAAAATCCGGATGGTTATATTTCATAACGACTATTCTATTGATGGGTCCGGTTTAGTTTTGATGCAGATAATTCTGCTAGAGGTGTCGTTTAGCAATACCTGAGTGAGCATAACCCTCGGTAAAAAAGGGGGGGGTGCCAAGTCGAGTTCGGAGTTGCCGAAATGCAGGCCACAGTAAAGAAAATCATCAAAAAAGTTGTGGGGAAAAGAAGTGTGGCAGCCTTTCAGCGGGCCGTCGGTGCTTTTCGACAGATGTTTATGCGGCTTGCGCTGGCCAATACGGTTTTTCTAAAGATTTTTTTTATTTTTAGCAGTAGTTTTAATCGGGAAGCTGCATCGGTTATTGCTGGTCGGCTTGATCATGAGAAGAACAGGGAGGGGCAGTGGAGGGTTAATTACCACTTGAGGCGCTCTATTCATCGACTTGAGAAAGGCCTTTCCATGAGGCAGAGAAAGTCGGTTTTCGCAGAAGATATTATTACTGAGACTGTAGACTCATTTGTCTCTACGTTACGGAATGGGGAAGATTCAGATGAAATTACATGGGCTCATGATGTTCTGGAGGAGTATTTCTCAGTTTGTGATGGTACTAAAATTGTACGTTCGGCAAGAACCGCCTTCGAGGAGGCGTTGCGGGAGCTCCCTCTGAAGAGACGGGCGAAAGAAAAATTGATCCCCTTTATGAGAAAAAACTCGGTGCAGCAACCGGTTACGTATGAGGGAATGCTTGCTTTGTCGCAGCGACGGCGCTCGGTGAGATGGTACAGGCCGGAGCCTGTCCCTAGAGAGTTGATTGACCAAGCTGTAGAGATAGCAACACTGTCGCCCAGTGCCTGTAATCGGCAGCCATTCTATTTTCGTGTATTTGACGACCCAGAGCTGTTGAAGCAAACACGACATTTACCAATGGGTATCAAGGGCTTTGCGGAAAACATACCTGTGATGGTGGCGGTGGTCGGGCAACTGAGAGCTTACCCGGAGCCTCGGGATCGTCATGTAATATATGTCGATGTAGGGCTGGCAGCCATGTCCTTTATGTATGCGCTGGAAACTCTCGGGTTGGGTTCTTGCCCTATTAACTGGCCAGATATTGAGGAAAGGGAGCGCCAAGCAGAAGACATTCTGGGATTGAATAAGGATGAGAGAATCGTGATGTGGATTTCGCTCGGGCATCCTTGTGAGGAGGGGGCTATCCCGTGTTCAGATAAGCTTAGCATCAATACTATCCGGATCTATAATTGAGCGCTCGCACCATTTTGTCAAATAGTGGTTGGCTAATCGTCGGTAAGTTGCTTTCGATGATTGCTGGTTTTTTTGGTATTGCGTTGGTGGCAAGGGTTTATGGTCCTGAAAGCTTTGGTTTTCTGAGCTTGGCGCTATCCGTCGTTGCGCTTGCTTCCCCCTTGGTTCAGTTGGGGCTCAATTCTATTGTTACTCGAGATCTGATAAATGGCCGTGGCAGTAGGGATGTCATTATCTCCACGGTTCTGGTTATGCGGTTGATTTCATCTATCTTTTTTCTTTTATTGTGGCTGTGTGTTTCCGGTTATCTCAGCCTGAACCAAGGTCTTGAAGCTTACATATTAATATTGTTTGTGGCCGAAACTTTCAAGGGGGGCGTAGTATTTTCGTTCTGGTTGGAGTCGAGAAACCTAAATAAACTTGTGGCCTATGGGCAAATGTTGTCGTCGGTTTCTGTCTCAGCTCTAAGGATGTTTGCTGCTTTTCTGCATGTGGATTTCTACTGGATTGTTGCCAGTTACATACTGGAAGCTGCGATTATGACTTTTTGGTTATATTCGGTTTTCTCTAGAAGGACAGGAGGCATAAGGTTCAATTTTTCATGGTCACTCTGTTCGTCATATCTTAGAACCTGCCTCCCGCTGATTGCGTCCGGTGTTACGGCAATTGTCTACCAAAAGATAGACCAGTTGATGATAGGAAAGATGGTCGGAGTGGAGGCTGTGGGGGTCTATGCTGTAGCGAGCCGTATTTCTGAAATCTGGTATTTCATGCCAGTAATGATTGTAACTGCCTCTTTTCCGAGCTTGCTGAAAAAGAAAAATGAAGGTGAAGAGGTGTATGAGCGTTTTTTGGAAACTCTTTTGGCTCTTTTGGCTCTTTTGGGTTTTGCTGCAGCGCTATTTGTGATTTTGGTTGCTGGTTTGTTTGTTCCCGTGATGTTTGGTAACGATTACTTGGCTTCTGTACCGATACTAATCGTGCATATATGGGGGGGCGTTTTTATCTCCATGCGTGCCCTGGTTAGCAAATGGATTCTTGCTGAGGACCGGCTGAGCTACTCTCTCATCAGTCAGGGGGCAGGTGCGCTTTCCAATGTGGCCCTCAACTTAATTCTGATACCAGTTATGGGGCCGCTCGGAGCTGCCATTGCAACTCTAATATCGTATTCAATTGCGTCTTTCTGGATTTTTGGCGTGCTGCCTAGATCGAGAAAAATATTTTTCATGATGTTTCGCTCTCTGCTGCTGTACAGGGTGGTGGGTCTGTCTCTAAGTCTATTGGCAAAAGCGCGCGATGCTAGAAACCGGTAAAACTATGATTATTGAAATTAAAGGTATTGGTATTCCCAATAAAGGTGCCGAGCTTATGCTTGTGGCGATAATGCAGGCTTTCGAATCGGCTGGATTAAAGGCTTCATTTGTTAGTGATGTTTATACTCCCTATGAAGCAAGGGCGCGTTATGGTCTTTATCAGAAAGGGGTGTTGAAATTCAGGGGGGTTGATTTTTCGTTCCTTTTTCGCATGATTCCAGCAGTTTTAAGGCGTAGATACGGTGTTGTCATCAATAATGAAATTGATGTTGTGCTCGATGCTTCAGGCTTTGCTTACGGTGAGCAGTGGGGCGTTGATAAGCTAATGGAAAGGCTGTCTAGAGAAATTGTCAAGCTGAAGCAACAAGGTAAGAAAATTATCCTTCTGCCTCAAGCATTCGGCCCATTTCCTAGTAGAAAGTTCAAAAAGGAAATGGCAGTCGTTCTTGATAATGCAGATGCAATCTATGCAAGAGATCGCGTTTCTAAGTCTTGCCTGGACGGAATTAAAGCAGGTAAGGCAAGGCTGTTTCCTGATTTTACTAACCTTGTAAAGGTTGGGGAGACAGGTGTTACCAGAGATGTCTGTGTTATTCCTAATCATAAAATGATTAGTATGGGGGCAGAAAAAAATTATCAGGAAATGCTGGTTAGGCTAGTTGGAGACCTTTTAAAATCCGGCAGGACTGTTTCAGTGTTGCTACATGAGGGAAAGAAAGATAAAGATATTGCGGATTTCATCGTAGACACTTACAAAGGCCAGGTTGAGTTGCTGCAGAGTGATGACCCTCTTGAAATTAAGGCTCTAATTGGTTCCTTTTCTATTGTTGTCAGTTCACGTTTTCATGGTTTAGTTAGTGCCTTATCCCAGAATATACCGGCGGTGGCAACAGGTTGGTCGCACAAGTACAGGGAGCTAATGCTGGATTATGGTGTAGAGAGCCTGATGGTTTCTGACGGAGGTGGTTATGATGCGCTGTGGTCCCGTGTCGAGCTTCTGTTGGGCGCGAGTGAGCTCGAGGCTCACAGGAGGAAGATTGCGAATAGCTCCGAAGAGTTAAAGTCTCAGTCAATGGCTATGTGGAAGGATGTGTTTTCGTTCCTCGAAAAAGGCTAGAGGTTCGGGCTGCTTCACATCAACACATGTTTCAGCTTGAATGAGGATAGTGGACGCCGAGTGCTGCTGCCAGTTTGGGGAATTTATTCCTCAAAATTCCTCTGATGACGTAGTGTGAAAAGTAATATATGGATTTGAGTAGTGATAGGTTTTCCTGGTTTCGGTATAGCTGCCAATTGTAAGCTGCAGCTTTACGTTTTTGGGATGAGAGCGAGTCTTCTTGGACAAGATAGTGTGTCAAAGACTCGTTGATCCCATAAGCGAACGAGGTTGATCTGAGGATTTTTAGCCAGAGTCCATAGTCCTGCCTTTTGCGAAGTTCGGGCATATAAACTTTACCGAGCTGCTGCGCATCATAAATGGCTGTTGAGCAGCCAATATAATTGGTCTTGAGTAACTGCCGGTAGCTCAGTTTTTCAGGTACGCCTACTGTATTCATCGTCTCGCCTTGGTTGTTGAGCCGAGTGTAAGCGGTGTAGCTAAGTGGCCACCCCTTTTCCTTCATTGCCCCAAGCTGGCGCATGAGCTTTTGCGGTAGCCAGCAATCGTCTGCATCTATGAAAGCGATAAACGTTCCCCGGGCGTGCTCAATGGCATAGTTTCTTGCTTTTGCGGCGCCTCCATTTTCGCTTAGCTGAATTACCTTGATGCGATCATCTTCTCTACTTAATTGCAGGGCTGTCTGGTAGGTTCGATCACTGGATTGGTCATCAACCAGAATTAGTTCCCAGTCAACAAAGGTTTGTTTCTGCACTGAGGCTACTGTCTTGGGTAATGATTTTTCTGCATTGAAGCAGGGAGTAATGATGGATACTTGTGGGCAGGCCATCTAGCGTCGCTCCATTTTTCCATTGGCCAGCAGCTTTAGTGTGATACCCATTTCAGTGATCCAGAGCCGGGTTTGAATGAAAATGACAGCCGGCTTTTGCAGACGGCTTATTCTTTTGTTTCTGACGGCGAACCAGTATGCCCAAACGGGGGGTATGAAGGTTTTGATGATAAATTTCAGCCTGCGCTTTAAAGGCCCGGAGCGTACCTGGCCACCTTTTACGCGCTTCAGCTTGACGGTCAGTTCTTCCCAGTCGGCTCTGGCAGGGTGATCTACATTGGCTTGTGGTACATACACCAGTGGTACGCCAGATTGACCAGCGCGCTGGCAAAACTCTGCATCTCCGCCGGAGAATCTCTTGTGGTCGAATTCGCCCACTGCGGTAAAGACGCTGCGCGGAATTGATAAATTGGCTGTCACCGCGTAGCCGTGTCGTGTGTAACGTTCCTGAGGCAATCCCATTGCCATGTCGTACACTTCTATCCAGTTAGGTTTCAGATTGTCAAAGCGCAGAACAGTGACTCCACCAGCAATCAGAGTGGGTTTTTTGCAGCCCAGGTGCTGGCGCCAGATGATTTCTAGCCAGTCGGGATTCGGTCGGCAATCGGCGTCAGTGAAGACCAGTAGTTCCCCTTGGGCTTGCTGAAGTGCCAGGTTGCGCGCTGCATAGGAGCCGGGCTGGTGGCACTCAAGCAGGTTTACGAAATCCGGTAGAGTGTCTGCTGCTGGCACAACATCCGAGCCGTTATCAACGATGAAGCATTCCCAGAGACTTTTCGGCAGTGTTTGTCTGGCCAAGGCAGAAAACAGAACCTTAGTGAGTTCCCAGTGCTGGTAGATGGGGATAATGACGGAAATTTTGGGGTTGCTATCGTGCATTATAGTGCCCCAAACCCTGTGGCCATGGTTTTTAGTGTTCGCATAACAATCAGAAAATCCAGCAAGGGGGAGAGGTTTTTGATGTAGTAGAAGTCGTGTTCTACCTTCTCTCGTGTGCTTTCTGTATCAGTGGTGTAGCCGTGATTCACTTGGGCCCAGCCAGTGATACCTGGACGAATAATGTGTCGGTAGCTGTAGTAAGGAAGTTTTTCCTCAAAGTGCTCCACAAACTCAGGCTGTTCGGGGCGGGGGCCGATCAGGCTCATGTCACCCTTCAGAATGTTCAGGAACTGGGGCAGTTCATCGATTCGCACTTTGCGAATAAACGCCCCCAAGCGGGTAATGCGATGTGCATCTTGGTCGGCAAATTGCGCAGTAGCTTCGCCTGCCTCTCTGGGCAGCATGGAGCGAAACTTATACATTCTAAAAACGCGGTTCCCTTTACCGATTCTTTCCTGAACAAATATAGCCGGGCCGGGTGAGTCGAACCTGATTAAGAGTGCGACGACTAGGCAAAAAGGAATCAACAAGGGTGCGACAAGCAGGGTAAGCATAATGTCCAGTGCACGCTTGGCAGCCAGGTAGACCGGTTGAGGCTGCAGGTTTGCCAGATCCATGCTTTGCAGTGCGGCGAGATTGACTTTGCCATTCAGGCTTTCAGTGACTTTTCGGGCGTTAAAAACAGGGAAGCCAGCGATGTTGCAGTGGCTGATAAAGCGTATCCATTCATCTGCAAGTTCGGCTTCCATGTCTACAACCAGGCCGTCATAGCGGGTTTGACCCAGATCTGGTTCCGCAAGCACGCGGTAGTCAAAGCTCCCGGAAAGCGTGGGAAGGATAGACTCAATGGTGAGAGGGGATGCAGGCGAGTTTCAAGTAACGGAAGCGTTGATTAATCGGAACAGAGAGCGCGCGAAGGCTTATCAATAACGCAATGCCAATGACCAGTGAGCTCCGGGAGTAGCCAATTCGTATAAGCAATACACCTGCCAAGACCACAGCGATAGCGATGAGCGTGGTTCCAAGATGGTAACGCACCGCGCGACCACCGGCGTATTTGGCAATATTGCTGCTGAGGTAAATAGTGAGCAAATAACACCCCGCCAATAATCCCAGGGTGATGCCTTGATTGGTATTTTGTATCCACGCTTGGTAGGCCAGAAACTGGGAACCAAGAAGGATGATCCCCAGTGACAGCAGGTGTCCAAGGGTGGGGTTTAATAGAATACGCTCATACCAACGGTTATGCCGTGAGGGGCTGAGAGTGACGGGATCCTGCTGCATCTTTAGCTGATTCCTGATATGGCCAGACAGTGTGCCTGCTGCATCCATCTAGGGCGTAATGTCAGGCGAGGATGCGATTCTATCATGCCTTGTGCTATTCACAATTCGTAGGGTTGGCCCCTGTGCCACTGATTCTGGCTTTGTAGTGGAGGGCCGGGCTGCAAAGCGGTTGCTCAATGGAAGCGCAGTTCCGGTGGTGCATTAATGACAATAACGGTGTTCTGTTTACCACTGAGGGTCGGAATGTCTTGGGTGGGTCGGCTTGAAGGGGGCGCAGCGAACGCAATTGGATTCACCAATGATTAACTGTCGACCGCAGGGCGACCCATCTTTGTGGCAAAGAAAAAGGGCTTACCCCATGGATAAGCCCTTTCCTTGTTTGGCTCCGCCTGCTGGGCTCGAACTAGGTGAATTCACTGGATTCACCAATGATTAACTCAGCGCCCGCAGGGGGCTCAATCATTGGGCAAAGAAAAAGGGCTTACCCGATGGATAAGCCCTTTCCTTGTTTGGCTTCGCCTGCTGGGCTCGAACTAGGTGAATTCACTGGATTCACCAATGATTAACTCAGCGCCCGCAGGGGGCTCAATCATTGGGCAAAGAAAAAGGGCTTACCCGATGGATAAGCCCTTTTCTTGTTTGGCTCCGCCTGCTGGGCTCGAACCAGCGACCCAATGATTAACAGTCATTTGCTCTACCAACTGAGCTAAGGCGGAATGTCTTGAGGCGCGTATATTAGTGACGCCTCTCGAGGTCGTCAACACCCCGGAGGCGCGTTTGTTGCTTATTTAGCCAATGCTTGCTCAATCCGGCGGATAGCCTCCTTTAACGTGTCCATGCCGACAGCAAAAGACAGGCGCATGCAGCCTGGTGCGCCGAAGGCGGAACCAGGTACCAGAGCCACTTCGGCGGTTTCCAGTAGCAGGGTGGCCAGATCGGTGTCGGACTCCACACCCTCCATGTTGGCAATGGCGTCGGAGAAGTCCGGGAAGGCGTAGAAGGTGCCATCGCCTTTAGCGCATTTCACGCCGGGCAGGGCATCCAGGGCGTCGGTGAGATAGTCGTGACGCTCTTTGAACGCTTTAACCATCTCGTCCACGCAGCCTTGATCGCCGGCCAGCGCCGCTTCCGCTGCGGCCTGGCTAATGGAGGCCGGGTTGGAGGTGGACTGGGATTGCACCTTCTTCATGGCGGCAATCAGTTTCTGCGGGCCTGCTGCGTAACCGATGCGCCAGCCTGTCATGGAGTAGGCTTTGGAAACACCGTTCATGACTACGGTGCGGTCATACAGCTCTGGGGTAGCGTTGACGATGTTGATGAACGGTTTGCCAGTCCACAGGATGTGCTCGTACATATCGTCGGTGGCGACGATGATGTTCGGGTGTTTCTTGAGCACTTCACCCAATGCGGCGAGCTCTTCCAGGGAATAAGCCATGCCGGACGGGTTGGACGGGCTGTTGATCACGAACAGGCGGGTTTTCGGCGTGATCGCCGCTTCCAGCTGTTCAGGGGTGATCTTGAAGCGGCTGTTCACGTCCGTTTCGAGGACTTTTGGCACACCACCTGCAACCAGCACCATGTCCGGGTAGCTCACCCAGTAGGGCGCTGGGATGATGGCTTCGTCGCCGTCGTTCAACAGAGCCAATGCCATGTTGAAGAAGCTCTGCTTGCCGCCACTGGACACCAACACCTGGGCGGGCTCGTAGGCCAAGCCGTTATCGCGCTGGAACTTGTCGATAATGGCTTTTTTGAGGCCGGGAGTGCCGTCCACCGGGGTGTACTTGGTTTTGCCGGCGTTGATCGCTTCAATGGCGCCCTGTTTGATATGTTCCGGGGTATCGAAATCCGGCTCACCGGCACCCAGCCCAATAATGTCTTTACCCTGTGCCCGCAATTCACCGGCTTTGGCGGTAATGGCAAGGGTGGGAGACGGCTTGATGCGTTGTACGCGGTCGGAAAGGCTGATATCGGACATGCACTCCTCGTTCATCTAGAGCGTCGGATCGGCTGTGCTTTTATGCGCCGAGCGACACAGAAAGGGGCAGGCATTTTACCGGATATGGCCGTGGATGTCCCGTATTTCATCTGGATGGCGGCGCCTGGTGGCTTTTGTAGGAGTAGTGGTTCCACCACGAAGTGTTTGGTCCGGGGCAGGGGTGGGCCTGGGATCGCGGTGGAACCACCCCTACACAAAGGCAGGGTGCCTTATAGCCAGGCGGCATACCTGAAGGGGTAGTCTCCAATTTGGTGGGCCAGGCCTGCTCTGAGTGGGTTGGCGACGATATAGCGTGCCGCGGGCAAGATATCCTGCTCGCGTCGGATAGCTCGGGCGTGGAAGCCCGGTTGCCAGATCGAACCGCCCAGCGCTCTGCCGCTATTGCTTTTTGCCAAGCGGACGACTTCTGAAAGCGTTCGCTTTTCGCCAAGTATAACTAGCCAGTGCAGGTGATCGGTAGGACAACAAAACAAAGATTGTTGACTGGCTCGAGCGACTCCAGCCGATGTAACGTTCGACAGAGTGAGCACGCAGCACCAAAGTCAGTAAAAACTCGGATTCGGCTACGGGTGGTTGTGGTAAGCAGATAGGTTCCACCACGTAAAGGGGTGGGCTGTGTTGCTGGTTTGGATCACGGTGTCACAGGGGTTTTGTGGGAGACACAGGGTGCCGCTTGGCGTTGGAGGAGGTACACTACCCGGCGATTCTGCACGCATGACTTTTGCTGTTTTCCCGTCGTCGGGAGGGCGGCAGCCATCAGGAAGCCCAAATGTCTGAAAGCCTCTTCAAGCTCCATTCCGACTACCAGCCCGCTGGTGATCAGCCCACCGCCATTGCGCAGCTGATTGAGGGTATTGATGATGGCCTGGGCCACCAGACGCTGCTGGGGGTGACCGGTTCGGGTAAGACGTTCACCATGGCTAATGTGATTGCGCAAACAGGCCGGCCCACCATCATTATGGCGCCGAACAAGACGCTGGCTGCTCAGTTGTACGGGGAGTTCCGAGAGTTTTTCCCCGAAAACGCGGTGGAGTATTTCGTTTCTTACTACGATTACTACCAGCCGGAAGCTTATGTGCCCAGCTCCGATACGTTTATCGAGAAAGATGCCTCGGTGAATGAGCAGATCGAGCAAATGCGACTGTCTGCCACCAAGGCGATACTGGAGCGACCGGACACCATTATCGTAGCCACCGTGTCGGCCATTTACGGCCTGGGTGATCCCGCCAGTTACCACGCCATGGTGCTGCATTTGGTGCGCGGCGATCATATTGATCAGCGTGAGCTGTTGCGGCGGTTGGCGGAGCTGCAGTACACCCGTAACGAGATGGATTTCCGCCGTGCCACTTACCGAGTGCGCGGGGATGTGATTGATATCTTCCCGGCGGAAGAGGAAAAGGAAGCGGTTCGTATTGAGCTGTTTGATGATGAGGTGGAATCCATCAGTATCTTTGATCCACTTACCGGTGAGGTGATTCGTCGTATTAGCCGCACCACCATCTACCCCAAGAGCCATTACGTGACGCCAAGGGAAACCGTGCTCAAGGCGGTGGAGATGATTAAGGAAGAGTTGGCCGAGCGGTTGGCCGAACTTAAGGAGCAGAACAAGCTGGTGGAAGCCCAGCGTTTGGAGCAGCGCACCCGCTTCGACATCGAAATGCTGCAGGAGCTGGGTTATTGCAATGGAGTAGAAAACTACTCCCGTTTGTTTTCTGGCCGTGCCCCCGGCGATGCTCCGCCCACCTTGTATGATTACCTGCCGGACAATGCGCTGCTGATTGCCGATGAGTCCCACGTCACCATTCCCCAGCTGGGCGCCATGTACAAGGGTGACCGCTCGCGTAAAGAAACCCTGGTAAGTTTCGGGTTCCGGTTGCCCTCTGCCATGGATAACCGGCCACTGAAGTTCGAGGAATGGGAGCTGCTGGCGCCACAAATGGTCTTTGTGTCTGCTACCCCAGGGCCCTATGAGAAGAAATACGCTGGGCAGGTGGTGGAGCAGGTGGTGCGGCCCACCGGCCTGGTGGACCCGAAAATCGAGATCCGTCCGGCGACCACTCAGGTGGATGATCTGCTGGGCGAAGCCAAGGAATGCATTGCCAAAGAGCAGCGGGTGTTGGTGACCACGCTGACCAAGCGCATGGCAGAGGACCTCACTGAATACCTGAATGAGCATGGTATTCGGGTGCGTTATCTGCATTCCGATATTGACACGGTGGAGCGGGTGGAAATTATTCGCGATCTGCGCTTGGGCAAGTTCGATGTGCTGGTGGGGATTAACTTGCTGCGTGAAGGGCTGGATATGCCGGAAGTGGCGCTGGTGGCAATTCTGGATGCGGACAAGGAGGGCTTTCTGCGCTCCGACCGGTCACTGATCCAGACCATCGGCCGGGCTGCCCGGAATGTGGATGGCCGTGCGATTCTCTACGCGGACAAGATGACCGGCTCCATGGAGCGGGCTATCGACGAGACGGATCGTCGTCGCGAGAAGCAGGAAGCCTTCAACAAGGCCAACGGCATCACCCCGAAAGGGCTGAACAAGAAGATTCGTGACATCATGGATGACAGCGGTGGCAGCCGTTTTGATCGCAAGTACAAGGGCGAAAAGAAAGTGGCCGAGTCTCCGGCGGATTATCTGGATGCCCGCTCACCGGCGCAAGTGGCCAAGGAAATCAAAGCGCTGGAAGCGAAGATGATGGAACATGCCAAGAACCTGGAGTTCGAGGACGCCGCCGCCACCCGCGACAGGATTCACCAGCTCAGAGAGCTGGGTTTTATGCGCTAGAGATACCCGTTATCGGTAGCCGCCAACCCTTTGTGTATTGGCACCTTCACTGTTACACAATCGCCGATCTTCCCACGGTGCGAACCCGAGCCTTGGTCAGCAAAGTCCGCTTATTAAAAGCGGACCCACAGTTTAGGGCTCTACCCGATTGCCCTGCGGGCGATTCTCTTGCTGCGCAAGTTGCGTGCTTTGCAAGGGAGCGCCTACGGCGTTAGTAGTCTGCTGTGAGCGGGGCGATGGGGTGCTGGGCGCCAGTTGTTCTACCCAGATCAGGGTCCCCGCGATTACGGCCACAGGCATGATGAACAGGTTCACCAGCGGGATCATGGTTAGGGCCATGACGATGGCCCCGAAGGTGAGCACCAGCCAGCGCTTCTCTTTTAGCCGTTCTAGCATCACCTCAAAGGGCACCTGGCGATTGTCGGCGCCGAAATCGATGTACTGCATGCCCAGTAACCAGCCAGACCACAAAAACCAGATGGCTGACGCCAGCACGTTGACCACCGGGATAAAGTAAATCACCAAGACTACAAACAAAATCAGCACGGCGCGCCATAGCCAGTACCAGGTTTTACGCAGTTCCCGTTTGAAGGTACGCAGGATCATGGCGGGGATAGATTCGTCGTTCATGGGGTAGCCGGTAATTTGGATATCCACTTTTTCTGCCAGAAAGCCCATGAAGGGCGCGGCAATCAGCTGCACACCGATGGAAAACACGCTGGCGAACAAGCCAAGCAATAAAATCCACACCAGCACCACTGCGGCATCGACCAGGAAGTGTAGGGCGCCATTGAGGAAACTCCAGAAGCCGGTTAGCACCCAGTCTGCTGTGGCAGCGGTGATCCAGCCACCAATCCAGCTACCGCTGAGCCAGTACAGGCCTCCGAAAACTAAAATGTTGAAGATTAGCGGAATAATCACATAGCGCCGCAGTTCTGGGCTGCGGGCCAGTTTCAGGCTGCGGGTCAGGTAGGCAATGGCATCGGTGATCTGGGACACGGCTAATCCTTGGCGGTTAAAAGCAGCTACACGCTACAAGCCCCGCGCTGCAAGGTAAAGACGCGGCGTGGCGGATGGCGGTGCTGCCACCGTAATAGGTAAAGGGTGGAGGGGCTGTATGGAGGGGCATGCTTGCACGCCGAATACAACAGTAGATGGACCAAGCCCTCTTCGTTTGCCTGGTTGGGCCTATGGTTCGGTGAGTAACGAGTGTTGTTTGTCGGCTTACAGCCTTGGGTAAAACCGACCGCCGACGTGGTGCGGGATGTTTTGCCTTTCTTTGCAATGCGATGGCGTTGGGATGCGATATAACTCGGTGTAGTGATGGTTATTGTAATCTGAGCGTCTCAGCGGATGAATTCGGGCCGGGTTGCCGCTAGACTTAGCCCTTTTACTATTGGCGCCTGTTAGGGGCGTTTTGCCGTTGCCGGCGTAGAGACAGCAATCGTATGCGACTGAAATCAATAAAACTGGCCGGGTTCAAATCTTTTGTGGACCCTACCACCACCTATTTTCCGGAAAACCTCACCGCGGTGGTGGGGCCCAACGGGTGTGGGAAGTCCAATATTATTGACGCGGTGCGCTGGGTCATGGGGGAATCTTCGGCCAAGCACCTACGGGGTGAGTCCATGGCGGACGTGATTTTCAATGGCTCCAATGCCCGCAAACCCGTAGCCCAGGCGTCTATTGAGTTAATTTTTGATAACTCCGACGCCACCGTCACCGGTGAATACGGCAAATTCAACGAAATCTCCGTGAAACGACAGGTCACCCGGGATGGCCAGTCCAACTATTTCCTCAACAACACCAAGTGCCGGCGCAAGGATATTGCCGACATTTTCCTGGGTACCGGCCTGGGGCCGCGCAGCTACGCCATTATCGAGCAGGGCATGATTTCCCGGTTGATTGAAGCCAAGCCGGAAGAGCTGCGGGTGTATATCGAGGAAGCGGCGGGTATTTCCAAGTACAAGGCTCGCCGCCGCGAGACAGAGAACCGCATTCGCCGCACCCGCGAGAACCTGGAGCGCCTTACCGATATCCGCGATGAGCTGGCACGCCAGATCGAACGCTTGAGCCGCCAGGCCAGTGCGGCGGAGAAATACAAGCAATATAAAGAGGAAGAGCGGCTGAAAGGGGCGCAGCTCAAGGCGTTGCGCTGGACAGGGCTGGATGGGCAGGTCAAGCAGCTGGACCACGTGATAGGCGAACTGGACGTGTCCATGGAAGCGAAAGTGGCGGAACAGCGCCACGTGGATGCGGAAGTTGAGCGTTTGCGCGAGAAGCACCACGAGGTGCAGGAGCGCTTCAACGAAGTGCAGCAGCATTTTTACGCTCTGGGCGCAGAAGTGGCGCGCCTAGAACAGAGCATCCAGCATCAGCGTGAGCGCAAGCAGCAATTGTACGAAGAGCTGGATCAAGTTCGTGCCAGCTGGAAAGAGGCGGATGCACACTTGCGCATCGACAGCGAGAAAGTGGCTGAGCTGGACGCCATTCTGGCGGAGCGTGAGCCGGAACTGGAAATGGTCTCCGAGCAACAGGAAGCCTCCAGCGAAGCGCTGGCACTGGCTGAAGAGACCATGCAGAGCTGGCAGCAGGCGTGGGAAGAATTTAACGGCAAATCCGG
The DNA here is from genome assembly GCF_040119285.1 of Alcanivorax sp. GTDB lineage: Bacteria > Pseudomonadota > Gammaproteobacteria > Pseudomonadales > Alcanivoracaceae > Alcanivorax. The sequence continues at coordinate 198,506 of NZ_JBEDTY010000032.1, forward strand.
CGAATCCCGCCGTCAGGCGGAGGTGGAGCAGTCCCGGATTCAGCATCTGGATAAATCCCAGGAGCGTTTGCGCGATCGGATTGACCGGCTGAAAAAGGAACAGGAGTCTCTGGATGCCGGCCCGCTGGCCCAGGAAATGCGCGAGCTGGAAGAGCAGGTTGAGCAATATCGCGGGCAGTCGGAAGAAAACGAACTGCGCAGCGAATCTCTGCAGGAAGAGATCAACCAGCTTCGCCGAGATAACGGTGATCGGGGGCGCCAATTGGATGAGGCCCGCGAAAAGCTGCAAAGCCTGAAGGGCCGCCGCAGCTCCCTCGAGGCTCTTCAGAAGGCGGCCATGGGGGATGATGGCGCGGTCAGCGACTGGCTCACCCGCCACGAGTTGGATGATGAGCCGCGGCTGGCGGACCAGCTGCAAGTGGCAGAGGGCTGGGAAAAGGCGCTGGAAGCGGTGCTCGGCGACAGTATTCAGGCGGTGGCGGTGAGCGGCTTTGACCAGCTTAGCGACTGGCTGGACGACCTGTCCCACGGCCGCCTGGCCTTGGTTAACCCGGGGGCGGTAAAGGCCGCGGCCGGCAGTAAGGCGACTCTATTGCGTGACCATGTTGAAGGCCAGGCCCCGGAAGGCCTGCTGGCAGGGGTTTACGTGTCCGATAACCTGGACGCGGCACTGACCCTGCGCGGGCAGTTAGAGGCCCACGAATCCGTGGTTACCCTTGACGGTATTTGGCTGGGGCCGGATTGGCTGAAAGTGGCCAAAGAGGAAGATCAGGAAGCCGGTATTCTCGAACGCCGCCGCGAGCTTGAGGCGTTGGTCGGCGAGATCGAGACCCTGCAGGCCACGGTGGATGACCTGAAAGAGCAGCTGGAAAGCACCCGCGAGCAAATTTCCGAGCTGGAAGAAGAGCGTGAAGAGGTGCAGCGACAAGCGAGCCGGATTAACCGGGAGCTAGGTGAAATCAATGCTCAGGTGAGTGCCCGTCAGGTGCGCCTGGAGCAGATTACCATGCGCCGTGAGCGTCTCAGCCGAGAAATGGATGAGACCAACGAGCAGCTGGAGCAGGAACAGGAACAGCTAAAAGAAGCCCGGGCAGTGCTGGCGGAAGCGCTGGACGCCATGGAAACCGACAGCGGTGAGCGCGAAGCGTTGCTCACCCGTCGGGATGCATTGCGTTTGAGCCTGGATGAGTCTCGCCAGAAAGCCCGCCAAGATCGTGACCAGTCCCATCAGCTGGCTATGGAGGTGCAGGGTGCTCGTACCCAAGCGGATTCGCTGCGACAGAATTTGAGCCGCCTGGAGGCGCAGGTGCAGATGATGGCCGAGCGCAAGGCGCTGCTCGAAGAGCAGACCAACGACGGCGACGAGCCGGGCACCGAATTACAGATGCAGCTGGAAGAAAAGCTGGAAGTGCGCCTGGAAGCCGAGCACAAGCTGGCCGAAGCCCGCCGCGAACTGGAAACCGTAGACCATGAAATGCGTAACCTGGAAGGCCAGCGCGGCCAATTCGAGCGTCAGGCCCAGGAAGTGCGCAGCACCATGGACCAGAAGCGAATGCAGTGGCAGGACCTGAGCACCCGGCGGCAAACTGTGGCAGAGCAGCTGGCCGAGCAGAACTTTGACCTGAAGACTGTGCTGGAAAACCTGCCGGACGAGGCGGATGAGCAGCAGTGGGCACAGGAAATGGACATGATCGGCCAGCGGATTTCTCGCCTGGGCCAGATTAACCTGGCGGCCATCGACGAATACCAGCAGCAATCCGAGCGCAAGAGCTATCTGGACAGTCAGAATGACGACCTGGAAGACGCGCTGGGCACCCTGGAAAACGCCATTCGCAAGATTGATCGCGAGACCCGGGCCCGGTTCAAAGAGTATTTCGATCGCATCAACCGTGGCCTGCAGGAGTTGTTTCCGAAAGTCTTCGGTGGCGGCCATGCCTATTTGGAACTCACTGGCGATGACCTGCTCGACACCGGTGTTACCATTATGGCGCGGCCTCCCGGTAAGCGAAACAGCACCATTCACCTGCTCTCCGGTGGGGAAAAGGCGCTGACCGCGCTGTCGCTGGTGTTCAGTATCTTCCAGCTTAATCCCGCACCGTTTTGTCTGCTCGATGAGGTTGACGCGCCGCTGGATGACGCCAATGTGGGGCGTTTCTGTAACCTGGTGTCGGAAATGTCTGCAAAAGTGCAATTTATCTACATCACACATAACAAGATTGCGATGGAGATGGCTGCTACCCTGATGGGCGTCACCATGCATGAGCCGGGTGTGTCCCGTCTGGTTGCAGTGGATGTGGAAGAAGCGGCCGAAATGGCGGCGATGTGAGGAACCAGTACCGCCCTAACGGAGCGGTACGTCAGCACAAGCAAGGGAAAAGAGGCAATGGGCCTGAACCTGGAAACACTGATTGGCATTCTGGTTATTTTGATCCTGCTGATTCTCGCCGATGGCATGCGGCGGATGATCAAGGAACGGCACGGGCGATTGCGCATGCGCATCGATCCACGCTACCGAGATCAGCCAGAGGAAGAAGAGAGCAAGGGTTCTAACCCGGAGCTGATTGGCTCTGCTCGCGTGATTCGTCGTGCTATGGAAGAGGATCAAGCGGAACGTCCGCCCATGGTAATGGAGCCGGATGAAGCGGCCGCATATCCCCGTACGGCTGAGCAGCAAAGTCTGTTCGAAGCCGAACAGGGGTCGGCGCCTCAACCGGGTGTTTCACCCGAGCCTCAGCCAGAGCTTGCACCGGACCCTAACCCGTCGGCAGTAGAGCGGCCGCCAGAATCGATTGCCGAACCCCGTGAGGCACCTCGCCAAGAGCCACAGGTAGAGCCCAAACCAGCACCGAAAGCGCCCCGCGAACCTCAACCTGTGCTGGAAGTGATCGTGGTACATCTGATCGCTTATCGCGGTGCGCCTTTTAATGGTAACGCCTTGCTACGCATGTTGCTGGAAGCAGGGTTGCGTTATGGTCGCATGAATATTTTCCATCGCCATGTAAGTGTGAACGGTGCCGATGAATTGCAGTTTTCCATGGCCAATGCGGTGGAACCGGGCACCTTTGATTTGGAAACCATGGAGAGCAAGACGTTTGCCGGGGTGACATTTTTCCTGAAGCTGCCAGGGCCTACCGATGCCATGGGGGCATTGGACAAGATGCTTTCCATCTGCCAACGGCTGGCTTCGGAGCTGGATGGTGAGCTCAAAGATGAACAGCACAGCGTATTGACCCCGCAGACCATGGAACACTTGCGTCAGCGTGTGCAAGAATTCGAACGGCGCCAACGGGTGCCGAATGCGTAAAAGCAGTTGCTAGTTGAACGTTTAACGTTGAAAAGCAAAAGCCAAGCCCAGTCTTGGCGCTTTAGGGGGCGTGCAGCGCAGATTGTCGGATCTCAACGGTACTTGTGTTTTGGGTTTCTCGCTGCGCCCTTACTGAAAATCGCTGGCATGGCCTTTCCAATAACGAGGCGACAGCCCGCGTTTCAACGTTAAGCTTTACGCGTTCAACGCACCCCGCCTTTTCAATCACTAAACTCTCACTGCTGCGACCACTGTGACGAATAACAACGATCCTTCCCTGCAAGCACAATCCCTCCGCGATCAGCTTAACGACTGGTCCTACCGTTACTATGTTCAGGATGATCCGGCGGTGCCGGATGCAGAATACGACAGAGCGTTTCGCGCACTGAAAGACCTGGAAGCGCAATACCCTGATCTAGTTACCGCAGATTCACCCACCCAGCGGGTGGGTGATGTGCCGTTGGATGCGTTTGAGCAGGTGCAACATGAAGTGCCCATGTTGAGCCTGGACAATGCCTTCGATGATGAGGAGCTGCGGGCCTTTGATAAGCGTATTCGTGAACGCCTGGATGTGAGCGAAATCATTGATTACGTGGCCGAGCCCAAGCTCGACGGGTTGGCGGTGTCGTTGCTTTATGAGAACGGTGAGTTGGTGCGGGCGGCCACCCGCGGCGATGGGCAAACCGGTGAGAATATTACCGTGAATGCCAGAACTATTCGCTCGGTGCCTCTTAAACTGCGTGGCAATGATGTGCCTAAGCGGTTGGAAGTGCGCGGTGAAGTGGTCATGCCCCACGCTGGCTTTGAGGAGCTTAATGCTCGCCAGCAAGCGGCTGGGCTAAAGCTTTTTGCTAACCCTCGTAATGCCGCGGCAGGGAGTTTGCGGCAATTGGATTCTCGCATCACTGCCAGCCGCCCGCTGGAATTTTATGCCTACTCCATGGCCCAGCTGGAAGGCTGGGAGCATCCGCCTACCCATTCGGCCATGCTTGATGCATTACGCGACTGGGGTTTACGCGTAAACCCGGAGATTCGCGTTTGTCACGGGGTAGAGGCCTTGCTGCGTTTTTATCAGGGCATCTTGGAAAAACGCGAGCATCTGGATTACGACATTGATGGTGTGGTGTACAAGGTAAACCGCTTCGACTGGCAGGAGGACCTGGGCTTTGTTAGCCGGGCGCCGCGCTGGGCCATAGCCCACAAATTTCCCGCCCAGGAAGAGCTCACCGTGCTGAACGGTGTGGATTGGCAGGTAGGCCGTACCGGGGCGCTGACGCCGGTGGCGCGGCTGGAACCGGTGCACGTGGGCGGGGTGATCGTTAGCAATGCCACCCTGCACAATATTGATGAAATTCAGCGCTTGGATATTCGCATTGGCGATACCGTGGTGGTGTACCGGGCCGGGGATGTGATTCCCAAGGTGGTGCGGGCACTGCCAGAGCGCCGGCCGGCGAATGCAGAAGACATTAGCCTGCCGGCTTCCTGTCCGGTGTGTGGCAGCGACATTCTGCGTGGCGACGACCAAGTCGTGGCCCGTTGCACCGGCGGGTTGATCTGTGGCGCTCAACAGCGAGAAGCCATCAAGCATTTTGCTTCCCGCCGGGCCATGGATATTGATGGGCTGGGTGACAAGCTGGTGGATGCGCTGGTGGATCAGGAATTGATTGCCACCGTGGCCGACCTGTACCGCTTGAAAGCTGAGCAGGTAGCGGGTCTGGAGCGTATGGGCGAGAAGTCGGCAGATAACCTGATTGCTGCGCTGGAAGCCTCCAAAACCGTCGGCCTAGGGCGGTTTCTTTTTGCGCTGGGTATCTTGCAGATTGGCGAAGAAACCGCCAAGAATCTGGCTGACTGTTTTGGCGATCTGGATAGCATTCGCCGTGCTCCGTTGCTGTTGTTGCTGGCGGTGCCGGATGTGGGCCTGGAAGTGGCCAAGGCCATCGGCGCTTTCTTTGCCGAAAGCGATAACGAGGCGGTGATCGACGGTTTGTTGGCGCAAGGGGTGAGCCCGCAGGCCAGCGGAGTGCCGTCCGCCACCTTTGTGAACAGCCTGACGCTGGCGCAATTGTTAAAGTCCGCCAAGCGATTGGGCATGAATCTTGATGGGATTGGTGACAAGTCACTGGACATGTTGGGTAGCCATTTCCGCACGGTCGCTGAATTGAGTGCGGCGGCGGCTGAAGGGGCCGGCGCCGAACCCAAGGGCGTGCGCTCCGGGGTTATGACACAGCTGGCCAAGGCGCTGGCGGAGAACGATTGGCAAGCGCGCCTGCTTGATGCAGAAAGTCAGATTGCTGATATGGCTGCCCGCGCACCGGCTCAGGCGAAAACACAGCCCCTGGAGGGCCAGACTTGGGTGCTTACCGGCACGTTGGAGCAGCTCACCCGTGAGCAGGCTAAACAGGCCTTGCAGCACTTGGGCGCCAAAGTGGCCGGGTCGGTGTCCAAAAATACCCATAGGGTGGTGGCCGGCGCATCCGCAGGCTCCAAACTGGCGAAAGCGGAATCGTTGGGCATTGAGGTATGCGATGAAGCTGCGCTACTGTCTTTGTTGAACCAGCACGGTATTGATCCGGGAGCGTTATGAAAATCTGGCTAACTCTGCTTTTGGCAGTACTGACCCTGAGTGGTTGTGCTGTCACACCGACCAACACGAATAATGTCTGTGCGGTGTTTGATCAGCGGGGTGGCTGGTTCAATAACTGGTACAAATACGCCAAGAATGCGGAAAAAGAGTATGGAGTGCCGGTGCCCGTGCTGATGGCAACGATCTACAAAGAGTCGGGGTTTAATGCTAGAGCGAAACCGCCGCGCACCAAGCTATTGGGTTTTATCCCCTGGAAACGTCCTTCGTCGGCCTATGGCTATCCACAGGCGCTGGACGGCACTTGGGACTGGTACAAAGACGCCACCGGGCGCCGTGGCGTAAAGCGCAATGATTTCAAGGATGCGGTGCGTTTTGTTGGCTGGTATCACTACCAGAGCTACAAGAAAAATGGCGTGGCCCGTAACGATACCTACAACCTCTATCTGAATTACTACGCAGGCCATGGGGGCTATGCCCGCGGCACCTGGAAAAACAACAAATGGATGAAAGGTGCAGCGCAACGCACCGCATCCACGGCGAACCGGTATCAGCAACAAATGCAGGGGTGTGGAAGGTAATAGCGATGATCGATGAATGTGGAATGGCGGGAGAATTCCTGCCTTGTGGCCGGGTGTGATTTGAGTGGTTCTCGATTTTTACTTGTCGCTGTAAGCTAGAGCTTGTCGCTGATTTTCCTGGGGTGTTTTTTGGATAACGAATCCATCGTTTACGGCTGTATCAAGCATTTACCGTTTGGTAATTTGCAGGAGCGTAAGACGAGTTGCTTTCAAAATCGCAAGGCCATTCGGCAATTACCGCAGGCGGACGAATGGCCGTTTCTGTGTCGGGAAATGTTTTCCGTCCCCGGAGACGATTTGATGGGCGGCACCTTCCAGACCCAAGTGATTCATTTTGGTATGTCTTACCGTGCGGTGGAGTACGAGTGGGAGCACTGGATCGCTAAATTTGAATCCCTGCTCAAGAATATGTACTGGGTGAATGCGGTGGTGCACCTGGAAACCGAATTGTCCGGGTTCCATACCTTCGTGTGGGACAGTGCCGACGTGTACCATGCACCCTCTGACGCGCCTTTACGAGTGCGTTGCGAGTGGGCCCGTGAAGGGGCTATTTCCTGAATTCTTGCTTCCCATACTAAGGCCTGTTTGAGTACCTGATTAGAGCCTTACCCCTTGTAAATACCCTTTTTCCGTTTGCCATTATTTCCTCTCTTGTTGATTGCATTCTTTTTTCCTTGCTGCATAGTCAGGTAAGAAAATCATAAAAGGTGAGGATGATGGCTCTCAATTATTCATTGCTTGATGTATTCGCTGGCGCACCATTTCAGGGCACTCAGGTGCCGGTGGTGATGTTGGATTCGGCAAGCAGTAGTGATGCCAGTAAAACGGCTATTGCCAGTGAATTTCAGCAAACTGAAACCGTGTTTATCGAGCCGGGAAATGATGCTTCGCCGGTGACGGTGTTTAACAGTAAAGGCAAACAACTATTCGGTGCCCACACCATTCTGGCAGCGTCTTATGTCGCTTATGAAATGGGGCTGACAAAAGATGAAGGGGAATTTGCGTCGTTCCTGCTGAAACAGAATGAGCAATTGATTGAGAGTTTTATTGATAAGGGCGATAGCTCGCCGGGAGCGATTCAGTTTGCGCGAGTGCTGAACCCGACAATCGACCGCTACACCCCGGAAGTTCCTCGCTTGGCGGCGGCGCTGAACATTGACGAAAAACATATTTCGTTCAGTAAGTACAAGCCGATGGTGGTGAGTGTGGACAAGCCCACGCTGATTGTGCCCTTTACTAAACCGGAACACGTACTGGCGGCGAGTCTTAACCCGGATCGCTGGTCGGATCTGTTCGGAGGTGTTTATACCTCGGAGCTGTTTCTATTCGCTCCGGGAACCATTACCGGGTTTACGGAATTTCATGGTCGGTTGCTAAACCCCTCGCTGCCCCGTGATGCGTTTCCGCCGATTGGTGCGGTGATGCCGGAATTTATTGCTTATCTGGCAGAACAGGGCGAGACGGCGCCCGGTACCCATACCCTGTCTGTGGATCGGGGCAGCCATGAAACCCGTAAAAGCATTCTCCATGCAGAATTCGATAAGCGCCCTGGCAAGGAGGTGCGCTGCCGCATTGGCGGTAACGTGATCAAGATGGGGACCGGGTCACTGCTGTATTCGTGACCCTGGGCTTATTCGTTACCCGAACGATTTTTCAGGTAGACGATGAATGCCACGGTGGCGATGACAGTAAGAAACAGCACGAAGGCTGTGATCAGTTGGTCGAGGGTCAAATTACTGAGCATGGGGCTTCCTTGGTGTATAGGTGAAAATGTATTTTCAAATTAGCATGGTCGCTCGCGTGTTGCATGACCAGTGACTGCCAGGCCTCTCCTGCAATGGGAGGAGGCCCGGTATTTGGGGTTATTCAATCGCGCAGAGTACGGCGCGGGTTTTGTCCCAGCCCAGGCAGCCATCAGTGATGGAGAGGCCATGCTGAAGCGGTTTCCCCTGGCCCTGTTTGCCGTCGTGGAGATGGCTTTCCAGCATGATTCCGGCGATGGCGGTTTGCCCTTGAGCTCGTTGTTGCAGCAAATCCTGTAGCACTGCAGGCTGGCGTAACGGGTCTTTGCCGCTGTTGGCATGGCTGCAGTCCACGATCAGGCGTGGGTTGCAGCCTTTGCTCTTGAGGGCGGCAGTAGCGCGCTGCACGCTGTTGCCATCGTAGTTTGGCCCATCGTGGCCACCACGCAGTACCAGATGGGTATCCAGATTGCCGGCGGTTCGTAGCAACGCGCTGTGGCCGTGTTCATCCATGCCCAAGTGGGTGTGAGGATGGATCGCCGCGCCCATGGCGTCACAGGCCACGTCAATGCTGCCGTCAGTGCCATTCTTGAAACCCACAGGCAGAGCCAACCCGCTGACCATTTCACGGTGGATCTGGGATTCTGTGGTGCGTGCCCCGATGGCGGCCCAACTAAGCAGGTCGCCTAGGTAATCCGCAGCCATGGGGTGCAGCAGCTCGGTGGCAAGCGGCAGGCCTAACCGGGCCAGGTCCAGCAACAGGTGGCGGGATACATTCAGGCCGGTGGCGATATCATTGCTGCCATCCAAATGTGGGTCGTAGAGCATACCTTTCCAGCCCACGGTGGTGCGGGGCTTTTCCACATAGGCCCGCATCACAATGAAAATTTTGTCGCCCAGCTGAGCCGCGAGTTCTGCCAGGCGGTGACCGTATTCCAGGGCGGACTTGGGGTCGTGAAGTGAGCATGGCCCGGTGATTACCAGCAGACGTGAATCTTTGCCATCGAGAATATTGCGAATCGTCTGACGGTGCTGCTCAATGTGTGCGGCGAGTGCGGTATTCACCGGCAAGCGCTCACGCAGTACCGCAGGGGAGGGCAGCGGCTGGCTGCGGCGTGGTGTCGCCTGGCGCGCTTGGGTTGGGCTGGCGGCGTTTTCGATATGTTGTGTGTTTACCTGTTGCATGGTCTTCCCTTATTGCGGCGGCGCGTTATCGTCGCGCGTGATTCGTCGATCGCTGTTCTGTGCTGTGCAGGTTCGGCCAGCGGCTAAATCGGGTTGTCAGATCGTTCGGTTGATAGCGATACATGCTGTTGGCCTTTTGGTGCTGTCTGTTGTTTGCGGCTGTATATCCGCCAATAAAAAACCCCGGGCGGGTTACCGGCCGGGGTTGGGTGTGTTCGGCAGGCGTCCCTTGACGGGCGCGCCTGGGTATTAATCAGGCGCGCGAGCGGCTAAACCAATACCCGTAATACGACGCAGCAGATACCGCCATACCGGCCACCGGGCCAGTCAGGGTACGTGTATTAAGCAATGCTGCGTGCATAGTCATGTCTCTTGAATCTGCTTCATTTAAGCCTAAAGGGTAGCGGCAGCTTGAGAATGGTGCAAGAGGCTGGGCCCATGTTACACGATAGCTGCTGGCTATTTCTTTATCCGGGCAGGGGTTTTCGCGTTCACCGCGCAACTTGGGGATAAGCGGCTTTGTTCTTCATAACAAACTCAGCGCTTGCGGCCCTCCCTTGTGCGCAGAACGCAAATTTGTTGGCGAAGTAGGTCTATGGTTTGCGACCATTACATAGAGTCTGTGACTGGGGCCTGGCTGAAGCTGAATCCGCGCTGAGAAATCCCTAACTCGGTGCACGGCGCGGCGCTATCCACTGCACTCTCGTCCTTGATGAATTTTCGGGGGGGGCTACAGCCCGTCGTGGACAGGCGGGCTGGCATCGATCGGCCGAATTTGTTTTCCTTTGAGGAACGACGGGGAACGGTGTCTCGGTATCCGGGGCAGTGGGGGATAGTATGAAACGATGGGTGCAGCAAGCGCAGCGATGCCGATGGGCGTTGTGGATTAGCTTGGCAATGTTGATGTCAACGAATGGGTTGGCTGCGCCGGCATTGGGGATGCCATCTGCCGGTTTGCGTTTGGATTTGCGCACCGATGTGGGCTGGGAAATGGCGTATTTTCGTTATATGGGCGTGGATTACAGTGAGGCATTGTTGGCCCTGGCTGGGCAGGGCGTTGATCTCACGATTCTTACCCACAAGATCGTTCCTCATCGCTGTATGCTCGATTTTTCCCATGAGTATTGCGATGACCGTGGGTATCCCGACACTTGGCAGCGAGCGATGGAGCCGGTGGTGTGTTCTGGGATCACTGCGGCCTCCAGGGCGTTGTTGGCAGGGGACCATGCCCGTGCCGAGCAACTGTGTGTCACCTTCCGTGGGGGCTTTTCCTCTCCGCCAAGTGGCGCGCATACGGCGCCCGATCTTGCCAGCCATTACCGCGCTCACATTGGCCAACCGGACAGTGGCGATGACCCAATGACGGTGGCGTTGACGGTGACTTTAACGCTGGATCGTGAGCAGCCGCTGCATCGCTTGTCGCCGGGCTGTTACGGTCCGGTTTGTGTTGGCGATCCCTTGTCCAGTGTGCAGGCGACGACCAAGGTGCCGCTGAATATCATTTCGGGGCAAAGTACCTGTGGCCGTGCGCGCAGTGCTATGTGGCCCGCGGGGCTGTCCGCTCAGTTCAGAAACAGTCGTATTGCCCGATTGGAGGTCACGCCGCCTTCGGATATTCGTACCGACAGCAATGTCGCGTTGGGAGAATCACCGGCCTTATACGCACTCTATGAGGGCGCGTTGGAGGAGACCTCGGAGGCCGGGCCCGGGGTATCGCCAATTAAGGCGGTGTACTGGCAAGTGCGTGGCGAGAAAGGTCTTCAATATACGCTCGACAGCGACCGGAAGATTATCGCCATGGCCTCGGGCGGTGAGGCGTTAATGGAGGATTGGCCGTGCCAATAGTGTGTTCACCATTGCCATTGCCATTGCCAATGGCAGGCTGGAGCGTGCGATGACGTTGTCAGCAGCAAGCCCCCAGAGGATGTTCAATGGCATTATTTTTGATCTGGATGGCACCCTGGTCGATTCTCGTCTGGACTTTGCAGCCATCCGTAAGGCTCTTCGTTGTCCGGAAGATGTAGGTGTTCTGGAATTTATCGACACGTTACCACCCAGCGAGCAGGCAGCTGCTCACGCTGTGGTGCTTGAATATGAACGTGAAGGGGCGCAACGGGCCACCTGGATACCCGGCGCAGAATCCTGCCTTGAACAATTGTCGGCAATGGGTATTCCTACGGCTATTCTTACCCGTAATGCCCGTGTCATTGCCGAGCTCACCGTTTCACGGCTGAATATTCCTGTGGAGCGTGTGCTGGCAAGGGAGGATGCTGCGCCCAAGCCGGCTCCAGACGGGCTGCTCGCTATTGCCCGTGAATGGAATATGGCGCCTGCCACCATTGCCTACGTAGGGGATTTTAAATATGACCTGCTGGCAGCGCGCAATGCTGGCATGGTTGGGGTTTACCTGGACATGGACGGCCTCAATACCCATGGCTATCTTGCAGACCGGGTTATCCGCCGGTTTGATGAGCTGTTGATAGGGTGAATTTTAACCGCGGACCGCTTGGCGCCAAACTCCAGAGAACGCGAAATCCTTTTCATCACCCACGTGAGCGTTGTGCTTGAGGGGTATTTTTAACTGCCTGTGCCCGTTATAGAAACCTGAGCGGCTTTCCTGCCGGGGTGCCGATGACCTGCTCGTCGAGCATGACAATTTGCCCTGCAATGATCGTGGCCGAAGGCCAGCCTTGCAGCATCATGCCATCGTAGGCGCTCCAGCCTGAAGGTGAGGCCAGTTTGCGGTCATCCACCGCTTGTTTACGTTGCATGTCTACTAAGGTCAAATCAGCATCGTACCCCACCGCAATTCGCCCCTTGCCAGCCATGCCGAACAGCCGCGCTGGCCCTGCGCATACCATATCCACTAATCGCGGGAGGCTGAGTCGTCCCTGGTTAACATGATTGAGCATCAAGGGTAGCAGTGTTTGGGTTCCGGTCATGCCGCTGGGTGAATTCGGATAGGGCCGCTGTTTTTCTTCTCGAGTATGGGGGGCGTGGTCGCTGCCGATGACATCCACGATACCGTTTTGTACCGCTTTCCAGAGCGCATCTTGGTGGCGTTGATCGCGGATCGGAGGATTCATCTGTGCCAGCGTGCCGAGCCGTTCGTAGCACTCCGGTGCCGATAGAGTGAGATGTTGGGGCAGCACCTCTACCGACACGCTGGACTTGTGATGTTGTACGAACGCCATCTCCTCGGCGGTAGATATGTGCAGCACATGCAGGGGTCGGTCAGCTTCTGCTGCCAGTGCGACAATGCGCTGAGTGGCTAACAGGGCGCTGTTTTCATCGCGCCAAACGGGGTGGGCTACAGGGTTTGCTGCTTCTTCAGCAAGGTGTCGGCGAGACAGTAAGCGGGCTTCGTCTTCAGCATGAACCGCCACTCGCCGGCGACCACGGCGGAGTATATTGCGTAACACGTCATCGCTATCGGCGAGCAAATCGCCAAATGAACTGCCCATAAAAATTTTTACACCGCTGCAGGCGGGTAAGCATTCCAGTTCTGCCAGCTGCTCGGCATTGGCGGCGGATCCGCCGATATAAAACGCGTAATTGCACCAGGCATCCCGTTCTGCAATGGCAATTTTGGCCTGCAAATCTTCCGCGTAGAGCGTTAAAGGCTGAGTGTTAGGCATCTCGAAGACACTAGTGATGCCGCCGAGAATGGCACCGCGTGTGCCAGCTTCCAGCGTTTCCTTGTGTGTCATGCCCGGTTCGCGGAAATGGACTTGGGAATCCACGGCGCCGGGTAAGAGGTGTAAGCCGCGGGCCTCGAAGATCGTGTCTGCCTTAAAGGGCTCGCCAATAGCCACAATGCGGCCATCACGACAGGCCACATCGGTTTCTTCAGGGCCACCAGGCAACAGGACCGTGGCACCTTTGATTAATAGGCTAGAGCTGTTTTCACAGTTCATTTTGAATCCTTTTATAGCCTTGAACGAGTTGCTGATTGGTATCGGATACACTTTCTGAAAACGCGGTGATGTCTTGGCTCACACGGGGAATGAGGCTGAGATCCGTGTCGGGTCCAATACGGCTGGTGGATGGGATATAAAAATTTGCGGGAAGCGTCATGCCGTCGATAACCGCATTGTGACGAATGGCGCAGCCGTCGCCGATAGTGCAGTTGAAAAGCACGCTGTTGAAGCCTACAAAAACGCTGTCTCCCACCTCACAGGGGCCATGCACGATGGCTCGATGGGCAATAGAGCTGTGCTTACCAATCGTGATGGGGCCTCCATCCTTGGAGTGCATGACGACGCCATCCTGAATGTTGGTTCCTTCGCCAATGAGAATGGGGTGAAGATTGCCTTGATCATCCGTTTCGTCCGCTCGAATGACGGCGTAGGGGCCGATAAAGACATGGCGACTTACGATGACTTTGCCACAGATGATAGCGGTAGGGTCGACGAAGGCGTCCGGATGAATATCCGGCAAGTCACCATTAGGGTTTTTACGAATCATTTGTTTCTTCCTTCGTCTTTCAGTGCCTGGTTAAACCAGGTTTTCGTCTGTTTCCAGTGCTCACGGCCGTAAAGCTCAATGAACTTGCGGGTCATGTGGTCATTGTCGTCGTCCAAAGCAATCAGCCTTTCGCGGATAAAACTTTCACCAAGAGGGATTCCGCATATTTCGGTAATGCAGTGGCGCCACTCGGTATAGGAGCCGGGCAGGGGAAAATTCACGGTTCTTCTCCACGAAGGTTGTTGATTAACGATGCAATGTTATAACATAACATAAAGGGAGAGTGAGATGCCTCATACCGTCAGTGAAAAAACGCTGTTGACGATGACAGCGTCGCAATACATGAATGCGAGCCAGCGGGAGTTTTTCCGCAAACGTCTCCTTGCTCTGGCCCTGGAGTGCGAACAACACCTTGGCAACGCTAGAAACAATCTGCAGACACCGGCCCAGGCAGACCCACTGGATGCGGCTGTGGAAGAAGAGACGTGCCGTCACCAGCTGCGTTTTATGGCGCGCCAGCAGGCCTTGCTGGAAAAAATACGCGGGGCGTTGAGACGGCTGCAAAACGGAGACTACGGGTACTGCAAAATCAGCGGTGATCCTATTGGTTTACCGCGTTTGCTCGCTCGCCCCACCACGGAATATTGTGCCGAGGTAAAGGCTCGCCTTGAACAAAACGAACGCCACTATGCCCACCAACGAAACGGATAGAGACATGACAGGCCAGCCAATTCCTCCCATTCGCCAGCTTCCCGTTACCGTATTGTCAGGGTTCCTGGGTGCCGGAAAAACCACGGTGCTGAACCATATTCTTAATAATCGAAACGGGCTGCGGGTTGCCGTTATCGTTAATGACATGAGCGAAATCAATATTGATGCTGCGCTGGTCAATCAGAACGTTTCTCTCAACCGGGCTGAAGAGAAGCTGGTGGAAATGAGCAATGGTTGCATCTGTTGCACCCTGCGCGAGGATTTGTTGGTGGAAGTGGATCGGCTGGCCAGAGAAGGGTGCTTCGATTACCTGGTTATCGAATCCACGGGGATATCTGAACCTTTGCCTGTGGCAGAAACCTTTACCTTCGAAGACGAAAACGGTGAAGGACTATCTTCTGTAGCACGGTTGGACACCATGGTCACAGTGGTGGATGGGGTTAACTTTCTCCGTGATTACAATAGTTGCCGTACGCTCCAGCAAGAGGCAGAAAACCTGGGCGAAGAAGATCATCGTAATGTGGTGGATCTACTGGTGGAGCAGGTGGAATTCTCTGATGTGATCCTGATCAGCAAGGCGGATTTGGCCACGAAAAAGGAGCTCGACGCTCTGCAAGCCACCTTGCGGTTGTTGAATCCGGATGCTCGCATTCTACCGATCAGCCACGGCGCAGTGCCGCTGGATGATGTGCTGAACACCGGCCTGTTCGACTTTGAAAAAGCCCAGCAGGCTCCGGGGTGGTTAAAAGAAATGCGTGGCGAACATTTGCCCGAAACTGAGGAATACGGCATCAGCAGTTTCACCTATGAAGCTCGCCGCCCGTTTCACCCGCAACGTTTCTGGGATTTTTTGCAGCAGACCTGGCCCTACGGCACGTTGTTACGTTCAAAGGGTTTTTTCTGGTTGGCCAGTCGGCCCCATTTTGCGGGTAACTGGAGCCAGGCGGGTGATGTCGTTCATCACGGCCCGGCGGGCATGTTCTGGAAAACCGTGCCGGAACAACAGTGGCCCACTGACGAGGAATACCGGGCCTTGATCATGGAAAAGTGGCAAGAACCGTTTGGTGATATGCGCCAGGAGCTGGTGTTTATCGGCCATAACCTGCAACCAGAGGCAACTCGCCAAGCGCTGGATGCCTGTTTGTTGACGGAAGCAGAAATGCTCCTAGGCAAGGCGCTTTGGGAACAGTTGGATGATCCGTTTCCGCAATGGGAGATGGCGGGGTGATGACGATGGCAGTGGCGCAAGCGGAGATTACCACATCGCAATGGCATTGTTCGCCAGATGCAGCGGTGCTGGCGGACATCGTTCAGGATGATATGGAGGTGGCTGTCTGGGATCGTCCCAGTCCTGTGGAGCAGGACCTGGTAGCGTTGGCCTGCCAACAACGGCTGGCACTAAAACACTGGCTAGAGCTTTCTCAGCTTGAGGGGGCTATCGAGCGAATGCTTCCGGATGAGCGCTATGGGGCGTTGCGCGACGATCTGGTTCTGCTTGCCGACATGACAGCGTGTCTATTTGGCGTGTCTGGCCTGGGGTTACGTGTTACGGCTTTGCAAGCGCCTATGTGTCCGCGCTTTCATGTGGACCGAATTCCGGTTCGGTTATTGTGCACCTATGGCGGCCAGGGCAGTCAGTGGCTGCCGTTTGATTGTGTGGATGATCAATTGCTCTTGCCTGGCAGTAACCAGCCTTTGCTTTTTCAGCAAGAACACGTCCAGCAGCTTGAAGCCGGGCAGGTGGCGCTGTTCAAAGGCGAGTCATGGCGGGATAATCCGGGGGCAGGCGTGGTCCACCGGTCCCCGCCCATGTCTCCCGGTCAGCAGCGGTTGTTGATCACTCTGGATATTTAGGCTGAGAACATGGCAGTGAGTCGAACAGAGCAGATTCTGAATAGCGCTGAGCAACAATGTCGAAAGCTGGGTGTGCGCATGACGCCCCAGCGCAAACAGGTTATGGCGCTAATACTGGAGCAAAAAAACCCGCAAAGTGCCTATCAGCTACTCGACCAGTTCAAAGCCCGTTACCAAAGCAATGCACAGCCGCCCACGATTTATCGAGCGCTGGATTTTCTGGTTCAGCAAGGGTTGGCCCACCGGCTTAGCTCCACCAACCAGTATCTGGCCTGTGATCACATTACCTGCCAACACGGCCATCGCGGAACCGTGTTCTTGTTATGTGATCAGTGCGGTGGCGTTCAGGAAACCCCCATGGCGGGGGCCGCTGTTGACGAATTACAACACACCCTGGATGAAGTGGGTTTTGTAATTCAGCAAGAACCGCTGTTGGAAGTGCATGGCCGTTGTGCCGATTGCGCATTGCTAGCGGGCAGCTAAACAACACTCTTCTCGGGAGACAGTAATGCAACGTTTTCGCCTGGACGTGATGGCTATCGGCCTGTCCAGCCTCTGCATGATTCACTGCGTCGCCAGCGTGGCGGGGCTCTTTGCCATCGGTTTGTTATCTGCGTTTGGCAGTGTGGATGAAATATTTCACTTGGTCATGCTGGCCACCATTGTGCCGGTAAGCCTGCTCGCCATTGGCATAGGTTACCGGCGACATCGTCGTCTTTCCGTGTTGGTTCCAGGCGTATTGGCCTTGGCGGGGTTGTGTCTGCTAACCGTTTTTGAACATGCTATGCACGGCACTTTTTGGGAGCCATTGCTGACAGTTCTGATCGGACTCTGTTTGGTGGGAACCCATGTGGGCAATATTCGAGGCTGCAATGACTGCGAGATAAATCATGAAAAACCCTATGCAACCTAAGTGGCTGGCTGCTCTATTACTGCCATTGAGTGTGGCTGGCTTCGCAGCAGATGTGCATCAGCATGGTCATGCCGAGGCGGCGGTTGTACTCGAAGGCGAGCAGTTAACCGTCAGTTTTCGGGCGCCGTTGATGGATATTTTCGGTAGCGAGCAGCCACCGGCCGATGCCTCAACGCGATTGCGCTACAGCAAGCGCTTGGCGCAGGTTACAGAACCTCAGCCGTCTGCAGCTGCCCAGTGTAAATTGATCAATGTGTCTTCTCGTTCCGTAGCCGATTTGTTTCCGGAAAGTAAGGCGCATGATCGTGACGACCACGACCACGACCACGACCACGACCACGACCACGACCACGACCACGACCACGACCACGACCACGACCACGATGATGATTCCCATGAAGCGGTCAATCATCACAAAGACATTGTCCACGAATGGACGTTTGCCTGCGAGGCCCCTCAGCAGCTGCAAGCCGTAGATCTGCCGTTTCTTAGTACCTTCTCGGGCCTGACCACAGACGTGGTGCTGTTGTTGCCGGCCGTCCAGAGCGCTTCGCGTCTGGCTCCGGGTCAAACGCGAATACTAGTGGAGTAAGGCCGTAGTGGGTTTGGTACTGGAGCTCAACGAGCTGGAATACCGCCATCCCGGCGACATGCGGGCCTTTCTGCAGGTGCCGCATTTTTCCCTGCAGGCGGGAGAGCGTGTGTTGCTCCATGGCCCCAGTGGTTGTGGCAAGAGCACCTTGTTGTCCTTGATTACCGGCATTCGTCCGGTGCAGCGTGGCCGTATCCACATTGCAGGTCAGCCCTTTTCCTCGTTGCCCCAGCGCCGCCGAGATGCATTTCGCGCCGATCACCTGGGGGTGATTTTTCAGGCCTTTAATTTGCTTCCTTACCTAAGTGCCGTGGACAACGTGTGCTTGGCTGCCGGTTTCTCCCGTCAGCGTTGTGACCGGGAAGGGATTCGCAGTAAGGCCCATAGACAATCCACTGCCCGGGCTTTGCTGGCTCGGCTGGGCTTAGATGACAGCACCGTTACTCTGCCGGCGTGGCAGTTGTCTTTCGGGCAGCAACAGCGGGTGGCTGCAGCCCGTGCTTTGTTCGGTAAACCGGATCTCATTATTGCCGATGAACCCACCTCGGCGTTGGATAATCACAGCCGCGATATTTTGCTTACATTACTGTGTGAACTGTGCGAACAGTCCGGCAGTGCCTTGCTGATGGTTAGCCACGACAAACAGGTAGGCGATCATTTCCAACGCAGTGTGGATTTCGCCCGCCTGGCAGGGGAGGCAAACCATGCTAGCTAAGGTGATGCTTGCCTCCCTGAAAACCCGACGCACATCAGCGTTATTGATTGTTGCTGCCATTGGCCTGAGTGTGCTGATGATCATCGGCATAGATCGGGTACGGCATCAGGTGCGTGCCAATTTCGCCAGTACCATTTCGGGTACAGATTTGATCGTCAGCGCCCGTGGTGGGCCGATGAACATTTTGCTCTACAGCGTCTTCCGGCTCAGTGATCCCACTGCGGGTATTAGCTGGAAGACGGTGAAACATTTGGCTGACCAACCGGATGTGAAGTGGTGGATCCCCATTGCCTTGGGTGATTCCCATCGTGGCTATCCGGTGGTGGCCACCAACGACAGTTATTTAGCGCATTACCGTTATGGCCGAGATCAGCGCTTGGCCCTGCAAAGCGGCGCCTGGTTTGCTCGGGCGGATCAAGCCGTGCTTGGCAGTGCCGTGGCTGCCCGGCTTGGCTATCAGCAAGGTGAGCATATTGTGTTGGCTCACGGTGCCAGCGGGCCGGCCATTGTGGAACATGATAACCACCCGTTTACGGTGGTCGGTATTCTCGCGCCCACCGGCACCCCGGTGGATCAAAGCGTGCATATTTCTCTGGAAGGCATGGCGGTGATTCATCGCGGGGGCGCGTATAGGTCGGGCCTGCCTCCCATGCCAGGCCAAGCACGGGATAAACCCGATTCAGTGAATGCGGTCATGTTGGGATTGAAACGCCGCATGGCCGTGTTGAGCTTGCAGCGGGAGTTGTCCCGTTATGAGCGCGAGCCGCTTACGGCCATTATTCCCGGCGTGCAATTGCAGCGGTTGTGGCGAATCACTGCCGCCGGCGAAAATGCCTTGCGCGCTACATCGCTGGCGGTGCTGGTGGTCGCTTTGCTGGTGCTGGTGTCCACGGTGCTGGCGGCGCTGGAAGGGCGCCGCCATGAAATCGCTGTTCTGCGGGCGACAGGTGCCGGGCGGCTGGCCGTGTATACAGTCATCGTCGGTGAAAGCCTGTGTCTTACCGTGTTGGGCTGCTTGTTGGGTCTGGGGGTGTTATTTTTGGCGCAATGGGGGTTAGCGCCGATGGCGCTGGCTGAATGGTCATTGCGGCTTCCTGAGCACTTTCTCGCGTGGCGGGAATTACCGGCCATTGGCGCTATCCTGGTCGCCGGCTCCCTGGCAGGGCTGATCCCGGCAGAAAAGGCGTTCCGTAATAGCTTGGCCGATGGCCTGACCCCAAGGAATTGATCATGCGTTATTTACTTGCTGTGCTCTGTTTTAGCTGGAGCCTGTCTTCCATGGCGGCCAATGAGATCGAGTGGGAGGCGCTAGTGCCGGAGGGTTATGACCCCTCGGAGATTTATAACACGCTATTCGATGATATTTATGGGGAACAGCAAGCGCCTGACTCCATTGCGGATGGCGACGCCCGAGGCAAGAAAATGTTAGACGCCATTGATAAAGCCTGGCGCGAAGCGCCGCTGAAACAGTCCTTAGACAATACCGCCGTGCGCTTGGCGGGTTACGGCGTGCCGCTGGATGGCGATGAAGAATATGTACGTGAGTTCCTGCTGGTGCCGTATTTTGGCGCCTGCATCCACACGCCTCCGCCGCCGCGCAATCAGATTGTATTGGTGAAAATGAAAGGGCGGGGCGTGCCGCTGGATCTGGCTCTGGATGCCATGTGGCTCTCGGGCACGCTTACCGTTAGCAGCCAAGAAACGGAATACGGCACGGCGGGCTATGTGCTGGAAGGAGAAAGCGCGGAGCCATTTACAGGCTATGACCAGTAACCCTGCCTTAATGCGCTTCATGACAACAGCGTATTAGGCGAGCGATTTGCACTGCCGTAACATGGCCCAATGTTGTACCGATGTGCCGGGGATGTCGTCCTCATGTACAACCTCAAACCCAAACCGTTGATACAGAGAAACATTGTTCGGGTTATGGGTATCGAGATAGCAGGGCAAGCCTTGCTGATCGAACCGGTCTAGCGAGGGTTGCAGTAGCGGTGTGGACAGCCCGCGCCCTTGCTGCGAGGGATCAATACCCAGCAGTAGCAGGTACATATGCGGGGTGGTGAGAACCCGGTGGTGCACTGCCTGCATGGCATCTGCAGCCACCATTTGGCGTTTTATGGCGCCGGGGCCTTGCTTGAACAACGCCCGCACCGCACCAAAACGCAACATATCAATTACGCTGTGTTCAATGGCTGACGAGGGCAACCAGACCGCGGCGCCATTAAGGCTATTATGGCCATCGACAGGCTGCGGCGTGGTGTCTACTCGACCGTTATGGCGAGCATGGGCGACCAGAAAGCGAAAAGTGAAGAACGCCAGAGCTTGCCGTTGCGACGGGTCCGCAAAAAAGTATTCAAACAGTGGGTCATGAAAAAAGGCCCGGCTGAACACGTGGGCAAGATCGTCGAGTGGTGGTTGTGTGGTTGGCATATCTGCAATATCCGGCTGCGACAAGCAGAGCATACCGTAAACTTGGGGCTTCGGTGAGCCTGTTAGGCGCACCAAAGTGAATGGTTCAGCCGGGGCGGGTTTGCTCGTTGTAGGGGGCGTCGCCGCTCGGCAACCGAATGCGTCGTTGCGAATATCGTGCCCGCGTGGCCGAACTCTTCGATTTTCATTGATCAGGAGAGATGCAGTTTTGTGCCATCTCAGCTGCTCCACGGAATAGTTAAATTCCTATAGACAAATACGATAAGGCTTACAGACGTGTGGCGTGTGAAAGAGAATACTCTGTCGATAGCCTAAGTAGAAAAAGTCATCGCTTTGTTACGAATTTATCATTATTGCGTAGGCAGTGTTTGCGAGTGCGTTTTAGCGAATGTATTAAAGGGTCACTTTGTACCTTACTCAGGTTGAACACGAAAAATTAAATTCTGCTGCTGGTTCCGCATTTACCCCGGCCTTGTCCGGGGTTTTATTTTCTGGGTTACAACAGCTGAGGCGCCTCCTAAACGTCTTTATGCCCTCCGGGTGCCTTGGTTCTTCCAGGCGGGCCTGCGGTCCTGCGAGTATAAGCCTCAACAGGCAGCAGCTTGGTTTCAAACATAAGCTCCTCTTTACCTAGCCTGCGTAGGCACGAGCCTGGAAATCGAGCAGGCAAGCAGTGGTTAAAAAACTCCCTGAAGTAGTGACGAATGAAATAAAGGACGGGCATGACCTTCACGCCGTTGCATTGTGAGCTATGCTAGCGTCTATCCGCTAACCGGCATCTGTTCGATAGCGCAACCCGATGGAGACCCCCATGACCCACACCAAACAACAATGGCTGCAGGCTTTCACTGGTGGATTTCTTGCCACCCTGTTGTTCCATCAGGGCGTCCTGGCGTTGTTTTGGTTGGGCGGTCTTATCCCCGCGTTCCCCTGGAACATGGCGCCCGTGCCGCCGTTGGGTATTCCTCAAGTGCTCTCTCTTGCATTCTGGGGGGGTGTTTGGGGCTTGCCAGTATGGTTGATCATTCGCCGCTGGCAGGGCATCAATTTTTGGCTTGGCGCCCTGATTATTGGCGCCATCGGCCCGACTCTGGTGGCCATGTTGCTGGTTTTCCCCATGAAAGGATTGGACGTGAATGCCACCAAGATCGTGGGCGGTTTAATCGTCAATGCGGCTTGGGGTTTGGGGTTGGCAGCCTGGATGCAATTTAGCCAGCGCCGGTAAAGTCCCTTTTGGGTTTTTGATGGCAGTGAAGACCCTCCTTCATCGCGTGTCGGTATCAATCACTGGCCCTGCATCAGGTATACTCGCCGCTCCTTGAGTTTTTCGGTGATTTTCCATGCAGGCTGCGCCTTCTTCCGTACCGGCTAATGCTTGGCGCCAGCGTCTGAGCGCTTGGCTTAATTCTTCGTTGTTCGCTAATAGCATTACCGCGTTGATTCTTCTGAATGCCATCATTCTTGGGGTGGAAACGTCCTCTGTGGCGCAAGCGCGAGTAGGGCAGTGGTTGACCTTGGTCAACCAAGTGATTTTGTTCGCCTTCACGCTGGAAATTGCACTCAAACTGGTGGCCTTTGGTCCGCGCTTTTTTCGTTCTGGCTGGAACGTATTTGATTTTCTGATCGTCGCCATCTCCCTGACGCCAGCCTCAGGGCCGTTAGCTATCTTGCGGAGTTTACGCATCCTGCGGGTGTTGCGCCTGCTGTCATCGGTGAAACGACTGCGCATGCTGGTGGAATCCTTGATGCAAGCCTTGCCCGGCATCGGTTGGACCGCAGCGCTGCTACTGATGATGTTCTACATCTTTGCGGTGATGGGCACCGAGTTGTTCGGCGAAGCGTTTCCGCAGTGGTTTGGCAGCTTGGGGGCAAGTATTTATAGCCTGTTCCAGATCATGACCCTGGAGAGTTGGTCCATGGG
This sequence comes from Alcanivorax sp., assembly GCF_040119285.1. Lineage (GTDB taxonomy): Bacteria > Pseudomonadota > Gammaproteobacteria > Pseudomonadales > Alcanivoracaceae > Alcanivorax. The sequence continues at coordinate 221,505 of NZ_JBEDTY010000032.1, forward strand.
GATCGCGCGGCCTGTTATGGAGGTGTATCCCCTGGCGTGGATCTTCTTCGTGCCCTTCATCCTCATTTCCAGCTTTATGGTGCTCAACCTGTTTATTGCCATCATCGTGAGCGCGACCCAAGAAGTGCATGAGAGCGAGCAGCGCGCAGAGCGGGAAGCCAATAATCAGATTGCCCACGATGAGCGTCAGGAGATGCTGGATCTTATGCGCGCAATGCACACAAAGGTTGTGGCGCTGGAAGCTGCCCAGCAGGGCAAGCCCGACCACCAGTAAAAGGTCATCCATTTACCTATCATGGAGCGACTCTCAGAGTGGTGCAGGGTTGTCTTCTGCGCTGTTCAGTTGAGGTAAACTCGACTTGAAGTGGCACGCTGACAAATAAACCACGACCGAACGCCGGAGAGTAAACATGAGTAAGCCTGTAGCCACATTTGTAGACACACCCGAAGACCCGTCCGCGTTGTGGAAAACCGTGGGTGGGCGCAACTGGGTGGCTTCCCAGCAGCTGGTTGATCATTTGTTCCAGCCCATCGAAGTGTTGCTCGCCGAAGCGGTACAGGCCCAATCCCCGCGCCGTGTGCTTGATATAGGCTGCGGTACTGGAGGCACAACCCGCACGATTCATCGCCATACCCAAGAAGGGGGCTACGCCACCGGCGTGGATGTGGCCGAGGTAATGATCGACGCCGCACGACAGGGTGGCGAGCAGGATGGCGCAGACAAGGAAGGGCCCGGCCCAGAGTTTCTCTGCGCAGACGCCGCCGGCTATGATTTCCAGGAAGGGTTGTTCGACATGCTGGTGTCGCGTTTCGGCGTCATGTTTTTCGAAGATCCCGTGCGGGCTTTTCAAAATCTCAGGCGCGCCGCTAGCAAAGAGGCCACGGCGCTGTTTTTTTCCTGGCGCTCCCCGAAAGAAACCCCCTTTATGACCACCGCTGGCCGGGCAGCCAAGTCTATCGTCACCTTGCCGCAACAAGACCGGAACGCGCCCGGGCAGTTTGCATTTGCGGATCCCCAGCGGGTAGAGAGCATTCTTGAATCAGCAGGCTGGCACAACATCAGCATTGAACCGCTGGATTTCGAATGTGCGTTCCCCGAGACCGAGCTGGTGAATTTTTTCACCCGCATCGGACCGCTCGGCCGCATTCTTCCCGGCCTGGATGAAAACACCCAAGCACAGCTCATTACGGTGGTCAGAGAAGCCTTCGAACCCTTTGTGTTCGGTGATACCGTGAAATTCAACGCTGCCTGCTGGCAGATCAAAGCAAAAGCATCCTGAGATAAGAGGCAGCGCTGCAAAGGGCTTCTCAATAAGCAAGGGAGGACGCCCTTCAAGCTGCGCAGTCTGATGCGTGAACTTGGGTTGATCTGCAAGTAGCCCGGCCCGCATACCTGCAAGCACGCCACCATCGAGAAGGTGTCTACTTTTATTCCACCGGGTTACTGCATTCCGCTCGGGAGGCGTCGAGCTTGCAACGAACCTTGCGTTGCAGGGTCAGCATGTCGGCATCATAGTAGCCTTTTTGGCGGAGCCGTAACCGCGCTTCCTGCATCATGTTTTGATATTCTTTTTTATCTTCTTGTGGAATCTGGACCATCCAGTGTTCTGGCACTTTGACGGCTTCTATTTCCAGTCGCTCCATGATTAGATGGTAGCTTTTGTAGAACTCTTCGCGCACCAGCTGTGCAACTTCATTGGGGAATTTGTCTTTGCGGCCGATCAGCTGCATGGTGATTTGAGCCAGCGGGTAATCAATGATACCGCCATTCGGCCCCATTCCTTTGTGAAGTTCCAGTAATTCGTAGGCGAGCAGTGGAGCGACGATAACGTCTACCACGCCGTTGTTGAATTTATTCGGCGCTGAAACGATATCCGATGCAATCGGAGTCGCGCCAATCTGTGAAACCATTTCCGCTTGTGTGGGATCATAGTCGAGCACGGCCACGCGTTTCCCTGCAGCTTTGGCTAGAGTGTTAATGTTTTTGTCATTGACGAAAATATAAGCGCCTCCAGCCGGTGCAACGCCGAGAATGACATACTCACCGCTCACCATCTTGTCGGCGCTTTTCGGGCTGGCAAGGGCTTGCAGAAGGATGCGCACGTGCTTTTTGGTCGGTAGCGCACCAATGGCATCGATGGTGCCGGTGTATTTGTTGAATTGGCGACCACGCAATCCGGTAATCAGTGCAGCATCACAAATGCCGGCTTTGAGGTCTTCGGCTACTATGCTTTCTTTGGTGTAGGGCTCGATATGAAGATCCACCCCATATTGCAGGAGGCGGGTGCGCTGGTCCTCCGCTGCTTTGAAAATCGGCCCGGTGCGGCCGCCAATATCCCAGATGCAAATCCGACGTTTGAGAGGCTCACCCAGACTGAACCCCGCGGCTTTTTGCATGGCTTTGATTCGTTCATCCAAACTGCGGCTCTGGTCATAGGCTATGGCACGCAATTTGGCTGCCAGTGCGGGTGTAAATTCCACACCGGGAGCAAAGCGCTCTAGTTCGGCCTGTTGGGCTGGAGTCAGATCAAAGGCCTCATTAGCGTGGAGAAAGGGACTGCCGACCAGTAGAAAATAAAGAAAAAAATGACGAAGAAATCTCACGATAGCCTCCATGGCTATTATCGTTGGTTGTTGCCATAAGGCGTTTTGGTCATCCAGCGATACTGGCGGTGTTGCTCATTGGCTTGGCCGGCACGGGGTAGGGATGAGCAGAAGGTGTGTTGCTGGTTACTCTGTGCTCGAAGCGGCTCGTTTCCGGGCTGGAACGAATACCGTTCATGCTGTTCAACATGGTGGGGCCATAATATTCGTTATCGCGCATCATGCTGTTGTCGTTCTGTTTCTCGGCTTCGGGAGGTGAAGCCCGCCAGTGCGAGGGGGAGGGGGACGCGATCCGCTTCTTTTTTTCTCGCTACTTTGGAAAGGAAGTTGAGCGCGCGATCATGAGCGGAAAAGTACGCAGCTCCGGCAGGGGTAATGGCCAAGGCAACCGTTACATCAATGCTGTCGATGTAACGGTTGAAATGGCGAGCCAATAGCTCACTCATTTCACCGTCGGCAAGTCCCATGGTTTGTCGGGTCTGCTTGAGTTGTGTTTTTTGTTCATCGGCCAGTGCCAATGCACTGCTATGGGTTGCAGTAACCAACAGCAGTGTTGAGCATAGATGCCTAAACGTCCCCATGACGATTCCTGTGTCATTCAATGGGGCGTTTATAGCATTTTGCCGTGTAGCGAAGTTTTGCCTGTTGTATGACAATCGTACAAGGGTTTCTGGAAGTCAGAGCGCGTAGGGTTGCCAGTAAGCGTTATCGCTCACCTATTGGGTGATGCTGCACTCAGAGCGAGCGGGGTTGATCTTGCAGCGAATTTTGCGCTGCAGCGTCAACATGTCGCCACTGTAATAGCCTTGTTTGCGTAGCGCGTCGCGGGCGTCCTGCATCATGACTTCGTATTCCTGTTTGTCTTTGTCCGGGATATGAATCATCCAACGCTCGGGTACCCGTTTGGTTTCCTGTTCGACGCGCTTTATAACCATTGGGTAGGCTTCGAAAGACGCTTCACGAATCAGTTGCGCTACTTCGTTGGGGAATTTGTCCAGTTTGCCGATGAGCTGCATGGAAAGCTGCGTCAGTGGGTAGTCGACGATGCCGCCATCTGGGCTCATGCCTTTATAGAGCTCAAGAATTTCATATGCCACTAATGGCGCGGGCAAAATATCGATTTGCCCATTGTTGAATTTGTTAGGCGCGGAAACGATGTCGGTGGCAACCGGTGTTGCACCAATGGCAGCGACCATTTCCGCCTGAGTCTGATCATAATCCAGCACTGCTATGCGGTGGCCGGCGGCCTTGGCCAGTGAGCTGATGCTGCGATCGTTGACAAAAATATGGGCGGCACCGGCAGGGTAGATGCCCATCACCACGTAATCTCCTTGCACCATATGCCCGGCCTGTTTGGGGTGAGAAAGGACCTGAAGAAGGGTTTGCATATGCTGGTCGGTGGGAACGGCGCCAATGGCATCGACGCTGCCGCTGTAAAGATTAAACTGGCGTGCGCGCAGGCCGCTCATCAAGGCCGCGTCACAGAGGCCGGCCTTGAGCTCTTCCACCATCACGGTTTCGTTGGTGTAAGGCACCATGTCCAGGTTGATGCCGTACTCGATGGCCAAGGCTCGTTGTTCCATGGCGGCATTGAACACAGGCCCATTGCGTCCGCCAATATCCCAAATGCAGATAGTACGTTTCAATGTGCTGCCGGGGGGCATTTGGTCCAGGCCCACCATTTGGCTGATGGCTTTGAGCCGGCTGCGAACCGGCATTTCACGGGTATAAAAAATGTCTTCCAGCTTTTCGAGGGTGCGGTCGTTGAGCGTGATACTGGGTAGCAGAGCTTTCAGTTGTTCTTTTTGGGCGTTGGTCAGCGTGGTGGCGCTCAAGGTGGCGCACAGTAGGCAGAGAATAAAAAACACAGAAAGTCGGATGTGCATGGTGATCTCCAGGCCGGGTTGTTGTTATAAGCGACCTTGCGGTAACGGTATTGTGTGTCTCTGAACGAGGCGGCAGGTTGTCACGGGCAAGGGCGGTTGTGATTATTTTATAATCTATAGAGATAGCATGTGACGAGCGTAGAAAGGAGGGCTTTGGCGCAGGAAATGACCGCGTTACGGCAAGCTGTGGCGAAATGGTCAAAGGTTGAAAATGTAGAAAGTGCACATCTCGAATGGGGTAAAGGATCCAGAGGATATTCAGCGATGCCCGCGCTGCATTTAGCCGCGAGCATTGAACCGCACTAATACGTTGCTGACGTGGTTGGCCCTTCTCAACGTTGATCGTTCTGCTTTTGACTTGGCGTTGTTACTTGGGTTGCGCGTCAATAGATGCGCCGGTGACGTCTCGGCTATCCGGGCCCAACAAAAACAGGTAAGGGGCCATGATGTCGGCGGGCGTTTTCAATGTGAGTGGGTCTTCGCCGGGGTAGGCCATGGCGCGCATGTCAGTGCGCGTGCCGCCGGGGTTAACGGTGTTGACGTGAATGTTGCTGGTGTTTTCCAGTTCTTCTGCCAGCACTTGAGCCAGGTTCTCAGTGGCCGCCTTGGAAACCGCATAGGCACCCCAGAAAGCACGCCCTTTGCGCCCTACGCTGGAGGATGTAAATAGCAGGCGAGCATCGTTGCTGGCGCGCAGCAGCGGCAACATGGCTTGGGTTAGATAGAAAGCGCTATTCACATTGGTTTGCATGACCGAATCCCAGGTGCCGGTGGCATATCGATCCATGGGCGTAATGTCGCCGAGCATGGACGCGTTATGCAAGATGCCATCCAGTCGCCCGAACTCCTTGTCAAAAAGCCCGGCCAGTTCCTGAAAATCTTCCGGGCGAGCGACCGTTAGATTCACTGGCGCCAGCGCGGGCTCCGGGCCACCCGCGGCTTTGATTTCATCGTACACCGCTTCCAGTTTTTCCTGGGTTCGGCCTAGCAGAATGACCGTGGCGCCATGGGCTGCCAGGGCCAGCGCGGCGCTGCGGCCGATGCCGGCGCCTGCACCAGTGACGAGAATAATACGACCTTTGAAGGTGTCTTCAGCGCATTGGTAATTGAGGGCTTGTTGTTGGATATCAGTCATGGTGGTTCCTGTGTCGCTTTCGCCAAGCCTGTGGCCTGACTTGGGTGCTGTAACCGTAAGGTGGAGCGGGCATCTGCCTTAATGGCCGTTCTAGTGCTGCCCTATGATTAGTTTTAGTCCGCGTTTTGTGTATCGAGTTTCTGCAAAAGCGGCAGTAGGTCGCTGCCTTCTTCCAGGTAATAATCTGCCTGCCAGCCACGAGGGTCGTCGTCTGCATCGATGTAACCAAAGGCGGCAACGGCGGTGGCCATGCCCGCATTCTTGCCAGCTTGGATGTCGCGCAGGTGATCGCCTACATATAGGCAATGTGCGGGTTTTACCTGGTCGGCGTTGGCGGCAATCAATAGGCCTTCCGGGTCGGGTTTGCGTTGCTTGACGTGCTCCGGGCAAATCACCGGGCCAACGCGTTGGTGCAGCTTGAGCCCTTCCAGTACGGGGCCGGTAAAACGATCGGGTTTGTTGGTGACGATACCCCAGGGCAGTTGCTGGGCGTCCAGCCAGTCGAGCACGTCCTCCAAGCCTGGGAACAATACCGTATCCACGGCCAGATGCTGCTCGTAGGCATTGAGTAGTTCTTCCAGCAACAGAGCAAAGCTTGCATCGTCGGGGCCGACACCAAAACCAAGTTCAGTGAGGGCGCGGGCGCCATTGGATACATTGGCGCGCACCGCGGAGTAGCTCACTGCGGGCCGACTATGCTTTTCCAGCAATGTATTGAGGACCGTATAAAAGTCCGGGGCGGTATCGATAAGGGTGCCATCCAAATCGAAATAAACGGCTTCAAGGCGTTCCATTATTGGCTCCCGCAAGCAAATCAGTCGCCCTTGCGGGCGTGCATCAAGTAATTCACCGATACATCCCGATTCAGTTTGTAAACCTGGGTGAGCGGGTTATAAACCATCCCGGCGGTGTCTTGTACATCCAGCCCCGCATCGCGGGCCCAGCCAGCCAGTTCGGAGGGTTTAATCAGTTTGGCGTATTCGTGGGTGCCGCGCGGTAGCAGGCGCAGCACATATTCCGCGCCGACAATGGCGAACATGAACGCCTTGGGGTTGCGGTTGATGGTGCTGAAAAAGACTTGCCCGCCGGGTTTCACCAGGGTGGCGCAGGCGCGAATCACCGAGGAAGGATCCGGTACGTGTTCGAGCATTTCCAGGCAGGTGACCACGTCATACTGGCCGGCGCGCTGTTCGGCGATCTGTTCCGCCGGGGTTTGCAGGTATTCCACCGCTACGCCGGCGTGTTCTGCGTGAATGCGGGCGACCGCCAGCGGGGCTTCGCCCATGTCGATGCCGGTTACTTCTGCGCCGCGTCGGGCCATGCCTTCGGAAAGCAGGCCGCCACCGCAGCCGATATCAATGACTTTTTTGCCCGGCAGGCTGACGCGCTCGTCGATATAGTTCAGGCGCAACGGATTAATGTCGTGCAGCGGGCGGAACTGGGAATTTGGGTCCCACCACTGCTCAGCGAGGGCGTTGAACTTGGCGATTTCGCCGGCGTCTACGTTCGGGGTGTGGGTTTGCTGTTCAGTCACGGTCGGCTCCGGCGATTTTTTCTTGCCACTGCTGGGCATTCTTGAGGATCAGGGCTTCGTTGAGTGTGGTTAGCTGGCGGTTATCCATCAGGCAGCGCCCGCCCACCCACGTGTGGGTGATCTGGTCGCGGGTGGCAGCGTAAATCAACTGGGCCACTGGGTCATAGACCGGCTGGGTCTCCAGTCGGTTCAAATCCACAGCCACCATATCCGCCTGCTTACCGATTTCCAACGAGCCGATTTCGTTATCTCGACCCAATGCTTTGGCGCCATTCAGAGTGGCCATTTTGAGTGTTTCCATGGCCGGTTGCGCATCCGCCTGCAGGCTAACGCCCTTGGTTAAGAAAGCGGCGGTGCGGGCTTCCCCCAGCATGTCCAGATCATTATTGCTGGCGGCCCCGTCGGTGCCCAGCGCTACGTTAATATTGGCTTTGCGTAGTTTCTCAACCGGCGCGAAGCCACTGGCCAGTTTCAGATTGGATTCCGGGCAATGCACAACGTGGGTGCCGGTTTGTGCCACCAAAGCGATTTCTTCATCGGTGAGTTGGGTCATGTGAACGGCCAGCAGGCGCGGTGATAGCAAGCCCAGATTATGCAGCCGGGTCAGGGGGCGCTCGCCAGTGTTGCCCACCGCCATCTGGATCTCCCCGGCTGTTTCGTGCACGTGCATCATTACTGGTACGTCCAACTCTTCGGCGAGCGTGAGTGCTTTCTGCAGCGGCCCATCGGACACCGTATAGGGAGCATGGGGGCCGAAGCCGATCTGGATGCGCGGTTCATGCTGCCATTCATCCATGGCGTCGGTGGCCAAACGCAAATACTCCTCAGGCCCGGAGCCCATAGGGGTAGGGAAGTCCAGCAGCGGGCAGAACAGACTGGCGCGCAGGCCGGCTTCTACCGTGGCGCGGGCGGCATGGGCGGGGAAGAAATACATATCGGCAAAGCAAGTGGTGCCGGAACGGATCATTTCTGCTGCGGCGAGCCGAGTGCCGTCGTAGACAAAGGTTTCACTGATAAAGCGGCCTTCGGCGGGCCAGATATGTTTTTCCAGCCAAGTCATTAGCGGCAGGTCATCGGCGATGCCGCGTAGCAAGTTCATGGCCGCGTGGGTATGGGCATTGACCAGGCCCGGGATCAGCAGGTGATCACCCAGCTGTTGCTGCTCTTTGCTCTGCCACTTTACGTTAGCCAGGGCGCTGGGGAGCAGGTCGGCAATGCGACCGTCTTTGACCACCAGGGCATGGTTCTCCAGCACCGTGTCCTGCGGGGCCACAGGGGCAATCCAGCGGGCGTGGACGATCAGGTCAGCCTGATTGTCGCTCATGCATAACTCCTTGCTCGAACTGGGGGCAGTAACCCCCGAATTGTGCGCCGCAGTATAGCGTGTCGCGGTGGATCTTGCCCTGACTGCGTGACGGTAAACTGTTTGCGTGTTGGCAAGGGGCGCCATCTTGCGAGGATCGACGCAGAGATGGCGCCGATACCCTCCAGCTGTGCTATCATCCCGGGCTTTTCCGGGCTTTATAGATCGGAATTCGCGACGGCAGTGGAGTCGGGCAGGACGAATGTCCCCCGAAATTCCTCGGCCTATAAGAACAGACTGCACGGGGGGCCATGGGCACCTCGTGAAATCGGCCCGAAAATGGGCCGGCTTGGGGAAGCCGCAGGGGCTTTCCCAACACCTTGTGGATAGTAAGGATCGCTATGACGGATCTCGCCAGAGAAGTTACCCCGGTCAACATCGAAGACGAACTCAAGCAGTCATACCTGGATTACGCCATGAGCGTAATCGTCGGGCGGGCGTTGCCGGATGTGCGCGATGGCCTCAAGCCGGTGCATCGCCGCGTGCTGTTCGCCATGCACGAGCTGAACAACGATTGGAACAAGGCCTACAAGAAATCGGCCCGTGTGGTCGGTGACGTGATTGGTAAATACCACCCCCACGGTGATTCTGCGGTGTACGACACCATCGTGCGGATGGCGCAGCCTTTTTCCCTGCGCTACATGCTGGTGGATGGCCAGGGTAACTTTGGTTCCATTGATGGTGATTCCGCTGCTGCCATGCGTTACACCGAAGTGCGTATGGCCAAGATCGCCCACGAGCTGCTGGCGGATCTGGACAAGGAAACCGTGGATTTCGTCGACAACTACGACGGCACGGAACGCATCCCCGATGTGATGCCCACCCGAGTGCCTAACCTGTTGGTCAACGGCTCTTCCGGTATTGCTGTGGGCATGGCCACCAACATTCCGCCCCATAACCTGGGCGAAGTGGTGGATGGCTGTTTGGCACTGATTGATGACGATAGCCTCACTCCGGATGACTTGATGGAATATATCAAGGGTCCAGACTTTCCCACTGCCGGCATTATTAATGGCCGTGCGGGGATTGTGCAGGCTTACCGTACCGGTCGGGGCCGCGTTTATATGCGCGCCCGTGCGGAAATTGAAGCCACCGACAAGAGCGGTAAAGAAGCCATTATCGTCAATGAGATTCCGTATCAGGTGAATAAGGCGCGGCTGATCGAGAAGATCGCCGAGCTGGTGAAAGACAAGAAAATCGAAGGCATCACTGAACTGCGCGACGAGTCTGATAAAGAAGGTATGCGCATCGTGATTGAGCTGCGCCGTGGCGAAAATGCTGAGGTAGTGCTTAATAACCTGTATCAACAGACCCAGATGGAGTCGGTATTCGGTATCAATACCGTGGCTTTGGTAGATGGCCAGCCGAAGATTCTTAACCTGCGTGAACTGTTGGATGCCTTTATCCGTCACCGCCGGGAAGTGGTGACTCGTCGAACCGTTTATGAATTACGTAAAGCCCGCGAAAAGGCCCACCTGCTGGAAGGCCTGGCGGTTGCTCTGAGCAATATTGATCCGGTTATCGAGCTGATCAAGGCTTCACCCAGCGGCGCCGAAGCCAAGGCCAAGCTGTTGGACAAGGGCTGGAAGCCCGGTGACGTGCTGCAAATGTTGGAGCGTGCCGGTGGTGAAAACGCGGCGCGCCCGGATGGCCTGGATGAACAATATGGCCTGGTTGATGGCCTTTATCACCTGAGCCCGGAACAGGCCCAGGCGATTTTGGACCTGCGCTTGCAGAAGCTGACCGGTCTGGAACGGGAAAAACTGATCAATGACTATCAGGAGCTGCTGGAGCAGATCGCTGAACTGCTGAAGATTCTCGGTAACCCCGAGCGTCTGATGGAAGTGATCCGCGAAGAACTGCGGGCGGTCCGTGAAGAATACGCTGATGAGCGCCGTTCCGAGATCGTTGCCTCCCGTCAGGACTTCAGCATGGAAGACCTGATTGCTGAAGAAACCGTGGTGGTGACCCTGTCTAACGGTGGCTACGCCAAAATGCAGCCCATCGACACCTACCGTGCCCAGAAGCGTGGTGGCCGCGGCAAGTCTGCGGGCCAGCTCAAAGATCAGGATTATGTGGAGCACCTGCTGGTAGCCGGCACCCACGATACCCTGTTGCTGTTTACCAATGCGGGCAAGGTGTTCTGGTTGCGTACCTTTGAGTTGCCTCAGGGGGGCCGGGCATCGCGTGGCAAACCAATTGTGAACCTGCTGCCGGCATTGGGTGCTGACGAACGTATTACCGCTATTCTGCGTCTGGACGCCGACATGGTGCGCCAGCAGAAAGCCGGTGGCGAAGAAGACATTGTTGATGTAGATGACGCCGCTGACGTAATCGAAGACGAGACAGATAGTGAGGTTGAGGTTGAGAGTGAAGTCGAGGCGGTGACCGATACTGTTCCCGGACCCTTTATCTTCATGGCCACGTCCAGCGGTATCGTTAAGCGGACCGCCCTGGCCAACTTTGCCCGTCCACGCAGCTCCGGTTTGATTGCGGTGAAATTGCAGGAAGGCGAGCACCTGGTAAACGTGGCCATTACTCAAGGCCACGAAGACATCATGCTGGTTGCCCGCAACGGTAAAGCCGTGCGTTTCCATCAGTCCAAAGTGCGTGTTATGAGCCGTCTGGCTCGTGGTGTGCGGGGTATCAAGCTGGCCGAAGGGGTGGACGTTATTTCCCTGATTGTGCCGGAAGAAAATGGCCAGATTCTTACCGCCTCTGAGCACGGTTATGGCAAGCGTACCCCGCTCACTGACTATCCCACCAAGGGGCGTGGCGGCCAAGGTGTGATTGCCATGGTGATCAACGAGCGAAACGGTGAGCTGGTGGGCGCCACTCAGGTGTTTGGCGAAGAAGACATCATGCTGATTTCTAACCAGGGCACCTTGGTGCGTACCGGTGTAAATCAGGTGAGTACGTCTGGTCGTAACACTCAGGGTGTTCGCTTGATTCGCTTGGCCGATGGCGAGGCATTGTGCGGTCTGGCTACTATTCCTGAGCTGGAAGGTGTCGAAGAAGAGGACGGCGAAGCCGATGAGGTGCTGGACGGTGAAGCAACCCCAGAAGCGCCGAAATCAGACGCTTCGGACGACGCCGAGGAATGAGTCTGTAGGAGCACCATTTGAGGCGCGAATTTTCTCATTCAAAGGAGGGTTTGCATCTTGAAAGGGGCTCTTGCGCGGCTTTAAACCTGCTTTGTTGTTATACCCAAGCCCGGTGTTACCGGGCTTCTTTGATTAACCGGTTTTGTACTTTTAATTCAGTCACGGAGAAATATGCATGTCCCGCGCCTATAACTTCTGCGCAGGTCCGGCGGCATTGCCGCAGGCAGTACTCGAACAAGCCCAGCAGGAAATGCTGGATTATCGGGGTCTGGGTCTTTCCATTATGGAAATGAGCCATCGCGATAACGTTTTTGTAGAGATTGCCGAGCAAGCCGAAAAAGACCTACGCGACCTGATGGGCATCAGCGATGATTACGCTGTGCTATTTCTGCAGGGCGGGGCGTCCAGTCAGTTCGCCATGGTGCCTATGAATTTGTTAGGCGATGGGGAAACGGCGGATTATATCAACACCGGACAGTGGTCCAAAAAGGCCATCAAGGAAGCTGGGCGCTACGGCAACATCAATGTGGCTGCCAGCAGCGAAGACACTAACTTCTCCACGGTGCCGCTCCAGGAAAGCTGGAATCTCTCTGATAATCCGGCCTATGTGCATTATTGCCCGAATGAAACGATCGGTGGTCTGGAATATAGCTTTGTACCGCAAGTGGGGGATACCCCACTGGTAGCGGACATGAGCTCCACTATCCTTTCTCGTCCGATAGATGTGAATCAATATGGGCTGATCTACGCTGGCGCGCAGAAGAATATCGGCCCCGCCGGCCTTACTCTGGTGGTTATTCGTAAGGATTTGCTTGGCAAGGCAGCAAACAATGTTCCGGCCATGCTCAATTACCAGACCCATGCGGACAATGACAGCATGTACAACACACCGCCGACCTTTGCTTGGTACTTGTCTGGCTTGGTGTTCTCCTGGCTTAAAAAGCAGGGCGGTGTGGGCAACATGGGCGAAATCAATCAGCGTAAGGCGGAAAAGCTGTACCATTTTATTGATCACAGCGGCCTTTATAGTAATCCGGTAGAGGTGATCAGCCGCAGTCGTATGAATGTGCCTTTTGTTCTGGCAGATGATCGCCTCGACAAGCCATTTTTGGATCAGGCTCAGGCGGCTGGGCTGTTGAACCTCAAAGGCCACCGTAGCGTGGGAGGCATGCGCGCCAGCATCTACAATGCAGTGCCCGAAGCGGCGGTGGATGCACTGATCGACTTCATGGCAGAGTTTGAAAAGAAGAACGCTTAAGCGCTTCATGTAGCACGCACCACACCCTGCTTGATGTGTTGGTGCCGTCGCGAAGCACAGTGATTGTTTGGAAGGTGGGTAAAACAATGAATTTGAACGGTCGGCGCCAGATCGTAACCAACGCTCCCACGCTTATTCGCGTGTTGCGGGAAGGGCGCCGCGTGCTTGCGAGGTCAATATGACCAATACCTTGGACGACTTGCGTAACGAAATTGATGAGCTGGACCAGAAGCTTCAGGACCTGCTCAACCAACGCGCGGCCTTGGCGCATAAGGTGGCGGAAGTGAAGACGGCCACGGACCCGAACCCGGTTTTCTATCGCCCAGAGCGTGAAGCTCAGGTGCTGCGCCGGGTGAAAGAGCGTAATCAGGGGCCGCTGGATGGCGAAACCATGGCGCGTTTTTTCCGTGAAGTGATGAGCGCATGCTTGGCACTTGAACAACGCATGAAGGTCGCGTTTCTTGGACCGGAAGGCACGTTTACCCAGCAGGCGGCGCTTAAGCACTTTGGCCATGCGGTAGAAAGCCTCCCGCTGGCTGCCATCGATGAAGTGTTCCGCGAAGTGGAGTCCGGTGCGGCCAACTACGGTGTGGTGCCAGTGGAAAACTCCACCGAAGGGGTGGTGAATCACACCCTGGATACCTTCATGACCTCCAGCCTGAAAATCTGTGGTGAAGTGGAGTTACGCATTCATCATCACCTACTGGCCGGGGAGCATACCCGCCAGGATAAGGTGACGCGGGTCTATTCCCACCAGCAAACTTTAGCCCAGTGTCGCCAGTGGCTGGACGCCCATATGCCCGGCGTGGAGCGTATTGCTGTTAGCTCTAACGCAGAGGCTGCGCGCCGCTTGAAAGACGAGTGGAATGCCTTGGCCATCGCTGGGGAAATGGCGGAAGAGCTGTATGGGCTTACTGCGGTGCAGCGCAATATCGAAGATCGCCCGGACAACACTACCCGATTCATCATCATTGGGCGTCAAGACACTCCGCCCTCAGGCTGTGACAAAACCAGCCTGATGATCAGTGGCAAGAATCGCCCAGGGCTGCTCTATGAGGTCTTGTCACCTTTCCGGGATGAGGGCATCAACCTGACTCGCCTGGAGTCTCGACCCTCTCGCACCGCCAACTGGAGCTATGTGTTCTTTGTGGATTGCGAAGGCCACAAAGAAGATGACACCTTGCAGGCGGTGCTGGATAAACTAGAAGCCGCCGGCAACACCATCAAGCTGCTGGGTTCGTACCCCAAGGCGGTGTTGTAACCTGCCCTTTGGCACCGTAATCCCGGTGGGAGCCGTCGTTCGCCCATGATTGTTGGCCTGGGTGCGCTTTCGTGGTCGGGCGACCGCTCCCACAGTTCAAGGAGTCAACAATGACCTGTGACTACATCAAACTCGCCAACAGCGGTGTTCAGCAACTCAAGCCCTATGAGCCCGGCAAGCCCATTGCCGAGCTGGAGCGGGAGCTGGGCGTGACCGATATCGTCAAGCTGGCGAGCAATGAAAATCCGCTGGGCCCTAGCCATAAAGCGCTGCATGCGCTGCGCCATCTGGATGATCTGCATCTGTATCCTGATGGAGCCGGGTTCTCCTTGAAAGCCGCGTTATCGGAAACGTTGGGTGTGGCGAGCAACCAGCTGACGCTGGGGAATGGTTCCAACGATATATTGGAGCTGATTGCCCGCGCCTATTTGCAGCCCGGTGATGAGGCGATTTTTTCCGAATATGCCTTTGCCATTTATCCTTTGGTAACGCTGGGCTGTAGCGCCAAACCGGTACAGGTCTGCTCGAATCTTTATGGCCATGATCTGGCGGCAATGGCTGACGCCGTCACTGAACGTACCCGCGTAATGTTCGTTGCGAATCCGAACAACCCCACCGGTACTTGGTTCAACGCCCATGCGCTGGATGAATTTTTATCGCGCATTCCTGAGCGTGTGATTGTGGTGTTGGATGAAGCGTATTTTGAATACGTGGAAGAAAGCCATTACCCAAACGGCATCGATCGGTTGCAAAAATACCCAAACCTGGTGGTAACGCGAACCTTCTCTAAAATTCATGGCCTTGCGGGTTTGCGTGTGGGCTATGGGGTATCCAACCCGCAGATCGCCGATGTGCTCAATCGTATCCGTCAACCGTTCAACGTGAATACGCCGGCCATGGTGGCAGCGCAAGCGGCGTTGTCTGACGAAGACCATCTGGAAAACTCACGCAGTGAAAATACCAGTGGTTTGGTACAGATCGCGGAAGGCTTGCTGACGCTAAATCTTGAGCAGATTCCTTCGGTGGCCAACTTTATTGCTTTTGATTGCGGGCGAGAAGCCATGCCGATCTATCAAGGTTTGCTCAAACAAGGCGTCATTGTGCGGCCTTTGAGCGGCTACGGCATGCCCAACCACCTTCGCGTCACCGTGGGCACCAGTCGTGAAAATGAGCGCTTCCTTGATGCGTTGAAACATGTGCTCAAGGAAATGGCGAATGAATAGGCCCCAACCTTTTTTGGGCGCCCTTGTGGGGGCGCCGTTCAGGGCGTCAACCGTACCGGTAATGGCGGCTCACAACGTGGTTCACACCCCGAAACGCGTTCCTGTAGAGAAACGGGAATGCCGTGATGCCTGAGCCTTTGTTTAATCGTATTGCGGTGATTGGCCTTGGCCTGATTGGTGGCTCCTTCGCCGCCGCTGCCCGGGAAAATGGCCTGGCGCGTTCCATTGTGGCGGGCTCTCGTTCTGCCCGTACCCTAGAGCAAGGCATTGCTTTGGGTATTGTCGATAGCGGCAGCCAGGATTTGGCAGAGGCTGTGGCCGGCGCCGATCTGGTGTTTGTTTCTACCCCAGTATCCGCCATGGGTACGGTGCTGTCGGCATTGAAGCCGGGGCTGTCGAACGGAGTTATCGTCACCGATGGGGGTAGCGTGAAAGGCAACGTGGTCAATGCGGCCCGCGATGCTCTGGGCGCCCACTACGCCCGCTTTGTGCCAGGACACCCCATTGCAGGCAAGGAAAAAAGCGGCGTAAGCGCGGCGGATGCGCAGTTATATCGTAATCACCGGGTGATTCTGACCCCCACGGATGCCACCGACCCAGCGGCCACCGCCAGTGTCCGCGCCCTGTGGACGCGCATGGGGGCGGAGGTGCTGCAAATGACGCCGCATTATCACGATCAGGTGCTGGCGGAAACCAGCCACCTGCCGCATCTGCTGGCGTTCTCTCTGGTGGATACGCTGGCCAGACAGGGAGATTCCACCGAGATCTTCCGCTATGCTGCCGGCGGTTTTCGCGACTTCACCCGCATCGCCAGCTCCGACCCGGTGATGTGGCATGACATTTTTCGTGAAAACAAGGCGGCTTTGCTGCAGGCGCTGGGACAGTTCAGCGATGGTATCGATCGCTTCCGCCAGGCGGTGGAAAACGAGGATTCCGATGCCCTGATGGGCATCATGACCCGGGCCAATACGGCGCGGGCCCATTTTTTGGCCATGAACGGGCGCACCTCTTATACCCGCGCCCATAGTGTTCAGAGTGTAGGTGACGACACAACCATGACAGACAATACTCACGCCACAACCAACCCCACTTTTGTGGTGGCTCCCGGTGGTCAATTGCAGGGGCGCCTGCGCGTGCCGGGCGATAAATCCATGTCCCATCGCTCCATCATGCTCGGTTCGCTGGCAGAAGGCGTTACTCAGGTGGAAGGGTTCCTGGAAGGGGAGGATGCGCTTGCCACCTTGCAAGCTTTCCGTGACATGGGAGTAGTGATTGAAGGGCCTCATAACGGCCAGGTCACTATCCATGGCGTGGGCTTGCATGGCCTCAAAGCTCCCGAGAAAGCCTTGTACATGGGTAACTCAGGCACCTCCATGCGGTTACTCACCGGCTTGCTGGCGGGGCAGTCCTTTGATGTGGAGTTGACCGGGGATGCGTCCCTGTCCAAGCGCCCCATGGAGAGGGTGGCCAAGCCGTTACGCGAAATGGGGGCTCAGATTACCACCGGTACAGACGGTCGCCCGCCAGTGCGTATTCGTGGTAGCCAGTCCCTTAAAGGCTTCCATTACGACTTGCCCATGGCGTCTGCTCAAGTGAAATCAGCGGTGCTATTGGGCGGGCTCTATGCTGATGGCGAAACATCAGTAACGGAACCGGCGCCTACCCGTGATCACACTGAACGCATGCTGGGTGGTTTTGGTTATGAAGTGCGTCGAGACGGCGCCACCAGTGCACTGTCCGGTGGCGGCAAGCTCACTGCGGGCAAATTGGAGGTGCCCGCGGATATCTCCTCTGCCGCCTTTTTCCTGGTGGGCGCTTCCATTGCCGCTAACAGTGAAGTGACGCTACCGCACGTGGGGATCAACCCTACCCGGACCGGTGTAATCGATATTCTCAAGCTGATGGGTGCGGATATTCGCCTGGAAAACCAGCGCGATGCAGGCGGTGAGCCGGTGGCGGATCTGGTGGTTAACGCCGCTCAGCTCAAGGGTATTGAGATACCCGAAGCGCTGGTGCCTTTGGCCATTGATGAATTTCCGGCCATTTTCATCGCCGCTGCCTGTGCCCAGGGCGACACGGTGCTGCGCGGAGCAGAAGAGCTGCGAGTGAAAGAATCCGATCGTATTCAGGTGATGGCCGATGGCCTTGCTGCGCTGGGTGTGAGCCACGAAGTGTTTGACGACGGTATTCGTATTACCGGTGGTGAGTTTGGTGGTGGGGAGGTGCAGTCCCATGGTGACCACCGCATTGCCATGAGCTTTGCCATGGCGGCCCTGCGCGCCACTGGCCCCATTACTATTCATGATTGCGCCAACGTGGCCACCAGCTTCCCCGGGTTCGCCCAGTTGGCGACCCATGCAGGCCTGAAGCTGGAGGTGAAATGACCCCGATTTTAACCATTGATGGGCCGGTATCCTCCGGCAAAGGCACGGTGGCCCGGCGGGTGGCAATCCGCTTGGGGTGGCATCTTTTGGATTCCGGTGCGCTGTACCGTGTGCTTGGCTATCATGCTAGAAATCAAGGGGTTGCCCTAGACGACGAGCCTGCATTAATTGCCCTTGCGGAAGACTTGCCAGTACGGTTTGTGGAGCAGCAAGGCAATACTGCGGTGATTCTTGCGGGCGAAGATGTATCCAATATCATCCGCCAGGAAAGTGTCGGCGAATTGGCCAGCCAGGTGGCGGTATTGCAGCCTGTGCGAGACGCACTATTGGCCCGTCAGCGGGTTTTTGCGGAATCACCCGGTCTGGTGGCCGATGGCCGTGACATGGGAACCGTGGTGTTTACCTCCGCACCGCTCAAAATTTACCTGACTGCCAGCGCTGAAGAGCGCGCCAGACGGCGTTTTGAGCAGTTGAAGGAAAAGGGCTTTGGTGCTACCCTCCCGACCCTCGTCGAGGACATCCGCACCCGGGATGACCGTGACATGAACCGGGAGGTGGCGCCGTTGCGCCCGGCAGACGATGCCGTGGTGATTGATTCCACCACCCTGACGGTTGATGAAGTGGTAAACCGGATTCTTGATGAGGCTGCCGCACGCCAACTGGTGTAACGGTAGCGCACATTTCGTTAGCGCCCTTCGGTGGACCGCCATCGTGGGGTAACTCTGTGTTAAGCGGCCGATCTGCTCAACCCTGAAAAAGTAAGCCAGCTGGGGAAGGGCGGATCTCATCTATTGACTAACCCATGTCTGCTGGTTGGCATGTGCGAAAACTGAGTGAATTTAATGACTGAATCTTTTGCTGATCTCTTTGAAGAAAGCCTAAAGGACCTGGACGTTGCCCGTGGCTCCATTATCAAGGGTACGGTTGTATCCATCGATAGCGATTGGGTAACCGTTAACGCAGGCCTGAAATCTGAAGGCATTATTGCCCGTGAAGAATTCCTTAACGAGGCAGGCGAGCTGGAAATAGTCGAAGGCGATGAAGTAGATGTTGCCGTAGACGCCATCGACGATGGTATGGGCTTCACCCGTCTGTCCCGTGAAAAAGCCAAGCGCGCCGAAGTTTGGGGCGAGCTGGAAAAAGCTTTCGACGAAGACGAGATCGTAAAAGGTATGATTTCCGGCAAGGTGAAGGGTGGCTTCACTGTGGACATCGGCCCGATCCGCGCTTTCTTGCCTGGCTCACTGGTTGATATTCGTCCGGTTCGCGATGTTGCGCATCTGGAAGGCAAAGAGTTGGACTTCAAGGTCATCAAACTCGATCCCAAGCGTAACAACGTAGTGGTTTCCCGTCGTGCCGTGATGGAAGCAGAGCACAGCGCAGAGCGCGAGCAACTGCTGGAATCCCTGCAGGAAGGCATGGAAGTCAAAGGTATCGTGAAGAACCTGACCGACTACGGTGCGTTCGTAGATCTGGGTGGTATCGACGGCCTGCTGCACATTACCGACATGGCTTGGAAGCGTATCAAGCACCCGAGCGAGATCGTGGAAGTGGGTCAGGAAATCGACGTTAAGGTGCTCAAGTTCGATCGCGAGAAGATGCGTGTTTCCCTGGGTCTCAAGCAGCTGGGCGAAGATCCGTGGCACGATATCGTGGGCAAGTACCCAGAAGGCACCCGCGTGAAAGCCAAGGTAACCAACCTGACCGATTACGGCTGCTTTGCCGAAATCGAAGAAGGTGTGGAAGGCCTGGTTCACGTTTCCGAAATGGATTGGACCAACAAAAACATTCACCCGTCCAAGGTTGTAGAGATTGGCGACGAAGTGGAAGTGATGATCCTGGACATCGACGAAGACCGTCGTCGTATCTCCCTGGGTATCAAGCAGTGTCAGTCCAACCCGTGGGATGCCTTCGAAGAGAAGTACCAGAAAGGCGAGCGCATTAGCGGCAAAATCAAGTCCATCACCGACTTCGGCATCTTCATTGGCTTGGAAGGTGGGATTGATGGCCTGGTGCACTTGTCCGACATTTCCTGGGAAGAGCAGGGCGAAGACGCCGTGCGTAACTTCAACAAGGGCGATGAGCTGGAAACCGTGGTACTGTCTATTGATGCAGAGCGCGAAAGAATTTCCTTGGGTATCAAGCAGTTGACAGATGATCCGTTTGCTCAGTATGTTGCTGCAAACGACAAGGGAACTATCGTTAAGGGTGTAGTGAAGGCAGTAGACGCGAAAGCGGCTATTGTTGAGCTGGCTGAGAACGTTGAAGCCACCCTGCGCGCCAGCGAAATTAGCCGCGACCGCGTTAACGATGCGACCGAGGTGCTTAAGGTCGGTGACGAGGTGGAAGCCAAGATCACCAACGTTGACCGTAAGAACCGTGTTCTCAGCTTGTCCATCAAGTCCAAGGACCAAGCTGATGAGCGTGAAGCCATCGAAGGCCATCAGGAGCAGCAAGACGCCAACGCTCCGAAGACCATTGGTGACTTGATCAAGAAACAAATGGAAAGCAGCAACGAGTCATAAATGGCTCCTCCCGGGGGCCGGCATCGCGCCGGCCCCACTGGGCTGGGAGCCCAGGGAGTAAGCTGTAATGGCATTAACCAAGTCAGAACTGATTGAGCGCATCGCCGACCGGCAAGCGCAGCTGTCGCCCAAGGATGTGGAACTGGCAGTAAAAACATTGATTGAACAAATGGCCGATTCATTGGCCGGCGGTGGTCGCATTGAAATTCGCGGCTTCGGCAGTTTTTCCCTCCATTTCCGCGCCCCACGAGTGGGTCGCAATCCTAAAACCGGTGCCAGTGTTGAGCTGCACGGTAAGCACGTTCCTCACTTCAAACCTGGTAAAGAGCTGCGTGAGCGGGTCAACGAATCGCTGAGTGCAGATTCCGGCGTAGATGTTGATAATAACGGCAGTAACGGCAATCAAGCTGCCGCCAGTTAGTGTTGCCTGGCTTTCGAGCCTGGCCAGAAAAGGACGTTTCTGATGCGAAACCTTTACCGGATTTTGGTGATCTTGGCTGTTGTGGCCATTTTCCTTATCGCTTTTCTTTTTGTTACCAGCAATCGTGACCTAGTAATGATCGACCTGTTAGTGGACTCCTGGCAATGGCAGGTTTCTTTGGGTGTGCTGGTGATCTCTGTGTTGGCAATCGGCCTGTTGGTTGGACTGTTGGCGGGGGTTGGCCTGCGAGGTATCAAGGGCCTGTTTTCATGAGCGAATCGTTGTGGCTGATTCCGCTATTTTTTGTAGCGATTTCTGCCGGTTTTTTTATGGGGCGGCGCGAGAGCAAGCGCCGCCAGCGCCGCCGCATGGCTTCCTTGTCCAAGGATTATGTGGCCGGTATCAATTTCTTTCTCAATGAAGAGCCGGACAAGGGTATTGAAACCTTGCTCAATGGCTTAGATGCGAGTGAAGAAGGGCTGGAAACCCATCTGGCCCTGGGCAAGCTGTTTCGCAAGCGAGGCGAGTTTGACCGCGCCGCGCAGCTGCATACCCACCTGCTTGAACACGGCGACTACGGCCGCAGGGTACAGGAAGAAATTCAGCTGGAGCTGGCCCAGGATTATCTGGCCAGTGGCATCTTTGATCTGGCCGAACAAGTATTGCTGGAAATGCTGGACCAGGACTGCCAAGCAAAGGATGACGTTTGCGAGCAGTTAATGGGCCTGTATGAACAGGAGCGTGACTGGGTCAACGCCATCAGCATGGGCGAGCGTCTGCTCAAGAGCCGTGCGAACTTGGCGCCAGTGCTGGCGCAGTTCTGTTGTGAACAGGCGGACAACCTGCGCCGTGATGGTGATACCAACCCGGCCCGCCGGATGCTCCGCCGAGCGCTCTCGTTTGATAACCAGTGCGTGCGCGCTAGCCTGGCCGAGGGTGATCTGGAAATGATCGAGTCGCATTGGCAGGCGGCCATCGATGCTTTCCAGCGGGTGTGGACCCAAGACAGCGATTTCTTCGATGAAACCCTGGAACGCTTGCGGCAGTGTTTTCAGCATCTAGAGAAAGAAGAAGAATTTATTCAGATGTTAGCCGATTACAGCGCCGAGAAACCCAGTACCACGCGGATACTGCTGCTCTCGGAAACGCTCAAAGAGCGTTATGGCGACAAGGAAGCGGCAGACTTTATTCGTGAGTATATGAAGGCCAACCCGTCAGTGCGTGGGCTTAACCGCATTATCGACATGAGCCTAGCCAGCACCGCAGAGGGCGAAGCCCGTGAGCATCTGGATATGCTCAAGCAGGTGTCGGAGAAGTTACTCAACGACAAGAGCCTGTATAAGTGCCGTCGTTGTGGTTTTGAAACGCCGCTGATGCAGTGGCGCTGCCCAAGCTGCAAACGCTGGGGCACCATTAAGCCGGTGGTGAAGGAAGCATAGCCACACGCTACAACGCGAAACAGAGTATCGCTCGGCTTGCAGCTCTTGGCCGTGAATACTTTGTGTCCTAACTGCGTGACCAACAGACAATTCGGTTTCGCTATATTTTGTCGCGTTGCGGTGAGCACCCCCGACTTCTTGAACCGCTATCTCGCAACACCTAACATACCTGCGCTCCCACACCTGAGGATTCCCCCATGACGATTTCCAGCCCCGTTATTGTTGCTTTGGATTACCCGGATGCCGCTCATGCTCTGGCCATGGCGCAACAGCTGGATCCGGCCAAGGTGCGGGTGAAAGTGGGCAAGGAAATCTTCACTCGCAGTGGCCCGGCGGTGGTGGACTCCTTGCACAAGCTGGGGTTCGAGGTGTTTCTGGATCTGAAATTTCACGACATTCCCAACACCGTGGCAGGGGCTGTGGCGGCAGCCGCAGACATGGGGGTATGGATGGTGAACGTGCACGCCAGCGGCGGCCAGCGGATGATGGAAGGCGCAGCTAATGCCATTGCCAACCATGTCCAGCGCCCACATCTGATTGCGGTGACGGTGCTCACCAGCATGGATGATAGCGATTTGGAGCAGGTGGGCGTTGTCGATGTGCCCAAAGTACAGGTGCAGCGGCTGGCAGAATTGGCGAAAGCGTCGGGGATGGATGGTGTGGTTTGTTCAGCCCAAGAGGCGGGGCTCTTAAAGCAAGCCTGTGGCCCCACCTTTGAACTGGTGACCCCGGGTATTCGACCGCAAGGCACCGCGGCAGGAGATCAGCGCCGGGTGCTTACGCCGGTACAGGCTCGTGATGCCGGGGTGGATTATATGGTGATCGGTCGGCCCATCACTCAGTCGGAAACGCCTACGGACGTAGTCGACGCTATACTACACAGCTTGGCATAACTGGCTTACAGCAGCATTTGCCGTTGACGGATAACAGCGGTATTCCTCCCTCTTTAAGGTGACATCTCCATTCAGAATAAAATTAAGGAGATTTCACATGAAAAAATATTACATTGCTATTCTGCCTCTGTTGATGGCGTTGGTGATGCCCGCTTGGGCTGCCGATCTGCAGGCTGCTTCCGGCCCGGAGGCAGCCAAAACCGACACCGGTTCTCAAGCGCAAAGTCACCCCATCAACCTGAATACGGCGGACATGGCCGAACTGGAACAATTGAACGGGGTCGGCCCGAAAACGGCCCAAGCGATTATTGATTTCCGTAATGCCCAGGGCAGCTTTACCAGCCCGGATCAGTTGTTGGCGATTAAAGGTATTGGCGAGCAAACACTGGCAAAAATGCGCGATCAGATTGTGGTGCAATAACAATACCACTTGGGGCATACACCCAGGCCAAGGTGCCGCAGCCAGGGACGAGTTCCTGGCTGCGGCTGAGCGCGTTCATCAGGGGTGCGGTTCGTTATCCTCATCGTTCTGAGGATCGATGGCGCTGATATCTTCAGCGCGATCCACGTCAGGCTCAGGCCGTGGCGCCTTGGGTGGTACAGGTTCACCCTCAGGCTCTGATTTATCTTCGTTGTTTTCCTTTTCTTCTTTTTTCTTGCTGGCTTTTTCAGCCTGAGCTTCCACTTCCTCGGTGCTCTTCACTTCACCGATTCGAAACGCCGCGAACCCGGCGTGAACCACCTGGTTCACCGCCATGCCTAGTACTCGCCCGTTATAGGGGGCGATAATGGCGCTGCCAGTATTGCTGATCGGGTCGGTCACGGTGCCCAGTATCTGTCCTTTTTTTACTTTGTCGTTCAGTTCCACCTCAGATAGCAGAATTCCGCCCTGGCTTGCGCGGATCCACTCTGATTCGAAAAATACCGGCTGTGGCGCACTCCAAAACCGGCTGGCTTTGCGCATTTCCAGGTTTTCCAGCAGGGTTTCTATGGCCTGTACACCATAGTTCACCGCTTGGGTTTCCAGCCGGTTCGGGCCGCCGGCTTCCATGGTTACGGCGACAATACCCTCTTTCACCGCCGCATCACGGAGCATGCCGGTCACCCCAGGGCTGTGCAGTACGGTCATGCCGCCAAAGTGTTTGGCGAAAGCGACCACGTCCTGATTGTCTAAATCGGCACGCAGTTGGGGCTGGTTAACCCGCTTTTGGGAGCCTGTATGCAGGTCTACCAGGTAGTCGCAGTGGCTGACGATGTTTCCGAACAACGAGTGGGCGACACGGCTGGCTGCGCTGCCATCCTTGTTGCCGGGGAAGTAGCGGTTCAGGTCGCGGCGGTCGCTCAGGTAGCGGGTGCCGCTGCGAAAACCGTCCAGATTAACAATGGGAACGCCGATCACAGTACCGGCCAGTTCGTCAGGCTCCAGTTCGTACATGAGCCGCCGAACCATCTCAATACCGTTTAACTCATCACCGTGAATAGCGGCGGTGAGGCACAGCGTAGGGCCGGGTTTCTCGCCATGGGCGACGAGCACCGGGACCGGAGTGGCGATGGAGGCAAACGACTGATCCGGAGTCCAGTGCAGGGTAGCGAAGGTGCCGGGCTGCACCGTCTGGCCAAGCAGTGGTAGCGGGTCTGGCCCCGCAGGTTCAGCTTCGCCTTCGGCCTCGTCGGTATCAGCGCCATCGGTGTTTGAGCTCGCTGCCCGATGGAGGGGGTTATTCGGTGCGTCCGCATCGGTCTCTTGTTGCCGCTCCAACGCTCGCTCTTCGTCTTCCACCTCGGTGGCCCAAACGGGTTGGGCCAGAGTGGCCAGTAATGACAGGGTGCCCAGCGTTATCCATGACAGAGGTTTGTGCACAATGGCTCCTTGGATAGTGTTGTCCGTGTTCAGGGCCGCCGCGCTGCGCCAGTGCTAGCCGAGCTGGTCCAGTTCATCCCAGCGGGCAAAGGCCTCTGCCAGCTGCTGTTCCAGCTCGCTTTGCTGCGTTTGTGCAGCACTGATTTGCGCCGCGTCACCCTTGTAAAAGTCTGGGTCAGACATGCGGGTTTGTACCGCATCCAAGTCCGTTTCCAGTTGTTCAATACGAGCAGGTAATTGTTCCAGCTCCCGTTGATCCTTGTATGACCGTTTTTTGCGCGGTGCAGCGGGTTTATCCGCCGTGACCTGCTTGGCGGCTTTGACGGCTTTTTCCCGCGTGGGTTCCGGGCGCTGGCGTAACCAGTCCTGATAGCCGCCCACATAGTTGTTCAAGCCACCGTGTTCGAAAACCAGAGTGGAGGTCACCACATTGTCGATGAACTCACGGTCGTGGCTGACGAGCAGCAGAGTGCCCTGGTAATTGATCAGCTGTTCTTCCAGGAGTTCCAGAGTTTCTGCATCAAGGTCGTTGGTGGGCTCATCGAGTACCAAAAGATTGAATGGCCTGGTGAATAGTTTGGCCAGTAAAAGGCGGTTGCGTTCGCCGCCTGAGAGCGATTTCACTGGTTGGCGGACCCGAGCGGGGTCGAATAGAAAATCTTGTAAATAGCCGATTACATGTTTGCTTTGGCCATTCAGGTTAATGACATCGGAGCCTTCCGCCACGTTGTCGATAACGCTTTTTTCTTCGTCCAAGGTATCGCGTAGCTGATCGAAATAGGCCACCTGTAACTGGGTGCCCTGTTTAACAGTGCCACTGTCCGGGGTCAGCCTGTCCAGTAGCAGGCGGATCAGGGTGGACTTGCCACAGCCGTTGGGCCCGAGAATTCCCACCCGGTCGCCACGCATCAAGGCCACGGAAAAATCCCGCACAATCTGTTTGCCGCCCACGGCATAACTGATGCTATCGGCCTCCACCACAATCTTGCCGGAGTTATCGCTGCTTTGGATGGTCAGGCTGGCGGTGCCCGTGCGGCTGCGACGCTGGGAAAATTCATCGCGCATGGTTTTCAGGGCCCGTACCCGGCCTTCATTACGGGTGCGGCGGGCCTTGATACCCTGGCGAATCCATTTCTCTTCCTGGCTAAGTTTTTTATCAAACTCGGCGTTGGCCCTTTCTTCCGCATCCAGTGCTGCCTGCTTGCCGCTTAGGTACTTTTCGTAACTGCCGGGCCAGCTGGTCAGCTTGCCCCGATCCAGCTCGATAATACGAGTGGCCAGGGAGCGAATGAAGGCCCGGTCGTGGGAAATAAAGACCAGCGTTGTGCCGACGTTTTTCAGAAATTCTTCAAGCCACTGGATGGATTCCATATCCAGATGGTTAGTGGGTTCGTCCAGAAGCAGGATGTCCGGGTCTTGCACCAGTGCCCGGGCCAGCAGTACGCGCCGCTTCATACCACCAGAGAGGCCAGCGAAAGGCATGTCGCCGTCCAGGTTGAGCTTGGAAAGCACCGTATCCACCCGTTGGGACAGCTGCCAGGCACCACGGGCCTCAATTTCGCTGCTAAGCTCTTCAAAACGGGCCAGAACCTTGTCGTCTCCGTCGCCCAGATGGTGCACCAGTTCTGCGTGCTCGCTAAGCAGGGCGCCTTGTTCACCCAGCCCCTCGGCCACCATGAAATGCACACTGTGCTCTTGGTCGTCTGGGACTTCCTGTTCCAAGCGAGCCACACTTAGCCCCTGAGTCTTCTCGATCTGGCCGTCATCGGCCTGGATTTCCTCGGCGATGACCTTCATCAGAGTGGACTTGCCGGCACCGTTTCGGCCGATCAAACACAGCCGCTCCCCCGTGTCGATGGATAGGTTAACGTGGTCCAGCAGCGGTTGTTGTCCGTAACTGAGTTGAATGTCGCGAAGCGTGAGTAAAGGCATACAGTCGGTTGGTCAAATATGTGAGTATTAAGGGCCAGGCTGCAAGCGACCAGCCACAAGTTATAAGCCGCCATCACGCGTCTATAGCATTCAGCGTTTATCTGCGCGTACGGATAGGGTGCGCAGAACGGGGCGATGATGAAGGCACGATATATTTGTGTGCTTTGTCGCTTGAGGTTGGTCGCTTGCAGCGGCTTATTGAACGCACAGTGTAGCAGCTTGTTACGGGCGTGTACTGGTCGTTGGGCCTTGGCCTGGGCAGTATGGCGGGGTAAAAAATTGCAGGTGGCTATGGCTTGCCACTGGACAAGATAGACTAAGAAAGGGAAGGGGAATGTCGGAATTTCTGCGTGAGCGCTACGAAGAAGTGGACCTGACGCCGGGGCAGGGCAAAATCACAGCGACGATTTCCATCGGCCTAGGGTCGCTGGCGCTGTTAGGCAGCTTCTGTTTTCTTTATCCGGAACTGTTCACTACCCCGGAGTTTCGGGTTTTCTATAATGCCGATGTGCTGCGCATTGCCCTGTTTATTGGTATCGGGATTGGTTTTACTTGCGGTTTTTTCAGCGTTTTCCGGCATCAGGAACGGCGTTACGGCATCATCGGTATGGTGCTGGCCTGCATGGCTGCATTGATCGGCTCCGGGCGGGTGGATATGCCGCCGGTGGATGGCCGCAGCCTGTATGCCGGGCTGGACTATTTTATCTTGACCCTGCTGGTACTGGGGCTGGTGTTTATTCCGCTGGAGCGCGCCTTCCCGAAAAACCAGGAGCAGAAGACCTTGCGTGGTGGCTGGGTCACCGACATGAAGTATTTCCTGTTTAGCCATGTGGGACTGCAGCTGATCAGCTTCTTTACCGTTATCCCGATTCAGGTATTTCTGCATGACAAGGTGAATATCGGTTTTCAGCAGACCATTGCGAGCCAGCCCTTGTGGCTACAGTTCATCGAAATCCTGATCGTAATCGATTTGGGCAGCTACTGGATTCACCGTGCTTTCCACGAGGTGCCCTGGCTGTGGAAGTTCCATGCGGTGCATCATTCCACCACCCAGATGGACTGGCTGGCATCCTCGCGTCTGCATGTAGTGGAAATTCTCGCTAATCGGTTTGTTGGCTACCTGCCAATTTTTATTCTCGGTTTTTCGCCCTCGGCCGTGTATGCCTACCTGGTGTTTGTGTCGTTCCACGCCATCTTTATTCATGCCAATGTGCGCTTCCGTTTCCCGGGCGTGCGCTGGCTGATCGCCACCCCGGAATTTCATCATTGGCATCATTCTTCAGAAGACGAAGCAGTGGACAAAAACTACGCCGCCTTCCTGCCCATCTACGATAAACTGTTCGGCACCCTGATCATGCCGGATCGGCTCGCCGGTGAGTACGGTACCCGTGCCAGCACCCAAGTACCCGAAGGGGTGGTCAAACAGTTCCTGTTCCCGTTTCGCCGGGGGTAAAACAATTTCACCCAAAGGGCATAGGGAGCACACAAAGAAAACGTTCCAAGTGTGCTCTGTACCTTCTGTGGTTAGCAAGGGTTTGATATGGATGACATCGTAGACATGCTGCGCGAATGCCATGACGGCGGCCTAATCGCCTTGGAGCTACCAGACGAAGACCGGCTGGTAGAGATTGAAGAACAGCTGTTGATCTCATTGCCGGCGGACTACAAGGCGTTCCTGCTTAGTGCCAGTGATATCGTGTGTGGCAGCCTGGAACCTGCCACAGTGATGGACGATTACGCCCACAACTTCCTCCCGGAAATGGCCGCTAATAGTTGGAATCAGGGCTTGCCGCGCTACTTGATTCCCGTCTGTGAGACTCCCAATGGCATCTACGCCATGTCACAGGAAGGTGAAGTGGTGCTGTGGCAGCCCGAGCAGGGGATCAACGAAGACGAGGTATGGGGTAGCATTTGGCAATGGGCCAGAGAGGTCTGGCTGGAAAGTTAAGCTCGCGCCATCAAAACGCGCCCGGTAGGTATTTCCTTCCAGAGATGAGCCCCAGCCTAAGCGAAGAAAAAAGGGGCTGCTCTCTGCCTACCAAGATAACTGCCCGCCAAGATAAAAAGCTTTTCTTTACACGGTGCGCACCTCGAGGGGGCTCTTACAGTAGGCTGTGAAGATTTCTCAGAACCCCGCCAAGTCCAGTTCATTATTAATGAGCACCACGCACTGCGACGCAAACAACATGGTTGGCCCCAAACTGATTTTCTCCGTGCCCAGCCGCTTTAAACTATTAAAGCTCTTCTTGGGCATGGGAATATGATCAGTGAGCAAAAAACAGGGTTTCTGCGCAAAGTCTAGTTCGCGAATGTTCTCGCCTTTCGGGTCCATCATGTATAACTGATGCCCATCCTCGGCCAGTTCCTTCACTACCTTCTCAAAACTCTGTGTGCGCACGGTAATGCCGCTTTCCACGGCCTTCATCTGCTCCTTGCCCATGCCGGCAGAGGCGTCCAGTGCTCGTACCACCTTGGCCAGCAATGCCTGCTCATGGAAGCCTCCAATATCTCGCATCTCCGCCGCCACAAAGGTGATGGTGCGTGAATAGTCCTGGGTGCTTTCCAGCACCAAATGCACCACCACGTCATCACGATGGGACTGAGCCACAAAGATCGCATTCATTAAAGTATGCGCCAGAATCTCGCTATGGGCATCGCCCCCTACATTGGCGAGCAGGGTTTGGCTGTGGGTAGAAGCGGCACGGGCGCGGAGAACGAAGGTACGCATGATCAGTGGCTCAAGAAAATGTGCAGGGGATTGTACATCACAGGAGGCCCGCCCGTGATGGCCCGCCCGTGAAGCAACGAGCCTAGCCCGTTTTCAAAAGAACCTTCCTTTCAACCCCGTGTAAGACATTTGTCGTTCAGCCGCTTTAGTGGACACCTTCTCTTAACCTGAGGAGGTGGCTAGCGCTCCGATACACTATCCGAGAAAGGCCTGACAATATTCTACAGACTTGCAAGTAAAGGCTGTTGAGCTTAGTTATCAGGAAGACATTCAGGTTCAGCGCATTGCGGCCGAGCCGGGATATCCTCCCGATAATGCTTTCGAGGTGGTGTAGTGGCGCAAGGAATATCGAGACCGCAAGATCAAGCCAGATGTCCCCGCCGCCTCTTTATACCGGCTTAATTACTGGTCAGGTCTAATCCACCAATGATGTACAGCCGGTTTCCGTCGATGGTGTTGGTGTCGAGCATTTTCTGCTCTAACTCACCGTCAGTGGACCAAGTGGCAAAATCGTCATCATTCAGAACACCAAGGTGGTTGTCGTCAATGACCCACAGACCTTCCATCTTGTCGTGGGGAAAATTCACTGCAGCGACCATATCGACGACCAGGCTCTTTTCCGCCGGTACAATGCCTACACTGGTCAACGTACTCCAGTCGCCGTCTGCAAGAACCACCTGCTCCAGGGTCTTGCTGTCGATGGTCAGGCCTAGCACGTCGTCCTGTGCTATGTCTGTGGTGGCGGCTACCTTCTCAAGGTTGGTGGCGTTGGACAGGTCGATGCGGTAGACATGCTTCTGGGCGCTGGGGGTGACAGCACTTGCACCCTCGGGGCCACCGTAAAGGAAGCTGCCGTCACGCTCGATGACCAGAAATTCGGTGTCATTTAGGGCGACAATTTCTGAGTTGGAATTTTGAGTTTTTTCTTGTTTGTACAGGTACTGCCCCACCTCTTTTGTCTCCAGGTTAACCGTGACGATACGGGTGATGTTTAGATCTTTGACGCTACTGTCCGGGTTGTACAGAGTCGATTGCATAATGCCGACGAGGGTCTTTTCATCCGGAGTGATCGCCAATCCTTCCATGCCGCGGTTGGCGCGGCGGTTAGCGAACTCCGCTGGCAGGTTGATGCTGGTGCGTGTGTCGTCGGCAAAGGCGTTGATACGGTCAATCTCTACGCCGTTGGCATTGTAGTGGACAATGTGCGGTCCATACTCGTCGCTTACCCAGAAGGTTCCATCGCTTAGCGCGACGAGACCCTCGCCATCGAGCCCGTAATTATCCAGTTTGAATGGGTTGGTGGTCTCGTTGTAGGGCTTGGTGTTGTCGATCACGATGGGATCGCCGTTATCGTCGTAGGGGGTCTCACCAGTGCCGCCCAGGGCGGCGCTATTGGGTAGGCCGCTGATGTTATTCCCGTCGCGGTCTTTGAGCAAAAGGGTGCTGACGTGGTTTATCTGGCCGTTCTGCATAACCTCGAATAAACCAATACGCGGGGTGTAGTCCGGGCTTGGAAACTTCTTTCCCTTGCCGTAGTCGCCGGTGAAAACGGCGTTGGGACCTCGGTCGGTAAGGGCGTAGAAGTGGGTGGGCTTGCTGGGATGGGCTGTCATTGCGGAGCCGAAACCCCCGTTACGTACTTCAAATGTTTGTTGGGTTTTGGCATCGATCAGGTCGCTGCGCAGCACATCATAGGATAAGAATACCCCTGCCGCCGGATAGCTTTCCAAGACCGCTGCAGTTTTTACACTGCCTGTTTCATCGTCACTGTCATTATCGCCACCGCAGCCGACGAGCACGGAAGTGGCCAACAGCGAGGTAAGCAACGCTTTTCTCTTAAACATCCGTTTTATTCCTTTTTTTCAAAAAAATCGCTGAAATTATTCCGGCATAAGGCCACGGGGCACGAGCAGTGCTCGCGCTACTGACAAAATGTTGGGATATATTCGTAGACAAAGGTGGTCTTGGTTTTGGCGTCGGAATCAACCCACCCGCTGAGGCTCTTGAGTGCCTCGAAGGAGTCCTTGGCGCGGTTGACCACTTTGCGTGTGTAGTCCGCCGATACGTCTTCATACTTGAACGAGATTTCGGCGACTAGCGGTTTTTGGCTGCCCGAGGGGATGCCTTGGTACCAGAGGGTGACGCTGATTTGCGCATCGTGCTGCCCCAGGTCTATTTCGACACCGCGATAGACGTGTTCGCGCACGCTCAGGTTGCCGACTAAAGATAAAGCGAGGTCATCATCGAGCCCGTAGTGCGACTGAAATTCAGGGAAGTGGACGTTAACATCCTCTATTTTATTAATAGTGCGCACGTTGGGGGCTTTGGTGGAGTGGCTATAGACGACCTTGAAGGGTTCGTTGGCATTGGCGCTCACGTCGGACTCAAGTTTCGTCTCGGCACCTGGAGTGCCGGAGGAGACATCCTCGAAATCTGAAAGATAACGGTCTGGGGAACGAAACTTTAGCGCGACCTCGGAGGCACCGTTTTCAACTCGCTCTCGCAAAGAGTAGCCGCGGCGACGAAGCTCACAGCTGCCCTGCGTATCGAAAAAACTGATGTCGCGTTGCTTTTCTAGCCACGGCAAGCCGCTCACGCTGCGGTTAATAGCGTGCTCTATTACGTTATGCGCATCATCGAGCAGCGAGGTGACGGTGGCGCTTTCAGTGCTATAGCTGAAGGGGGCGACATGTAGCATTAGCTTGTATTCGCGGGAGGTCACATCGGGGTTGGCCAGCGCACTGCCGACGGTCAACAACAGGAAGAGGGCAAGTAGCCGATAGCGATTTCTCATTGCCGTAATCCTTGTGTCTTGTTGTGCCTGATGAGGGAGAGCATTTTCTATGTCCACTGAAGGACTATCGGCATGCACTGAGTGGTGCAAACTGCTAAGTGACAACCGGACGGCGGTGAAACGCGTATTAATTTAGGCGCAAAAAATTACAGTACAGTGACGCTGGCTGAGAGTTTGCTAGCAGAGCTTGCGATTGAAGGACGGGGGGCTGGTCATGCTAAGGGGCATAGCCCGTTATCGACACACTGTGCATCGCTTTTAGTTCACTTCGTTATGCGTGTAGCGGGCTCTGCAAAAGGCTGTATCCAGAAAACCAGTAACTCAGGGGGCTTGGTTTATTTATTCGTTAGCGGCGCAGAGCGCCGCGTGTATTTTGTCGTCACAAGCGCCCCGGCAGAACGTTCGGGACATCCTGCTATCGCTGTTCGGGTGGCCGATGATGGGCTCGCTACTGTTTTGTCGGTGTTGCTGATCAGGGTGGGCATTTACCCTTGCCGATACACACGACTTCCGGTTCGTGCAGACGGTTTCAGGGTTAATTGCCGTCTTCCAGAAAGCGATCAGGACAGGATGATGGTGTTAGCCGCTAATTAGCGCTCTCTCCTTTAGCAAACCCTCAATCTCCGGAATACTCGCTGGATCATCAATGGTGGATGGAATGTTGTATTGCTCGCCATTGGCTATCTGGCGCAGTAATTTACGCAGGATCTTGCCGGAACGGGTTTTGGGTAGGCGCTGGGTGATGAGGGTGTCTTTCAGGCAGGCGACAGCGCCGATCTCTTGGCGGATACGGGCGACCAGCTCTTGGTTGAGGGTGGCGGCGTTCACGTCTGTACCATCTTTGAGTAATACCAGCCCTAGGGGGACTTGGCCCTTCAGGTCGTCAGCAATACCGATTACGGCGCATTCGGCCACGGCGGGGTGGCCGGCGAGCACCTCTTCCATTTCGCCGGTGGAAAGGCGGTGGCCGGCTACGTTAATCACGTCGTCGGTGCGGCCCATGATGAACACGTAGCCGTCTGCATCTTTGTAGCCACCATCTCCGGAGGTGTAATAGCCGGGGAACTGTTCCAGGTAGCCTGCGAGGAAGCGAGAATGATTGCCCCAGATGGAGGGGAGGCAGCTGGGAGGTAGTGGCAGTTTGATCGCCACGTTGCCCTGCTGGTTGGGGCCTAGTTCGTTGCCGTTGTCATCTAGGATGCGTATATCGTAGCCGGGGGCGGGCAAGGTAGCGGAGCCGGGCTTGCAGGGCTTGGGATCAATGCCCATGAGGTTGGCGCAGATGCCCCAGCCGGTTTCGGTTTGCCACCAGTGGTCTACGACTGGCAAGCCGGTGATCCCCTTAACCCATTCGTAGGTGGGCGGGTCCAGGCGCTCGCCGGCCATGAAAATTGTTTCCAAGGCCGATAGATCATGTTGCTTGATGCCTTCGGCGTTAGGGTCTTCTTTCTTAATCGCGCGAAATGCTGTGGGCGCGGAGAACAGGGCTTTTACCTTGTATTCTTCTGCTACCCGCCAGAAAGCGGCGGCGTCGGGTGTGCGTACCGGTTTGCCTTCATAGAGCACGCTGGATAGGCCTGCGAGCAGAGGGGCATAGACAATGTAGGAGTGGCCGACTACCCAGCCCACGTCTGAAGCGGCCCAGAAAGTGTCACCTGGGTCCATATTGTAGATGGCTTTCATACTGTAATGCATGGCCACGGCGTGGCCGCCATTGTCGCGGATAACCCCTTTAGGTTTGCCGGTGGTGCCGGAGGTATAGAGGATATACAGCGGATCGGTGGCCAGAACCGGGGTGCACTCTACGGGGCTAGCGGCGGAAACAACCGCTTGCCAGTCCAGATCCCGATCGACCTTCAGTTCGGCTTTGGCCTGGGGGCGTTGGTAAATAATGCTGTGTTCCGGTCTGTGCTCTGCCTGCTCAATAGCAGCATCCACCAGCGGCTTGTAATGGATGAGCTTGTTCACTTCCACTCCGCAAGAAGCCGAGACAATGACCTTGGGTTGTGCGTCATCAATACGCACGGCCAGTTCATGGGCAGCAAACCCGCCAAATACCACGGAGTGAATGGCGCCAAGGCGTGCAGTGGCGAGCATGGCCACGGCGGCTTCGGGAATCATGGGCATGTAGATCAGCACCCGATCGCCTTTTTTCACCCCTTGTTGCTGTAGTGCGCCGGCGAAGATGGCCACCCGGTCGGTGAGCTCGGCATAGCTGATGGCTTGTTTGCTGTTGGTGACGGGCGAGTCGTAATAGATGGCCACCTGGTCACCACGGCCTGCGGCCACGTTGGCGTCTAGTGCCATGTGGGCGGTGTTCAGCACGCCATCGGTAAACCAGCGATCAATGCCGTTTTCATCTTTGCCGAGAATGGTAGAGGGAAAGCTGAACCAGTCCAGTTGGCGGGCCTTGGCGGCCCAGAACGCTTCCGGTGTGGTAATGGATGCGGAATATTCCTGTTGGTAGCTCATGCTGGACCTCTTTTTGTTTGTAGCCGATTTCTCCCCCCCCCCGCTCGGATTGGGTAACGGGAAGGCAATCTGGCGGGTATCGGGGCACTTTTTGGGCAACTGTCGGCCAGAACACAGGGTTGCGTTGTGTGATTTTATGCTAGACGAGGGTGGACCTGTAAAAAATTAGACTTAAGTTCAAAATTGAGGGCTACGGTGGGCGGGCTCGTGAAGAAGTAGTGCGTGTTTACGTCAATGCACTTTTTGCGCGAGTGCGTCACCATGGGGCCACATTCACAATGACGGAGGGTGAGATGTATATCGCCATGAACCGCTTCAAGATCAAACTGGGCTGTGAACAGGATTTTGCAGAGATTTGGAAAGGGCGGGACACGTTCCTGAAAGAGGTGCCGGGTTTCAAGAGTTTTCACCTTCTGCAGGGCGCGAGCAACGAGGAGTACACGTTGTTCTCATCCCACGCCACCTGGGAATCGCGTGAAGCATTTGAAGGCTGGACCAAGTCCGAGGCGTTCCGCAAGGCCCATGCCAACGCGGGTGCACGCCGGGATATCTACCTGGGGCCACCGCAGTTGGAATGTTTTGAGGTGGTGCTGTAGAGCTGACTCCGCCGCTGGCGGCGCGATGCCCCTTGCCTTGAACGCAGCCAGCGATCGCGCCGCCAGCGCCGCGCCTATGCTGCGGTGATTATTTCGGATCCTTGGTCTGATTGGATTTGCCGTCGTTGGCATCCGAGGAGGGGGCGGTGGTATCCCCATTGTCTTCAGCCGAATGGGTTTCCAGGTTTAGCTGCTCGCCGTTGCTGTTGCGGATATGAATATCCAGCTGGCTGAAGGCAATTTCCACACCGTGCTCGTTGCACATGGCATCAATGTGGCGGTTAATCTCATCGGTGGCGGCCAAGCGGTCGTTGATATTATCCACATGGATGCGCAGTTCATGGTCCAGGGTGCTGGCACCGAAGCCCATAAACAGCACCACCGGTTCAGGGTCGCGCAACACTCGGCCGTTTTTTTTGGCCGCTTGTAGCAGGATGTCGCGGCACTTCTGTAAATCGGAGCCGTAGGCAAAGCCCACCTTGAGGATGATCCGAGTCACGGTGTCGGACAGAGACCAGTTAATCAGCCTCTCGGTGACGAATACCTTGTTGGGAACCAGAATTTCTTTGCGGTCGAAATCGATCAGCGTGGTGGCGCGAATGCGAATGCGGCTGACCGTGCCGTCCAAGTTGTTAATGGTAATCACGTCACCAATGCGGATGGGCCGTTCGAATAGCAGGATGATGCCGGAAATAAAGTTGGCGAATATTTCTTGCAGGCCAAAGCCCAGGCCCACGCCCAGTGCCGCTACCAGCCATTGCATCTTGTCCCAACTGAGCCCTAGGGCGCCAAGGGTGAGTATGATGCCGCTGGCCACTATGACGTAGGAGAGCAGGGTGGTAGTGGCATAACTGGTGCCTTGGCGAAGGTCTAGCCGTGATAGCACTAACACTTCCAGGAGCCCAGGTAGATTACTGGCCAGTAGAAAGGTCACTACACCGATGATCAGGGAGGCCATCACATCGCCAAGGCTGATGGGCGAGGTGGTGGCGGCTTGGCCCGTGCCTTCGGCGGTTTCCCACAGGACAATGTTGTCGGTATAAGCTAAGGCATACAGCACATCTGACCAAACCCAGTAGACCAATAAACCAATAACAGCGACTAGTGCCAAGCGGATAAGGCGCAGAGACTGTTGGTTGACTTGTTTTAGGTCCAATTGCGGCTCTTCCACTTCAACAGCCTCAGCGCTGCTGGTCTCTTCTTTTTGTTCTGCTTCGCGCTGGGCCACGGCCCGCTTATAGGATAGCCGCTGGGCAGCCACGGCGAGCCCGCGTACAGCGGTGGCATCAAGGACAATCCACAGCGCAATCAGGTACAGGCTGTATATCATGTGTCCAGTGAGCCGTACTGATGTGTAGTAGTAACCCACACCAGTGAGCACGATGAGAGTGAGCGGGGCAAGAATACATAGCGCCGTGGCGAAGGTGCGCATGGTGCGGCTGTAATGGCGGCCGGGGTATGACTGGGCGACCCAAGGCAGGCTTACCATGATGGCGATCATGGAGGTCATCATGATGACCAGGCCGAGACGGTCATTACTCAATTGAGCGGGCCATTGA
Organism: Alcanivorax sp.; assembly: GCF_040119285.1. Taxonomy (GTDB): domain Bacteria; phylum Pseudomonadota; class Gammaproteobacteria; order Pseudomonadales; family Alcanivoracaceae; genus Alcanivorax. The sequence goes on from NZ_JBEDTY010000032.1 coordinate 258,477, forward strand.
TCACCAAAAGCAACCAATAAGGTAAGCGGAATGAGCGCCAGCCCAGTTACCAGCAAGCGCCGGCGCATTTGTTTGTTGTACTCCATGTTCCAACGGAAATGACGTTGTGCGACGCCATTGTTCTTGAGTAGACGATAGAGCACTTCAAATACTAGCCATAGGAGGGCGATTTGAGCTACTGCGGCGCCCATGACACTGGTAAAAGTGCCAGGTTGCACCCATAAGCCGGCGGCGAGCATGGAAAGAAACAGCGGGATTGGTGCAGCGATTAAAAAGGTATAAAGCAGGCTTAAGGGCGTATGTGCTTGGCTGTCGCGTCGCAGGAGGCCCACATCATCGTTCATCTCCCCAATACGCGATTTCAGTTTATTGCGCACAACCATTAATAAAACCGCGGGGATCATGAGGCCAATTAACCAAGGCCACTTACGGTTCAATAGGTCGCTAGATCCCTCCAGTAAATCATCCCAGGGAATGGTTTTGACTTGTTCCATCAATTCTTTGGGTAGCTTGCCGAGCCACTCGAAACTGAGTGACTGGTTGCTGGGCATCCAAAAGGTTTGCTCGGAAATGGTGTTATGCAAGCTGCGAGTGATTTTGCGTAGTTGCTCATAACTGAGCTGGGTGCGGGTGAGGATAGCCAGCTGTCGACTTAGCTCTTGGCTTAACTGATCGTATATGGCCAAGCGCTCTTCACGAAGAATAGAGAATGCTTGCTCCAATGTGGGGGACAAGGGTTTGTTAATCTCGGCCCGTGAGGGCAGAGGGGCCCCGCTTAGGGTTTGCATGGCTTGTTCAATATCAAACTGGCTGAGGCGAGCATCGGAAATTTCCCTGTCCAGATTCATCTCGTCCTGATCCTGGGGCAGGCTCTTTTGCTGTTCGTATAGGATGCGAGAGAGCAATAAGCTGCCATCGAGCATTCGGATCTGGTCGTTGACGGTGGATGAAAGAGAGCGTGCCTTGTCTAGCTCGGTTTTGATATTGACTGCTTCACGCAGCAGGCTGTTCACGTTTTCACTGGCGTTAGCCAGTTGTTCGCGCAGCGCTCGGTTTTTTTCCATGGCTTTGCGCACCTGAGGATGCTCAAGTACGCTTTGCGGAAGGTCGGTTTCCGGGGAGTTGGCGGTTTCTTCCAGTTGATTGAGGCGACGCTCATTGATCAGTGGTTGCAGAGCATCTAGCTTTTTTTCGATGATGAGCTGTTGTTGCTTGTCAGTTTGTTGCCTTAGGCGGGCAATGTCCTGTTGCTTGTCGACGATAGCCAGTTCCTGGTTGTAACGCTCGATGCGTGACTCCAGCGCCTTCATTTCCGTATTCAGTGCCCGGGTTTGCATTTCAGATAAGGTTTCCCCTTCCTCATCGGTCCCCTGGTTAAGGCGGGTGCGGATGATGTCCTGTCGATCCATGGCCTGGCTGATCATGTTCTGGGCTTGCTGTGGCAGTGTTTGTGCCCGGGTCAGATCGCTGTTGGCGTCAGCTAAGTCTTCCTGGTTTTTTTCCAGAGCATTGAGCTCATTGACCAACGCTTGTACCAGATTGTCCAGTGAGACGCTGGCGTAGTGTTTTTCCCAGTCGGTTCCCCGCTGCTGACGTAGGCGTGTCAGTTCGGCGTTGAGGCGTGTGCGCTGGCTGAGGGCTTGCTGAGAAAAGGTTTTCAGTTCTTTGATTTTTTCTTGGCTGCTATCGATTTCCTGACGGAATTTCAGGGTTTCCTTGAGCTGTTCCTTTTCCGGATTATCCGTGCCGTCGCTTTTTTGGTCACTGGTACCGGTGAGCTGCTTTTGCAGGTCGCCGACACCGGGCAGGGAAAAACTGCCGGGTTGCGCAATAGCGAGAACGGGTAGCAATATCAGCAAGACGAGAGGCAGGCGTCGATCCATAACAACGAGGGCTCTTGGAAAGTATGGGTATCAAAGTATGGGTATCTTTGTATCACAGGGTCGGGGTTAATGCTTTCCCGGCGATGATAATCGGCGAAGTAATTGGCGAACCAGGCCCAGTTCCCGGTCGTTAGCCAGGGGCAGCAATTCATTCACCCATTGGTGCAGGTTTTCATTGGGTTGTATTTGCAGCGCGGCAAGCTGCTGATGCAAGGCCTGGCGCGTATGGGAAAACGTGGCCGGGTCCGGTTCTGTTACGTTTACAGCAGGTTGCTTGCGCAATTCCCAGGCGTAGATCATTACCGCCTGCGCCAGATTCAGCGATGGCTGCTGCTGCGCCAGTGGAATACTGCTAGCCAGGTCGCAACGGCCCACCTCGTCGCCGGTGAGGCCGCTGGCTTCCCGGCCAAAAACGATAGCCACTCGCTGTACGCTGTTTCCCTTGCCCGCCACCAGTGCGGCACAGCGATCTGCATCCACGTAGCGATCTTTTTGCAAGCGGTGCCGGGCGGTGCAGGCGATGCTCAGGTCTACATCTACCAGGGCCTGCTCCAGGGAATCCACGATCATGGCTTGCTCCAGCACGTCGTTACTGTGGTGCGCCACCCAGCGGGCGGCGGTCATGTCGCCGGGGTTTACCAGCCGTAACTGGGAGAAGCCCATGGTTTTAATAGCACGGGCAGCGGCGCCAATGTTTTCCCCGCGAGCGGGTTCCACCAGAATAAAAACAATATCCATTTATGGTCACTTGTTCTTGCCGTGTGTATTTCTGTCCATTCTATACGAGGCGTGGGCACGGTTTGCAGAAAAGAGGGCGGTAGATAGAAGGGGTGATAAAACCCATGCTCGGAGGGGGGTTGTTAGAAACAGCTATTTTTGTGCGTCAATAATGGGCGGGAGGAATAATGGGGGAGGGCTCCCTAGGCCGCGCTCGTACCCACCGGCCACGAATATGATAACCGGCCAAAAACCTGCCTGACTAGCGAGATCAGTGAGAGGCACAGCAGTCTGGATACTCAGTTTGAGGCGTCGGCGAAGAGGAGGGCGACATGCTGGCGTTTGGGCAGGGCTGGTTGCCGATTTCGCGGGCACTCGCCTGGATCTCGGTATCGTCTGGAGCCAGCGCTAAGGCCTGGCAGATACTTTTGCGGGCGTCCTGTTTATCTCCCGTGGCCATCTGAGCATAGGCCAAGTTATTCCAGGCAGCGGCCAATTCCGGTTCATTACGCACGGCCTTTTCAAAGGCTGCCCGCGCCTGTGTCTTCTTATTTTGTTGCCACAGGGCATTGCCATAGCCAAACCACAATGGGCCGTTTTGTGGGAATGCCTCTACGGCCGCTGGCCAGAAGTCGATATTATTCGGTAAGGGAGAGATGGCGCGCAATAGTGCTTCCGGTTCGGCGCTGGCGGGGAGCTGGCCGGGGGCGATCAAGGTGAATCCCCATTGGTCGGCTCTTGCCCAAGTGCGGATAAAGCGGTTCCAGTGGCTGGTGTCGCTCTGCGCTGTGCCGCTGTGCAATACCACAGTATCGCCCTGATCTCGATAGCCGGTAACCACCGCGAAGTGCCACTTTGGCCAACTTGGTAGCGCCAGATTTTGCATCACCAGCACCGGCCGGTTGACCTGCAACTCTTGAAACAGGTGATCGGCGGATTCCACCGGGTAGGCCATTAAACCGCGGCTGCGGGCGGCGGCACGCAGTTCAATACCCAGCGATCCTTTGCGCTCCGGGAGCCAGACTTCGTCCACTAGGGCGTCCGCGCTGACAGGCTTTCCCGCCCATTGCAACATCATTGCCAGTGCGGCGGGGCCACACTGGTAGGCGTCTTGGGGGACAAAAGGAACTACTACCTGCTGGGAGGTGTGCACTGTGGCACTTTGCGGAGGCGGCACACTCTGACAGCCACCCAAAGCGAGCAGGGCGGCTGTCAATAGAGTGGCGAGAGATCCGGGCAGCGCTGTAGTCATCATCAGCTTGCCGGCCGCTTAATTAACCGGGTCGATTACTGGGAAGACATCGGTAGCGCCGAGCAAATCCAAAATCACCAGCACTAGAATGATAGCAAGCACGACGCCTAATACGCCTTGGCCGGCGGGTAACGCTTCCGATTTCTGGGCTAGCTGTTGCAGCTCGGCATGGGTGAGTCGATCCAGGCGCTGGCTTACTTGCTCTTGGTTCACGCCGTATTCGCTCAACGCCTGGGCTGCCACTTTATGATCCATTAACTGCATGACCTGCTGCTTCATGGCGGCGCGATCCTGTTGCTGGATTACAGTGTCATTACCAATCATGGCGGCCTGCGCGGCGGGCACAATGAGCACCTGCATAAACAGCAAAACAAAGGCACTAAGCATTCCGGTAACGCGTTTGGATGGGGTCATGAAGCAATCTCCTCGATTATTGATGGCTATACTTTACCAGTGTGGCCGCTATTCAAAAGAATGGCGGCATCATTAAAAGGTTTTTTTACAAGGACTTTACCGATGTCCGTCGCTGCAATGCCTTTGCTATCAAGCCGTTGCAGTGCCTGTTTGGCATAGTCAGCGTGCAGGCAAAATAACAACCCCCCAGCGGTTTGCGGATCGCACAGCGCGGTGAGTAATGCCTCGGCCACCGGTTGCTGCTGTTGGCAGTGCACCAGTATTTGGCGGTTGGCGTCACTAAGGGTGCTAGCCACACCTTGTTCAATTAACGAGAGCGTGCCGGGCAGCAGGGGAACCTTATGGCAGTCCACGGCCAGAATAACCCGGCTTTGCTGGCTGATTTCATAGAGATGACCGAGCAACCCGAAGCCGGTGATGTCGGTGCAGGCGTTGACCGGTAAACCTTGCAAGGCCTGTTGGGCAAAATGGTTGCTGATCAGCAGGTGGCGCAGCGTGGTATCTAGCCAGGGGCCGTGGAATGCGGAGGCATGACCGCTATTCGCCTGCATCAAGGCGGCCAATTGCACCCCGCTGCCCAGTGGTTTGGTGAGGATCAAACGGTCGCCGTCACGGGCGCCGTGTTTGTGCCAGAGCTGTGTCGGGTCGGCCTGGCCGTTGACGGTGAACCCGGCGGCCATCTGTGGCCCTTCGATGGTGTGCCCACCTACCAGGGTGCAGCCTGCGGCATTCAGCTCGCGAACCGCGCCTGCCATCATCCGTTGCAGGTCCCGGCCCTGCAGCCGCGGGTGATGCCAGGGCAGGGTGATGTTGGCCAGAGCCGAATGGGGTTGGGCATTCATGGCGTACACGTCGCTGAGGCTGTGCAGCGCGGCGATACGGCCGAACAGGTAAGGCTCATCGATAAAGGCGGGAAAGAAATCCAGGCTCTGCACCAGTCGCTGCCCGGCAGGCCAATCAATAATGGCCGCGTCATCGGCGGCATCCACACCGGCCTCGATGCCGGGGTTCACCACCGGTTGCAGCTCGGCAAGCGCCGCATGCAAGGCGTCACTGCCCACCTTGGCGCCGCAACCGGCGCAATGCAATGTATCTGGATCAGCGGGAACAGGGGGCATGCTCGGAAGCTGCTGATCGAACTTGGCCATGAACGCCCGGTCGATGTGATCCTTCCAGCGCCATACCCAGTGTCCGGCAATAGACAGCCTGCCGCCACGGCTGGCAATGGCGTCTTTGCCGCCGGTGGACAGCAGCGACAGGAAACGGGATTGCGGGCGATAGGCGACTAGCGGTTGGCCTTGAATGACGGCGCGTAGGTTGGTGGCCAGGGTGCGAGCCTGGCGAACAGCATAGACCCCGGCCTTGGGCAGCGGCGTAGGGAAGGCGGCACAATCACCTGCGGCAAAAATGCGTTTATCAGTGGCCGTTTGCAGGGTTTCCGTGACCCGCACAAAACCGCGTTCGTCGCACTCAAGGCCGCTGTTTTCCAGTATCGGTAAGCCCCGTACCCCGGTGCACCAGAGCACCCATTGGGCGGTGAGTGGCTGATCTCCCATATGCAGTTGCTGATGAGCATCACAATGAACGCGACTGTCGGTATGCAGGGTGACGTTGTGGGCTTGCAGCCGCTTGTGCATTTTCTCGCGCACGCTGGCAGGAAAGCCCGGCAGTAGATTGCCGCTGGTGATCAATTGAATTTGTGCCGGTTGCTGATGGCGCTGGAAATGTTGGGCCATGGCCAGGGCCATCTCGGTACCGCCGGCCCCGGCGCCGATCACTGCCAACGAGGGCGATTGCCGTTCGGCGTGTTGGCTGAGTTGTTGCCAGCGGGCATAGAAACTGGCCACGGGTTTCACCGGGACCACACGGGGGTGGCTGCCCCCGAGAGGGCTCAAATCCGGAGTGGCGCCCACGTCCAGACTTAACCAGTCGTAGGCCAGTTGGCTGCCATCGCTGAGCTGTAATTGTCGCTGTTGCGGGTCCAGCTGGGTCACGCTGGCTTGAATAAAGCGGCAGCCGCTGGCCTGACACAACCGGTACACATCCACGTGGGTGTCATCCAGGCTGTAGTGGCCGGCGATCAGCCCCGGCAACATGCCGGAGTAGGCGCTGAGGCTGTCGGGGGAAACCAGCGTCAGGCGCACACCGGGAACCGGTTTCATGGCCAGCATACGCAGGACCAGCGCATGGCTATGGCCGGCGCCGACAAAGACCAGGTCGTAATGGGCGGAGGGGCTTATCACAGTGGCATCATCACAGTTGAAGGTCGCCTTGCAGGTAGCAGCGTGCGGTTCCACTAAGGGTGACGCGATCGCCGTTTAGCTGACAGTGTAATTCTCCACCACGGGCAGACAGCTGGCGGGCATGAAGATGTGTCTTGCCGAGTTTTTCCGCCCAGTAGGGCACCAGCGTGCAATGGGCTGATCCGGTGACCGGGTCTTCCGGAACGCCTTTGGCCGGGGCAAAAAAACGGCTGACAAAATCACAATCTTCACCGGGGGCAGAAATCATTACTGCGAAGGTATCCAGTGCTGCGATGGCGGTGAAGTCAGGCTGAAAATGACGCACCTGGTCGGCGCTGTCCACGATGACCAAAGTATCGCGAGCCTGTAGCACCTCGCGAATGGGTAAATCCAGCGCTTGCGAGAACGGGGTGAGATCGGTGAGCGCATGGGCTGGCCGTGACGGAAAATCCAGACTCAACGTTTGCCCGCTACGGGTGACGAACAAGGGGCCGGAGGCTGTGGAAAAGCGTACCCGTTCACCGGGAAATCCCAGAGCATGGAAGACCACCCAAGCAGCAGCGAGCGTGGCATGGCCGCACAGATCGACTTCGACTGTCGGGGTAAACCAGCGCAACGCGTAGCCTTGTTCGTCGGGCACCAGAAAGGCGGTTTCCGATAGGTTGTTTTCCAGCGCAATGTTTTGTAGCAGGGCATCATCCAGCCAGCGCTCCAGTGGCACCACCGCTGCCGGGTTGCCGGCAAAAAGGGAAGAGGTAAAGGCATCGACTTGGTAGAGTTTCATAGGTTGCCTTGGCTGTGAAGTTGACGATAACTGCCATTGTATTGTGGAGGCTAGCCGTTCAACGACTGGTTATTAACCGCTAGCGTTCAATAATTGAGCTACGGCATAACCAACAGCAAAAAAGATAATGATTTTCAAAAGAAGCCCGGAGCGTGATGGAGATATGTTCTCTTTTCTTTGTGGGGGCTTTGGAGTTTCCCATGCGCGGTTGTTTCTCCACTCACTATCGCCGTCATAAAATCTGTTGAGGATGTCGGCCATGTCATCGAAAGTCGGATCAGTAGGCGTTACTGATTCAGTATTCGACTCATAGAGCACAACGGAAAAGCCGTCTTCTGTCGACCCTGAACCCTCTATGGCCATTCCGTCTTTCTCGATTTTTATAGCTGATAATTGTTGCCAGCTCATGCCAGAGAGAATTGTTCGTAAATCTTCAACGCTGCTGCATGAGACTGGCTGGTGTTCTTCGTTGATTAGATTTCCTGTTTTGGTTACAAGCATTCCAAATCCCTTTGATAGTTATAAATTAGAGCACACCGTTAGGCTTTATTTTTAAAGCCGGGTCTATCTTTTTATAAGCCCAGCTCCGGCTTCAGCCTTAGCCGTTTGCGCAATCCCCGCGACAGGGCATCCACGCCCAGATTGAGCAACACCGTGGCCAGGATCAACAGGGCGGTTCGGTCAAAGCGGAATTCCGCCACACTGGAATCAATATAAAAACCCAAGGTGTGAATGCCAAGGATCCCCAGCACCGCTGTTTCGCGCATGATTACCTCCCAGCGATAGAGCAAGAAGGCCAGCAGGTTGGGGCTGATGCGCGGCAACACCTCGTAGGCGTAGCGGTTGATCCCGGTCGGCGCGTCCGCTCGCAGACGCAGGGTTTCACTGAAGCGGCCGGTCAGGTGGGCGACGATGGCGCCGGTGTGCAGAGCAAGAGCGAAAATGCCGGGAAGCATGGAAGGGCCCAGCAGAATCAGGAAGAAGAACGCCAGAAAGAATTCCGGGGTGGTGCGAAGTACTACCAGAATGCCATGGCCAACACTGCGGCTGATCCGGTTGCCGAATAGCGGCGAGGTGAGGGGGAACAGTAACAAGGCAAGGATGCCGGTAAGCAGCAGAGCTGCCAGACCCAGCACCACCGTTTGCCAGAGACCGGGCCATAGTTGTTGCTGCCAGAGCATGGCAAACCATTGGCTCAGTTCCAGCAGGCCACCGCCTTGACGCCGGGGGGCGGGCACCAGATCCACGGTGATAAAGCGGACCAGAGTGTCCAGATTGCCGGTAAAAAGGGGCGGCGCCCAGGCCACGGCAGCAATCAGGTAAAGCGGAATCAAGCCAGGGCGCAGCCACCAGCGCAGGGTGAAAATAAGTGCAAAAAAGAGGTAGAGCAGGGCGGCGCCCTGGTCGTAGACGCCTTCACGAAACGCAGTTTCCAGATGGAAGCCCAGGGTAGGCAAACCGATAAAACCCAGAATGGCGGAGGCGCGCAGGGCGCATTCTAGCCGGTAGCTGCCATAGGCTTTGAAGGCCTGCCAGACCAGCGGCAGGCGCGCGAAGAAAAAGCGGCTGATCGTGGCGGTGCTGGCGGGTAATGCATGGGAGGGGGCTGGGTCTGCCTCTTCGAGAAATTCCCCGAATACTTTGGCAAAGATGCCCGCATAGGGAATGGCGATGGCCAGTACCCCGGTGAGCGTGCTCAGCCCGGCAACCTGCAATAGCAGCAGGCCCCAGAATAATTCATGGATGGCGCGGATGCTGGCGGCGAAACCGCGCACGGCACGTGAAGACCAGCAGATCGCCATAAAGAAGCCGAACAGGGCGGCCAGCGCCGTGCCTTGCCAGGCAAAGGCCAGCGTATTGGCCAGTGCTTTGCCCAGTTGTTCGGTGGCAAAGAAGTCCGGGGCGAGAAACCCCTTGCCCATGCGCAACAGTTCTTGGCCGGGGCTGGAACGGGCGATTTCCATATCGGCCAGCAACAGTGCCAGCAGGCCGGCCAGGGCGATGCCACCGGTGGTGCGTCGCCAGCGACTGGCGGTGGTGTTCAATGGGGCGCTGGCCGGTTTCATGGTGGGGTGTTCACTGATACGAGCGGTGTTGGTATGAAGCGTCCTGATACAACGCATCCAGATCGCTGAGTGACAGCGAATGGGTGGCGGCATCGAGTACGACTTTGCCGTGGTTCAGGCCAATGATTCTATCGCTGCAGGCCAGCGCCAGCGCTCGATCGTGCAGGGCGATTACGGCACTGTCATGGCGGGCCAGCGACAGGGTCAGCAAGGCAAGGCCTTGATGTTCGTCCAGGCTGGATACCGGTTCATCGGCCAGTAGAATCGGGCGGTGGGTATAGAGCGCCCGGCCCAGTGCGGCGCGTTGCGCCTGGCCACCGGAGAGCTGGTCGATACTGGTGAACAGTTTGTCGTGCAGAGACAGATCGGTGGCCAAGGCGCCAATTTGTTCACGCTCATGGCGACTAGGAGCAATCAGATTCCGCAGATTAGTGAGAGTGCCATTGCGTGACAGGGCGCCCATGTAGATGTTGTGGAACACGCTAAGCATGGGCACCAAGGCGCCAGCCTGAGGGCACCAGGCACAGGCGCTCTCCTGCTGGTTGCGCAGGGCATCCAGCAGGGTGGATTTGCCGGCACCAGAGGGGCCGAGCAGGGCGACTCTTTCCCCTTGCCCGATGGTTAGCGTCAGGTCAGAAAAGACAACCTGATCGCCATGCCCCAGCTGGGCCTGCTGAAAATGGAACACGTCAGTGCTGACCGTGGCCGTTAGTCCAACAGGCCAATGGCGTTGGCGGTTTCCTCGATGGGGGCATAGTCCGCATTGGACGCGGGTACAAACTTCTCACGGGGGAACGCTTTCAGCAGCACCGGATCGTCGATGGCCAGCAATACCTCGGTAACGCGCTGGCTAAAGCCGTCGCCAAAACGCTCATTCAGATCGCCACGTACTGTCCAGTGGTAGTCGGGGTAGCTGGGAGTTTCCCAGATGACACTGACTTTGCTGGTGTCAATTTTGCCTTCCGCCAGCTCACGCTCCCAAACCTTGAAGTTCACCGCGCCAGTGGCGTAGGCGCCGCTTTGTACCAGTGCAATGGTGCGGCTGTGGTCGCCGGAGAAACCGACTTTTTCGAACAGCTTGTCCGGCGCTTCATTGAACGTATCGCGCAGATAGAATTCCGGCATCAGGCGGCCCGAGGTGCTGCCTTTGGAACCGAAGGTAAATGACGGTTGTGCAATGAAGTCTTCACCCAGTGTCTCTACAGGCTTGAGCCCGGTGCTGCTGTTGGCGATGAAGTAAGACTTGAAGGCAGTGTCTTCCTGGCCCTGTGCAATGGCCTGGGAGCCGGGGACAAGACGACGGGCCTGAACACCGGATAAACCGCCAAACCAGGCCATTTGTACTTCATCGTTACGAAAGGCGGTAACGGCGGCAGCGTAGGATTTCACCGGAACGTATTTTACCGGTACGCCCAGTTGGTCTTCCAGATAAAGGGCGATGGTGCCGAACCGCTTTTCCAGCTGAGACTCATCCTGGTCGGGGATGGCGGTAAAGATGAAGGTGCCGGTGTGGGGGTCATTACAGGCAGAGAGCAGCAGGGCAGCAACCAGTGCAACAAGAAGTTTCAAACGCATCGTTGTCTCCGTTCAATAGGGAGGCTTAAGGAATGTTGGATTCGGCAAGGAACGCTTATGCAGTATAGCGGCCTGGCGGTGATATTGCTCAGCGACGGTTAAGGAAAGCACTGACCTCAGTTCGGCTACCCTGGAACAGGATAGTGCCCGCCCGGCGCGACAACATGTAGTCGTACATGGGGTCGTAGTAATCGGCGAGCAGGCTGTGGATCCATTCGCGGTGCAGCTCGGTATTGCCGCAGTTTGCTTGCACGGCCAAGGCTTCCTGAAGCTGTTGACGAAGTTGCTGGTGGCGAATGCCCCCCAGGCGGCGGCGAATGCGATCCATGGACGCCAGTAATTCGTCACCGAGTTGGTTGAGAGCGTCGTGTTCACCGAAGTAGCGGGCATACTCCTGCAATGGGCCGATGACGTAATCTTCCAGCGTTACCTGAACGCGGGACTCCAGCGATTCTTCAATGATGATACGTGGTTGCGATTTGATCTGGTCTTGCAGGGAAAAAGGCAGGTGACAGCGGCCGATCAGTTTGCTTTCGTCTTCCACCAGAATGCTTACAGGCTGTGCGGCACGTTGTTTGATCAGAGCAATGGACAGGCTATTTTCGAAATCAATTTGGCTGGGCTGGCCACCTGGGCGACGACCAAAGGAGGAACCGCGATGGTGGGCAAGGCCTTCCAGATCGATAGCGTTGGTTTGTTGCTCAATGACTCGTGTTTTGGCGCAGCCGGTGCGGCCACACAGGACCTCCAGCGGCAGGTTGGCGATGCAGGCTTCCATTTCATCGATCAGAAATCGGCGCAGCGCCTTGTAGCCACCAGTCACTAGCGGGGCATCGATGCCGATTTCGCGCAGCCACGCCTGGGTCGTCTGGCTACGTAGCCCGCCACGGAAGCAATACAGGTAACCGTTGGGATTGGTTTGCCACCAATGCTGCCAAGCGTATAGGCGCCGTTCTCGCTCCTCGCCACAAACCAGCGTGTTGCCCAGATCAATCGCCGCCTGTTGGCCATGCTGCTTGTAGCAGATGCCTATGCGGTGGCGTTCTTCATCGTTGATCAGAGCGAGATTGGTGGTACCAGGAAAGGCGCCTTTGGCAAATTCCACGGGGGCACGCACGTCCAGCAAGGGTGTGTCATTGAGGAACAGGGACAGGTAATCACAGGTATCGTCGCGCATGGTTGGCGAGTGTAATCCAGCGACACGCTACACGCTACACGCCAGGAAATTGGATGTGGAACCGAGGGTGGTCGCCAGTTTTCCTTTTCAAAGGTTCACTCTGAACATTCAGCTGAATTTCGTGGGCAGAGCGGTCCGTGTGGCGCCGCGCCAACCCACGTTGCAGCTTGAGGGTTGTAGCTCTCTGTTACTTTACTTTGCCGGGCGGATCTGGCCGGCCAGGTGCGGCTTGATGCCGTCTTTGGCGAGCAGGCGGAAGTCGCTGCCACCGTTGGCGGCCTTGTTCTCGAACTTCACGGTGGCAGGCACGAACATAGGTAGCTTGAATTGCACATCCACGGTGAAGGCGTTTTCCGGCAACTGGTACTGCAGCTCGGCCAGGCAGCGGGCTTTAGACCACATGCCGTGGGCAATCTGGCGTTTGAAACCGAACAGTTTGGCCGAGAGCGCGTATAAATGAATCGGATTGCGATCACCGGAGACGGCGCCGTAGCGACGGCCGATATCGCCAGGCACCCTCCATTCCACAGTATCGGTGGCCGGCTGTGGTTTGGGGGCGTTTTTCTTTTTGTTGCTGCTACCGCCACCGCTGCGGAAAAAGTTCACTGATTCACTTTCCCAGACCCGTTCGCCACCGGTGCTTACACTGGTGAAGATGGAAAATTCGTAGCCCTTGTCCACTTTTTTCAGGTTGCCCAAGTAGCACTTCACGTTAAGTTGTTCACGCTCGGTAATGGGGCGGTACTGGGTGATGCTGTTGCGTACATGCACCAGGCCCATAGCAGGGAAAGGAAAGCCGTCGGCAAGAATCAGCGCCATATGTAATGGGAAGGCGTGCATGTGCGGATAGGTCACTGGCAGCTTGCCGTCGGCGGCAAACCCACACACTTTTCGGTAAGCGGCGAGATGCTTTTCATCGAGGGAGACATCATTCAGGCGTAGACCCACGTCCGGCAGGGTGGGGTTACTGCCCGGCTTAACTGTGGCACGTAATACGGCCTTGGCAAAGTTGACCACCATGGGCGGTGTATTACGTAGCTCGCGAAATTTGACCTCACTCATGACTCAATCCTTTCCCGTTGATAGCGTTGCAATGTAAGGCAACGGTGACAGTGAAAAGAGTATAGAGCAGGGCAGCCGGGTCGCTATTGGCCGTATAGACAGGGTGGCTGGTGAGTTAAGCACAGGGTGCTCGACACAGGCCCAGAAAGCGTGAGACCTGTTCAGGAACGGTTTTGGTCTGAACGCCACATGCCTACGCCAAAGTAAATAAGGCGTAGTTGCTTCTCTGCGGTAATCAGCACTTCTTGCTGGCCCGTTTCATCCGTTTCGTCCAGTTCCAGCATTTCCTGAGTCAATGCGGTGACATTGTTAACAACCAGGCCTGCCATCATTTGTAGGTCTTCGGCATTAACGTGATCGAGGAAGGGGAAGCGTGCCATGTCCATGGCCAGTTCGTTGGTGAACATGCGGATTTCGCGGCGAATGGCATTGCGCATGGTGGGGGTGCCACTTGCCAGTTCCTTGGATACGAACAGGAAGTGGGCACGGTTGTTACGCACATAGGTAAAGTAAGTTTCCATGGAGCTGCGCAACATGCGCTCATCGGGTAATTCCTGCTGGCGTACTTGGCGCATCATCTGGCGCAGAGTACGGAAGGATTCGTCCAGCAAGGTGAGGCCCATGGCACTCATGTCCGAGAAATGGCGATAAAAGGCAGTCGGTACTACCCCGGCTTTTTTGGTGACTTCCCGCAGACTCAGGGCAGAAAAGGGGGCCTTTTTGACCACCAGCTCCAACGCAGCCGTCATCAGTGCTTCCCGGGTCTGTCCCCGTTTAGGCTTGCGAGTTCTGCTGGTGCTTTCCTTTGTCATCGTTTTTTGCCTCCAAAATCAGTTGCTTATTCTCTTCTGTGCAGGCTTGTGATGCAACCAATTCCCTAGGATAGGTTGTAACACCATGATAAAAGAAGTCTTTATCTTTTTTGTGAACACTTGTTGACTGAGTGAGCGCCGGCGTGAATAATGCGTACAACTGTTCACTTGAAGGGCCTGACCCATGAGCTCGATAACACAAACATCCAATCGTTTTCAGCAAGGCGTTAACCGTCTTCTGCAATCCCGTGTGGCCACCATTCTGGCTACTCCTCACGGCGTGGATCGTTATCTGGAAGTATTGAATCCGATGTGGTCGGTGGATGAAGTGCGCGCTGAAGTGGAGCGCGTCGACTATCTCACCGACGACAGTACCACCGTGACACTACGCCCCAACAGTAATTGGCAGGGGTTTATTCCCGGGCAGTTTGTGCAACTTACCGTGACAATCGATGGCAAGCGTCAAACACGTTGCTACTCCCCGGCAAACTCTGTGCACCTCGCAGATGGCCGCATTGAGTTAACGGTGAAGGCTCATGCCAACGGTTTTGTTTCGCGCTACCTGCGTGATCAGATGTCAGTGGGGGAAGTGGTGACCTTGTCCCAGTCGGCGGGCGAATTTGTGCTCCCCGCAGAGCGACCTGAACGGGTGTTGTTGATCAGCGGTGGCAGCGGCATTACCCCGGTAATGTCCATGCTACGGACACTCTGTGATGAAGGGTTTTCTGGGCCAGTGACGTTCTTACACTATGCCAACAGCGCGGCTGACATGATCTATGCCACCGAGCTGGAGAGCATTGCTGAGCGTCATGACAATGTGACTCTGTTGCGTTGCTTCAATGACGAAAGTGAACACGGAGAATTAACGGGCTTGTTTAGCCGTGAACATTTATTCCGTTCCGTGCCGGACTATGCCGAGGCAACCGTTTTCCTCTGTGGTCCGCCACCAATGATGGCCGCAGTAGAAAAAGTATGGAATGAAGACGGACTTGGTGACCAGCTGCATAAAGAGCAATTCACCCTAGCCACAGCGGATCTGCAAAGCGACAACGTTGCAGGCGAAGTGTGCTTCCTACAGAGCGAACGAGTGGAAGTAAACAGTGGTGCGACTCTGCTTGAGCAAGCAGAAGTGGCCGGGCTAACACCCCAATCCGGTTGCCGCATGGGTATCTGCCATACCTGCTCTTGCCGCAAGACAGCGGGCAAGGTCCGCGACATTCGTACTGGTGAAATCAGCGATGCTGGTGAAGAAATTATCCAAATCTGCGTGACCGTGCCGGTGGGCACGGTCACGCTGGATATCTAAATCGATCAAGGAAGGCGAGACATTATTATGAGCATTTTTAGCAACCTTACCGCCGAACAATTCGAGACGATTGGCCGGGAATTAGACGCGATCCGTAACCGCGAGCTGGCGGACTTGGGTGAGAAAGACGAAAAGTACATTCGTAGCGTGGTGAAGCGTCAACGCCAGCTGGAAGTGGCCGGCCGTGGCTTGTTAATGTTGGGCTTCTTGCCACCAGCATGGTTGGCCGGTGTGGCTTGCCTGTCCGCCTCAAAGATCATTGATAATATGGAAGTCGGTCATAATGTGATGCATGGTCAGTATGACTGGATGGGCGACCCGAACCTGAACTCCAGGACATTCGACTGGGATAACACCTGTACCAATAAAAACTGGAAACACTCGCATAACTTCGAGCACCACACTTATACCAACGTGCTCGATATGGACCACGATATTGGTTATGGCCTGCTACGCATGTCTGACGATCAGAAGTGGGAGCCGCGTTTTCTGTTTAACCCGGTGTTGTCGGTGATTCTTGCCGTTTTTTTCCAGCACTTTGTGGCCGTTCAAAGTCTTAAGTTAGAAGACTATTTGATCAACAAGACCAAGAGCAAAGAAGACATTAAGGCCGAGTTTAAGCCGATTTGGAAAAAAATGCGTAAGCAGTTGGTCAAGGATTATCTGCTCTTTCCCGCCTTGGCAGGCCCGTTTGCGCCGCTGGTGTTTGCCGGAAACCTGGCCGCAAACGTGACGCGTAATCTATGGTCCTGCGTGGTGATTTTTAACGGTCATTTCCCGGAAGCGGTAGAGCAATTCGCCGAGTCCGTGGTGGAAAATGAAACTCGCGGGCAATGGTATGTGCGGCAGATGCTAGGCTCTGCCAACTTTGAAGGTAGTCGCTTGATGCACCTGATGAGTGGCAACTTGAGCTTTCAGATTGAACACCATTTGTTCCCCGATATTCCGGCACATCGCTATGCTCGAATTTCCCTTGAAGTACAAGCCATCTGTGAGAAACACGGTTTGCCTTACAATACGGGCTCTTTTATTGGTCAATCGATCAGCACCTGGAAGAGGATTCTGAAGCTGAGCCTGCCAGGCAAGCGCAAAAAAGACGGCCATGGGCCTGGTCCGCTGAAAGGGTTGCACGCCAAGGCAGAATCACTGACTTCAACGGCAAAAGCAAAAACCCGCAGCGCGGCCTGAACCCATACAATTTCTTGGGTGGGTGAGTGCTATTCCGGGCCTGCTTCCTTGTGCTACTCTCAACGACTCTGAGTAGTGGTATTTTTGTTTGGGGACAAGCAAACGCATGGCAGAAATGACGGATTCCGGTGTGCTGTTACGAATGGCGTACAAAGCCATGGTAAAAGCCGGTATTGATGCCGATGCCGTGTTGGCGGAGGTCGGGCTGGATAAGTCCATTTTGCAGGTTCCGGACCTGCGTACTCCCCACGATGCCCAAGAATGGTTCTGGCAGGCGCTGGAAAAAGTGTCCGGTGATGAATACGTCGGATTGCATTTGGGCGAACATATTCCCGTCTATAAGGGCCAAGTGCTTGAGTACTTGTTCCTCTCCAGCCCGACCTTTGGCGAAGGGCTGAAACGGGCCTTGGACTATCAGCGTTTGCTTTCTGATGCCGCTCAGGGCGAATTGTTTGAAGAAGGCGACCGGGTTTTTCTTAAGCAAAGAATCTGGAGTGCTCGTCTCAGCCATCTCAATGAATGCATGATCATGGGGTTGATCAAGTTCTTCCGTTTCGTGACCGATGATGCATTTGAGCCATTAGAAGTACATTTCGGCCATCCTCGCCACGCGGATCAGCGCGAATACGAACGCCTGTTTGATTGCCCGGTAAAATTCGACATGCCCAGTGTGGGCATGTATTTCGATGCCAAACTCATGAACCTGCCTTCTGCGCATCACGAGCCGGAGTTATTGCGCCTGCACGAACAGCTTGCCAGTGAGCAGGTGGCCCGGTTGGAGAAGCAGGATCTGGTGGCGCAGGTAAACCGGTTAATTGGCGAATTGCTGGAATCTGGCCATGCCAACCTAGAAGAGGTGGCGGAGCGGTTGGGCATCAAGGCACGCCAGTTGCGCACCCGACTGGCGGATGCTGATACCAACTTTAACCAGCTGGTGGCCGACTACCGTTGTCGTTTAGCGAAACGATTGCTGGCCGGCACCGACGAATCCATCGACGAAATTGTCTATCTCACCGGTTTCTCCGAGCCGTCTACCTTTTATCGTGCATTTAAACGCTGGGTCGGCATGACCCCGATCGAATACCGTAAATTGAAGGCGGAAGAGGATGCCTTGGGGTAAAGCCGATACGGGATAAGTATAAAATTGAAGAAGGCGCCGTTGGCGCTTTTTTTGTATGGCGCTAGTGCATTAAAGCACCAAGGCAGCCAGCCTGCGGTAATCAGTGGCAAGTAGTAGTGCAAGAATGTCGGGATTACCGCGTCGTAAATATGGTCGTATCGCCCGTCCGCATGGAGCCCGGCAGTGGGACCAAGCCAAGGGGGAATCGGCAACGGGGGCCTGCATCGCTCAGGGCCGCGGCGCTACCTGCTAGTGCTTTAGTGCTGCCGTGGCCAGCGGAGAGAAGCCCATGCCGAGTCGCCCAACCCGTTACTGAAAATGGGATTGAAAAACGGATTCATGATGCCTCCGCCAGGTGAGCGCTGAGTCTACTGCGAGGGCGAGCAATCTAGCAGGGCAGGCAAGCACGGCCTCACTCGGAGTAATTGTCTGGGCGGCAGACCAATGATTAATGATTCGAGATAACGGCAGGGTGTGCTGGACAGGGGCGAATTTCAGGCTTGGCGATCAGCTCAGCCGGATAGCGCAAAGCTGACCCCTGAATATTCTCACTGGCTGTTTCATTTTTATATTTCCACAGCCAGCCAGTGTTTATCGGTCCGTGCGGTGGGATTCTCCCTCAATGGTGTCGCCGCCGGTGATGGTTCGATCATCGTTACGGCCCGGTTGTTGCTGGAACGGATTGGCTCCCCCACCGGGATAACGGGTCCGAGTATAGGCAAATCCGGCCCCCTGAACGGTGGTGAACCCCTGTAGCGTCCCTTTCTTAATTACCTTGCTAGCCATCCAGCGGCGAGAGCCGGGTAACAGTAGTGCGAAGCCTACCGCGTCGGTAATAAATCCGGGGGTGATCAGCAAGGCGCCACCGAGTAGCAGCATCATGCCCTCCACCATTTCTTGGCCGGGCATTTCACCCTGTTGCATACGCTGATTCAGGCGCACCCAAGTGTCCAGCCCCTGGCGGCGGAACAGATAGCTGCCCAATAAGGCCGTGATCACGGTGACGATGATGGTAATGGGCCAACCGATGGCGCCAGCAACCTGTGCCAACACCAGCACTTCCAATAGGGCGAAACCGAAGATGAAGAAGAAAATGCGACCAAAACCCATGGGCTGTCCTGTTTATCGTCAATAGTCAATATATGGTTATGATTGGACTCAAATTCAAGGGATGGGTTCCTGCGCCAAGGGTTTCTTGCCGTCGTCGGCGAAGGCAGTGGTGAGCCGGGCCGCGCTGCGGGGGGCTGGAGACCAGATCCCGGTGGATACCGGTGGGTGGGCTACGGGGAAGGGACGCACTGCCAGCTGCATGGCGTTGGCATGCTGGTGAATGGGGTAACCCAGGCCCCGGCGGGCGGCCCGGGGCGTTGAGAACTTGATTCAGCGACAGTTACCGCTTACCAGGCGATTACAGCGACAAGCGTTCTACCGATACACAGTGCGTTGCAGATCGCACTGAGATCGCGGCGCTGCTCATGCGCCGTTTTTCGACGGCAACACGCTTAACGCCAGCCACTACACATGTTTAATGAAACCGCTGTACGCAGTTCTTGAGGTGCGAACTCGATCGGAAGGTTCCATACCGGTATAGGCGCGCCTTAAACACTTTGCCCACCCACAAAAAAACCGCACCCTAAGGCGCGGCTCTTTTGTTGATTTATGACGGCTTCACACGGGTTGCGTGAAACGTGTTGTCTGCTGCGGGCGTTTACGCGCCCAGCAGCATCTGGCCACACACACGTACTACGTTGCCGGTCAGGCCTTGAGACGCAGGGCTGGCAAAGAAGGCGATGGTTTCTGCTACATCTACTGGCTGACCGCCCTGGTTCATGGCGTTCATGCGACGGCCTGCTTCACGGATGGTGAAGGGGATGGCGGCGGTCATCTGGGTTTCGATGAAGCCTGGCGCCACGGCATTGATGGTGATGCCTTTCTCGGCGTACTCATCTTTGAAAGCATCGACCATGCCGATTACCGCTGCCTTGGAACAACCGTAGTTGGTTTGGCCCAGGTTGCCGGCAATGCCCGCGATGGAGCTGATGGAGATGATGCTGGCACCTTTACCCAGGCCGCCGCTGGAGAGCAGGGCTTCGTTAATGCGCAGTTGGCTGGCGATGTTGATGTTCAATACCATGTCCCAGAATTTTTCCGACATGTTGCCCAGCATTTTGTCGCGGGTTACACCGGCATTGTGGACAACCACGTCATAACCGCCAATGGCCTTCGCTTTTGCGGCGATGGCTGCAGGGGCTTCGTCAGCGGTGATATCCATTTCAAGGGTATCACCACCAATCTGCGCGGCCACCGTATTTAGGTCATCGGCCATGGGAGGAATGTCCAGCACGGTGACAGAAGCGCCGTCGCGGGAAAGCACTTCTGCAATGGCGGCACCAATACCGCGGGAACCACCGGTAACCAAGGCTTTTTTGCCTGCCAATGGCTTGTCCCAGTTGAAGTCGGCGGCTTTAAAGCCTGCTTCTGAAACACGCACCACCTGGCCGGACACATAAGCGGATTTGGGTGATAGGAAGAAATGCAGCGGGGACGCCAACTGCGCTTCAGCGCCTTCATCAACATAGATTAGCTGGGCAGTGGCGCCTTTCTTGATTTCCTTGCCCACAGAGCGAGTGAAGCCTTCCAGGGCGCGCTGGGCAACACGCACTGCGCCCGCCTGTTTTTCTGGAGTGCGACCAATAACGACAACACGGGCGCATTTATCCAGCTTGCGGATCACCGGGTGGAAGAACTCCCACAGCGCTTTTAGCTCGTCTGGGCTCTGGATGCCGGTGGCGTCAAATACCAGGCCTTTGAATGTGGCATCGTCTTCGCGGTCAGCGGTGTAGTTGTCCGCATCAACACCCAGCTTCCCGGCTTCTTTGTGCAATTCGGTGGCGTTGGCGGTGTTTGCAAGAACGGCAACTTGCGCGTCGGGAGCCCCTTTAAGGGTTGTCAGTACGTTGTCGATGGCAGTAGAACCATTGGCAGCGCCTACCAGCACGCGCCCTTTGATAAAGGATGCCTGGCCCGGCTGCCAGCGCTCCAGAATAACCGGGATCGGCAAGTTGATTGCGCCGAATAGTGCCTTGCCCATGGGAGAGTTGGCAATCGTTTGATAGGTATCGCTCATGATCCTGTCCTTTTCCATCGAATGATGAATGTGCTCATTTACCTTAGGGTAAACGAAACGGGTTTAAAGGGGTGCCGCGCAAAAACAGGGTGAAAATACGCCGTCTTTCGTAGGGCAGGACGTTTGCCCCTGTCGCACACTGGCGCGTATTGAATCACTGCAGTGTGGCGGGTGTATTGACCGGCTCCGGCCGGCAAACAGTCGTTTGAGCCAATGAGGCCGGCACGGTTGGGGGTAGACTGCGCCCTGTCGAGTGAATACCGTGGCCAAATTCGCCACCGTTGTCATCGTTGATGACCGTCCATCTCTAGAGGAAAAGATTATGCTGGCAGGTAAAGCCGTTCGTAAGGTCGCCATTATTGGTGGTAACCGTATCCCGTTTGCGCGCTCCAACAGTGCCTACATCGACACCAGCAACCAGCAAATGCTGACCGCAGCATTGGATGGACTGGTGGACCGTTTCAAATTGCATGGCGAGAAAATTGATGAAGTCGCCGCGGGCGCCGTCATGAAACACGCCCGCGATTTCAATCTGGTTCGCGAATCGGTATTGGGCTCCAAGCTGGCTCCGTCAACCCCGGCCTACGATCTGCAACAAGCCTGCGGAACCGGCCTGGAAGCGGCTATCCTGGTGGCCAACAAGATCGCTTTGGGCCAGATCGACTGCGCTATCGCCGGCGGTGTGGACACTACTTCTGACGCGCCGCTGGGTGTGAATGAAGACGCTCGCAAGGTGTTCATGGCGCTGAACCGCGCCAAGACCAATGGCGAACGTGCCAAGCTGGGTTTGAAACTGCTGAATCCGAAATCCCTGATGCCCGATCTTCCTAAAAACGGCGAGCCGCGTACCGGCCTGTCCATGGGTGAGCACCAGGCAATTACTGCCGCCGAGTGGGGCATTTCCCGTGAAGCGCAGGATGAGCTGGCATGGCGCTCTCACCAGAATCTGGCCAAGTCCTATGAAGATGGCTGGCAGGATGATTTGGTCACGCCTTTCAATGGTCTGGAACGCGACAACAATATGCGTGGCGATTCTACCTTGGAAAAACTGGCGACACTTAAGCCTTGCTTCGGTGGCCCGAACGGCACCATGACCGCGGCCAACTCCACCCCGCTAACTGACGGAGCGTCTGCTGTTTTGTTGGCTTCTGAAGAGTGGGCTAAAGAGCGTGGCTTGCCCGTGTTGGCTTACATGACTATTGGTGAAGCTGCAGCCGTAGACTTCATTGGCAAAAAAGAAGGCCTGTTGATGGCGCCGGCGTATGCGGTGCCAAGCATGCTAGACAAGCTGGACCTGAGCCTGCAGGACTTCGATTTCTATGAAATCCATGAAGCCTTCGCTTCTCAGGTACTGTCTACCCTGAAAGCGTGGGAAGACGAAAGCTTCTGCAAAGAGCGTTTGGGTCGCAAGAAGGCGCTGGGCAGTATCGATCGTAGCAAGCTGAACGTGAAGGGCTCCTCTTTGGCAGCGGGCCACCCGTTTGCTGCCACTGGTGGCCGTATCGTCGCCAATGCGGCCAAGCTGCTGAACGAAAAAGGTTCCGGGCGCGCGCTGATCTCCGTGTGTGCAGCTGGCGGCCAGGGTGTGGTTGCCATCCTCGAGAAGTAACCACGCGGTTGGTAATAAAAAAACCGGCCGTTTGGCCGGTTTTTTTATGCCGTTCTGCGGCTGCAACAAGGGCCGTGCAGCATGCAATAGAGATAAACCTGACCTGTTCGTGATTTTTCCTTGCCTCTACAATCCCCTGTTAACGCCCTATAAATCTCTTCATGTCATTGTTTTACGCGAACGAGCCAGTGCAGTGGTTATACGGAATCTCGCCTGGGTTA
Source organism: Alcanivorax sp. (assembly GCF_040119285.1). Taxonomy (GTDB): domain Bacteria; phylum Pseudomonadota; class Gammaproteobacteria; order Pseudomonadales; family Alcanivoracaceae; genus Alcanivorax. The sequence goes on from NZ_JBEDTY010000032.1 coordinate 281,033, forward strand.
TTCATAAGACGAGACAAGTCATGGCGTAGACGCGAGTAGAGGGCACGAAAGAAACGCGCAGCCCTGCTCGTGGGTTCAGGTCGGCGTCAGCCTGCATTCAGGTTCCATTCAGCTTGGCCAGTTATGGTTCACTCGACCTCAACGAAAAGGAGAGTAAACATGACTTTGACCAAAACAACGTTGATTGCCGCCGTATTGGGTGTGGCCTCTGTCGGTGCGGTGCAAGCTGATGACGTGCCCCGCAGCAAGATCGATTCGCTAGTGAAGGACGGGACTATCCAGTCCCTGGATAAACTCGATAAGGTAGCATTAGACAGGCACCCCGATGCGGAAATCACCGATACGGAGCTGGAAAACGAGTATGGCCGTTACCTCTACCAGGTTGAGCTGCGTAACCCGCAGGGCGTGGAGTGGGACCTGGACATTGATGCCAGCAACGGTGATGTGCTGGGCGAAGAGAAGGACTGAGTCCTTGCTTGTTCACACATTGCCGGGCCAGCGGCCCCGTAAAAGCAGGGCGATACTTGTCGCCCTGCTTTGCGTGTGTTCATTGTCCAGTGCGGCCGATGACATTAGCCAGGATGAGGCTCTGCAGTTACGTCAGCAGGGCGAAATTGTGGCGTTTTCCTCTTTGTTGGAAACGCTGAAGCAGCGCTATCCACAAGGGCGTGTGCTGGAGGTTGAACTGGAGCGCGACGATGGCCAGTTGATCTACGAGATTGAATTACTGACCGGAGACCGGGTGGTCCGTGAGATTGAGATGGATGCCCGCACCGGGCAGGTTCTTGATGACGAGCGTGACGACTGATGCGCATTCTGTTGGTGGAAGACAGTATTCCGTTGGCGGATCAACTTATGCCCATGCTTCGCGAACATGGCTACGCGGTGGATTGGCTGGCGGATGGCCGTGATGCCTTGCCGGCACTCAATGATGATCCGTTCGATCTGGTGATTCTGGATCTGGGATTGCCGGGCCTGGATGGCCTGCAGGTGCTTGAGCAGTGGCGTGCAGAAGGGCAGGCGGTCCCTGTGCTAATTCTCACCGCCCGTGACAGCTGGGCTGAACGCATTGAAGGTTTGCAGAGCGGTGCCGATGACTACCTGGCCAAACCGTTTCATCCGGACGAGTTGTTATTACGGGTGCAGGCTTTGTTGCGACGCACTCATGGCCGCGCCAATACATCTCAGCTTACCGCGGGCACCTTTACGTTGGATGAAAATCGACACAGCGTCTGGTCAGGGGAAGAGGAAATTAGGTTGACTGGCGCGGAGTTTCGAATGCTTCGTTACTTCATGCATAACCCTGACCGGTTACTCTCGAAAGGGCAGCTGGCTTCTCACTTGTACGATAACGAAAGCGACCGCGATTCTAATGTGCTGGAAGTGCATGTGAATCGCCTGCGCCGCAAGCTGGGTAAAACTGTGATTGAAACCCGCCGTGGCCAAGGCTACGTTTTTACCGGTAAAGCACAATGAGATCCATGGGCCGCCGGCTGGGAATCAGCCTGTTCGTCAGCTTGCTGCTGGCAGGTGGTTTGATCATCCAAGGAACGCTGTGGTGGCTGGAGCGCGATCAACGCCAGGCCCTGAGCCTGCAATTGCGCGATGACGCCGCTGGGGTGCTGGCGGCATTAGTGGCTGGCCCGCAAGGCCACTTGAGTTTGGATACGACACGTCTGCATCCCGCCTATCGGCGCCCCTTGTCTGGGCGTTATTTTGTGGTGTTGCTGGGCGAGCAGCGCTGGCGTTCCCGTTCGTTGTGGGATCAGCAATTGGCAGTGCCTTCGCAAGTGGGCGTACACCCTGATTTGCAACCCGGGCCGGCGGATCAGCAACTATTGCGTTTTCGTGGTGAGTACCAAAAAGAAGGGCAGGCTGTCACCGTGGTGGTGGCTCAGGATTACACGCCGGTTCTGACAACCTATAACCAGACGCGCACCGTGGTGTGGGTGGCCTGGGTGGGAGTGTTGCTGCTGCTGGCGGGTATTCAGCAGTGGCTATTACGCCGGGGGTTGGCGCCCCTGCGCCGGGCGCGGGATGAAATCGAACAGCTGCGCGGCGGTGAACGCCATGAGTTGAACGAACAGGTAGCGCTGGAACTGCATCCTTTGGTGGTGGAGATCAATCGCCTGCAGCGCCATACAGAGCAACAGCTACAGCGCTCCCGCCATGCCCTGGGCGACTTGGGGCATGCACTGAAAACCCCGCTCGCCATTCTCAAAAACCGCTGCACACAGGAGCTGTCCGCGTCTGATCCGGCGCTATACGCCATGCTGACCGAGCAGCTGGGGCAGATGGAAGCCAATATTCGTCGTGCTCTAGGGCGCGCTCGGGTCGCGGCCGGAGTGACAACCCGTAACCGGTTTTGTCCGGCGGAGGATCTTCCCTTGCTGCTTGGCACGTTGGAGCAGGCCCACCAGCGGGATCTGGACATCCATCTGGAGATGGCGCCGCTGCCGGCCCAGCCGTTTGACCGTGATGACATGCTGGAAGTGTTGGGCAACCTGTTGGATAACGCCTTTAAATGGGCAAATCAACGTGTCAAGGTGATCGCGAAGAGGGGCACGGATGACGACGGACACAGACAGTTGATCCTGTGTGTGGAGGATGATGGCCCCGGCATTCAGGCGGAGCGTCAGGATCAGGTTTTGCAACGGGGGCAGCGTTTGGATGAGCGCGCCGCCGGCCATGGGCTGGGGCTATCCATTGTCAGTGATACGGTGGCGGCCTATGGCGGCTCATTGGTGCTGGATGTTAGTTCACTGGGAGGCTTGCGGGTTTGCTTACGCTTGCCTGCTCCGCACAGTGAAAGCACTGGTTTTCAGAGAGAACGGAAAGCGTGATGTGCATTCACCACGGGTGAATATTCATATACATATTTGAGCAGGAGAGGTCATGAAGGGGGAGTCCATGCAGCGTCAATGGAGTAGGGGGCTGGCTGTGCTGCTTTGCCTGTTGTTGAGTTGTGTGGCCTTGGCAGAGCCTGTGGCTCTGGATGCACAGCTCAGCGAGTATGCCTATCCCTACCCGGTTCAGAGGTTAACCGTTGCCGATCAGCAGCAGCGCCTGGAGATGGCCTACATGGACGTGCAGCCGCAAAAAGCCAATGGCGAAACGGTCCTGTTACTGCACGGCAAGAACTTCTCCGGGGCGTACTGGAAAAGCACCATGGATGCGTTGCTGGAACAAGGGTATCGCGTGGTGGTGCCCGACCAGATCGGGTTTGGTAAATCGTCCAAGCCGGACCGTTTTCAGTACAGCTTTCAGGTGCTGGCGGATCAGACTCGCCGGCTGCTGGATTCCCTCGAGATAGAGCGGGCCTCTGTTGTCGGTCACTCCATGGGTGGCATGCTTGCCACCCGTTTTGCACTGATGTTTGCGCCACGCACAGACTCGCTGACACTGGTCAATCCCATTGGCCTGGAAGACTGGAAACAAAAACAGGTGCCTTGGCAGTCCGTGGATGCTTGGTATGAAGGGGAGCTGAAGAAAACCCCCGAGAAGGTTAAAGCGTACATGACGCGCAGTTATTTTGATGGTCAGTGGAAAGCGGATTACGAGCCGTTACTGGCGTTGCAGCAAGGCTGGATTCGCGGCCCTGACTATCCGTTGATTGCCTGGAACTCAGCCCTGACCTACGACATGATTTATAGCCAGCCGGTGGTGCATGAATTTGACCGCCTGGCCGTGCCAACCCTGCTGATTATTGGTAATCGTGACCGCACCGCATTGGGTAGCAATCGCGCTCCTGAAGCAATGCAGGATAAGTTGGGGTTATATGGCGCGCTGGGTCGGCAAGCGGCACAGAGCATCCCGGAGGCAAGCTTGGTGGAACTGGACGGTATTGGCCATGTGCCACAGTACGAAGCGTTCGAAGATTACATCAAGGCACTGACAACGTTCTTGGCCAGTAATCGCTGATGCCAGAACCCGGCATCGTTTGCAGGCAAGCGTTCAGTGTTGCTTTAGGGCGGAGACCCTAGAAAGGGATCTCCGCTTGGCTTCTGGGGACCCTGATTCTTTACACGCCAGAGAGAAAGACGCTCCGTTTATACCTTGGCACTAATCTCGCGATAAACCTTATTTGAGCGCCGCCATAATCAGCGATACCGCCTGCTGGCTCACCGCTTCCATGTCGTCCCGGTTTACATAGACCCCATCAATGAACAGCTTGCAGAGGCCGTGGATAGTCGCCCAGCTGGCCTGAGCCACCCGCAGCGGGTCGGTGCCAGTGGGCAGGCGCCCCTTTACCAAAGGCTGTAACCCTTCGGCATAGCGACGAAAGCTGCGGTAGGCCACCGCTTTCAGATCGTCTGTGGGGTTGCCGCTTTTCCAGAGGGTGCGCCCGAACATCAGCTCATATTGTTCTGGGTTTTCGGTGGCAAAACGCAGGTATTCGACCACGAAAGCCTGGATGTCTGGTTTGCTGGCGGCGGCTTCTAGCTGGTGCTCAATAATGGTGTCCAGCTGCGCAAAGGCTTGGGCGGCAAGCGCGCAGAGTAGTGCATTCTTGTCGCGAAAATGGTGGTAGGGCGCAGTACGCGAAACCCCGGCTCGTTCGGCCAGCTTGCGCAGTGACAACCCTTCTATGCCCTGCTCATTGAGCAGGGTGTTAGCTTCCTGCAGTAGGGTGTTATGCAGGTCTCCATGGTGGTAGCGAGCGCTTTGGGTCATGCGTGTCCTGTGTTTAGGCGATATATTGACTTTGTGTCTTATGCAGACGGCATAGAGATGTTTGTAGGCTGGGTAAGGCGAATTGTCTCTCGTGCCATCTTGACACTGTCAAAATAACGCCTAAGCTTGACACTGTCCAGATTAATCAACGCGTAGCCATCTGTGGTGCAGATGCCTTTGGAGACAACACCATGACAGCCAACCGCTATTCCAATCTGCTTTCCCCGCTGGATCTGGGGCATACCCAAATCAAGAATCGGGTGATCATGGGGTCTATGCATACGGGTCTTGAAGACCGTTTTTGGCAGTTCCCCAAGCTGGCGGCCTATTTTGCCGAGCGGGCCCGCGGGGGGGTTGGCTTGATCGTGACGGGCGGTTTTAACCCCAACAAAAAAGCGTGGTTCTATCCATTTGCCGGGTTGTTCAACAGCCGCTTCGATGTACGTAATCACCGCAAGGTGACCGATGCGGTACACCAGGAAGGAGGCAAAATTGCCCTGCAAATTCTCCATGCAGGCCGGTATAGCTATCATCCGTTCTCCCGTTCGGCTTCGGCGATCAAAAGCCCGATCAACCCTTTCAAGCCCAAGGCCATGTCCACAAAGGAGGTGGAGCAGACGGTCAAGGATTTTGCTCACACGGCATTGCTGGCCAAGAAAGCCGGCTATGACGGTGTGGAAATCATGGGCTCCGAAGGCTATTTGATTAATCAATTCACTGCGCCGTGTACTAATAAACGTACTGACAAATACGGTGGCAGTGCCGAAAACCGTCGCCGTTTCCCGGTGGAAATTGTTCGTGAAGTACGCAAGCAATGCGGTGACGATTTCATTGTGATGTTCCGTATTTCCGTAGTCGATCTTGTGCCGGACGGGGCGACCCGAGAAGAAGTGTTAGCGCTGGCCAAGGAAGTGGAAGCGGCGGGTGCAAGCTTACTCAATTCCGGTATTGGCTGGCACGAAGCACGCGTGCCCACCATCGTCACGTCTGTTCCCCGCGCCGCCTTTGTGGAAGCGACACGGCAAGTGAAAGAGGTGGTCTCGATTCCGGTGGTGGCCTCCAATCGCATTAATGACCCGGATGTGGCAGAAGCGATTTTGGTCGCTGGCCAGGCAGATGCCGTGTCCATGGCGCGCCCATTGCTGGCGGACCCGGATTTCGTCAAGAAAACCGAGCAAGGCAAGGCGGATGAGATCAATACCTGCATCGCCTGTAACCAAGCATGCCTTGACCATACGTTCCAGCTCAAGCGGGCTTCCTGCCTGGTAAACCCCCGTGCCTGCCATGAAACAGAGTTGTTGTACCTTAAAACGGCAAAGCCGAAAAAAATTGCCGTCATCGGTGCTGGCCCGGCGGGCTTGTCGTGTGCCACGGTGGCGGCAGAGCGTGGCCATGCGGTGACGTTGTTTGATCAGGCGGGGGAAATCGGTGGCCAGTTCAATATGGCCAAGGTGGTTCCGGGTAAAGAAGAATTTCACAACACCATCCGTTATTTCAGCAAAAAGCTGGAAAGCACCGGTGTTACCACGAAGTTGAACACCCGGGTGGAAATCGCCGATCTGGAAGCGGCAGGCTTTGACGAAATTGTTATTGCCACCGGTGTGCTGCCGCGTACGCCGGGTATCCCTGGTGTGGATCATCCCAAGGTGTTGTCTTATGTGGATGTATTGCGTGGCAAAGCCAAAGTGGGTGAAAAAGTGGCAGTCATCGGTGCCGGCGGTATCGGTTTCGATGTGTCTGAATTTCTGGCCGAACATCCCCGTGAAGGCGAGCAGCCGTTACCGGAATGGATGAAAGAATGGGGCGTGGACATGGCCGGCGACACTGCTGGTGGCCTGGTTGAACCCGCCCCTGAAAAGCCGGCACGCCAGATTTCCCTGCTGCAGCGCAAGCCTACGCCGTTGGGTAAAGATCTGGGCAAAACCTCTGGGTGGGTGCACCGTGCCACACTGAAATCCCGTAACGTGGAAATGCTGAAGAACTGCCGCTACGAAAAAATTGATGATGCGGGCCTGCACATCAAGATCGGTGAAGAAAGTCGAGTGCTCGACGTGGATAACGTCATTCTGTGTGCCGGCCAAGAATCATTGCGAGAGTTGTACAAGGAAGACAGCAGCAACTTCCACTTGATTGGTGGTGCGGATTTGGCCGCTGAACTGGATGCCAAACGCGCAATAAAGCAAGGCGCGGAAGTGGCTGCGAAGCTGTAAGTGGAAAGGAATATGAAAAGCCCCGATTTTCGGGGCTTTTCATATCAGCGGTTGATAAAAAATGTGCGCCAGCATACGGATCATTTTCTTGCAGCTGTCTGTTCAGCTGTTGGCCCGTAGCCGACGCGTCTTGAAGCTGCCAACCCCCATGGTTGCGATAACCTTGAACAGGGCGAGTAATACGCTTTCGTTTGGTTTGGGCTCTTTCCCGGCACCCATGCGGTGTAGCTGACGGGTATACCAGGAAACTTCCATCATGGCCATTTCATCAATGGCTTTAATGCCGGTTTTACGCGGGCTGACACGGCTGACAACACCTTCTCGGCCAGCTTGAATGGCGTTGGGTAGGTCGGGTTCAACGGCTAGAGGACGAGCAATGCCGATGACGTCGGTCGCGCCACTATTTACGGCTTCGGCCATGGCTTTGGCCGAGCGGAAGCCTCCGGTAACCATCAGCGGAACGGAAACCCGCTTGCGAATTTCATTGGCGTAATCGAGGAAGTAGGCTTCCCGGTTGACGGTGCTTTCGCGCACGCCTTTGGCGCCTGCCATGACCGGGTTTTCGTAGTTGCCGCCGGAAATTTCCAGCAGGTCCAGGCCTTCATCCGCGAGGGTTTTGGCTACGGTCATGGATTCTTCTTCGCTGAAGCCCCCGCGCTGAAAATCGGCGGAGTTGAGCTTGATGCTTACCGGGTAGCCCTCACCCACCTCCTTACGAATAGCGCGATAGATTTCCAGTGGGAAGCGCATGCGATTTTCCAATGAGCCGCCCCATTGGTCTGTGCGACGGTTATGGTGGCCGGACAGGAATTGGCTTACCAAGTAACCATGGGCACCGTGAATTTGTACGCCGGTGAAACCGGCTTTCTTACAGATGCTGGCGGTGCGGGCAAAACGTTGGATGATGTCCTGAATTTCTTCTTCAGTCAGCGCGCGGGGAGTTTTAAAGGCGCTTTTCAATTCCTTGCCAAAGGGTACGGCAGAAGGAGATAAGGTATCGCCACTGGCCAGCATACGGGGGATTTGCTTGCCGGGATGATTCAGTTGCACCCAGATAGCACCGCCCTGAGATTTGCCTGCCTCAGCCCAACGTTTCAGTAGTGGCATGTCCCGCTCATTCTCCACCACCACATTGTTTGGCTCACCGGTATGGCGACGATCAATCATGATGTTCCCGGTAATGTTCAGGCCGGTGCCGCCCTGTGCCCAACGGGCATAGAGACGCTCCAGTTCCGAGGTAACATGATTATCGATAGTGCCCAGAGCTTCGCTCATAGCGGATTTGCCGAAGCGGTTGGGTAGGGTGACGCCGCAGGGCAACATCAGCGTCTGACTCAGGGTATCAGCGTGGCTCACAATGTTTTCTCCGGTGGTGACTAACTGTGCCGGCAAGGTTTGCCGCAACGGTATAGTTTGGTGGTGGTCAAACTATAATTTGGTTTTATACTCGTCAAACTGTTTCTCTCGGAAGGCGTGGGTTTTGGCACAGGAAGACACAGTGACGGCGGCTCAGCTTGCTGCAGCCTCTCGTGTCCTGTCGAACCCTAATCGGTTACGGATCTATCAGGTTATTGTGGATCATCGTCGGCGGCATGGTCAGGCGGACCGTACCATGGTGCAGGCAGGCTGTGCCTTTGCGGGTTTTATGCAACGATTGAATATTGGTGCGTCAACGTTATCTTATCATGTCCGCGAATTATCGGTTACGGGTTTGATCCGGGTTGAGCGCGAAAACCGCCGCCGGTTCTGCCATGCGGAGTCGATCATGCAAAGTCGGTTGGCGCATTTTTAGAAATATAAAGGTACCCCGCACAAGAACACGAAATGGCAGCGGATCCGTGGGCGCTTTGGGGTTGCGGTTTTTTCTTGTTGCTTTGCTGTTTTGTGATGCGGGGATGGTGAGCTACGAGTTGCGCTCAAGTCGATAAGGAAAACACAAAGCCGCAAGCTCGACCTTTTCTACTCTACGGAGCCGCTGCAGAAACACCGTTTAGGGTGCGCACCGAGCGATAAACGGTGAACAAAAAATCCGCGTCAGAGGGGGGCCGCGTAATACCACACCTTCCCCTCTACCCCATTTGCTTGGTGTTGCACTTCGCGATTGAAGCCACGTTGATCAAGTGCAATAGCGGCCATACTGGCTCAATGCTTTGCTGCTGCGAGGATCCACGGTATCGACCCAGACCTGCATGGAATCCTTATTACGATTGTTCTGCAGGCTGCTGAAATCCCCGGCGGTGAATTCACCCAGCAGTGTGTCCCCTTGCTGGGGTGTAATGCCGTCGAGTTGTTTAACTAGCACCATGCCTTTACTGGAGTTCAGTAGCATGTAGTCACAGTTCTGACTGATGATTACGGTGGCTTGCTGGTTGGCTTGGGCGCCACTGCCCGGCATTATGCAGCTAGCCAGTCCGAGACTCATAATTATGTGTTTGAGTGCTGACATCTGATTCCCTTCCGTTTTACTTTCCCACTCCACCTTACTGCGCTATCACCACTGAATCGGTTATTTAATCGCGGCCAAGCTGTAACCCGGTGTAATGTTTTTATTGTGGTCTGTGAGTCTTCGATACTTACACACTTGATGGCATGCCAACATCATGGCTATGTCTCTTTATGCAGTAGGGAATAAAGCTGAGGGGACGCCGGTTTATAGGGCGAATCGGCCCACAGAAAAGCCTGGGATTGACCCATTCACTGTGGGAGCTTGATATCAAAAAAAGTGATTTTAAAAAATGTCCCTATCCTGCTTGTAGTGTTCAAAACAGCATTGATGTGCTGCTTAAATATGACGTTGCTCTGGAGGCAGAGCCCCTGCCTCCGGGGCCTCTGCCCTCATCACTTCGTGGCACGTGGTGCCTGTCGTCTTGGGCTGCCTTTCCTTGTTGGTGACATAAAACAGTCATATAGTCGCTATGATTTTGCGAACGACATTTTGAACGGGGAATTAACGTGAAAAAAATCTTGCTTGTGGCCTCTGTTGCCGCCTCGGTGCTACCTGTGGGTGCCATGGCCGCCCCCCTCTTTTACGGAAAAATGAATCTGAGTGTGGATAAAACCAATGATTATCCGGAGGCCGCTTTGGTACTGAGTCAAGATGACCTGTCCGACGCCTGGGATGTTTCCAGTAATAACTCCCGGTTGGGACTAAAAGGTGAAGAGCTATTGTATAACGATAGTCTTTCCTTGATTTATCAGATCGAAGCAGGTTACGACGCGGATGGGGACGACGACTCTACCTTTACTACGCGTAATAGTTTTCTTGGTTTGGACACACCAATGGGCAAGATCTTTGCTGGCCGTTATGACAGCGTGGTGAAGCTGGCGGAAGGAAAGATTGACCAGTTCAATGATACTCTGGCGGACTTGGATGCCGTGTTGCTGGGCCAGCGTCGTAACAGCAACAGTTTGAACTGGGAAAGTATGGATTTGGGCGGCTTTGTAATGCGGGCTCAAGTAGCCCCGGGAGAAGGTGAGTCCATCAGCGCTGCTGGCCAGACAGACACCAAAGAGGGTTTGACCGACACCTGGGGGCTTTCTGTTACCTACCAAGCCGATGTCTTATATGCTGCTTTGGCGTATGAAAGCGGGTATACGCAAATTGACTTTGACGTTCCTGCCCCGGTTCGGATCGGTGGTGATATTCAAACTTGGCGAGGTTCATTCGGCATAAATTTTGCGAATAACCTGCAGTTTGGGGGGATAGTAGAGCAAAGCGACTTTGATCCGGTGGCTGGCGAGGGGGGGGATGTGATGTCTTACCTTCTCAGTGGTCGCTTTGGGTTATCAGAACGTATCGCCTTGAAAGGCCAAGTCGGCATGCTCGATAGCAGTGAGTTGGATCTGGATATCCAAACCTTGACCTTCGGTGCTGATTATAAACTGGGTAACCAAACCATTGTTTATGGCTTGGCTTCAATTTCAGAAACCGACTACGACGATCCAAATGGCCCGCTGTTCGACGTGGACGAATCAGGCTCTGCGTTTTCCTTGGGCATGATCCACACGTTCTAGCTCGTGCGGGAAGATTACGATTGCGCCAAACGGCTCTTCGAAGTCTCACATAAAAGCGCTGGCCGCGCCCGTGGTTTGGGTGCGGCCTCTTTGCTTTCAAACGCAGGCATGCCGATACGCGCAGCTGTCAGTTATGTTCACCCCAAGACTTTTTGAACAAAGCCTGATTCATTCTTAATGGCTTGGGCAAAGGGCGGTAGCGCGTGCATGCGCTCAATGTGTGCGGATAGATTAGGGTAAGTGGCGGGGTCTACCTGTTCGCCAGCATGGCGGAAGTTCACCATTTGGCTTGCTAGAGCAATGTCGGCAACGGTCATGCTCTCGCCCACTAGAAACTCCCGGTCTTTCAGTGTCTTTTCCAGATAGACAAACAGGGGAGGGATAGTCGTGCTCAGCGCATGCTGGACTTTCTCCTCATCACAGTCCTTGCCGAGCAGTCGCATGACAATGCGATTACGGAACACGGCGAAGGTACATCGCATGGCGAGGTCATAATCAATGAAACGTTCCAACCAGATGACTTGGCCCATTTCCATGGCATCGCTGGGGTAGAGTGCCGGCTCCGGCTGAATTTTATCCATCCAGGCACAAATCGCTGCAGAGTCGGCCAGAAATTGACCATCCACTTCCAGTGCAGGGATACGCTTCATGGGGCTAATTTTTTCGTAGCCCTCCGGCGGGTCGTTGGGATCGATATGAACGGCTTCGAATTCGATCCCTTTCAGCGCCAGGGCGACCCGGGTTTTGCGAACGAAAGGTGACAGAGCGGCCCCGTACAGCTTGATGGACATGCGTTTCTCCCGATAAATGGATGTTTTTTCGCCAATTTTGATGAAATCGGCATAGTTATAGCGTGCCATTACTAGAGCAGCATGACTTTTTTAGGTCAATGCCGCTCTACGACAAATTTTTTCCTTGACGATTGCCCGGCAGATACCTATTCTACGCGCCGCTTTGACGTGCCACGTCAAGCCCGGGTCCCCTTCGTCTAGTGGCCCAGGACACCGCCCTTTCACGGCGGTAACAGGGGTTCGACTCCCCTAGGGGACGCCACTAATTCGCTAGTAGTTAGCTGGCAAGCAGTTAAGCGGGAATAGCTCAGTTGGTAGAGCACGACCTTGCCAAGGTCGGGGTCGCGAGTTCGAATCTCGTTTCCCGCTCCAGATAAAAAGGGACCCAAGCGGGTCCCTTTTTTTATGCCGCTACGCCGCTATAGCAGGGATCTGCAACACGCAATAATTCAGGCTAATAGTGCTGCGTGCCCGGTTGACATGGTTTTGTGAGAGACGGGTTGCTGGCGATTTGTGTCGATTTAAATCCCACATTGCTAGCCGGCTGCCTTCCACGTGTGGTTCTAAATTTTCGCTCATTGTTTGCTTTCGCTACGGCGCTCCGTACACTAAGGCTTGACTGAAAGTGAAGAGACTATGGCGCGCCTACACCCGCGATTGCTGGAAGCCCTCAACCTGTTACCACAGGATAAGCCCGTTCATTTGCTGACGCGCCACTCCGTGCGTGAATTAGCCAAAAACGGTTTTGCGGATTATCGCCTGCCCCTGACGCCGGAAGGTGTCGATATGGCTCGGGAATGGGGTGGCCGGTTGGCACGTCCGGTGGATGCGTTCTTTTCCAGCCCGGTGGCGCGTTGTGTGAACACCGCGAAAGCCATGGCTGAAGGGGCTCGCAAAGCTGGTCTGCTTGAGGTGATTCCAGAAATCACCACCGATACCACTCTGGTGGAGCCAGGCTGTTATGTTGAAGATCTGAACCAGATTGGCCCCACGTTCTTGCAAATGGGCGCGTTCAAATTCCTTAACCAGCACCTACAGCAACCCTTCGAGGGCATGCTGTCCCCGACTGAAGGGCGCTCAAAGCTGGCGCGTTACCTGATCGAGCGTGAACCCGCTCCCGGGCACCTCAATGTGCACGTGACTCATGACACCATTCTGGCCGTGCTGGTGGCGGAGCTGCACGGGCACCGACGGATTACCGAGGACGACTGGCCTTGGATGATGGAAGGGCTGTGGCTGTGGTTCAGCGGCGGTCAGCTCCATTGGATATGGCGTGGTGATCACGGCCACCGTGCGTTGTAACTACATTCCTTAATCCGTTCTTTTTCTGTGTACCGATTTCTGATGAGGTGTGCCTTGTCCGCACTGACAATTCGCAATTTAACCAAAACGTATGCTAATGGCGTGCAAGCGCTTAAAGGTATTGATCTTGAAGTAAAGAAGGGTGATTTCTTTGCTTTACTGGGCCCCAATGGGGCCGGCAAGTCAACCACCATTGGCGTGATCAGCTCCTTGGTGAATAAATCCGCCGGGGATGTGAGTATTTTTGGTTATTCCCTGGATACTCAGCGGTCCCTAGCCAAGAAGCAGATCGGCGTAGTGCCCCAAGAATTTAATTTCAACCAGTTCGAGAAAGTGTTCGATATTGTGGTGACCCAGGCCGGATTCTACGGTATTCCGGCCCCGCTGGCCCGGGAGCGGACAGAAAAGTATTTGCGTCAGCTGGGTCTGTGGGACAAGCGTGACAAGCAATCTCGTACTCTCTCGGGGGGCATGAAACGTCGCTTGATGATTGCCCGGGCCCTGGTTCACGAGCCGGAGTTGTTGATTCTGGACGAACCGACCGCTGGTGTGGACATCGAACTGCGCCGATCGATGTGGGACTTTCTGACTAAGCTGAATGAACAAGGTAAAACGATCATTCTGACGACACATTATCTGGAAGAAGCGGAATCCTTGTGTCGGCATATTGCCATTATTGACCATGGTGTTATCGCCGAAAACACCGACATGAAATCCCTACTGGAACAATTGCAGGTAGAAACCTTTATTCTTGATCTGGCTCGGCCCGTTACGCAGGCCCCACAGTTGGACGGTTTTGAGGTGTCACTGCGTGATGCCAAAACCCTGGAGGTGGCGGTGCCGAAAAGCGAAAGTCTGAATACGCTGTTTGCGGAATTGGCCCGGCAGAATTTTGAAGTAATGAGCATGCGTAACAAGGCGAACCGACTGGAAGAATTGTTTGTGCGGTTGGTTGAACAGAATCTGCCAGGGGAGCAAGCACCATGAGCGCACGCGAGCAGTGGATCGCATTCCTCACGCTGGTAACCAAGGAAATTCGACGTTTTACCCGTATCTGGCCGCAGACATTACTGCCACCGGCGATCACCATGACGCTGTATTTCGTGATTTTCGGCAACCTCATTGGCAGCCGTATTGGCGAAATGGGCGGTTTCGATTACATGCAGTATATCGTCCCCGGCTTGATCATGATGAGCGTAATTCAGAATAGTTACGGCAATGTGGTGAGCTCCTTCTTTTCTACCAAGTTCCAGCATTCGATTGAAGAGATGTTGGTATCGCCAATGCCGTCCCATGTGATTCTTAATGGCTACATTGTCGGCGGTATGGTACGTGGCATGTTGGTCGGCTTGATTGTTAGCTTGCTGAGCTTGTTCTTTACGAAATTGTCCATGCAGCATTGGGTGATTACTGTCACGGTGGTGGTGCTTACTGCTGCATTGTTTGCGCTGGGCGGTTTCATCAATGCCACCTTTGCCACTAAGTTTGACGATATTTCCATTGTGCCGACTTTTATCCTGACGCCGTTGACCTATCTGGGTGGGGTGTTTTACTCCATTGATCTTCTACCCGAGTTCTGGCGCACCGTGAGCCTGGCGAACCCCATCGTGTATATGGTTAATGCTTTTCGTTATGGGGTGCTAGGGGTCAGTGATGTGAATGTGTACGCCTCTTTGGGGGCGATTCTGGCATTCGTGATCGCTTTCTACTTATTTGCGTTATGGTTGCTGCATCGAGGAACCGGTATTCGGCACTAACCAATGGCGCTGAATTTAGCTATGCTTTTCAGTAGCCAGTTAACGTGCTATTGACGGGATCTCAAGAGGTTATCATGAGCTATCTTAAGGAAACGCCGTTGGGTCGCTCCAGCGAGTATGTTGATGAATACATGCCTTCGCTGTTGTGTCCTGTGCCGCGCTGGGATGCGCGCGAGAACCTGGAATTGGAAGACACTACACTGCCCTTTCACGGCACGGATATCTGGAATGCCTATGAATTGTCCTGGCTCAATGAAAAGGGCAAGCCCATTGTGGCCATGTGCGAACTGCGTGTTCCTTGTACAACCCCGAACATTGTCGAGTCCAAATCCCTCAAGCTGTATCTGAATTCATTCGCCAATACTCGCTTTGAAAGCCGTGATGCGGTGCGTGCTGCTATTGAGAAGGATGTGGCGCAAACAGTGGGGGGCAACATTGAGGTATTACTGTATTCGCTGCAGGAGTCGGCAGGTTTCCCTGTGTGGGAAGATCGCGGCGATTGCGTGGACAATATTGATCTGACCTTCGAGCATTACGAATACCGGCCTGATTTGCTGTTGTGCGATCAGGGTCCCGAACAGACTGGCCAGCTGTATTCCCATTTGTTGCGTAGCCATTGCCCTGTCACCGACCAGCCAGATTGGGCGACAGTGGTGATCCGCTACACCGGCCGCGCTATTAGCTCGGCCAGTTTTTTACGCTATGTGGTGTCGCTGCGTAACCATCAGGGCTTTCACGAACAGATTATCGAGCAGGTCTTTGTGGACCTGATGGCCCAGTGCTCTCCGCGTCATTTGACCGTGTACGGTCGGTTTACTCGCCGCGGCGGAATTGACATCAACCCGTTTCGCTCCAACAGCGAACAACCCCTCCCCAACCGTCGCACTACTCGTCAGTAGCAAGGATGATGACGGGTTCTATTTTTCAACAAGAAGGAGTCTTTAAATGAGCGAAGGAAATAACAGCAACGGCCTGGCCAAGCAGGAAGAGCGGAGCCTTGGACTGGCATGCCACCTGTTGGCATTTGTCGGTATGGTGTTTCCGTTCGGCAATATTCTGGGTCCATTGGTGATCTGGTTGATTAAAAAAGACGATAGTGGCTTCGTCGATGACCAGGGCAAGGAAGCATTGAATTTCAATATCACCATTTCCATTGCAGGTTTTGTCGCCTTCCTGCTCACTTTCGTTGTTATCGGCGCCTTCCTGCTGCCGATCATTGGTCTTTTCTGGTTGGTGATGACTATCGTTGCTGCGATAAAAGCCAATGGTGGAGAGTACTACCGCTACCCGCTGACGATTCGGTTGATTAAATAATAGCTACGAGCTACAAAAAACCGCACCCTTCGGGCGCGGTTTTTTGTAGCTGCTTCAGGGCCCCAAAGGCCAGCCAAACCCAATCCATACCCCTAATAACACCGACCAACCCAGTAGTAATGTCAGGCTGTAGGGCAGCATCAGTGCAACGAGGGTGCCGATGCCCGTCTCCGGCTGATAACGGCGAGCGAAACCCAACACCAGCACAAAATAAGGCATCAGTGGAGTGATGATATTGGTACTGGAATCGCCCACTCGATAGGCCGCCTGGCTGGCCTCGGGAGAAATGCCCAGTAACATCAGCATGGGGATAAAGACCGGTGCCAGGATTGACCACTTGGCCGAGGCGCTGCCGATCATCAGGTTGATCAGTGCTGTGAGCATCACAAACAGTAATAACAGAACTACCTTGGGCACGGTCAGTGCACCGAGCCAGGCGGCGCCTTTCACCGCCAATAGCAGGCCCAGCTGACTGTAGTTAAACCAGGCGACAAATTGCGCGGCGAAAAACATCAATACCAGGTAGCCAGCCATGGAAGCCATGGTGACTTCCATGGCAGTGATAACCGCTCCACTATTGCGGAACTGCCCGCTGACCCTGCCATAAACCGCACCGCTGATACCCGCAATCAAGGCTACGATGACCACCAGACCATGAATAAACGGCGAGCCCAGCACGCTGCCGGTATCCGGATGGCGCAGTGGTGCACCGTCCGGCAATACCAGTAACGCTAGCCCTGCCAGCAGGATTGCCAGTGTCAGGCCGGTCCACTTCATGGCGCGGGAATGGATTTGGGGCACGTCCACTGAAGCGTCTGTCGCGGTATTGGCCTGGGCCAGCCGGGGTTCAGTGAGCTTGCGAGTGACTAGAGTGACTAGCCCGGTCACCAGAAAAGTGGAGGCGATGATAAACCAATAGTTGCCAGTGGCCGCTACCGCGCGGTCCGGGTCGATGATGTGTGCCGCTTCTGTTGAGAGCCCGGCGAGGGTGGCGTCCACCGGGCCCACCAGCAGGTTGGCACTGAAACCACCAGAAACCGCCGCAAAGGCGGTGGCGATGCCGGCAATGGGCGAGCGGCCGGCCAGCTGAAACACTAGTCCAGCCAGTGGAATCAGCACCACGTAGCCAGCATCCACGGTCAAACTGGAGAGCACCCCAGCAAAGGCAACAGTGAATACCAAGGCGCCGCCGGAGGCGCGTCGTACCAGGCTGGTCAGGCTAACCGAGAGAAGGCCCGACTGTTCGGCCACGCCCAGCCCCAGCATAGCGACCAGTACTACGCCCAGAGGAGCAAAGCCTGTGAAGTTACCCACCAGACTAGTGAATATATAGCGCAACCCTTCTCCGTCCAGGAGTGAACGGGCGGTAATGGTTTCATCGGTGAGTGGGTGGACTGCGGTTACGTCCAGCGCCCCCAGCACGACCGTGAGAGGAAGCAGCAGCAAGCAGAACCAGACAAACAGCAAGGTGGGGTGGGGCAGTCGGTTGCCCAGTTGCTCAAGCCGAGACAGCCAGCCGTGGGGAGGGTTCATGGTTGAGGTTCCTCAAAATGAACCACTTACTTTAGCCAGTTGAGCCAATGGGGGGCAAGTGGTGGCGAGTCATGCAGCCAAAGCTTGTGCAAGTTATGAGGGAACGATTGGACACCGGCATCCAATGATTTTTTTAAAATTATGGGGCGCGATAGGACAGCCCGAAGACGGTGCGATTCACTGATACGACAGTCTCAAGACAAGCCATTAGAGCCGCTGTTACGTTTTGTTGGTTTGCAAAGCAATATTTGAGTGCCGGTGGTAGTCAGGGGGGGGGACCAAGATGATAGTTATCAGTTATCAAGAGAGTGGTCATTGATGCCGGGATAGCGGCGATTTCTTTTTCAAGATCAAAGCCGCTTTCCCGGAAATTCTTGATGCATTTTCTTATCGGGGAGTATCACTCCTGAAACGCTACTTCAACTCTTTGGAATTAAGCCCCAGCACACGGCGAGCGATAACCAGTTGCTGAATCTGTTGGGTGCCTTCAAAAATATCCAGAATCTTTGAATCACGGGCCCACTTCTCCAGAAGTTCGTCTTCGGTGTAGCCAAGGCTGCCAGCCAGCTCTACACAGCGCAGTGTGATGGCGTTACCAACCCGCCCGGCCTTGGCTTTGGAGATGGAGGCTTCCAGGGTGTTGGCTTTCTTGTTGTCGGCCATCCAGGCGGCTTTCACCGCCAGCCAATAAGCGGCTTCCCAGTCAGCTTCCATCTTGTAGATTTCCGCTTCCACGGCAGAGCAGTTGTCTACGGGTTTGCCGTAGTCGTAGGTGATGTTGTCGTTGAGCAACTCCTTGATACGCTCCAGAGAGGCCTTGGCACAACCAACCGCCATGGCGGCCACCAGCGGGCGTGTGTTGTCGAAGGTCTCCATGACACCGGCGAAACCTTTCTTGGTGTCGATCTCCGGGGAGCCAAGCAGATTCTCCGCAGGTACCCGACAGTCGACAAAGTTGATCGCTGCAGTATCGGAAGCACGGATGCCAAGCTTTTTCTCAAGGCGTGCCAGCTCCATGCCCGGGGTGCCCCAGTCCACCACGAAAGACTTGATCGCCGCGCGGCCCAGTTTCGGGTCCAGGGAGGCCCACACCACCACACAGTCGGCGCGTTCACCGGAGGTCACAAAAATCTTCTCACCATTGAGAATATAGTGATCGCCGTCTTTTTTAGCGGTGGTGCGAATAGCCGCCGAGTCGGAGCCGCAGCCGGGCTCGGTGATGGCCATGGCGGCCCACTTGCCTTTGAAACGATCCAGTTGCTCGTCATTGGCGACAGCTGCAATGGCCGCGTTACCCAGCCCTTGGCGGGGCATGGCCAACAGAAAACCGGTATCGCCGTAGCACATTTCCATGGCGCCCAAGCATACGACCATGTTCGCGCCATTTTTGACGCTGCTGTCATCTTGAACCTTGCCACTACCGGTGGTGGCCGCGCCGGCGGAGTTGGCTGGGTCACCTTCGTTGAAGCCATCCAGTATCGAGGCGAGCATATCCAGCTCCTTTGGATATTTGTGCTCCCCGCGATCATACTTGCGCGATAGTGGACGGAGGGTGCTTTGAGCTACCTGATAGGCATTGTTAATCAGGGGTTTAAACTTCTTGGGAATTTCAATATTCATGGTTGTCTCCCTCCTTACAGGTGCAGGCCGCCGAAAGCGACCCCAACAGCACGCAGATCCCGATACCAGCGTTCCACCGGGTACTCTTTAGTGAAACCGTGGCCACCGAGCAGCTGCACGCCGTCGGTACCGATTTTCATGGCTTTATCTTTTACCAGAGTGCGAGCCAGGTGGGTTTCTCGCTGGAAGCTTTTGCCCTGTTCGGCACGGCTGGCCGCGCGGTAGGTGAGCATGCGCATGGCATCTAATTCGATGGCCATATCGGCGATCATGAATGCCACCGATTGACGGTGGCTGATGGGTTCGCCAAAGGCGGTGCGTTCGTTGCAGTAAGGGCCCACGTAATCGAGTACCGCCTGGCTCGTGCCAATGGCCATGGCACACCAGGCCAGGGTGCCCAGATCCACAAAAGCGCGATAATCAAAATCGTCGCTGCCCAAACGGTTGGCTGCCGGGATGCGGACCTCGTCCAGTTTCAGTGGGCGTTGGCTGCTGGCGCGGATGCCCATGGAGGGGTCGTCGCCGGCGGTGAGCCCGTCGTTGCCACCTTCTACAATGAACACCGCTGGGCCGTTATCGGTTTGTGCCGCGATGAGGAAGATTTCCGCTTCAGCCGCTAATGGCACCAGAGATTTCTCCCCGTTAAGAATGTAGTCGCTGCCATCCTTGCGCGCGGTGGTGGCCAGCACCATTGGATCGAACAAGGGACGCGGCTCGCATACAGCAATGGTGGCTTTGGGCGGATTTTCTGCAGCGAAGCTGCTCAGATACTTGCCTTGTTGCTGCGCGGTGCCCCACTGGGTCAGGGCATTGGCCACGCCCATGGGGGCAAGAATCGCTACCGCCTGGCCCATGTCACCGTGGGCCAGGTCTTCTGCCAGCAGCATGCTGGTAAGGGTGGATTTCTCTGTGGCTGCGCCCCCCAGCGCTTGCGGTACCGCGAAGTAGTTCAGCCCCAGTTCCTGCGCCTGGGTCATCACCTCATCACTGGTTTGTTGCTCCGTATCTGCGTGCTCGGCCTGTTCGCGCAGCACGGCCATGGCAAAGCTCTGGACGCTGTCGCGGATCATCTGTTGTTCATCGGTAACACCAAGATCAAACAGGTCATGGGTATGGCCGGGCGCAGTAAGGCGCTCAGGCTTGTTGCCTGTATTGCCGGATTTGAATGCACGGGCGGTGGTGGTAAGAACGTGAAAACCGCTCTTGGTCAGGGTGTAGGCAAGCCACTCGACGCTTTTACGCATGCCGATCTTGTCGAGTACTTCCGAGCTGGCCAGGCGGTTAAGCGCGGTTAGCGCATACCCCACTGCATTTTTCGCCATGGTGAAACCTCATTGTTACGTCTATGGATTGCACTCAATTATGGAGAGATGGTGCAGAGTCACATTGACCAGTGTGACTGACTGGCCGGGCATAGTGGCAACCGCGCGGCGCCACAGGCCTAGTCATTGGCAGGGTTAGAGGGTATGGGAGGTAAGGGACAGAATAGTAGCGAACCACATTGGCTCTGTTGTTTTGAAGAGAAAAAGCAAAAAGCGTTTACGGTAGAGGTTGCTGGGCAAGCCCTGCACTCTGTCTTTTTTCAGTGGAAAAGATTCTGCTGATCAACGTGTCACTTTCAACCCAATTCCACGCAGAGGGCAGTTGCCTTATGGCACCTATCCCTCCCGCGTGGTCGTTTGTTGTTGCTGATGCTGTTTTCAAAGGTTTTCGTACCGGTTCATATCGAGAATAGCAGCCTGGGTTGGCTCGTGTTTTTCCAGATACTGGTCCAGCGCATGGAAGTATTGCCAAAACTCAGGGTGTGTGCGGCGAATACCGTAGGCGTCCACCAGCTTGGTGAATTCCTTCTCCGTTTTCACTGCTTGCATTTGACTAACGAAAGCCTGCAGCTGATCTTCTTGTACTAGGAACATGAAGTTGGGATAGCTGGCCAAGACGCCGGGATACAGAGTTAAGGTGTCCAGTGGCGGTTGGTAGCGCAGGGACTCTCCCATCATAAACGCGACATTGGTGTGTGCCCGGTTTCGGAACAAGGAATAAATTTCCTGTTCACCCTTGCTGCCCCTTACGTGGATCATGCTGACTTCCGGCATGAAATTGACGGCTTTCAGGTTGGCCGCGCGCCGTGAAGAGATGCTGCTGAGGATGTGGTCTGCCTCCTGTTTCCAGGCAGAAACATTGGGCCGTTGGCAGTTTTCACCGTCGCAACGGTTTATCGGGTCTGGGCGGGCATTTAGTTTGGCAAATTTAACCAGTAGATTATCGTTAAACTCGTTCATGGGGGTGCTGGTGTCGAACTGGATTTGTGTAGGCAGATCGGTATCTACGGATTCATAACTGACCGCCAACCGCAGTTTCCCGGTGTTTTGATACCAGTTGGCTAGTACAGGTTGGCGCAGTGTCGCCGGGAGGTAGCGGAGCGCGTTTTGTTCTGCGCCATTACGAATCAAATCAAAGTAGAGGCGCGTTTGTGCCTGATGAGACACGGACCCGAAAACATTGAAGTTCACCACAAGGTTGTAATAGCTGCGCTCGAACAACGGGTAATCCATCACCCAGGTGGTTAAAGGCAGGTCGCCGATCAGCCCTTTGCGTACGGAAGAGTTATCGTGATGACGAAAAATGGTCAGCAGCGCATTGCGATTATTACCATCGCCGTCCCATAACGAATCCCAACCCGGGCCTTGGGGTTCGTTATCAGCGTAAGCTTGTTTGCGGGCTTTGAGATAATTATTACGTTTTTCACTGTACTTAAGCCATTGGGGACCCAGTGCCAGCAAGTCATCATCCTGACCTGGTAAACCCAACAGGTCGCTAACCTGGGCACGGTAATTTTCTTCGGTGATGTAGAGATCCTGATCTGGATCCTGAAACACGGTCCAGAATTGGTCGCGGATCACGTCAGTGGCCACTTGGCCGCGGCAAACCGGGCCGCGAATAAAGGTGCGAACAAAATATTCGGCTTCATCGAGCATAAACTGATAGCGAGCGCGGGCTGGAATATCGGAAAAGGTAACGAAGGGATTGGCGCGTTGTTCATAGCCATAGCCCGGTAGTTCTTTCACTTCCCAATCGGTGCTAAAGAAATGCTTTTTGGTACGAGCCAGCTTGTCCTTGGCTAAGCCAAAGGTAATGTGTGTTTTGTGTACCAAGGTACCGGGCACAGGTGCAATACGGTACCAGAAATTTTCCGGTGGCATGTCATTGGGGCGATCTGTGGCTACCGGCTTAATGGGTTTCCCTGGAGGGGTGCTAGAGCGCCGCAGTTTGAAAAAATGTGCGGGCTTGCTGTCTGTACCTTTATCAAGGTACAGGTGGGCAAGAAACAGGTGTTCGTATAGCCAGCGAGCCACCAGTTGATGCTTTGGATCACTCTGGTTGAGAAAAGCTTCCCAGTCGTCAATCAGCTGTTGCTCTTCGGCGGTAGGGGTGATTACTTGCGGTTTAAAGGAGGCGCCTTGCTCCAGCCACTGGCGGATGGTGGCAAATTCGTTGTTAGTAAGGCCAGTCACCGCCAGCGGCATCCCTTCCATGGGGCGGTCATCAGCGTAGTCGTTAAATTCATCTGGAGCGGGGCATTGGTTTTGTCGGCTCAGACCCAGGGCAATATCCTCGGGAAGCTTTTCATTGGGGTTGAAGGTGTGTCTTTTGCCCAGCTCCAGCATTTGATACAGCAGGGAGGCTTGCATGCCAGAGGTACTGTCGATGACAGAATAGAAGCCCTTGTCACGCCATTGAGCAGTGGTTTGTGCATCCTTGAACAAGCGCGTGGGGTCGACGGTCTGATTGCGTGTGCCGTCATAAACATTTTTCTTGCTGGCGCCCCGGTCCAGGCCTTCGACCGCTTCTAGCTTCAGTTGGCAGGGGGCGTCATAACAGCCGTGGCAGGCCAGGCACTTGTTTTCGAAGATTGGGCGAATATCGTCATGGTAATTAGGTGACGTATTGGTGAGGTACTCGGGAGGGAGCGGGGCACTGGAAACCGGCGCGGACAGAGACAGAGCGCAAAGCAAAAAGAACAATATCCCTAGTGAAAAGGTTCCATGTGAATGCCAATTGTTTTTCATATACCCCAGTCTCCCTATAACGGATTGACAGTGTAGCGGGAGCAGACAGAGCCGGCCATGGCTGGCCCCCCTTTTTAGGATCTGTTGTTTTGTAAAAGGCCGAAAATTGGCTGTTAGAAGTAATGCACCGTTTATAGCATCCAGAACATAGTGGCGGCCCACCCAATTAAAACGGCGATAACGGCGGCGGCGGTGAGTTCATGCCTCAGGTGCCGGTACCAGGTGGGGAGCGTGTCGTTGAACACCATCTGTTCAGTGCCCCACACAAACATAAGCCCGGCGGCGAGCATGGGCATCGATAATTCCAGCGGTAGCAGCAGGGCAAACCAAGCCAATAACGCCGGTACCAGACCAAATAGTAGCGTTGGGTATTGGTTGCTGTGGTGCATTTGATCGAGTGCCCTGCCCCAGTGAATGGCGCCGAGAAACGCCAGTACAACGGCGGAGTAGGTGGCCAGAGCATGCAGCGCCCAGCTGCTGGTCTGGGCAAACCAAGATAGCCCAGCCAAGCCATAGAAGGGGATGTGTCCAATGTAGGACAGGGCTTTGGCACGACGGATATTTTTTTCCTGACGTGTGCTCACAGTGTTAATTCCAACGGATGCTTTGTTTTTATTATCGTTGATGCAGGGTGAAGGTTATGACAAGAAGGGGTAGCCAACCCAGGGTTGTGCTTGCAGGTGGCGGGGGAGGTATAGCGGGTGTGCCGGCTCCCCTGAGCTGTTAAGGCGAATGTAATGCATGGCTGGCAATTGGCGGACCACCTGCATGGCGCGGTCGTTAAAGCGCCCATGGTTCCCCCAAGCCGCTACGACTAGCTCGGCCTGACGGGCCAAGCGCCGTAGCCAGCGGTCATTTTGGGGGCCCACGGGGTCTGCGGCAGCAAAGAGATCCTTTGGGTAGGTTGCCCGATACGCGAACAAGTTGGCCACGCACAGGCCTGAGTAGCCCCAGTCCTGGGCAAAACCCATGCAACGACGAATGGTGGGGTTGTCGTGGTGGGGATCAGTGGTGGAGGGGTTGAGGCCAATCACCAGCATAAAATCATCACTCTCCCCCCACTGGCGCCAGAGTGCATAGCGGTACTGTCCACAGCGGGAAAAGCTGGCGTGACGTTGCAGATTATCGGCTGTCTTGGTCATGGCTGCGTATTATAAATCTCTGGCACAGTGAACGCTAAGGGCAATCAAACAGGCCAACAGTATGGAATTTAAAGATGTGATGGCCCAGCGCCATAGTGTACGGGCATTTACCGACCAGCCAGTAAGCGAAAAGGTGCTGAACAAACTGCTCAGCACTGCCGCCTCGGCGCCGAGTTGGTCCAATACCCAGCCTTACCAGATCGCTGTGGCGAAGGGCGAGGTGCTGGAGGATTTGCGGCAAACATTGCCTCCTAAGTTTGATGAGTTAATGGACCTAGCGAAGGGCTCTAAATTTAAACAGCTCAAGGCCATGGTGACTAAAAAAGGCATGCCGGACGGTGATTTCAAACCGGTTACCGATTATCCCAAAGACTTGCAGCCACGTCGTAGCGCCACCGGTTATCAGTTATATGAATTGTTGGGCATTCAGCGTGACGATAAGCGGGCTCGCCATCAGCAGATGCGTGAAAACTTCCGTTTCTTTAATGCGCCGGTGGCGGTGTTTATCTTTGTCCATGAAGGGCTAGATGTTTACAGCGCATTGGATGCAGGCATTTTTCTGCAAAGCCTGATGTTAGCAGCCACGGATGCGGGATTGGCTACCTGTGCCCAAGGGGCCTTGGCAATTTGGCGGTCACCCTTGGAAAAACATTTTACTATTCCGGATAACTATAAATTGTTGTGTGGCCTGTCGCTGGGGTATGAAGCGGATGAAACCATTAACCAGTTCAAACCGGAGCGTCAGCCGCTGGAGGCATTATTGGTGCCGAGAAAATAATGGCAGAGTCCCTATGGGTGACTTTGGGGCAGGTACACCGCAGACTCGCACCCAAGCGTTGAGCGCGGGCCTCCTTCTTCGCGTTATTGCGTGAAGCACGTTGTTTGCAGCGTTTACTTAATGAATCTCGATCTGCCGACGGCTATGCCCATGTTGTTCATGGCGTGGAATGGTCAGCGTTAACACGCCATTATGGAAAACGGCCCTCATCTGCTCTCCGTCTGCATCCGCGGGCAATGACAGCGTGCGTTGGAAGCGACCGAAGCGACGCTCACTGTAGTGGTAACCATCGCGATCAGGTTCGTGTAGAGCTTTCTTGTGACCATGAATCTGCAATTGGTTATCGCTGAGCACTACCTGCAGATCCTGTTTTTCCACGCCGGGCAATTCTGTGTTGATCAGGTAGTGGTCGTCGCGTTCAAGAATATCCAGGTTAGGCCGCAACGGGGCGGAGGGTTGCGCCTGCGGGGCTGGGGTAGTCCAAGCCATATTGCCAAGTATTTGTTCGAACCCATTGTCGAACTCCCCCTCCCAACGCAGTAACGGATGTTCGGGCTGTCGTTGTGGAAGAGAGTGTTCGTGGCTATCCTCCTGATGAAGCCAATTCCACGGTGTCATCTTGTGCATATCCATCGCTCGTTCTCCTCAATCAATGGAAATGATCGGCTGCTTTAGTTTCAGCTGTGAGGGATGTTAGCGGTCTTTCAATGGGGTTTTGGTGTTTTTTTGATCAACTAGATATGGGGCTTCCTTGTAATTTACCCACTTCGATACCACAGATGAGGGTAGGCGGAGGGCGACGTGCTCAAATCAGGGTGATGTCGCTCCCACATAACGGAACATGTGCCGAAAAGGAGAGCAGTCATGTCTAACGATCATGTTTACAAGAAAGTCGAACTCGTTGGGTCTTCGCGTACCACGATTGAAGATGCCATTGAGAATGCGTTGGTAACCGCCAATGAAAGCCTGGAACTAATGGAGTGGTTCGAGGTAACGCAAACCCGTGGCCATATTGAAAATGGCAAGGTGGGGCATTATCAGGTGACCTTGAAAGTGGGGTTCAGGATTTCCGGGTCCTGAATCGCGACAAGCACAAGCTACAAAAAAACCGCACCCTCTCGGGTGCGGTTTTTTTGTAGAGCGCCCAGCGTGGTGCTGGCTGGGCAGCTCAAACCAAGCATAACTTGGCTTTGTGTTGCTGTGCAGCGTGAAGCTTGCTGCTTTTCTTTTTTATACCATTTCCAGGTCTAGAGCCTGCTGGCAGACCCGAGCGGTACGGATAACGTGTAACTGCTTTGGAGACAGATCTTCTGGCAATTCCACGGTGCTGTGGTCCTGGTGGATCTTGATTGGGCCAATCAGGCGGCTAGGCAGTTTAGCTTCATTGGCAATGGCACCAACAATATTGCCCGGCTTCACACCGTGATCGTGACCTACCTTGATCCGGTAGCAACGCATGGTTTTGTCAGTGCGACCTTTGTCGCCGCGGTTGCGCGGGTTGCGGTCTTCGCGACGGCCACCCACGTGGGCGGATTCGCGACGGCGGGGTTCTTTGACCATCTTGGGTTCTTTCAGAATCAACGGTTCACGTTTGAACATCATGGTGGCCAGTGCGGCCGCCATGTCGTTGTCGCTGATATCCATGGCGTCACGTAGCTGGTTCACCAGCGCGCGGGCTTCATCAACGTTGGTCCCAGAGGTGAACCCGGCCAGTTGCTCCTGGAAGCGAGCAATGCGCTTGGCGTTCAGGTCATCGACAGAGGGCAGTGCCATTTTTTCGATAGACTGGCGAGTAATGCGTTCGATTTGACGCAGCACGTGTTGCTCGCGACGGGCCACAAACAGGATGGCGTCACCCTGGCGACCGGCACGGCCGGTGCGGCCAATACGGTGCACGTAGGCTTCCGGGTCCCCGGGCATGTCGTAGTTCACCACGTGGGTGATACGCGGCACGTCCAGGCCACGGGCAACCACATCGGTGGCGATCAGCAGGTCGAAACGCTTGTCTTTCAGACGCTGTACGGTTTTTTCCCGCTGCTGCTGGGGAATATCGCCGTTCAGGGCTTCGGCACGCAGGCCGCGGCGGTTGAGCTGCTCTGCCAGTTCCAGGGTAGCCTGTTTGGTACGAACGAAAACCAACACCGCATCGTGTTCTTCTGCTTCCAGAATCCGGCACACGGCGTCCAGCTTGTTCAAACCCGCGACGGGCCAGTAACGCTGGCGGATGGTGGTGCCAGTGGTGGCGCCGCCATTATCGATGCGAACCAGTTTGGGTTGCTTGAGGTGCTGGTCGGCAACCTTGCGAATGACCGGCGGCATGGTGGCGGAGAATAGCGCCAGCTGGCAGTCATCCGGAGTACGCTCAAGTACCCATTTCACATCGTCGATGAAGCCCATACGAAGCATTTCATCGGCTTCGTCGAGCACCAGAGCCTTCAGATTGTTTAGCTTCATGGAGCCGCGATCCATGTGATCCATAACGCGGCCGGGGGTGCCGACAATCACCTGGGCGCCGCCGCGCAGGCCTTTCAGCTGGGTGCGGTATTCACCACCGCCGTAAATGGGCAGAACCTGCAGACCTTTAATGTCTTTGGCAAATTCTTCACACGCAGTGGCAACCTGAATAGCCAGCTCGCGGGTTGGGGCCAGGATCAGCATCTGCGGTTCACGCAGAGACGGATCGAGACGGGCCAAAAGGGGCAATGCAAACGCAGCCGTTTTACCTGTGCCGGTTTGTGCCTGGCCCAGAAGATCGTGTCCATCCAGCAACAGCGGGATGGCTTGCGCCTGAATCGGCGAAGGCTGCTCGAAGCCCTGACGGGCGATCGCAGTGAGCAGAACCTCGGGCAGGCCTAAAGAGGCGAACCCGGAACGGGAATCTGACATGTAGTACCTATGAATTAGGAGGGGAGGAGCCGAGCATGGGTCGGCGAGGACGGCGGAGTGTACATAGGTAAGGTTGAAATTGCACGTTTTTTCGCCAATTGCTCTTGGCAGAGAGGGTGTGTTGCGTTTGCGATAAAGGAAAAGTAAACCGGCTGATTCTGGGCAGGCAGCGACCGGAATCAGCCGGAAGCGGGTAAAAGAAACCCGGCAAACTTCTATGTGGAGGGGGGTTACATCGGTAGTACTTCAACGGTGCCTAGGTATTGCAGGTAGCGTTCCGTGGCTTTGGGGTTGCTAACGTTTTTGTCGCCGGTGCCCGCTTCCAGGAAGTAACGGCCAGCGGCAGGCCATTGGATGCTGACAATGCCTTTGTGATCGCTGGTCACGGACCAGCTTTCCTGGCTGTCACGGTAGCGGGTGCCACCCGAGACCAGTTCTACCTTGATGCCCGAGGCCGGTTTGCCATCGACCAGCAGCTTCCACCGAGCGGTTTCACCAGCGTAAAGGTCGTTGGGATGAGTGAGCAACTCCAGTTCCAGGCCCTTGCCGGTGGGCTTCAGGCCGGTTTCGTTTGGCGCCCCTAGGGTGACATAGGTTTCCAAACGGTTGAGAACTTCGCGCAGTTTTACTTTATCGGCCCCGTTGGGCACCTCGGCCAGCATCGTGTCCGCATCTTTGCCGCGGCTGCGCTTGCGCTCATCGTCGATCTCATAGGAGATAAAGTAGCTGGGTTGCGCCACACTGATCCGGTAGCTGCCTTCCTGTTCCAGCTGTACGTCAAACACACTGCGCGTGTGCATTTTCATGGCGTTATCCACGGTGGCCGGCTTGCCATCCGGGCCGGTCACTTCCATGCCATCGACAGGGTAGGCTCGCTCGAAACCAAAAATTTCATTGGAGATGCTGGCATCAACGGTAATCCACTGGGGCTCAGAAACGGTGGTGTGGCTGGGCAGCAACCACAGCTTGTGGGCATGGGCGGGCAGGGCTGTGGCCAGCACCAATGCGGCCAGTGCAACTTTAGGGAAACGGACTCGGGTCATGGTGGCGCTCCTTGGGTAGTCGGTGTTATTGAGAGACGGTGAGGGTCACAGTGCCCAGTTCGTCGGTGCCTATTACTTGCTGCTGTTGAGGGCTTTTCCCCGCCGGCCACTGGAACGGTAATTTCAGCACTTCGCGGCCCCCGACTTCTCGGGCTGCTTCTACCACCAAGGTGTATTCGCCGGCGGGCAGCGATTCAAGTGCCTCCACATCACTAAAGTCCACAGTGTGAGTGCCAGGGGAGTGGGTGGCGCCAGTGAGGCCGTCGTAGGGCGCCGACTGGCTACGGCCGGTTCTGCGCCACCACTGGCGAATATCTTTGAGCCATTTTTCCTGGTCGTCGTACCACAGGCCCAGTGGTTTCAGGGTGCTGCGGTCGGCGTTTTCCACCCAGAAGGCCACATAAGGGGCATGATATTCGGCCACCCCCAAACGCGGCACTTCCACCTCTACAGAAAAGGTCTCAGCCATGGCCTGGCTGGTTAGCAGGGGAAGCAGGGCGAGATAACGCAAGCGCATGAAAATGTCCTTCCTTATCTGAATGTCGGGTCTTAATGCATGAAAAAAATGATCAATAGCCAGGGGAGAACTAACCCCGCCAAAGTGACCGGCCAGGTGGCCGGCCGCCGTTTAGCATGAAGCATCATTAGCCCAAGCCCGGTGAACGCAAACAGCAGGCTGGCGATGGCAAAAATATCGATGAACCAAATCCACACCGTGCCGGTGTGGCGACCTTTATGCAGGTCATTAAAAAACGCAATCCAGCCACGGTCCGTGGTTTCCGCGAGTATCGCCCCGTCACTCATGTCAATCGCAAGCCAAGCATCGCCACCGGGGCGGGGCATGGGCAGATAAATCTCATCGGCTGCCCATTCCGGCTCTCCACCGGTGTTTTGCAGGTCCATTTCCCGTGCCAGCCATTGCTGAACGGCGGCGGGCAGTTGGCCGCTGGTTCGGTCTGCGAGCTGGAATAGCAGCTCGATGGGCAGCGTGCTTTGGTGTTCACGGATCACCGGATCGGCACTGATCTGGCTGGCATGGTTAAGGGTGATGCCGGTGAGGCTGAACAGCAGCAGGCTGATCAGACAGATCGCGGAGGTGACCCAGTGCCACTGGTGGAGTTGTTTCAGCCAAAAGGCTTTGCGTTTCTTGTTCACGGAGTGGCTCGTTCATTCACAATTGAGGGCAGGGATGTTAATGAGAATTGTTATATTTAACCACGGTTGTCTTAGTAAAGAATGTAATCTTAGGGTGATTAAGTGACGTTATCTTCAGGAAAAGCTGGCCTGAACGAATGATAATCCTTACCATTTGCAAATGAATGTCGTTGCGAAAATGCCTGCCCGTTTACTGGTCATCGAAGATGATCCGGTGCTCAGTGGCCACCTGCGTGATTATTTTTCCGAGCGGTGCTATCGGGTCTCGGTGTGCGCCGAAGGCCCGGCGGGGCTGGATGCGGCGGCGGCCGGTGATTATGACTTGGTGCTGCTGGACATCCTGTTGCCTGGCCTCAATGGCCTGGAGTTACTTAATGTCCTGCGCCGGCAAAGCCCGGTGCCGGTGATTGTGGTGTCTGCATTGGGCGATGAACAGGCCCGTATCCAGGGGCTTATCAACGGTGCGGATGATTACCTTCCCAAGCCATTCAGTATGGCGGAACTAGCGGTGCGGGTGGATGCGGTGTTGCGCAGAGTGGCGCTGGAACGGGTGCGTCCGGAAGAGCCGCAATGGGAATCAGTGGGTAAACTGGTGCTGTGCGACCACAGCATGGCGGCCTTTTACCAAGAAACCGACCTAGGGCTGACCAACACTGAGTTTCGCTTGCTGCAGGTGCTGTTGGAACACCGAGGTGCGGTGCTCAGCAAGCCATTCCTCTACCAGGCGGTTCTGCACCGAGGCTGTGGTCGCCATGATCGTAGCCTGGACCTGCACATTAGTCATGTGCGCCGCAAACTACGTGACGCCGGAGCGGCGGAGTCGGCGGTGAGAACAGTCTGGGGGCAGGGCTATACCCTGATCACTGACAACCTCTGATGTTAAAACGCTATTCCCTTCTTTGGCGCCTGGCGCTACTGCTTGTTGTTACCGTAGTTACCACCATGGTAGTGGGAACGCGCGTTACCAACGCTCTGCGAAATGATGCCCAGCTTTTGAGTGACCATGCGGTTGCCGTAATGCGCGGTTATGCGGCGGCTGCGGAGCAGGCATGGCTCGCGGAGGGGCGGGCAGGGGTAGACCAATGGCTGGCGGGCATGCGTTCCCGTGAAAGTGGTGATATCGCTGTGATCAGTAACACCGACCAGTCCCTGAGCAGTACTCCATTGACGGTACAGGAGCGTAGCGGGCTTCGCTTTCAGCGGGGTGTTCATAGCCGCATGAGTTTCCGTTACGGCAAGAAGATGCCTTATCTGGGGTTGCCATTTCCTACTGTCCCAGAACAGGGAAGCCTGCTGATGCAGCTGCCTCCCCGGTTTCGTCCGGGTACCTACTGGCCTTGGGTTGAACCTTTATTGTTAGTGGGGGTTCCTACGATATCGGCCCTCATGCTGGGTGGGCTGCTGTTCTGGCGTGCCCGCGTCTTGTTGAAGGCGTTACAAGCGCAGGTGCTCGTATTCAAAGACGATACTGATGCCCGTGTGGTTGGGCCGTTGGCCACCCGTTCAGATGAATTTGGTGAGCTTGCTCGTAGTTTCAACCATATGGCAGAGCAGGTTTGCGGCATACTCGAAACTCAAAAACAGTTACTCAATGATATGTCGCATGAGTTACGTACTCCGCTGAGCCGGTTGTCTGTGGCCTTGGAAAGCGGAATCAACGAACAGCAACTGCGCCAGCGGTTAGAGCAGGAATTGCGCCACATGCGCACCTTAGTCGATGACACTTTGGCGCTAGGTTGGCAGGACACCGATACCAATACCGGTAACGCTGGCCTGCAGTCTTTGTCGGTGCCGGTGTTGTGGGACATGGTTGTCGAGAATGCGGCGTTTGAGAGTGGTTGGAGTAAACAACGCTTCCCTTGCACCTTACCTGATGACACGGAGGTGTATGGCAATTTGAATACCTTAGCTCAGGTATTTGAAAATTTGGTCCGGAATGCCATTCGGTATTCGCCTGAGCAGGGGACGGTCTTATTGCAGGGGCAGCGTGAAGGGAGTGCCTGGCATCTTCAGGTGGTGGATCAGGGGCCAGGGGTGCCTGAAGATAAGCTGCACAGTATCTTTGCGCCCTTCGTGCGCCTAAATGCCGCGAGGACGACTGATAGCGGTTTTGGGCTGGGATTAAGTATTGCCCGCAGAACAGTGGAGCGGCTTGGCGGAGAGCTTTGGACACATAACCGGGACCCTGGGTTGTGCGTGCATTTGCGCCTGCCGGCTCCGGCACGTGTATAAAGTGTAAACCTCCTTTTGTTATAAATAAGAATCAATACCATTCCTTTTCTTCGGCAGATCCATTGCTGCTTTCAGCAGCCCTGTCTGGCCGATTTACCAGGGGGAGCTGTATCGGTTTTTCGCTACCAGGCGGCAAGCTTGAGTGGTGAAAGGGGGCGGTTGGCACTCCGGTTGGATGTTGTTGTTTATCTTCGAGGAGGAAAACCATGGGAATGCGCTTGGGGACTCTAACGATGGCGCTGGCCGCAGCCAGTGGCGCCGTGTGGGGGGAAGAGGGAGGACATGAGCTGGGGCAGGTGTCTGTGACAGCCGGAGGGTACATTCAACAGGTGGACGATGCGCCCGCGTCGATTAGCGTTATTGACCGTGAGCAGATTGAAGCGCGTTTCTACCAAGACACCACTGATGCCTTACGGGATGTCCCCGGTGTGATTGTCACCGGCGGAGGCTCCGGCGACCGTGGCACCGATATCGTTATTCGCGGTATGCCGTCCTCTTATACGCTGATCATGGTTGATGGTAAGCCGGTGTCCACTCGGGAAAGCCGTCCTAATGGTAGTGCCGGGTTTGAACAAAGCTGGTTGCCGCCGCTGCAAAGCATCGAGCGTATCGAGGTGGTCCGTGGCCCCATGTCCACCCTGTATGGCTCCGATGCCATGGGGGGCGTGGTCAACATTATCACCCGCAAAGTGGAGACAGAGTGGGGCGGCTCTGTACAGCTGGACGCGATCATCCAGGACGATTCCCGCTCCGGTGATAGCCAGCAGGGCAATTTCAGCTTGAGCGGCCCATTGAAAGACGATTTGCTGGGCCTGCAAGTCTATGGAGGCTTTTATAACCGCCAGGAAGATTTATTCGTGGATGGTTATGAGCAAAAAGACCTGCGTAACCTGACAGCTAAATTGACTCTGACACCGACAGAAAATCATGACTTTTCAGTGGAAACTACCCGCACCGAGGATAGCCGCCAGAGTTTGATCGGGCGTAGCGCAGATTCCGACGATAGTTTTACTGATCATACCCGCGAAGCTTTTTCGCTGACCCACACTGGCCGTTGGGCCGTCGGCACATCCGATACCTACATTCAGCGAGAAAAAGCGGAAAATGAAAGCCGTGAAATGACTATCACCAATACCCATGCCAAGACGGCGTTGGTCATGCCGGTGGGTAATCATATGGTGACGGTGGGGGCCGATTTCACGGAAGAAAAACTGGACGACAAAACCTCCAACCGGATTTCTGACCGCACCAATATTGAGTCATCAAAATACGCTCTATTTGTGGAAGACGAATGGATGCTCACCGATACCTTTTCGGTGACCGCAGGTGCGCGGATGGACGATGATGAAAATTTCGGCACCCATATTAGCCCGCGCCTTTATGGCGTGTGGGGATTCAGCCCGCGCTGGACGGTGAAAGGTGGCGTCTCCACTGGCTTCCGCTCTCCGTCGCTGCGTGAATTGACCCCGGATTGGGGGCAGGTGAGCCGGGGTGGCAACATCTACGGCAACCCAGATCTGGAGCCTGAAACATCGCTTAACCAGGAGCTGGGCCTGTACTTCAACGCGGGTCGCACGTTGCTGGCCAACGTGACGGTGTTTCACAACGACTTCAAGGACAAGATCACCCGTATTACCTGTCCGGTCAGTATCTGTCCGGATGGTCCCAACCAGTTTGGTTCCGACCCCACCTACCGGGTGAATGTGGATGAAGCGCAAACCCAGGGCGTGGAAGCGGCGCTGTCCACCACGTTGGCGAGGGTGGTGTCCATCAACCTGAGCTATACCTATACCGATTCGGAGCAGAAATCCGGGCAATACAAAGGTGAGCCGTTGACTCAATTGCCCAAGCATCAGGCCAGCCTGAACCTGGATTGGCAAGCGACAGATACGGTGTCGCCCTGGGCCACCGTTCGCTATCGGGGTGAGGAAAGTCAGCCAAACACGGGGCCGTCCAACAGCGCCATCATCGCGCCGTCGAATACCCTGGTTGATGCCGGTATGGGTTTCCAGCTGACACCGCAGACCAAACTCAATACGGGAATTTATAATCTGGCCGACAAGGAAATTTTCTACGACGAATATGGTTACGTGGAAGAGGGTCGGCGTTACTGGGTAGGGGTGGTGACAAACTTCTGATTGTCAGCCCGACGCGGGAACAGGTCATGTAAAAACAACAACGCCGGCGAATGCCGGCGTTGTTGTTTTGCTGCGTTCAGGATTACATTTTTTCCTGAATGCGGGTGCGGAAGTCCGCATCGTATTGGGCCAGCTGAGCAATCTGGTTATAGGTGCTCAGCTCCAACCCACTCTCTTTAACGGCTTCTACCATTTTCTCCTGTGCTTCTTTCTGCACTTTCATGGCTTCTTCAGGCTTGTCTTTCTTCGCCTGCAGTTCCTTGGAGTATTTCTGCTGAATGCCAGACATGTCTTTTTGGGCATCGGCAAACGCGTCCAACTGTTTGTCGCTGAATTCAGAGGCCTTGGGCAGCTGTTGCATTTGCTGTTGCTGCATCTGCTGCTGGGTCTGTGGGGTTTGTGACGCGGGTGCACCAGGCTGCTGTGCGGCTACCGTGCCAGTGAAGGTGGCGGAAATCATCAGGGCGCCGAGCGCCATCATCCGTTTGCTCATGCTTCATCTCCTTGTCGATCTCCCCCGAAATTATCGGGGATTACAATGTTCCAAAGTGGCCGAAACCAGAATATAGCGGCACTGCAAAGTCCGACCGTTATCAGCGTGTAAGTTCGGCACGAAATGTTAAATCGTGATTCACAGTGAAGTAGTTCGCGTCTGGGGTACGAAAAAAGCGCATTTCAGCGCCAATACAGCGCTTTCAATTCATGCTGTTAATGGTTTCAATGAGGACTGCGGCTCATGCAACGTGGCTGCCAATAACAAGCATAAAAGGAGAGCAGGATGGCAAACCAATCTGGTCTAATATACCGAGTTGCATACGGCGCATTGGCGGTCGGACTGCTGACCAGCGCGGTGGTGGTGCAGGCGGAAATATATGCCGGCGCCCAGTTCAATATAATGAAAATTGACCGAGGGGCAGTGAGTGATGCGCAATTCGATGCTCTCACGCTGCGTGGTGGCATGGTATTGCACGAGCTGGTCAGTGCGGAGCTGCGGTTGGGTACCGGTATCAGTGACGATAGGTATCGCAATATCGAGGTGGAGAACGATTTCTTCTATGGTGTTTACGCGCGATTAACTCCGCCGCTGGAAGGCTCGGTGCAACCCTACCTGATTGGCGGCTACGGTTATGCAGAAAATGATATACACGGCGCTACCGAGCGTGACGATGGCAGCTCTTACGGGGGCGGGATGGATATGGGTGTGGGGCAGCATTCGACCTTGAACGTTGAGTATTTGCGCTTGGTCGACAATGCTTACGGCAAGCAGGAGTTGATTGGTATAGGCATTAATTACGCCTTTTGATCGTTCACGGCGGGGGGATGACGATGATAGCTTCATGCAGTGACGTTCGGTTTTTATATCCCTTTTGGTTATAAAAGTATCACTATATATTCCTTTGTATTCTTTTTTGGGCCTCTATTATGGCACCTCGACATTTCCGTTTTGAGGTGCTGTAGAACATGAGTAGTGCACAGCTGATCACACGTTTTGGTGACAATACCGTCGGCTTATCCAAAGAGGCGCTAGAGGAGCTGAACCGTGTCTATCGCCCGCTGAGCTTTGCGGACCGGATCCGTCGCGTCTACGAGGACTTTCCACCGGATCGCATCATGGTGACCTCGTCTTTTGCTGCTACGTCGGCCTATTTTTTGCACATCATCTCCACCATCCGTCCTGAGCAATCGGTGCATTTTATTGATACTGGCTATCACTTTGCGGATACCTTGAAGTACAGGGACTACCTGATCGAGAAATTTGGCCTGAATGTGGTCGATGTGACGCCGGATCCGGATCACCATCAGGTATCTCAGGAAAACCGCATGTGGGAAACAGACCCGGATTTGTGCTGCCAGGTGAACAAAGTCAATCCATTGGAAGAAGCCAAGGAAAACTACGATTTGTGGATTTCCAGCCTGATGGGGTGGCAAACCGAACACCGGGCCGGCTTGGAGGTGTTCGAAGAGCGCCGCGGCATGATCAAGTTCAACCCGATGATTGATGTCACCAAGGAACAGCGTGACGCCTATATCAAGGACCACGACTTGCCGTTCCACCCTCTGGTGGCACAAGGATTTGATTCCATCGGATGCAGCCACTGTACTTTCAAGGGCGAAGGCCGTGAAGGCCGCTGGAAAGGTAACAAGAAAACCGAGTGTGGGATCCATATGTAGCCAGGGAAGGCCCCGCGAAAAGGGGTCACCAAGCGGCGGTGGCCCCAACGGTAAACAGAATCAGGGCGATTGCGTTTAGAACACTTCGAACAGCCCTGCGGCACCCATGCCGCCCCCGATACACATGGTCACGACCACGTACTTCACGCCACGGCGCTTGCCTTCGATAAGAGCGTGGCCGGTCATGCGGGCACCGGACATGCCGTAGGGGTGGCCGATGGCGATGGCGCCGCCGTTTACGTTGTATTTTTCCGGGTCGATCCCGAGTTTGTCACGGCTGTAGAGACACTGGCTGGCAAAGGCTTCATTCAGTTCCCACAGGCCGATATCATCGACAGTGAGGCCGAAACGCTTGAGCAGCTTAGGCACGGCATATACTGGGCCGATACCCATTTCGTCGGGGTCACAGCCCGCCACCGCCATGCCACGGTAAGCGCCTAGCGGTTGCAGGCCCAGTCGCTCGGCTTCTTTGCTCTCCATCAATACACAGGCACTGGCGCCGTCAGACAATTGAGAGGCGTTGCCGGCGGTAATAAAGCCGCCTTCCTGTACCTGCTGGCCACCTTTGAATACCGGTTGTAGGGACTGCAGCCCTTCCAAGGTGGTCTGCGGGCGATTGCCTTCGTCCTTGTCCAGGGTCACTTCCACGTCGGAAATGTCCTTGGTTTCTTTGTTCATCACTTTCATGACACTGGTCATGGGCGCTATTTCGTCATCAAACTTGCCGGCATCCTGGGCGGCTGCGGTACGCATTTGTGACTGGAAGGCATACTCGTCCTGGCTATCGCGGGAGACGTTGTAGCGGTCTGCGACAATCTCGGCGGTTTCCAGCATGGACATGTAAATGTCTGGCCGATTTTCTTTTAGCCATGGATCGGCGGCGCGGAAGGTATTCATCTTGTCGTTCTGCACTAGGGATATGGACTCCAGCCCACCGGCCACAGCCACGTCCATATTGTCGACGATGATTTCCTTGGCGGCGGTGGCAATGGCCATCAGACCGGAGGCGCACTGGCGGTCCATGCTCATGCCGGACACGCTAGTGGGCAAGCCGGCACGCAGAGCGGCCTGACGGGCCACGTTACCGCCAGTGCTGCCTTGCTGCAGGGCGGCACCCATAATCACATCCTGGATGGATGACGGATCGATGCCGGCACGCTCCACGGCGTGCTTGATGGCGTGGCCACCCAAGGCCTGGGCCTGGGTGTCGTTGAACGCACCGCGGTAGGCTTTGCCAATAGGGGTGCGTGCAGTGGAAACGATGACGGCTTCGCGGGTCATGGTTTTCTCCTGAAATCGACTTTAAGGGTGGCGCCACCGCCACGGGGGTGAGGGGAGCCACTCCTCTCTATTTGGTGATGCCGGGTTACGTTTTATTCAACCCAGCTCGATGCCCTTGGCTTTGGCTACCATGGTTAGAATCTTGGTCACATGGTCACCACCGGTCATTATTTCGCTGGCGTTATCCATGTTGCCGATTTGTTCGAAGTGGGCGGCAATACCATCTACATTGCGCTCTTCGTCATTCAGATAAATGCCTTCGCTTTCCATTAGACGTACCATGGCGTAGCAACCGGCACCGGCCAGCAGAATGCGATGGCTAGGGGCTTCGTTGCTTGCCAGGAACAGCACTGCGGGGGTGATTTCCTTGGGCTCCAGCATGGCCAACACTTTTGGCGGCATCAGGTCTTCAGTCATGCGAGTGGCGGCGGTGGGAGCAATGCAGTTCACCTTGATGTTGTACTTTTCACCTTCCAGAGCCAGGGTGTTCATCAGCCCGACCACGGCGAGCTTGGCGGAGCTGTAGTTGGCCTGCCCGAAGTTACCATACAGGCCGGAGGCGGAGGAGGTCATTACGATGCGGCCATAGCCCTGTTCGCGCATGATCGGCCAAACAGCCTTGCTGCAGATTTCTGAGCCGGTGAGGTGAACCGCCACGACCTTGTCCCAGTCGTCTTGGGTCATCTTGACGAAACTCTTGTCGCGAAGAATGCCGGCGTTGTTAATCAGCACGTCAATGCGACCCCAGGTATCCATCACCTGTTTTACCATGGCTTCGACCTGAGCCATGTCGGAAACGTCTGCACCGTCGGCAATGGCCTCACCACCAGCAGCTTTGATTTCTGCAACCACCTGTTCGGCGGCTTCACTGGAACCGCCGCTACCATCACGAGCGCCCCCGAAATCATTGACCACTACTTTGGCGCCGAGTTTAGCCAGTTCCAAGGCGTGGGATTTGCCCAGGCCGTTGCCCGCGCCGGTGACGATGGCCACCTGATTATCAAAACGGATTGTCATGGGTTATCTCTCTACATTTTTTGAGTTTAAAGTTTCAAAGATGAAACGCGAGTAACGGTATTGTCAAATGACGGGCTCTCACTGAGCGAAACAGACATTAATGCGTCGCGTGTTTCAACTCACTGGAGCATGGTCGCGGGAAACAATTTTTAGCTTAATACAGTCTGCGATCGCGCTTTTAAGCGTTGAACGGTTAACTGGAAATTACCACCAAACTCAACCATTCCGCGATCAAGGCGGGCTTTTTCTGGCCTTCAATTTCAACGTGGACACCGTGACGCAGCTGCCATTTGTTGTCCGAGCGCCGTTTCACTTCCAGCAGAGTGAAAGAGCCGCGAACCTTGCTTCCTTCGCGGACTGGGTTCATGAAACGGACCTTGTCAAAGCCGTAGTTGATGCCCATGACCTGGCCTTTAATGGTAGGCAGTACGTCGAGGGCCATGGCCGACAGCAATGAGAGAGACAGAAAACCATGGGCGATGGTGGCACCAAAGGGGCTTTCCTTGGCGGCGCGCTCCGGGTCGGTATGGATCCACTGCGGGTCTTCGGTCAGCTCGGCAAAGCCGTCGATGCGTTGTTGGTCGATGCTGCGCCACTCGGACTGGCCAACATTCTTGCCAACGTTTTCCTGCAGCTCCTCGATGCTGGTTTGCGGTTTGCTCATATTGCTCTCCCGTAGGTCGGTAAATGGCTGCCGAGATGTACGTGTCAATAATTGTATTTGAGGGAGGGAGTATGTGGCTGGCGTAATTAGCCGTAAAGGGCGGAAAACGCCATTAAGGGAGAGAAATCCGTCACACTTGCTACGCGGTTAATTGTGCGCTTCTAACCTGGTGTCAGGCTTCGAGTGCAAGCCGTTTCTGAAGACGAAACCATAGAGGAAGGCGGTTGCAGGGCATGTCTGAGTCGCAATGAACGGGATGGACCAAGATGAACAAAGGCCAGGGGTTGAGAGGAAGGATCATTAGCCGAATCCTATGAAGCACAGATAAACGAGCCCTGTGAAGCGATTCTCGTCGCGGCGGCGCGATGTGTTATCTAGCGGAGGCAACGCGTAGCATTGAGGATATTGCTCGACGCCCGTCCGCTAACATAAAAATGGCCTATCACTATTTCATCTCCAGGGCCGAGCTTTTTTAAGATCCATCACCGCGCCAGGGAGTTTATTTGATGAGTTGGAGTCCGTGGCGGCCTCCAGCATGCCTGCTGCTAAGCGATTGATTGAAATGGCTCGTGGCTAGGTGCATTTCCTTAAATCGTAACCAGCCTTACCGAGTAACGTTATTGGAATCAGTGCAGGTGGCACTGCAAGGCAGCGATGAAGTCACCATTAAGTGCGAAGGGCCTTTGATGGGCTCCTTGCCTTCAGCCACTCTCAAACGGTCACATCCCTCCGCTCGTTACCTCCCCCTGTGGCAACAGAACCAGCCGTAATTTTCATGAACTCATTTTCAGGAACTCGGCAAAAGGCCTCTGTGAGGCAGCGTAGCGTGGATAAAACGCTATTGAGTGAGGGTAAAGACCCGCCATGGCATGCTGTCAGAAGGAGGAAGCCATGGATAACATCGGGATGATATTCTAAAAAGTGCACTTGGCAATGCATGGAATTTATACACGGTGATGCAAAATATCAATTTCACTAACTAATGGCGCTGATCTAGTCTGGTTGAATATTGTTTTGAGCCGAGGATACACGCATGACCCAGTTTTACCTTGTCCGCCACGGGCAAGCATCGTTCGGTACCGATAATTACGACCGCCTTTCCGAACTGGGTCATCAGCAAGCTCGCTGGCTGGGTGAGTATTTTGCCGAACGGGATATGGGCTTTGATGCCCTTGTGTGCGGTGATCTGGTACGGCATCGGGAAACGGGAGCCGGTATTTGTGAAGGCCTGGGTGTGGCCTTACCCGAAGACATTCAGTCCGGCCTTAACGAATTCGATTTCCAGTCACTGGTGAATGCCTACCTGGCTCAGCACCCGGACCAGGTGCCTGGCGAAGGTGCTCCGGTGGCGGCCTTTTACAAGGCCTTGAAAACGGCCATGAAACACTGGCGAATGGATACGCTGACCGGCGATCTGCCGGAAACCTGGCAGGGTTTCTCTGACCGGGTTGCTGCCGCCCGCGATCACATCCAGCAGCAGTACAACGATAAGGACCGGTTGCTGATTGTCAGCTCTGGTGGTGCCATGGCCATGTTCATCAAACATATTCTTGGTGCGTCGGATGAGGCCGTGGTGGAGCTGAATCTGCAGATTCGCAACAGTAGTGTGAGCCACGGTTTTTTTAATCAAAAGGTGGTGCGTATGGCCAGTTTTAATAACGTGCCGCATCTAGATCGCCCTGACCGTTTCGACGCGATCACTTACTACTAATTTTCGTGCTTTGTGCTCCCACCTTGTACGCGCTGCATCGCATTTAACGCAGCCACAGGACTGCAGGAGTAAACGGGTCATAGGGAGAGCGTCATGGATTTTCAGTACACAGAAAAAATGCAGACATTGATCACTCAGGTGCGTGATTTTATTAACAACGAAATCCGCCCGGCAGAAAACATGTATTACGAGCAGCTGGCAAAGAGCCCGTGGGAAACACCGCCGATCATGGATGAACTGAAAGAAAAGGCCCGAGCTAAAGGACTGTGGAACCTGTTTTTGCCTACAGAGTACGCAGAGTACAGCGCAGGCTTAAGTAACCTGGAGTATGCGCCGCTGGCCGAAGAAATGGGGCGCTGTCGTATTGCATCCGAAGCGTTTAACTGTGCCGCTCCGGATACTGGCAATATGGAAGTGCTGGCAAAATACGGCAACGATGCTCAGAAAGAACAGTGGTTGTTGCCGTTGTTGGATGGCCGTATTCGTAGTGCCTTCGCCATGACCGAGCCGCAAGTGGCGTCCTCTGACGCGACCAATATCGAAACGCGTATAACGGAAGAGGGCGACGATTACATCATCAACGGCCGTAAGTTTTATATCAGCGGCGCCATGCGAAAAACCTGCGAAATTATGATTGTCATGGGCAAGAGCAGCCCGGATAACCCTAACCGCCACCAGCAGCAATCCCAGATTTTGGTGCCCACCAATACTCCCGGAATCAACATTGTTCGCCCGATGCAGGTATTTGGTTACAACGATGAACCGGAAGGCCATGCCGAAGTTATTTTCGACAATGTGCGTGTGCCCAAGGCCAATATGATTCTCGGTGAAGGGCGGGGTTTCGAAATCGCTCAGGGACGCCTTGGTCCGGGCCGAATTCACCACTGCATGCGTATGATCGGCGCGGCTCAGGAGGCGTTTGAGATGATGTGCAAACGGGTAAACCAGCGTGAAGTGTTCGGTGCGCCCATGAGCAAGCAAGGCTCGGTGCGCGAAGATATTGCCAAATCTTACTGCGAGATTGAGCAGGCACGGCTGCTGACGCTGAAAGCCGCAGACGCCATGGATCGCTCAGGTAACAAAGGCGCCAAGGATTTGATCGCTATGATCAAGGTGGTTGCGCCTAATATGGCGTTAAATGTTATCGACCGGGCGATTCAGATCCACGGTGCCGTGGGCCTGAGCCAGGATACGCCGTTGGTTCACTTCTTTAGCTACGCGCGCACTCTGCGTCTGGCCGATGGCCCGGATCAGGTGCACATGATGCAGTTGGGCCGGAACATGGCTAAACAATTCGCCTGATTTCAGGTGTGGCCCGCAGGGCCCGCAGCGTCAATCGCGTTCTGGGTGTTGCTTTTTGCGCAGCAGAAAAAAGAAGAACAGTAG
Organism: Alcanivorax sp.; assembly: GCF_040119285.1. GTDB lineage: Bacteria > Pseudomonadota > Gammaproteobacteria > Pseudomonadales > Alcanivoracaceae > Alcanivorax. The sequence continues at coordinate 323,923 of NZ_JBEDTY010000032.1, forward strand.
GAGGGCTTCATGTCCCAGATAGATACACAGAAACTGGCTGAGTATTTTGAGCAGCATATCACGGGCTTCAAGGGTCCCATTGAAGCGGAGAAATTTGAGGGGGGGCAGTCCAACCCTACCTTCAAGATTACGGCCGCCTCTGGCTCCTATGTGCTGCGCCGTCAGCCGCCGGGCAAACTGCTCAAGTCCGCCCATGCGGTGGATCGCGAATTCCGTGTTATGGCCGCGTTGAAAGACACCGATGTACCGGTGCCTAATGTGCTGCACCTGTGCGAAGACCGTGATGTTATCGGCTCCATGTTCTATGTGATGGAGTTTTGTGAAGGGCGCATTCTCTGGGATGCGGCACTTCCCGAGCCGGGAGAGGGCGATGCCGCAAATGCGGCACGCAGCGAGATGTACTCGCAAATGAACCGGGTGCTGGCGGCCATTCACAGTGTGGACCTGGAGGCCGTCGGCCTGAGTGATTACGGTAAGCCGGGCAGTTATTTTGAACGTCAACTCGGCCGCTGGACCCAGCAGTACGAAGCGTCCAAATTGCAGGAAATTGCGGCCATGGATTCGCTGATTGCCTGGTTACAGACCCATCAACCAGAGGATGATGGCCAAGTGTCACTGGTGCACGGCGATTACCGCCTGGACAACTTGATGTGGCACCCGCAAAAGCCGCAAGTCATTGCGGTGCTGGATTGGGAGTTGTCCACCCTGGGACATCCACTGGCGGATCTGGCGTATCAGTGTATGGGTATGCGAATGCCTCAACGAGGCGCCAAGATGGCCGGCCTGCAAGGCAAAGACCGTACTGCGTTGGGTATTCCTACTGAAAAAGAATACGTGACCATGTATTGCGAGCGCCGTGGTATTGCCCATATAGACAATTGGGAATTTTATCTGGCATTCAGTTTTTTCCGCCTTGCGGCCATTTGCCAGGGAGTCGCGAAACGGGCTCAAGACGGTAATGCCTCCAGCAAGCAGGCCTCTCAAGTAGGTGCTCTGGTCGAGCCACTGGCCTCCATGGCCATGCAAATTATTAATGAAGGGGCATAAAGCCACGGCAAGCCGCAAGCGAAGAGGAAAGCCGTGCGGCAATGTGGCTATTGTGCTTTCGAATGGCCGCAGGCTATGGGGCTTGCGGCTTATGGCCTTTTTTCGGGAGAGAAATAATGAGTACCGATCTTTTTAATCTTGAGGGCAAGGTTGCTCTGGTGACCGGCGCGAGCCGGGGTATTGGCGAAGAAATTGCCCGCCTGCTGGCAGAGCAGGGCGCCCATGTGATCGTGTCCAGCCGCAAGGTTGATGGCTGTCAGGTCGTTGCCGATGCTATCAAGGCAGGCGGTGGCAGCGCAGAAGCTTTTGCTTGTCACGTGGGCGAGCTGGCGCAAATCGAAGCGGTGTTTTCCCATATCCGTAAGGTGCACGGCAAACTCGATATTTTGGTAAACAATGCCGCGGCTAACCCGTTTTTCGGGCATATTCTTGATACCCCGGTGGACGCCTTCGACAAGACCGTGGACGTGAATCTGCGTGGTTACTTCTACATGTCCGTGGAAGGGGGCAAGTTGATGCGTGAAAACGGCGGTGGTGCTATCGTCAATACTGCTTCGGTGAATGGTCTGACCCCGGGCGAAGGGCAGGGGGTGTATTCCATTTCCAAAGCTGCCGTGATCAGCATGACCAAGGCGTTTGCCAAAGAATGTGCGCAATACAACGTGCGAGTGAATGCGTTGCTGCCGGGGCTGACTAAAACCAAGTTCGCCGGTGCCCTGTTTGCCAACGAAGATATCTATAAACAGGCCCTGAGCCAAATCCCCATGCGTCGTCACGCGGAACCCAAAGAAATGGCCGGCACGGTCCTTTATCTAGTCTCTGATGCTGCCAGCTTCGTGACAGGGGAGTGTGTTGTGGTTGATGGCGGCTTTACGATTTAACACTCACGTTGCTATCAAACCGCTATAGGTCTTCCGCTTTCAGGGGATAAATCGTGGGCAGGCTGCTTCGGTACGGTGAGCTAGGTAGATTTTTAGTGTATCTGCCTGTTTTCCGTTTTGCTGCCTTCGTTTGTTCCCAGATAAGGGAAGGGCTACAGCGGCTTTTTGTAAGCAGATGGATGCTGAAAGCGGGTTAAGCGCTTTCGGTGCAGGAGAAGGTAATGGACCCGATTCTCGATTTTACCGGCAAGACGGCGTTGATCACCGGTGCGGCCAGCGGTTTTGGCAAGTTACTGGCAGAAGAGCTGGGTAAGCGCGGTGCCGCGCTGGTACTGGGCGATATCAATATGGATGCCCTTAACCCGTTGGCAGACACACTGGCTGAGCAGGGCGTTAAAGTTGCCGCACTGCGCTGTGACGTGTCCAGTGAGGCGGATTGTAAGGCCATGGTGGATGCGGCGCTGTCTCAGTTCGGGCACCTGGACTTGGCCGTGAACAATGCGGGTATTGCCCACGGTTTTATTCCGTTTACGCAATTGAGCGAAGACGTTTTAGATCAGCAGATGAACGTGAACGTTAAAGGCGTGATGTTCGGCATGAAGTACCAAATCGATGCCATGAAGGTGGACGGTGGCAGCATCGTCAACGTGAGTTCCATGGCGGGGTTAGGTGGTGCGCCTAAAATAGGGGCCTACTCGGCGGCCAAGCACGCGGTGATCGGGCTCACACGCACTGCGGCAGTGGAATATGCCAAGCGCAACATTCGCGTGAATGCGATATGCCCGTTCTATACTCATACACCGATGCTGGATGAAGGTGAGCTATCAAAAAACAGGGAACAGGTGCATGCCATGCTGGCATCCGGTTGCCCGATGAAGCGACTGGGACAGCCCTCTGAGATTGTTGCAGCCATGCTCATGTTGCTGTCGCCGGCCAACAGCTATATGAGTGGCCAGGCCCTTGCTGTGGACGGTGGGGTATCCGCTTTCTGAACGTCTTTGTACGACACCCCCTCTCTTTTTTGGGCTTCTGACGAAGTCGGATAATCTTGCCTGTTGCCCTCACCATCCAAGGGTCACCCCAGCATACAAGGTTCGGCCAGGCGCTGGTTCAAAATAGCCGCGATCTGAGGGGGCGGGCCTGTCGCTATTAGCATTGATTCGAATGTTGCTGTAGTAGTCACGATCGAAAAGATTGTTGATGCCAGTGTGGATTTCTAGCCTCCGGCGATTGAAATTCCAGTGCTTTCCGAACCGGGTATTAACAACGGCATGGCTGCCTATACGTGTCTGGTTGGTGTTCTCAGCATAAACGTTGCTGGCAAAACGAACGTCGCCGACAACAAAAAAACCGTTTTCGGGGCGCCAGGCCGCTTCCGTAAAAACGATATGTTGTGGCAAGCCTGGCATGTGATTATCGCTAACGTCGATGCCCTGTTGCTTATCGGCGAAGCGATCGAAACGGTATTGTGCCCATGTCCATGCCACCGTTGTGGTCAGTGTTTCTGTGGTGATGTGCTCAAACGACAGTTCAAGACCTTCACGGCGTGTGCGAGCGGCATTTTCATAGAACGTGCGGCCACCGAGCTCGTATGGCGTGATTTCATCTTTCACGTCGACGCTGAATAGTGTCAGATCATAGAGCAAGTCGTTGTGGAGAGTTCCGCGCAAGCCTACTTCCTTGTTCAAGGCTTTCTGAGGCTTCAGGTTTGGATTGAATCCGCCAACGCCGGCAGGGTTCGCCAACTCTGTAAAGGTGGGAGTCTCAAACGCAGAACTGACCGACGCGTACAGGGTGTGCGCAGGGAGTGCATGCCAAGCAACGCCGGCACTAAAGCTTCCTTCATTGAATTGCTGTTCGCCGCTGTTGTCACCATCGCCGAGAAAGCCATCCTCTATTCGGAATTCAATGCGGTCGGCTCTGGCGCCGAGAGACAGTGTCAAGCTGTCTGTAACAAAGCTGTCGGTTTGCACAAAAAAACCGTGGCTGGTGGCGATTTGATTTTCGTTTGCAGTGATGCCGGTAATTGCACCGTTGGCGCTGACACTGCGGCGTCCCCGATCATCTCGCTGGCGATCCATGTCGACGCCGATCAAGTAACGGTGCTGCAGCCCGAATAGATCCAGATCGTGACTGTATTCCACCCCGATCCCATAAAATAGCCGCTGGTAATCAATCAGGCTGCTGCCTGGAAAAGGCAGTTGCTGATTAAAGTCCCGCTGGCTGATGAAAGCTTGTGTTTGTAGCCGGCCGCCCCCGAGGTCCGCATTACGGTAACGGATCCCCAGCCGTTGTTGATCTACTTTTTGGCCCGCATTCAGTTGATCTGCCAAGGTTGTTGCCTGAGTTCTGTCAGCATGGGCCAGACTACGGGTAAGGCCGCTTGGGTCTTGACCATAGGGGGTATCCAGAGCGGTCAGGAACAGATCAATTTCCTGCTTGTTGGTCAGTTGCCAGCCAATACGGCTGTTGACGATATATTTTTCTACCCCGCTTTGTTTCCGGTAGCCGTCGTAGTTGAGGCCGGTGACTCCGAGGTAATAATGCATATTCTCTTTTTGGCCGCCACTTTTGAGGTGCGCTTTGCGGTAGCCGTCTCCACCGGCAGACAGCCTTAGCTCACCGTTGCCGGTGATCGTTTTCCCTGATAGGGATTCAAGGTCGATAACGCCGCCGGTGGCGTTGCCATAGAGCACTGATGACGGCCCGCGTAATACGGTAGCCTGGTAGAGAGAGTCAAGATCAATACTGTCGACTTGTGATTGGCCATCGGGCACTGTTTCGGGGAAGCCGTCAACACGGATACGAAGCCCGCGCACGCCGAAAGGGGCGCGGGCGCCAAACCCGCGAATAGACAGGCGCTGGTTCTGGGCAAAGTTGTATCGGTTTTGCAGGTAGAGGCCGGGAACCCGGGCAAGGCTTTCATCGAGTTGAAGGTGCTGCTGGCCTTGTTGGGCTATGCGGGTATCCACCACGCTGACGGCTGCTGGGGTGTCCAGCAGGCTGCGTTCTATTCGAGTTCCCTGAACCAGAATGCTGTCCAGTTCGGTGGGTTCCGCCAAGGCTGCCAGCGGTAACTGAAAGGTTACAAGCCCCAAGGTGAGTCGGTGAAAAAAGAGCATAGGGTATCTACGGATTCTGTTGCGGCGGTTACTACGCTATGAGCTTACGCTCTTATCCTCAATAGATTCGCTGCGAAATGGCCGTTATTTCTGCCGAGCGTAACGACCTCCTCTTTCTTAAATATTCTCGAAAACAAAAAAGGGCTGCATTGAGCAGCCCTTGGGAGAGGAGGAGTAGAACGTATCAGTGGGCTTTCTTGCCTTTGCGCTGACTGGCTTGGTTATGTTGCTCGGTGAGCATGCCATTCGTTCCAAACAGTTTTTCTCGCCATTCCTCCAGTAACGCATCGGTGTCGTGCTGGGAGGGGTGGAAATCTCGTTTAAAGAAATCCAGGTACTGGGGAGTTAATTTGGTAAACAACCCTTTGCGGCCGAACAGAAAGGTGAGGCCTTTCCAGTTATTTTTCAGATTAAAAAGGCGACCGTCTGAGGCCAGCATGCGTGCCTGGAAGGCGGCCATTACGGTGAAGAAAAGGACGGTGGTTGGGATCATGGCACCGGTACGAATGGCGTAGCTGCCGCTGACTTTCTCATAGACATCGTAGGCCACGGTTTTGTGTTCGTTTTCTTCCAGCGCATGCCATAACCACAGTTTTAACGTGGTTTCATCAATGAGTTTTTCCTGATGCTCGTCTTCACGTAGCAGCTGTTCAGCGATGATGGCTGTGTAGTGTTCCAGGCACACCGTGGTGGCTAGCTGGAAAATTTTTGGGGTACGTTTCTGCATCAGGCCAATCAGTTTGCCCAGGGATTTGTCCAGCGTGTCCGTGGGATAGCCGAATTTCATGCCCATATTGTTCCAGGCTTCATGCTCTTTGCTGTGCATGGCTTCTTGGCCGATAAATCCGGCCACCTGTGCTTTCAGTGTGCTGTCGGTAATCTCTTTACGGTAATGACGCACGGAATCCACGAAGAACGCTTCGCCTTTTGGGAACAGGGTGGACATGCTCAACCAGAACGCGCTCAAAAAGGGGTCGTTATCATAGAAGTACTTAACGGATGTTTTGTCATCAAACTCAAAGTCCAGCCGACGGGGTGGAATATTGACGGTGGCGCCCAGCGGCACTTTCTGGGCCTTCGCTTGGCCTGACTGAATGGTGGTGGATGCTGTCGTTGTCATGGTGTACTCCTGGTCCCTGGCGGTAGAGTCGCCGTTGAATATCATACTGTGACATTGTTCGATGTAATGGATATTCAGGGTTAGAGCGGGTGAGGTAAATGGCATTTTCGCGCCCCGGTCGGGGCTAGAGGGCCAATCAGCCACGCTGAGCGTGTAATTGGCCCCCTCTGCGAGTACACAAAACAAGGTTTCCTGTTTGCCCGTTGAGGGCGAAGGCGTTAGTTGGGCAGGAACACGGACTTGGTTTCGAGAAACTCTTCAAAGCCGAAACGGCCCCATTCCCGGCCAATCCCCGATTGTTTGTAGCCACCGAAGGCGGCCTGGACATCCGGGTCCGCTCCATTGATGTGGACATTCCCAGTGCGCAGGCGATTGGCGATCTGGCGGGCTTGGGAATCGTCCCCAAACACATAACCGGAAAGGCCGTATTCGGAATCGTTGGCGATGTCGACGGCGTTATCGAGAGTGTCGTAGGGAATCATCACCAGCACGGGGCCAAAGATTTCCTCTCGGGCAATGGTCATCTGGTTGTTCACTTCACTGAACACGGTGGGGCGGGCGAAGTAGCCTTTGTCGATACCCTCGGGCTTACCGGTTCCGCCGGCAACCAATTTGGCGCCTTCTTGTTGGCCTTTCTCGATCATTTTTTGTACCCGTCGGTACTGACGGCTGTTGGCGATTGGGCCCATTACGGTAGCGTCATCGGAGGGATCGCCAACCACTATGGCGTCGCAGACTTGGGCGGCAATACGTTCGGCTTGCGCCAGTTGATCCTCCGGCACCAACATCCGTGACGGCGCATTACAGCTCTGCCCTGTGTTGGCCATCATGGCCTGCACCCCGTGGGTGACGGCCTGTTCTAGGTCACAGCCTGGCAACAAGATATTGGCGGACTTGCCGCCCAGCTCCAGAGACACGCGTTTAATGGTGCTGGCCGCTTCCCGGCTCACGGATTCACCCGCCCGGGTGGAGCCGGTGAGGGATACCATATCAATGCGAGGGTCACTGGATAGCAATGGCCCCACGGCGGCACCGTCGCCATAGACCATGTTGAACACCCCGGCTGGGAGGCCGGCTTCATCAATAATCTGTGCTAGCAGGTTGGCTGACAGCGGGGCAAATTCACTGGGCTTGAGCACCATGGTGCAGCCTGCCGCCATGGCCGGGGCGACCTTGCACATGACCTGGTTCATGGGCCAGTTCCAGGGTGTAATCAAGGCGCATACCCCGGCGGCTTCACGGCGAATCAGCGATTGGCCGACGGTTTCTTCGAAAGGGAACTCACGAGCTATGCCCAAGGCGGTTTTCAGATGGGCAAGCCCCATGGGGGCCTGCACCTTGCTGGCCAGAGAGATCGGTGCGCCCATTTCCTGGCTAATCGCTTCCGCCATTTTTGGCAGATGAGCGTGGTAAGCCTCCAGCATTTTTTCCATGTAGCCCAATCGCTTTTCCAGCGGCAGGGCGGACCAAGTGGGGAAAGCCTGGTGGGCGGCGTCGATAGCTGCATCAATATCCGCGGCTTGGGCCAATGGCAGGGTAGCAATCTGTTCTTCATTAGCGGGGTTGATAACGGCGTGGGTAGTGGCTTCCTCTGTGGGAGAGACCCAACGGCCGTTAATGTAGAACTGCTGCAACGTGTCCATGGAGAGGTCCTTTTGTTGGTCTTCCATTGAGTATGGAGGGTCAACACTACAATAGTGGCATGTAATTTTAAAAAACGGTGTTGGTTCTTCCCTGCGGAATTTGGGCCCCGCCTGAAAGAGGTGGTGTGGCAAGTGGATAAGATAATGCGAGGCCGCAGCTGAAAATGGGCATGCGGTTGGTGTGCTAGCGTCAGCGAAACAGAAAATGAACATGAGACTAGGAGTGAAGCACTGCCTGCTGAGAGACTTTCCCGGGGCGATGCCGATGCCTGATTGTATGTGGGCTGCTCTCTGTAGAGGTGGCTTCATGCGGTGTGCTGAGCACGCGGCTGACCCTCGGCGAAGACATCTACGTTGACGTAGGAATAGTTTTTTTGTGCGTTATTGCTCCTAGGTTTGCGCCCCGAGGGGCGCGTTGTCAAAACGGCTAATTATTCAGAGCAATTGCCGCAGCAGCGACGGCCTACGGTGCTGCCATCAGCTTGCGTTGTTGGCCAGATTAGTCACATGGCGGTGTCATCCTCTGCACAACGGTTGCTTCTGAGCTGCGTTAGCGGCTGGCCACATGGGTGGGCTGTTGCGCATCCCAGCCACCACCCAAGGCGCGGTAAAGCTCGGTTTCGTTGGTCAGTTGTTGCAGTTTTAACGTCACTAACTGCTGGCGGGCCGAGAGAAGAGTGCGTTGGGCATCCAACACCGCAAGGTAATCATCTGCGCCTTGTTCGTAGCGTTGCTGTGACAACGTCAGGGACTGCTCGGTGGCGGTGACCAGCGCCTGTTGAGCCTGCTGCTGGCGAGCCAGCGTATCGCGGGCTTGCAGCGCATTAGCCACTTCCTGAAAGGCGGTTTGTATGGCCTTCTCGTAGCTGGCCACGGCTTGATCCTGACGAACTTCGGCCAGATCAAGATTGGCCCTGTTACGGCCCCCGGAGAAAATGGGCAGAGAAATACTGGGGCTGAACGACCAAGCTTTGGAGCCGCTGTCGAATAGGCCGGACAATTCGCTGCTCATGCTGCCATAAGCGCCGGTGAGCTGAATGCTAGGGAAGAAGGCGGCTCGGGCGGCACCAATATTGGCATTGGCGGCGCGCAGCTGATGCTCAGCTTGTTGCACGTCCGGGCGCAGGGCCAGTAGTGCTGAGGGCAATCCTTCCGGAACCGGCGCCACCAGCGCCAAGGCATCGTTGTTTAGATTCACCGATTTCAGGGTGGGCAGTGGCCCGCCGACCAGAACGGCTAAGGCGTTATAGTCTTGATTCACTTGGCGCTCAAAACTGGCCAGGTTGGCGCGGGCCCCCTGCAAGGCGATTTGTGCCTGGCGCACATCCAGCTCGGTCCCCAGACCGCTCTCGAACCGGCGTTCAATCAATGCCAGAGAGTCCTCCTGTGCGATTACAGTTTCGCGACTGATTGCCAAGTTCTGGCGATCACTGACCAGCGTTAGGTAGCTTTGGGCAACTTGGGCAACCAGCGCGAGCTGGGTGCTGCGCTGAGCCTCTTCGCTGGCGAGATATTTTTCCAGCGACGCATCTTTCAGGCTGCGTACCCGGCCAAACAGATTCAGTTCCCAGGCGGTGACGCCAACTTGCACACCGTATTGATCCGATAATGTGGAATGGCCGGTGCCGGAGAGCTCTGCGGGCAGACGCTGGCGGGTACCGCTGCCGTCCACGGACAGGTTTGGGTACAGGTCGGCGCGCTGGATTTGGTACTGGGCGCGCAGGGCAGCCACATCGAGTACCGCGATACGCAGATCCCGGTTGTTATCCAATGCGCGCTGAATCAGCTGTCGCAATTCCGCGCTCTGATAAAGGCTGGACCAGCCGGGCAGGGTTAGCTCGCTGGCACTATTGCCACCGGCTTCACCGATTTGCGCAGGGACTGGGGAGGGTGGTTGTTGATAGCTGGGGGCGAGGGTGCAGCCACCCAGCATCAGCCCGCCCAGAAGGGCGAGCGTCAGAGGGTTACGGGTCATCAGTGTTACTCCGCGGGGAGTTATTCTTTGTCTTTCTTCTTGCCGTCAAGGGGCACGCCGGAGAGTTTGCGCACCGCCACGTAGAACAGCGGAATAAAGAAGATGGCGAGGACGGTGGCGGTGAGCATGCCGCCGAATACCCCGGTACCGATGGCGTTACGGGCACCGGCGCCAGCACCGGTACTGATCATCAGTGGGGTTACCCCGAGCATGAAGGCCAGTGAGGTCATCAGGATCGGTCGTAGTCGCATGCGCACGGCTTCCAGGGTGGCCTTGAGCAAGTGTTCGCCTTTCTGCTCCAGCTCCAGCGCGAATTCCGCAATCAGAATGGCGTTCTTTGCAGAGAGCCCGATGGTGGTCAATAGCCCCACCTGGAAGAAGACGTCGTTGTTCAGGTCACGGAAGGTAGCGGCCAGTACCGCACCCAGAATGCCCAGAGGGACCACCAGCATTACCGCGAATGGAATCGACCAGCTTTCATACAGGGCGGCCAGGCAGAGGAATACTACCAATAGCGAAATGACATACAGCGCAGGGGCCTGGTCACCGGACTGGCGTTCCTGGTAGGACATGCCGGTCCATTCGAAACCGAACCCGGCGGGCAGTTTGGCAGCTAGCTCTTCCATGGCATCCATGGCGTCGCCGGTACTGTAGCCGGGCGCCGCGTTGCCTTGGATGTTCACCGACGACACACCGTTATAGCGTTCCAGCTTGGGTGAGCCGTACGTCCAGTGACCAGTAGCAAAAGTGGAGAACGGCACCATTTCGCCCTGGTTATTACGCACAAACCAGTCGTTGACGTTTTTCGGTAGCATGCGGTAAGGGGCATCGGCCTGCACATACACTCGTTTTACCCGGCCCCGGTCGACAAAGTTGTTGACGTAGCTGGAGCCCCAGGCAATCTGCAGAGTGCTGTTGATGTCGCTGATGGACAGCCCCAGCGCTTTGGCTTTCTGCTGGTCAATATCGATCTGGTACTGCGGGCTGTCTTCCAGGCCATTGGGGCGTACCCCTGCCAGTCGCGGGTCTTGTGCGGCCATGCCGAGCATCTGGTTACGAGCCTGAATCAGCGCTTCGTGCCCTTGGCCAGATTGGTCCAGCAGCTGGAAGTCGAACCCACTGGCGTTGCCCAGTTCAGGGATCGATGGCGGGTTCAGCGCAAACATCATCGCTTCACGAATGGTTGAGAAATACTCCATGGCACGGCCAACCACATTGTTGGCGCCGTCCACGGATAGATCCCGTTCTGACCAGTCCTTCAGGTTCACGAACGCCATGCCGGCGTTTTGGCCCCGACCGGTGAAACTAAAGCCGGCCACGGTGAACAGACCATCCACCGCGGAGGACTCTTCGTTCAGATAATAGTCCTCCATTTTTTCCAGCACCTTGACCGTCTGCTCTTGGGTAGAGCCCGCCGGCAAGGTCACCAGGGTGAACAAAATCCCCTGATCTTCTTCCGGCAGGAAGCTGGAGGGCAAGCGCATAAAGCTGAAGCCGAGCACACCGACGATCACCACATAGATAAACAGGTAACGGCCCCGGCGGCCGAGGATCTTTTCAACGCTGCCCTGATAACGACGGCTGCTCTTGTCGAAGGTGCGGTTAAACCAGCCGAAGAAGCCATGATCGGTTTGGTGCTCAGTGTCTTTGGCTTTGAGCATGGTGGCACACAGGGCCGGAGTGAGGATCAGTGCCACAAGAACGGACAACACCATGGCAGACACAATGGTGATGGAGAACTGGCGGTAAATGGCACCGGTGGAGCCCGGGAAAAAGGCCATGGGAACGAATACGGCTGACAGTACCAAGGCGATGCCCACTAGCGCGCCGGTAATTTGGCCCATGGATTTACGGGTCGCTTCCTTGGGCGGGAGGCCTTCCTCGTGCATCACCCGTTCCACGTTTTCCACCACCACGATGGCGTCATCAACCAGTAGACCGATGGCCAGCACCATGCCAAACATGGTCAGGGTGTTGATAGAAAAGCCAAAGGCGGCGAGCACTGCAAAAGTGCCCAGCAGTACTACCGGCACTGCCAAGGTAGGAATCAGGGTGGCGCGGAAGTTCTGCAAGAACAGATACATCACCAGGAAAACCAGGATGATGGCCTCGAACAGGGTATGTACCACTTCCTCGATGGAGATACTGACGAAGGGCGTGGTGTCGTAGGGAAACACCATCTCCATCTTGTCAGGGAAGTAGGGCTTTAGTTCGTCCAGGCGGGCACGCAGTGCTTCTGCGGTGTCCAGGGCGTTGGCGCCGGTGGCTAGGCTGATGGCCAAGCCGGCGGCGGGCTGGCCATTGTAACGGCCCTGCACGTCGTAATTCTGGGCCGCCAATTCCACCCGGGCCACGTCTTTGAGGAATACCTGAGAGCCGTCCGGGTTTACTTTCAGCAGGATATTCTCGAATTGATCCACGTCTTCCAGGCGGGTCTGGGCGATGATGGTGGCGTTCAATTGCTGGCCTTCCACGGCCGGTGCGCCGCCCAATTGACCGCTGGCTACCTGGTTGTTTTGAACCTCGATTGTCTGGGTAATATCCTGGGGGGTTAAATCAAACTTGTTCAGCTTGTTCGGATCCAGCCAGACGCGCATGGCGTAGGGGGAACCAAACAGCTGAATTTGACCCACGCCGGGCACCCGGCTTACTGGATCCTGCACGTTGGAGGCGACATAGTCGGCCAAGTCAGCCCGGGACAGGCTGCCATCTTCAGAGGTAAAGCCCGCCACCATCAGGAAGGAGTCGGAGGATTTGGTCACCTGCATCCCCTGTTGCTGCACTTCCTGGGGCAGCAGGGGGGTCGCCAACTGCAGTTTGTTCTGTACCTGTACTTGGGCAATGTCCGGGTCGGTACCGGGGGCGAACGTCAGGTCCACAGCGGCATTACCGAAGGAGTCACTGGTGGAGCTCATGTACAGCAGATTGTCGATCCCGTTCATTTGTTGCTCGATCACCTGGGTGACCGAGTCTTCCACGGTCTTCGCCGAGGCGCCGGGGTAGTTACCGGCAATGGAGACCTGTGGTGGCGCAACGGTGGGGTACTGCTCAATGGGAAGGGTGTAAATGGCCAAGGCTCCGGCCATCATCATGATGATGGCGATCACCCAGGCAAAAATTGGTCGGTCAATAAAAAATCTGGCCATGGAAATCCCGTTTCTCGTCGTTGCGTATTATTGCGCTGCGCTCTGTGCCTCGCCAGTTTCGTCGGCGGGGGGCTGGGGTTGTTCTTGCTGAGCGGGCTCTTGCTTGGCGTTGGCTTTTTCTGTGTCCACAGGGGAGACCTCAGCGCCGGGCTGAATCCGTTGCAAGCCGTCCACAATCAGACGATCACCGTCTTTCAGTCCGTCGGCAATCAGCCACTGGCTGCCTACCGCGCGCTCAGTGCTGACTTTCACTTTTTTGACCTGATTATTGTTGTCGATCAGCATGGCAGAGGCTTGGCCGGTCGGGTCTCGGGTAATGCCTTTCTGGGGAACCAGAATGGCATCCTTGCGTTGACCTTCCGGTAAGCGGCCGCGAACGAACATGCCGGGCAGCAGTTCGCCGTCCGGGTTGGGAAACAGGGCACGCAAGGTGACGGAGCCGGTGCTTTCCTCCACGGCGAATTCGGAAAATTGCAGGGCACCGGCTTCCTTATAGTGGGAGCCGTCTTCCAGGATCAGGGTAATGCGCGCTTCGTCGTCGCTGACTTGTTGCAGCTCACCGGCTTGCATGGCTTGGCGCAGCTGGCGCAACTCGTTGCTGGACTGGGTTAGGTCCACGTAGATTGGGTCGAGTTGGCGAATGGTGGCCAGCGTGTTCGCTTGATTAGCGGTCACCAGGGCACCGGCGGTGACACTGGAGCGGCCAATGCGACCGCTGATGGGCGCTTCTATAGTGGCGTAATCCAGATTAATTTGAGCACTTTGCAGGTTGGCGCGCGCAGCGGCCACCGCGGCTTTGTTCTCATCCAACTGAGCTTGAGCTTCGTCGTATTCCTGCTGACTTACTGCTTTGTAATCCAGAAGTTTTTTGAAGCGTTTGGCGCGTAAATCGTTGGATTTCAGGGTGGCTTGAGCTCGGGCCAGCTCTGCGCGGGCGGTAGCCACCGCTGCCTGATAGGTACGTGAATCTATTTTGTACAGCGGCTCCCCCGCCTTTACTTCTTGACCTTCTTCAAACAGGCGCTTTTCTATCACTCCACTGACTTGGGGCCGCACTTCGGCAATCTGGTGCGCAGTTGTTCGCCCGGGCAGCTCCCGGTTCAAGGTGATAGTGGCCGCCTTGACGGTGACAAAACCGACTTCAGGAGCTTGTTGCTGTTGTTGGCCGGATTGGCCGGCATCGCCGCAGCCACTTAGCTGCAGGGCAAGTACGCCTGCCATCAGGGGGAGAATGAAACCGCTGCGCATAATCACCTCAGTGCTTGGAAACATGCTATAGCACACCATTAGTCGGGCCGATGCAGACCGAGCAGTGATGCTTGCATGAAAAATGAATCGAGTTCAGTATATACGTTCGCAGATGTATGTATAGGTCTTTTGGCCAACTTGCACGAAAAATCCTCAATTCCATTTGGGAGCCTCCAATGGTTCGGCGCACCAAGGCAGAAGCGATGGAAACCCGTACCCATATTCTGGATGCGGCGGAACACGTGTTTCACCGCAAGGGTGTGTTGTCTGCCTCATTAAATGATATTGCCTGTGAGGCGGGCGTGACACGAGGGGCGATTTACTGGCACTTCAAAAATAAACACGATGTGTTTGTGGCCATGGCGGATCGCCGGCGATTGCCATTCGAGGCGCTCGCCCAGCGTGCCGGGGCCGATGATGAGGTGGATCCGCTCGGTCGACTACGTGAGTTTATGGTCTACCTGTTACAGAAAGTGGCACGGGACCCGTCTCAGCGTCGTGTTTTCGAGATCATTTTCCAGAAGTGCGAGCTTAGCGGGGAGAACCTGGACCTGCTGCACCGTCAGCAGGATGCCTGCAAAGATGCTTCTGACGGGTTGGAAACCACGTTCAGGAATGCCATTGCCAGAGGACAGCTGCCCGACGGGTTAGACGTTAGTCGTGCAGTGACCTTGCTGCACAGCTTGCTAACCGGGTTGATCATGCACTGGCTGCTGGATCCGTCAGTGTTCGATATGGCGGAGTCTGCGCCGGATTATGTGGATACCTTCTTGTTTAGCCTGCAGCATTCTCCTTTCTTGCTGAGCGGCCCTGGCGCCTCGACCTGAGGCGGCATAGCGCTTGCCTCGGCTCTGCAATAAAATATCCTTCCGAATTTCCGGCGACCGGTGGGTAGTAATGCATACGCAGTGTGTCCACGTTGAGCTGGTGCCCAGCTTATTCCCCTGCCATTCATATGGCGTGAATTCCCTATTATTATCCATCGCCAAGCTGGGAACCTGATCCATAAACGGAGCCAGGCGTCGGCGGAGGGCACGGTGTACGAAGAGCCTGTGATAGTCGAACGGGTCCGACCCAACGGCCTAGCGATTTCCCTCAGGTTCATTCTGACTTTAATGCTTGCGGCTATCTGGTATTGTTCGTCTGGTGTGAGGCCGGTATATATTGCAACTCCAGCGTGGTGGTTAGAGGAGCAAGGTAACTCATCTCACCTTCTAATCCCCCGATTCCGATTAGTTTGGCGTTGTCCTTTGCCATTGAATCCAAGTCTTTGAACTTCAACTGAGTTTTGAAAATGTCTGATTTTTCACGCGTCCTGTTGGGCGTTAATATCGATCATATCGCCACTCTGCGTCAGGCCCGTGGCACCCGTTATCCGGAACCGGTGCAGGCGGCTTTGATCGCGGAGCAGGCAGGCGCGGATGGTATTACTGTGCATTTGCGTGAAGACCGTCGCCACATCAATGATCGGGATGTGGCATTACTGGCCCAAACATTACAGACGCGAATGAACCTGGAAATGGCGGCTACTGAGGAAATGGTGGGTATTGCCTGTCGGATTCAGCCACCGCATTGTTGCTTGGTGCCGGAAAAACGTGAGGAGCTGACCACTGAGGGTGGCTTGGACGTTGCGGGTAACAAGGCTTGGATTGCCCAGTGCTGCCAGCGATTGGGGCAAGCGGGGATCGAGGTGTCGTTATTTATTGATGCAGAGGAATCGCAAATTCTCGCCGCTCGTGAATGCGGAGCACCGGCCATTGAAATTCACACCGGGGGTTACGCCGACGCGGAAACCGTTGGAGAGCAACAGCAGGAACTGGCGCGTATTCGTTCTGCGGTGGCGTTTGCTCTGGAACAGGGGTTAATTGTGAATGCGGGCCACGGGTTGCATTACCACAATACCTTGCCGATTGCTGAAATTCCCGGCATCAATGAACTGAATATCGGGCATAGCATTATCGCTAGGGCCGCGATTACGGGTTTGGATGAAGCCGTGCGTAGCATGCGCAGCTTGATCAACAAGGCGTGATTATTCCGGGCAGCTCACTTGAGGGTTTCAGGTGAGTTCAGGCTTGCTGGCCTAGGATCATGGCTTGCCCTTGCTCTTGGTAGCGTTGCTCCAAGGCACAGATTTCATCACATAGGGCGGAGACCAGCGGCCCGAGCCCATCCCGGTGGCTACCGGTTTTCAATGCTTCTTCCAATTGCCGGGCGGCTTGCTCCAGCCGTGGCGTGCCGCAGTAACGGGTAGCACCATGGAGTTTGTGTACCCGCTCTAACAAGTCACCGTTATCGTTGCGGTCGAACGCTGCAGAGATAGCCGGGCGCTCCGTCTCCAGGCTGTCGAATAGCATTTTCAGCATTTCAGCAGCCAGATGATCGCGCCCCCCTGCACGACGGCGAGCCAGCTCAGGGTCATATACCTGATCGCTGCCGTCGTTGTTATCAGTGCTATCTGACAGGGCCTCACTGGTGCTCTCTAGTACCCATTTTTCCAACGTATGTCGCAACTGCCCTTCTGTGATGGGTTTGCTCAGATAATCATCCAACCCACTGTCCAGTAATTCGCGTCGCTCGCTTTCCAGTGCGTGGGCGGTGAGCGCCACAATCGGCGTATGGATTCCATTCGGCTCCGCGTTGCGCATGCGTTTGGTGGTTTCCTTTCCGTCCATACCGGGCATCTGGATGTCCATGAAGACCAGGTCGAAAGGGTAGTGCTGGAAGGTATCCAAGGCGCTCTGGCCGCTATCACATGTGGTAACGGTGACACCGAGCTCCTCCAGGAAAACCCGGGCCAATTTTAGATTCCCCGGGTGGTCATCCACCAGCAGCACCGAAACCGGTTGGGAAAACTGACTGCTGGCCTGTTGTCTGGGAGCTGCCGCTGTGTCCTGCCCGCTCAGGGAAAGCAGGGCATTGTGTAGCCGTTGGCGAGTGGCAGGTTTGCCTTCAACGCGGCAGTGGGGGTAATCATCCAGCCAGCGGCAAATATGTTCAGGATTGTTGCACAGCACCAGCGTGGGGGTGCCCAGTGCCGCCAGGTCATCCAGTAGCCGCTGTAGATCAAGATCGGGGCTTTGGCTGGGTAAGCCGACAACCAGGAAATCACTTTTTGCCAGCACTCCATTATCAAGGGTGGCCATCAGATCGTTGAGGCTGTGTTGTTCGTGAATGCGAAGCTGCATATGGCTGAGCATGTGGTACAGCCCCAGGCGGGCGTATTCATCACTTTCGATCAAGGTGGCGGTGCAACCGATCAGGGCGTGGGGCAGCTGCTGGACGGGTTGTTTCGGGTCTCGTTCGGTACGCAGGGTGAACCAGAAGGTCGAACCGCGTTCCTCACTGCTTTCGATACCAATTTCGCCACCCATACCTTCCACCAAACGCTTGCTGATAGCCAATCCAAGCCCGGTGCCGCCTTCCTGCCGGCGGGCGCTTTGGTCGGCCTGGGTAAAGGCGCTGAACAAATCCTTCTGTGCTTCTTGACTTAGTCCGTGGCCGGTATCAGTGACGCTAATTTTGATGATGGCTTCGGCCCCGCGATCTTCTTCCAGCATGGCGCGCACTACTACCGAGCCGTGCTCGGTGAATTTAATCGCGTTGCTAAGCAGGTTGGTCAGTACCTGGCGAATACGCAGGGGGTCGCCCAGCAGAGCCACGGGCACATCGGAATAGATAATGGCCGCCTGCTCCAGTCCCCGTTCCTGAGCCATGGGAGCCAGCAGCGTCTGTACGTCCTCGATCAGATCGTGAAGGTTAAGAGGGGTGTGATCGAGAGAGAGTTTGCCGGCTTCGATTTTGGAAAAATCGAGTACATCATTGATGATCGCCAGCAAAGATTCTGCGCTTTTATGAATGGTGGAGAGGTAGTCTTCTTGGCGTGGACTCAGCGGAGAGCGGTCAAGTAATTTGGTAAACCCCAGTATGCCGTTGAGCGGGGTACGAATTTCGTGGCTCATGTTGGCCAAGAATTCAGACTTGATGTGGCTGGCTTTCAGAGCTTCCTTGCGGGCCATGTCCAGTTCGATGTTTTGAATTTCGATAGTTTCCAGGGTTTCGCGTAAATCCTGGGTGGCTTGATCCACGTTTTGCTGTAACTCCGTTTGCGCGTCGGCCAGTGCGGCCACCATTTGTCGCAGGGCAGTTTCCAGCTCAGATAGCTCGCCTTTGGCTTGGGTGTTAATCGCCATACTCAGGTCACCATCGCGAATGTGATGCACGGCGTTGACCATGTCGCTGATGGGCTGGGTAAGTTGTCGGGAAAAACGCAGTGTGGGGATCATGGTGATGATGATCAGGCCCAGCATTACCAGCAACAGAGTCAGCAGGTTTTCCAAGGTGGAAAGGTATTGCCCTTGCCGGGAAAACTCCACGGTGAGTTGAGCGGGCAGCATGCCGCTCAGGTCCCGTTGAAGTTGCCAGCTGGTATCCGTGGTAATGCGGCCCTGTTCATCAGTTGTGGCGGCGGTGGGCGTGGGGCGCAGCCGTGGGCCGGAGTGGATGATGAGCTTGTCGTCGTTGTATATCAGAGTAGCGGCGCGCACGTCCTGTTCTTCCAGCAATTGGCGTAACAGCATTTGCTGCTTGCGCTGGCTGCTTTGGGGCAGGGTTTCCAATTGGGCGGCATAGCTATCGGTGATCAGTTGCTGGCGTTGAGCATTAGTATCACGGACATCGATAATGCGGTTAACCGTAGAGTAGCCACCAATAACCAGCGCCGCCAACAAGGCGGGCAAGGTGGCCATGAACATCAGACGTGAGCGAAGGCTTTGGTTAACCATGGATCCCCGATTGCTGTTGTTTTCCCCATTATGCCTGAAGAGCAGCAACATGCAGCACGCTCCACATAACAGTGTGGCTAACGGGGTTGCCCTGCACTTCAGAGTGCTCTGCACTGATAATAGGACGCGGCCCTAGCGCGTTAATTCTGTGCACTCCCAACCGTGTTGTTGCGTCAAGCGTGCAGCACGAAGGGGCTTTTTAGGTACAATACGCGCCATGAATTATAAAACCATTGAACAGACCGTGGGTAATACGCCTCTTGTGCGCTTGCAGCGCATGCCGGGAAAGACCAGCAATATCATTCTGGTCAAGCTCGAGGGCAATAACCCCGCCGGTTCGGTAAAAGACCGCCCGGCATTAAACATGATCCTCAAGGCCGAGCAGCGTGGCGATATCCAGCCCGGTGATACCTTGATCGAAGCGACCAGTGGCAACACCGGTATAGCGCTGGCCATGGCCGCCGCCATGCGCGGTTATCGCATGAAATTAATCATGCCGGCTAACCAGAGCCAGGAACGCCGTGATGCCATGGCCGCCTACGGCGCCGAGCTGATTTCCGTGAGTAAAGAGCAGGGCATGGAAGGCGCGCGGGATTTGGCTCAGGCCATGCAGGCGCGGGGTGAAGGCACGGTGCTGGACCAATTTGGTAACCCGGATAATCCACTGGCCCACTATGAAAGCACCGGTCCGGAAATTTGGCGCGATACGAATGGCACCATTACCCATTTCGTGAGTTCCATGGGCACAACCGGCACCATCATGGGCTGCAGTATGTACCTCAAGGAGCAGAATCCGGCTATTCAGATTGTCGGCCTGCAACCGGTGGACGGGGCATCCATTCCAGGTATCCGCCGCTGGCCGAAGGAATATCTGCCCACTATCTATGATGATGCCAGGGTGGATCGGGTGGTGGATATGGGGCAGACGCTGGCAGAACGCACTATGCGTCGTCTGGCCCGTGAAGAGGGAATTAGCTGCGGAGTCTCGTCCGGTGGAGCGGTGGCCGGTGCATTGCAGTTGAGTGAAGAACTGCAAAATGCCGTTATCGTGGCGATTATCTGTGATCGGGGTGACCGTTACTTGTCCACCGGCGTGTTTCAGGAAGCACAGCAAGGAGAAACTCAGGAATGAATGTTCTTGTTTTTGATATCGAAACCATTCCAGATCTGGATGGCGGACGCCGTATTTATGATTTGGACGGCCTGAGCGACAAGGATACGGCCAGTGCCTTGCTTAACCTGCGCCGCCAAGAAAACGGCACCGAATTTCTGCGCCTGCACTTGCATCGCATTGTTGCTATCTCTGTGGTGTTGCGCTCACCGCAAGGCCTCAAGGTGTGGACGCTGGGCGATGAAAACAGCACGGAAAAAGAGCTGATCGAGCGTTTTTATGATGGCATCGATCGCTTTACTCCTAATCTGGTGAGCTGGAATGGCGGCGGTTTTGACCTGCCTGTTCTGCATTACCGCGCGCTCAAGCATGGGGTCACCGCTCACCGTTACTGGGAAACCGGCAACGAAGACACCAGCTTTAAATGGAACAACTACCTGAGCCGCTACCATCAGCGTCACCTGGACCTGATGGACGTGCTGGCCATGTACAACGGACGTGCTAATGCGCCGCTGGACCAGATCGCCACGCTGCTGGGCTTTCCGGGCAAAATGGGCATGAGCGGCGGCAAGGTTTTCGATGCCTTCCAGGAGGGCGACCTCAAGGGCATTCGCGATTACTGCGAAACCGATGTGCTCAACACCTGGTTGGTTTACCTGCGCTTTCAGTTGATGCGCGGTGAGCTGGATGCCACCGGATACGACCAGGAGCTGACCTTGCTGCAGGATTACCTGAAGCAGGAAGGGCACCCGCACTTTCTGGCGTTTCTGGATACCTGGCAGAAGGCATCGGGGGCGTGATACCCCCGGGCGCGTCGCAAATCTGACGTTCGCCGCCTGAAACGATACAATCCGCACCACATTGGCAGCTGGCCCTGGCGGCTGCCCACCCTAGCTGTACATTCCAGAGCATTGAGATTTCCATGGCACGACGTCGCAAGCAGTTACCGGAAACGCCGGAACCCGCCAGCATTGAAACCCTGAGCCACGATGGCCGGGGCATCGCCCGTCGCGATGGCAAAACCACCTTTATTGATAATGCACTTCCCGGTGAGGAGGTGATGTTCAAATTCACCTATATGCGCCGCAAGTTCGATGAAGGCAAAGCCGTGGAAATTGTGACTGCCTCGCCGGATCGGGTCACCCCACCTTGCGAGCACAGTACCCTGTGTGGTGGCTGTAGCCTGCAGCATATGAGCCCTGAGGTGCAGGTATCGCGCAAACAAGCAGTCTTGCGCGAACAACTAGCGCATTTTGGTGGGCTGGAACCGGAAGAATGGCTGGCGCCGCTGACCGGACCGGTAACCGGTTATCGCAGTAAGGCGCGCATGGGCGTGAAATACGTGGAAGCCAAGGGCGAAACGCTGGTGGGCTTTCGGGAGAAACGAAATAGCTTCATCGCTCAGTTACACACCTGTGAGGTGCTGATTCCCGATGTGGGCCACCGTATTGATGCGTTGCGTACGCTAATGCACGGCCTGGAAAGTCGTAGTCGCATTCCGCAGATCGAATTGGCCGCCGGCGATGACGACGTGGCCCTGATTATCCGCCACCTGGATCCACTGCCTGAGGCAGATCAACAAGCCCTGCTGGGCTTTTGTCAGAATCTAGGTTGGCACTGTTATCTGCAGCCGGGCAACGAAAGCACGGTGCATCGTATTTGGCCGCAAGAGGGTGAACAGCGCCTGTACTACAAACATCCGTCGGCAGGGGTTGAGCTGGCCTTTCACCCTACGGATTTCACCCAGGTGAATGCAGAAATTAACCGCAAGATGGTGCCGTTGGCATTGGACTTGCTGGATATCTCACCGGATCACACGGTACTGGACCTGTTCTGCGGCCTGGGGAATTTCACCATTCCTGCCGCCAAGCGGGCCGGCAAGGTGGTGGGCGTGGAGGTCAGCCAGGCCATGGTGGAGCGCGGTTACGAGAACGCCCGTCGTAACAGCTTGGAAAACCTGGAGTTTCACGCCTGGGACCTGAGCCAGGACGTTAGCGGTCAGGCCTGGGCCAGACAGACCTATGACCGTATCTTGATTGATCCGCCCCGTACCGGGGCACTGGAAATGGTGAAACTGATGCCCCGCCTTGGTGCGTCGAAGATTGTTTATGTGTCATGCAACCCCGCCACATTGGCCCGTGATGCCGGGGAACTGATGGCGCTGGGCTACCGTCTTAAAGCGGCCGGTGTGATGGATATGTTCCCTCATACTACCCACGTTGAGTCCATCGCTGTATTCGAAAAAGCGAAGAAAAAGTAGCAGGATTTGCCATGGTAACGGTTCGTCGTCAGCCTTCTGAAGGTTCTATCGTTCACTGGAGAGATTGGATCGTCCAGTTGGAAGGCCGTGCGCCGGTCCGTGAGCGTGCTTTGTTGGAACAAGCCTGCGAACGCGCAGAGCAATGTCAGCTGGCCGGCGAAGCGGCGGGGCGAGTGTGGCCCTACGGCAAAGGCTGCCTGGATATCGGCCTGGAGATGGCCGAAGTGCTGGTGGACCTAGGGGCCGACAGCGATGTTCTTCCCGCCGCTATCCTTTACCGGGCGGTGCGTGAAGGGCAGGTCACCCTGCTGGAAGTGGAGAAAGAATTTGGCCCGGAGGTGGCGAACCTGATTGAAGGCGTGCTGCGCATGGCGGCAATCAGTACCTCCCTTAACCCTACCCGTAAAGCCGTATTGGGCCAGCAGGATGGCCAGCTGGACAATATGCGCAAGATGCTGGTGGCCATGGTCGACGACGTGCGCGTTGCCTTGGTTAAGCTTGCCGAACGCACCGTGATCATTCGTGCCGTCAAGGAATCGGGCCCGGAGCGCCAGAGCAAGGTGGCGCAGGAAATCTTCGATATCTACGCGCCGCTGGCCCACCGACTCGGCGTGGGTCAGTTGAAGTGGGAGCTGGAGGATCTGTCTTTCCGCTACCTGCAATCAGGTGCCTACAAGAAAATTGCCAAGTTGCTGGATGAGAAACGCCTGGCTCGCGAGCAGTATATTGAAAATGTACTGGAGCAGCTGCGCGGTTATCTGAAAAAGAACGGCATCGGTGGTGCCGACGTGAATGGCCGTGCCAAGCATATCTACAGTATCTGGCGGAAGATGCAGAAAAAGCATCTGGACTTTGGTGAAGTCTATGATGTGCGCGCGGTGCGTATTCTGGTGCCGGAAGTGCGTGATTGTTATGCCGCTCTGGGGGTGGTTCATTCACTTTGGCAGCACGTGCCTAAGGAGTTCGACGACTACATTGCCAGCCCCAAGGGCAATGGCTACCAGAGCCTGCATACCGCGGTAGTCGGCCCGGAACGCAAGATGCTTGAAGTGCAGATTCGTACCTTCGATATGCACGAAGAAGCGGAGCTGGGGGTCTGCGCTCACTGGCGTTACAAAGAAGGGGCCAAGAAAGGCAAAAGCGGTGTTACCGATTACGAACAGCGCATTGCCTGGCTTCGTCAGGTGCTCGAATGGCATGAAGAGCTGGGCGACGACAGCCCGGATGCCATGGTGGATGAACTGCGCCACGGCCTAGTCAGTGACCGGGTGTATGTCTTCACCCCGGAAGGGCATGTGGTGGACTTGGAATCTGGCGCTACGCCGGTGGACTTTGCCTACCACATTCATACCGAAGTGGGGCATCGCTGCCGTGGCGCCAAGGTTAACGGCCATATCGTGCCATTGAACTACAGTCTGAACACCGGCGAACAGGTCACCATTCTCACCACCAAAGAAGGTGGCCCCAGCCGTGACTGGTTGACCCCGTCGCTGGGTTATGTGGCTACCTCGTCAGCTCGGGCAAGAATACAACAATGGTTTAAACGTCAGGATCGCGATGTCCACATCGTCCAGGGTCGCACCATCCTGGAAAAGGAAATGTCGCGGTTAGCGTTGGATAAAGTCGACCTTGATACCCTTGCGCCTCACCTTAACCTGAAAACCGGTGATGATGTTTTGGCGTCGTTGGGGGCGGGGGATTTGCGGCCTGGGCATGTGGTTAATCAAGTGCAGGCCCTGCAGCCAGACCACAACCAGCAAGAACTGGAATTTGTTCCCGCCAAACCGAAAGCCTCCACCAGTGGTGATATTACCATTCATGGCGTGGGTAACTTACTGACGCACATGGCCGGTTGTTGCCAACCGGTACCTGGCGATCAGGTCATGGGTTTCATCACCCAAGGGCGAGGCGTGACAGTGCACCGCGCTGACTGTGAAAAGCTGCTGGCGATGCAGGGTGATGACCCTAACCGGGTGATCGAGGTTACCTGGGGCGAAGCGGATCGGATTACCTACCCAGTGGATGTGTTCCTGCGTGCCTGGGACCGACAAGGCTTGCTCAAGGACGTGATTGCGGTGCTGGCCAATGAAAAGGTCAACGTGACCGCGGTGCACACCCAATCTCATCAGGACGATAACACCGCCACCATGCTGCTCACGCTGGAAATTGCGACCCTGGGTAACCTGGGCAAAGTATTGGCCAAGCTGGATCAGCTCAAAGGCGTATTGGAAGTACGACGCTACAAGAAATGATTAAAGGAAAGCATGTCTAACATCGAAATGTTGTTGTCCATCATGGCCCAACTCCGCGACCCGGAAACCGGCTGTCCGTGGGACATCAAACAGGATTTTGATTCCATCGCTCCTTACACCATTGAGGAAGCCTTCGAGGTGGCCGAGGCCATTGCCTTGCGGGACTATCCTGAGTTGAAGGAAGAACTGGGCGACCTGTTACTGCAGGTCGTGTTCCATTCGCAAATGGCGCAAGAGCAGGGGCTGTTCGATTTCAATGAGGTTGTGCAGGTGCTGTGTGACAAGATGGTTCGCCGTCACCCCCATGTATTTGCCGGTACCCAGGCCGATGACGAACAAGCAGTAAAAGCAAACTGGGAACAGATCAAGCAACAGGAGCGCACCCGTAAGGGCCGTGACCATAACAGCACCATCGATGGCGTCCCGACAGGGCTTCCCGCATTGCAGCGTGCGGGCAAAGTACAGAAGAAAGCCGCCAAGGTGGGTTTTGATTGGCGCGCCCCGGAGCCGGTTCGTGAGCAGGTGAGCCGGGAGTTGGCGGAGCTGGACGAAGCGCTTTCCAGTGGCCACAAAGATGCCATCGAAGATGAGTTTGGCGATGTGCTTTTTACTCTTGTAAACCTGTCCAGGCACCTAAAGATAGACCCTGAACAGGCGTTGCGCCGGGCAACCAACAAGTTCGAACGGCGTTTTCGCACCATGGAACGTGAGCAGCTCAGCCCACTGAAATTATTAGATGAAAGCGCGCTGGAGGCCGCCTGGCAGGAAGCGAAGAAAGCGGCAGATTGACCACACATACCCCCCTCTTGTTCCCGTGAAATAAAAGCTTCATATAAGAGAAACCTTTCAGTCATTCACTCTCCCCATACTGCGCCACCAAGCAGTCAACGTTACCTCGCTTGCTTGGGGTTTCAGTCACGCTGTTATGTCGAATACAAAATATTGCCTGATTGAAGGAGTGTTGGAATGAAGAAGAATTTGCTTGCGATCGCTGTGGGGGCTGCCGTAGCCATGCCTGGTCTGGCTCTGGCCGATGGCCCGACGGTTTACGGTAAAGTTAATGTTTCTCTGGAAAACGCCGAGTTCGACGATGGCGAGAACTCAAGCGACGATGCCTGGGAACTCAACAGCAACGCCTCTCGTCTAGGGGTTAAAGGTGATTTTGATTTGGACGTGGCTGGCCTGAAAGCTATCTATCAAGCTGAGTTTGAAATTAGCGTGGATGACGGCGACAAAGATGGTGAAACTTTCAGCCAACGCAACATCTTCGGGGGTTTGAAAGGCAGCTTCGGTACCCTAAAAGCGGGTAAGTTTGATACCCCCACCAAAAAAGCCCAAGGCAAAATCGACCAGTTCAATGATCTGGGCGGCGATATCAAGAACGTCTTGTCTGGCGAGAACCGAGTTTCTAACATCATTCAGTACAGCACACCTTCACTGGGTGATCTTGTTACCCTGAACGCGGCGTTTATTCCGGCAGAAAACGAAGATATCGACGGCGACGGTGACGAGGAAACCGGCCTGGCAGACACCATCTCTGTGTCTTTGGTCGCTGAAAAAGACATGTTTTACGGTGCTGTTTCTTACGATGCGGACATGGTCGATGAGCTGACCACTGATGAAACGGGTAATAGCCCGACTATCGATATTACCCGTGTTGTGGTCGGTCTTAAGCCGGGTAACGTTGAGTTAGGTGCTTTATATCAGATGGCTGAAGAAGCAGAATCTGCCCCTGGCATGGATAAAGGCGAAGAATCGTCCTATATCCTGAGTGCAGCGTTCAAGATTGATCGCGTGAAATTGAAAGCTCAGTACGGCATGACTGAAGCTGATGTGACCGACGAAGAAGTAACCCAAGTAAGCTTGGGTGCAGACTATAAACTGGCTAAAGCGAGCAAGGTTTATCTCTACGGTACACAGCTTGAGCGCGACCTCGATGTCGATGACGATGTCGATGATACCGAAGAAACCATTTTCGGTATTGGTATGGAACATAAGTTTTAAAGAATATGTGCGGAAAACATGTGATAGCCTGCGCAAGTTTTCCTCGACGCAAGTAAAGACTGCCCGCCTATTGGCGTAATGCTGTTCACTTAAGCATTGCGGTCTAAAGCAGGGCCTTGGAAAATCCGGCTTTCATTCACTGGAAGCCGGATTTTTTGTGTCTCTTCAACAGTCTTTGTTCGATATTGATAGCCTTCACTCTGTAATCCCCCCCATTTTAACCGCCCGCATGAGTAGGGGGTTAACAGACCTGCAGTAGTGGGGCCGCTGCGGGTATGCGGTTTGATATTTGTGTGACGTGTGTGTTTATTCCCACCGGGGGCTCTTTTCACTCGGGGAGCGCTGAAGTCGAGGGTGCCGGTCTCGTTTCATTTTTTAAAGTAAACAAATTTTTCTTCTTTGTACCTCCTTTCTTGCTCAGTTTGACCCATATCAATATACGGTTACATTGTTCAATGTAACCGTTGAGGGTGTCACCTTTGTGGCCTTAGCATCTGATTAATCCGATCTGCTTAAGGGGCAAAATGATGACAATTCAAGTTGATCCGGTACGCCGGAATCTCAAATTCGGGCTGCCCGCCGGCAAGGCATTGAGCTGGAACCCCGGCGGGCTGCATGTTTCACAGTTCTATAACACCCTGTCGATTTTCTTTCCGGCGGGGGAGCGTTTCTTTATTCAGAGTGTGCGCAACTACGCTAAGGAAATCACTGATCCGAAACTGAAGGAGCAGATCTCGGCTTTTATCGGCCAGGAAGGCTTCCACACCCGCGAGCATGAGGAATACAACGACGCATTGCAGGCGGAAGGGATGCCCGTCGAGGCTCTGGATGCGCTGGTGGTGCGGTTGCTGGAGCTGGTGAAGAAGGCGCCGCGCTCGGTGCAGTTGGCGGCCACGGTGGCGCTGGAACACCTTACCGCAGTGCTGGGTGACATGGTGCTTCGTAACCCCGAATTGCTGGAAGGAGTGGACCCACATTATTCGGCGATCTGGCGTTGGCATGCCATTGAGGAAACCGAACATAAAGCGGTCTGTTTCGATGCCTTTGAGCAAATGCTGGGCAGAGGCATCAAAGCCTATGGGTTACGTGCTGGAGCGTTCTTGTTGGTTAATGTGCTGTTCTGGAGTCTCTACGTGCCCTTCTACACGATAATGGTGGCGAAGGGGGGCGGCCTGCTGAACCTGAACGGCTGGAGGAAGGTGGTCAACCTGACGTTGGGCCGGCCGGGGGTGCTGCGACGCTCTATACCGGATTGGCTGGATTTCTTCCGCCCTGGCTTTCACCCCTGGATGCATGATAACCGAGAATTTTTAAACCAGACCGAGGCGCTGATTGAGGAAGTCGCCGCCTTTCGCGTCAACCGGCTGAAAGCCGCCTGAGGAGGGCAGTGACATGACTAGTAAAGCCAAGATTCCCGCCAAGACGGTGTCGGTGGATGTGGCCATTGTAGGGGCTGGCTTCGGCGGGCTGTGCATGGCGATCAAGCTACGAGAAGCGGGCAATGAGGATTTCGTTATTTTGGAGAAGGCTGCGCAGGTGGGCGGTGCTTGGTATTTCAATCGCTATCCGGGGGCCGCCTGCGATGTGCAGTCGCACTTGTATTCCTTTTCCTTCGCCGGCAAGGCGGATTGGACCAAGCGCTATGCGCCTCGGGACGAAATCGAGAACTACATTCTCGATACCGTGGAGCAGTATCAGCTACGGCCCTTTATCCAGTTTAACCAGGAAGTTAACGAAGCCCATTTTAATGAAACCACTGGCCGCTGGAGGGTGCGCACCGCCGCGGGCATGACCATTGATTGTCGCCACTTTGTGCTCGCCTCCGGTCCGTTACATGTGCCGAGTGTGCCGAACATCAAGGGGCTCAAGCGTTTCAAAGGCAAGGTGATGCATTCAGCCGAATGGGATCATGGTTATGACTTGGTGGGCAAGAAGGTGGTGTCCATCGGTACGGGTGGCAGCGCCATTCAGTATTGCCCGGAAATTGCCCCCAAGGTGAAGAAGCTATCGGTGTTCCAGCGTAGCGCGGCGTGGGTTATTCCCCGTGATGAACGTGGTTACTGGGGTATTCAACGGCGGTTGTTCAAGCGCTTCCCGACCCTGCGCAAACTGCATCGGGCGCGGCTTTACTGGGGCAATGAGTCTCGAGTGGCGCCAGCCTCCAGCCCTAAAGCCGCCCAGCTGCTGGGCGCCCTGTGTAAACAGTTCATTCGCCTGCAAGTGAAAGACAAGCGGCTGGCGAAGGCACTGACACCTGATTACACCTTCGGCTGCAAACGGGTACTGATTTCCAACAAGTGGTTCCCCATGTTCAACCGTGACAATGTGGAGCTGGTTACTGCCGGTATCCGCGAGGTGAAAGCCAACAGCGTGGTGACGGAAGATGGGGTAGAGCATGACGCGGATTGTATTATTCTCGGCACAGGGTTTGTGGTGGATCCACGTATCTACATGAAAGACTTTCCGCTGACCGGTTTGCCGGGCCACGATCTGAATAAGGACTGGGCCGAATCTGCTGAAGCGCATTATGGTATTACCGTCAGTGGTTACCCGAACCTGTATATGCTGGTGGGGCCAAACACGGGCTTGGGCCATAATTCCATTCTGTTCATGATTGAGTGTCAGGTGAGATACGCCTTGCAATGCATGGCGCTGCTGCGAGAGGAGGGCGCGGATTATTTGGATGTGAAGCCCACAGCCCAACAAGCTTTTAATGCCAACGTGCAGCGCCGCCTGCAAGGCACCACCTGGACCTCCGGTTGTACCAGCTGGTATCAACAGGATGATGGCAAGAACTTCGCTCTGTGGCCGGGCTCCACGTTGCGCTACTGGCTGGAAACGCGCAACGTGCAGTCCACGGATTATGAGTTTGTGTGCGCGAATGCCGAAGCCGAGGCGGAGGTAGAAGTAGAGGCCTGAGAGAGGCTTGCGTTAATGTGTGAACGAGGGGCGGCAACCTAAGCTGCCCCTTTTTTGTGGATGGCTTTGGCATTGAGTGTGCGCTGCGATAAAAGTACAGCGCAGTCGCTAGGCGCCCGCTCAGGTCTCCCAGACGGCAAGACGGCGGATAGGCAACTTGCGGGCCGTCGATAACAGCGGCGCGGTGCACGCTTTGAGAATCGGTTTTTTATTTAGCTATCGGATCATCGGGCGTTATCAGTGTGACGCTGAGAGTGGCCGTAACAGCGCAGAGGACAGCGTGAGAAAAGTGTAAGAGTTATGCTTCATTGAGCTTGCCAGCCACGGGTATATCGCTTCCGGCTACGGGAAATCCGTGTGCTCGGTTATCATGTGTTGATGACTTCTCGACACCATCGCCTGGACCGTTTTCTCAGCGCCCGAATGCAGATCAGCCGAAGCAATCTGCGCTTGTTGCTGGCTGCCGGGCGCGTGCGGGTAAATGGGCAGGTGGAGCGGGATCGGCAGCGGCGAATTGGCCTTTTTGATGCGGTGGTGTGCGATGGTGAAATTCTGCAGGCGAACCGGCCACGTTATTTGATGATTAACAAGCCTGCCGGGGTCGTCAGCGCTACCCGAGATGAACACCACCCCACGGTGCTGGAGCTGCTGCCAAGGGGCCAGCGTGAAGGGCTGCATCTGGCCGGGCGGCTGGATTTTAATTCCACAGGTTTGGTCTTGCTGACCAATGATGGTGCCTGGTCGCGTCGCTTGAGCTTGCCGGAAACGGGCCTCTGGAAACATTACCGGGTGAGTGTTGATAAACCGTTGAGTCACGAAGATGTAGTGTCATTTTCGCAACGTATGTGGTTCGACTTCGAGCAAATTTACACCCAGCCGGCCAGGCTAACGATTCGTTCTTCTTTTGAAGCGGACGTATGGCTTCACGAAGGCAAGTATCACCAGATTAAGCGAATGTTTGGGCGTACTGGAAAGAAGGTAACGGCGCTGCACCGTTTGGCCGTAGGCCGCATTCAGTTGGATGCTCACCTTGCACCGGGGGAAAGCCGGGAGCTGACCCAGGCAGAGCAGGAAACGGTTTTAGATCCAGAGCCAGTGGAGTAAAGCGCGCTTGTCTTTGGCTTGAGCCGTGAGTGTGTTTCGCCTGCGTTGTCTTGAGGTTGTGCCAGGGCAGGAGGTTGCTGTTAGCGTCGCCGCGCGCGGAAAGCTGCGCGGACGTGGCCAGCCAGTACTTGGGTGGCGGACCCTTCTTCACCGCGGTTCAGCATCGCGATCTGGTAGTCGCCTAGTGCGGGTAAGGCGTATTCGTCACCTAGTTGCTGTAACGGTGGTTGAGTCAGGCTGAGAGGAAAGGGGCCAATGGCCAAATCAGCCTGCATAGCAGCCTCCTGGCCGGCACAGTGCTCGCTGATATAGGCAACACGGTAGCGGTGTTGGCTGTGGTCCAGCGCCTCCAGTGCTATCTTGCGCCAGGGACAACCCTGGCTGGCCAGCGCCAGGGGCAAAGGGCTCTGTGTGACCGCGATGCCCCCTTGTGCTCCGGCCCATACCAGTGGTTCGTTATGCACCACCTCCCCTCGGGCTGGCCGCCCTTGTTTACCCGTCGTTACCATAATCAAATCCAGCTTTCCGGCATCGAATTGTTGCAGCATGTCGGCACTGCGGCCAACCAGCACATTGACTTGAACGGCGGGGTGAGAGCGAGAAAATTGTGTCAGTACCTGAGGCAAGATGCGGGTGCCAATATCATCGGGTGTGCCTAGCCGCACGGTGCCTTCCAACTCCGGGGCAGTGAAGTGGCTGATGGCTTCCTGGTTCAGTTTCAACAGACGTCGGGCATAGCCAAGCATGGCTTCGCCCTCTGCTGTCAGGCTAACCCGCCGCGCTTCGCGTAGAAACAGCCGTTGCCCCACCTGCTCCTCCAGCCGCTTGATCTGCATGCTTAAGGCGGAGGGGGTGCGAAAGACTTCGCTGGCAGCTTGTGTGAAGCTTTCGGTTTCGGCAATGGCCACGAAGCTGCGCAGAATTTCCGTATCCAGCAGGGGTTGCAGAGGGGCGGGGGATGGCATGGCAGACCTTTCAGAAATTTTGAACAGTGGATGCAGTTCTTTTCGATTTACTGATCATAAACCCGATTGCATCATGGGGGCCAATCACAGCCTAGCCACGCCCTATTGTCATCGGACAGGGAGGAGACCATGAAGCATAACGACGCCCAGAGACTTGAAGCCCCGGTACGGACTCAATCGCGTAAACCAGACCTGCACACGCCTGCCATGCCTCCGCTGGCAATGATGGATGCGCTGGATTACCGCATCCGCTTGGCGTGGTATCGCCTGCGCAAGAACCGCGCACAGCAGCGTGCTCAGATCATTCAGCGGCTGCAACGTCCTCTGGCTTGAAACCTTAATGAAGGTGGTTGCAGCCACAACAAAAAAGGCGCCTTCTCAGGCGCCTTTTTTGTTTGCGACACGGAAACCGTGAAGACCCATTACATGTTCGGGTAATTGGGGCCGCCGGTACCTTCAGGTGCCACCCAGTTGATGTTCTGGGTGGGGTCCTTGATGTCACAGGTCTTACAATGAACACAGTTTTGGGCGTTGATTTGGAAACGCTTTTCGCCGGTGTTCTCGTCTTCAACCACTTCGTATACCCCAGCCGGGCAGTAGCGCTGAGCCGGTTCGTCCCACTTGGGAAGGTTAACCTCCAGCGGCACGCTCGGATCTTTTAGCGTTAGGTGACAGGGCTGATCTTCTTCGTGGTTAGTGTTGGACAGGAATACGCTGTCCAGTTTGGCGAAGGTGATTTTGCCGTCCGGCTTCGGGTAGTCGATCTTCTTGCTTTGATCCGCCGGCTTCAGGGTGGCGTGATCCGGGGTGGTATCGCGCATGGTGAAGGGCAATTTGCCGTTGAACAGGTTGATGTCCACAAAGGCGAAGGCGGAACCGATCAGGTTGCCGAACTTGTGCTGGGCCGGGCCGAAGTTGCGTTGGGCGTGCAGCTCTTCGTAAACCCAGCTTTTCTCGAAAGCGTCTTTGTATTCGGTCAGCTCGTCGCTACCCCGGCCACCTTTAAGCGCTTCAGCCAGAATTTCAGCGGCAATCATGCCGGACTTCATGGCGGTGTGAGTGCCCTTGATCTTGGCAAAGTTCAGGGTGCCGGCATTACAGCCTACCAGCAGACCACCGGGGAAGGTCATCTTGGGTAGAGACTGCAGGCCACCCTTGGAAATGGCACGGGCGCCGTAAGACACGCGCTTGCCGCCTTCCAGATGTTTTTTGATTTCCGGGTTGGTCTTCCAGCGCTGCGTCTCGTCGAACGGCGAGACGTGCGGGTTGGAGTAGGACAAGTCGGTGATCAGGCCCAGGGCAACCTGGTTGTTCTCGATGTGGTAGAGGAAAGCGCCACCCGGCGAGCCGGATTCGGTGAGCGGCCAGCCAGCGGTGTGGACCACCAGGCCTTCCTGATGCTTGGCCGGATCGATGTCCCACAGCTCCTTGATGCCGAGGCCATAGTGTTGTGGATCTTTGCCTTCGCGCAGGTTGAATTTTTCCTGCAGTTGCTTGCCCAAGTGGCCACGGCAACCTTCCGAAAAGATGGTGTACTTGGCGTGAAGCTCCATGCCCGGGGTGTAGCTGGGTTTATGCTCGCCATCATGGCCGATACCGGAATCGCCGGTGGCGATACCTTTAACAGAGCCATCTTCATTGTATAGCACTTCGCTAGCGGCGAAGCCCGGGAACACTTCGATGCCCAAACCTTCGGCTTGTTCACCCAGCCAGCGGCACAGGTTACCCAGGGAAATAATGTAGTTCCCTTCGTTGTGCATGGTTTTGGGAACGAACATGTTGGGTACTTTCTGTGCTTTTTCCGGGCCAGTGAGAAAGAAGATTTCATCACCGGTGACCTTGGTATTCACCGGCGCACCCAGTTCCTGCCAGTTGGGGAACAGTTCATTCAAGGCGCGTGGTTCAAGCACGGCACCGGAAAGGATGTGGGCACCGACTTCAGAGCCTTTCTCTACAACAACAACACTGATTTCCTGACCGGTTTCCTGGGCAATTTGACCCAGACGGCAGGCGGTTGCCAGACCGGAAGGACCGGCGCCAACGATGACTACGTCGACTTCCATAGATTCGCGTTCCACAGCCTGTCTCCTCACTATCAATTGCGTGTTTGGCTCGGAAGCCACTGAGAAAGAGGTTCTGACATTCGCGGTAACAGAAAATCTTTCTCAATGGCCGACCGAGACCTGTCTTGGGGTGGCGCGGAGTATATAGAGATAGAAGAAACCACACCACTACTGGGGATGACCCTGCCGACATGAACTTGTGTCAACTTTTGAACCGGCGCAGGGCACTTTCAAACAAGTGTTTAGATTATCTCTTGCTAGATGGTTGATTTACAAGAAAATCACCGACTGGCAGGTCACGAAAAGCCGACAATGTATGTGGTCTATTTGCAGCAAAATCATCTGCTTACGGATTTTCGGGCTATTGACCTGTTGTGGGCGAGCGTTCAAGATAGCGGCTCTTTCGCGGGGGTGGACCCGGCAACGGCGTCATGTCGCCTCCTTCTACAAGTCACCCAATGGAACATTCCGAGGATCCTATGAAGGTTCTTGTACCCATCAAGCGGGTCGTTGATTACAACGTCAAGGTTCGCGTGAAGGCCGACAACTCTGGCGTTGATCTCGCCAATGTTAAAATGGCCATGAATCCCTTTTGTGAAATCGCTGTAGAAGAAGCAGTGCGTCTGAAAGAAAAGGGTGTGGTTACCGAAATCATTGCCGTTACCGTCGGTCCCAAGACCGCTCAGGAACAGCTGCGTACTGCCATGGCTCTGGGCGCCGACCGCTCCATCCTGGTCGAAACCGACGAAGAGGTTCAACCTCTAGGCATTGCTAAGGCGCTGAAAGCCATCGTTGATGAAGAGAAGCCCGAGCTGGTTATTCTTGGCAAGCAGGCTATCGATGGCGACAACAACCAGACCGGCCAGATGCTGGCTGCGTTGGCTGGCATGCCGCAGGGCACCTTCGCTTCTGAAGTGGATGTGGCTGACGGTAAAGTGAAGGTTACCCGTGAAGTCGACGGTGGCCTGCAGACTGTTGAGCTGAGCCTGCCGGCAGTGGTTACCACTGACCTGCGTTTGAACGAGCCGCGTTACGCGTCTCTGCCGAATATCATGAAAGCCAAGAAAAAGCCGCTGGACACCAAGACAGCCGCTGATCTGGGCGTTGACCTGACTCCGCGTGTGACCACCGAGAAAGTGGAAGCTCCGGCTGAGCGTCAGGCTGGCATCATCGTTGGCTCCGTTGACGAGCTGGTCGAGAAACTGAAGAACGAAGCGAAGGTGATCTGATGAGTGTATTAGTTTACGCCGAACACGATAACGCCGCGCTCAACAAGGTCACCCTGAGTGTGGTTGCTGCTGCCAAAGAAATTGGCGGCGACATCACTGTGCTGGTAGCCGGTAAAGGCTGTGGCCCTGTTGCTGAAGAAGCCGCTAAAATTGATGGCGTTTCCAAAGTGCTGTGCGCAGACAACGATGCCTACGAGCATCAGCTGGCTGAAAACATTGGCGATCTGGTTGCTGAAGTTGCTGGCGATTACAGCCACATCCTGGCTGCTGCCACCACCACCGGCAAAAACTTCGCGCCTCGCGCGGCGGCGCTGTTGGATGTGGCCCAGATCTCTGAGATTTCCGACGTAATCGACGCAGACACTTTCAAGCGTCCGATCTACGCGGGTAACGCCATTGCGACCGTTAAATGTGGCGATGCGAAGAAAGTGATCACCGTGCGTGGTACCTCTTTCGACGGCGTTGCAGCAGAAGGCGGTTCTGCTTCTGTTGAGAGCATTGATGTCGCTAAAGACGCGGGCACTTCCTCCTTCGTGGGTGAAGAGCTGGCCAAGTCTGATCGTCCTGAGCTGACCTCCGCTGAGATTGTGATCTCCGGTGGTCGTGGCATGGGTAACGGCGAAAACTTCGAAATCCTGTACAAGCTGGCTGACAAGCTGGGCGCTGGCGTGGGTGCATCCCGTGCCGCCGTTGACGCAGGTTTCGTACCTAACGACATGCAGGTCGGCCAGACCGGTAAAATCGTTGCGCCGAACCTGTACGTTGCTGTGGGCATCTCCGGTGCCATCCAGCATTTGGCCGGTATGAAAGACTCCAAGGTCATCGTTGCTATCAACAAGGACGAAGAAGCCCCCATCTTCCAGGTGGCGGACTACGGCCTGGTGGCGGACCTGTTCGAAGCCGTACCGGAGCTGGGCGACAAGCTGTAAAGCGCGCCTTGCTCGCTAAAAACCCGGCCTTGTGCCGGGTTTTTTGTTTTTGACGTTGGGCCAAATACAACCGTGGCTGTTGGTCCTGTGCGATGAAACGTCTTGTTGTGATCCTACCTTATTTTTTGGGGTGCACGTCGTTATTGGATCCAAAACTGCGAACAACGGTTATTGTTATTTCAGATTCAATATTGTTGCTCGTTATTAGTCTATGAATGTGGGCGCAACATCCATATACCGCAAGGCGGTTTCTCGCTTTTGAATCTTGAACTCAGCCTCCTGGGCAGCTTGAAAGCTACAAGAGCAAAGCAATGCAAATTTTCAATGGAAAAACGGCACTGATCACCGGTGCCTCCAGCGGTATTGGGGAGGAGCTCTCTCGTCAGCTTGCGGCGGTGGGATGTAACCTGATTTTGGTGGCTCGCCGTACTGAGCGGTTGGAAGCGCTTGCGGCTGAATTATGCAGGGTGTCTGTTTGCGTAATTACATCCGATTTGGCTGACCCTATGGTGCCACAGCAGCTGTTTGATGAGGTGGCCGACCGTGGCCTGAAGGTGGATATTCTGATTAATAACGCGGGCTATGGATATCAGAAAAACCTGTTGGAGTTATCGCTGGAGCAAACGCTCGGCATGGTGGGAGTGAACGACCGCGCTTTGCTGGCTCTCACCCGGTTATTTGCTGAACCCATGGCAGAGAGGGGGGAGGGGTGGATTTTGAATATTAGTTCTGTCTCTGCTTGGTTTCCGATTCCTGGTATGGCGACCTATGCTGCCAGTAAGGCGTTTGTGCAAACACTGGGCCGTGCTTTACACGAAGAATTGAAGCCTTGCGGGATTGTCGTCACTACCTTGAGCCCAGGTGGTACCCGCACCGAATTTTCCAGCAAGGCCCGTGGGGAAATGGATCCTTCGCTGCAGAGAACCATGATGCCAGTGACCCCGGTGGCCCGTGCCGGTTTGGCAGGCCTTGCCAAAGGGAAGGCGGTGGTGATCCCCGGCTGGCTTTACCGCTTAATGACGTTTATGACACGTTGCCTGCCTGAACGTTGGGTGGTTCGACTTGCTGGCAGTGTGATGGGGCGTCATCGCTAGGTTTAGGTATTGTTTGTCCCGTGTTTTGTTGCGTCGCTAATCACGACAACAATCGTTCTGCCGCGACAATTCGCCGCATTAAGCCTTCCTTATGAATCACTATACTCGCGGCCTTCTGTTATTTCGGGGAAGGTCATGAGAAAGCTGTTTTTATTGTTATTTTGCCTTGCGGCACCCTCTTGGGCTAACCAGCTGGATCCCGTGCTCGTTAATGACCAGCCAGAGCACAATACGCTTTCTGTCTCTCCTGAAGCTCGCCGTAGTGAGTTGTTTGTAGAAAGCCGTTCAGTGGGGGTGCTGGATGTGGAGAGCATTGAAGATGGCCATGTGGCTAATCAGGAAGACCTTTTCAAGCGGACCCCTGGTGTTTGGGTTGCTAATCAGAATGGCGGCGATGATGTGTTTCTGTCTATCCGGGGTTCAGGGCTGTCCACGACCAGTTTTGGCCGGGGTATCGTTAGCTATCAGGATGGGGTGCCCCTATCACGGCTGGATAATGGCACGACCAACCAGTTAATCGATCCGTTGTCTTACCGTTATGTGGAAGTGTACCGGGGCGCCAGTGCACTGACGCTTGGCGCATCGGCTCTGGGTGGTGCCATTAACTATGTCAGTGAGACAGGCCGCACCGCACCGGGTATTCGCTTGCGTACCGAATTGGGTGATTACGGCTGGCGGGCCAACCGCATTACCCTCGGGGGCAAGAAAGGCAATATGGATGGTTACCTGTCCTTGAGTCAGTCTGATTACCGGGGTTACCGCGATCACTCCAGCCAGTATAACAAACGTGCCTCTGGTAACTTCGGTGTGCTTTTCGATAACGGTATCGAAAACCGGACCTATTTTTCTTCGGATGACGCTCAGCTGGAGTTGCCTGGCAGTATCCGCCGAGACCGCCTTGAAGACGATAGTCAGGAGGCTGGGGCATTTAATAAATCGTTCGATACGGATCGAAACTGGCGCGCCATCCGTTTGGCCAACCGTACTCTGATTCCTCTGGCGGGGGATCAACAACTTGTGGCCAGTGTCTTTTATAACCGGACTAACCTTGATCATTTGCCGACCCCTTTTGTGGGGATTATTGATAACAGCAGTGAGTCTATTGGTGGCGCAGTGGATTATCGAAAGCACTGGAGCAAAGGGCATACCTTGCTGGCGGGGCTGCGATATTCCTATGGCCATGACGATAACACTCGCTTCCAACATGCACAGAACGGTAAGCAAAAGGGAAATCAGTTCCTCGAGGATGTGTTTCGTGTGAAACAGGTGGAGGCTTATGCTGAACAGCAATGGCAAGTCAGCGATCGCTGGCGGGTAGCGCTGGGGGCGCAATGGGTCGAGTCCGAACGTAGTTTGGATGATCTGCAAGCCAGCGTGCCGCCGTTGTGCAGTAACTGCCCATTCTTTCCGCAGCCTTCCGGTGAGGCTGTGGACGACAGTTATACGGTGGATATGGGGGGCTTTTCCCCGAAGCTGGGCTTAAGCTTTACCCCGTTAGCAGGGCAAACCCTGTTCGTTCAGGTAGCCCAGAGTATCGGTATGCCCTCCGGCTCAGAGCTAGGGGCACAGCCTGTGCCCGGATTACGCTTGGACCAGCAGGAAGCCACCACCATTGAGCTTGGTTGGCGTGGCGTGGGTGATGTGCTGGACTGGGATATGGTGCTTTACCACGCCAATGTTGAAGATGAGCTGCTTAATATTGAAGTAAACGATGTGACAGCATTGTTCAATTCCCCCACTGATACAATTCACCAAGGGCTCGAAGCGGGTATCACTTGGCGCCTTCCCGGCAAAGAAAAAGTGGCGCTGCAGACGGTCTACAATTGGTCCGATTTCACCTTTGATGACGATCCGATTTACGGAGACAGTCAACTACCTGGCATTCCTGAGCACACTATTTTTACCGCCTTGCAGTGGCGCCCTTCTGCCCAGGTTTTGGTTGAGCCGAATCTGCGTTATGTCAGTGGTTATCCGCTCACCTATACCAACAGCGGTGGCCGCTATTGGGAAACCGCGGGCTATTCGGTTTGGGGGTTGCGCTTGAGTCGTGAGTTCAACAACGGTCTGAAAGTGTATTTCGATGGCCGCAATCTGGGCGATAAAGTGTATGCCAGCACCGGCAGTATCAGCACGGCACCGGCGTTAGCCTCTCCGTTTAATCCCAACCCAGTGGCCAGCGTTACCCCCGGTATTGGCCGCTCACTTTATGTCGGCGCGGAGTATCGTCTGTGATGCGTTTTCTGATGACTTGGCATCGCCGCGCAGCCTGGTTAGTCGCGGTGCCATTGATGTTATGGTTACTGAGCGGGCTATTACACCCCTTGATGGCGTGGGTGTTGAAGCCGCCTATGGAGGGCCACCAAATTGTTAGGCCTTTGCTGCCTAGCGCGGCTGAGGTCAGGCCGGTTGATGTTTTGCTGCAGGAGAAGGACATTGATGCGGTCACGAATGTTCAGCTGCAAAAAATCGACGGAGGTTGGCAATACCGGGTGGTGGAGGCGGGACATGCTCAACCGCGTTACTTTCATGCCGATAGCAGTGAAGAAATCGCCCATGGAGATCGTTTGCATGCCATCTGGCTGGCCAGAATGCTGGTGGATGATCCTGATGCGGGCATTCTTTCTGCCATACCGTTAGAGCAGTTCAGCAATGAATACCGTGAAGTTAACCGTCTGTTGCCCGTTTGGCGGGTGGCACTAGAGCATGAGGACGGATTAACACTGTACTTGGATACGGAGCAGCAGCGGCTAGCCAGTGCGGCTACCTGGGGTCGGCGACAAGCGCTCAAGGCATTTTCTTGGTTCCATAGCTGGCACTGGTTGCCGCACACCGCGCGTACTCCCGTGGTGCTGCTGTTTTCCATTCCCTTGCTATTGATGTCACTGGGGGGGCTGATACTGCTCGTTCGGCGCTGGCGCCATTTAAACAAGGGCAATGGCGTGCGTCGTTGGCATCGCTGGTTGACTCTGGTCGGTGGGCTCTCTTTGTTTGGCTTTGCCAGCAGTGGTGTACATGTGGCGATTGATAAATTGAATCCGCCGCAATGGATAGATTTTCGGGATGACACGCTAATAGCAGTATCTTCACTGGCGACGAATCCGCTGACGCTAATGGACCGTGCAGTGGCGGTACGACCGGTGCAAGTGGGTGACGACGTGTTGTGGCAATTCCAACAACAGGGTGAGAACGGCGTGACGGCACTGCAGTATGTGAATGCCGTGAATGCCGTGAAGGTGACCGGGGCCGATGAAGCCTATGCTAAGAAACTGGTAGAGCGCTTTGTGGGTGAGTCCGTTGAGGTCCGAGACACAGAGCTACTTACGAAATTTCGTTTTGATTACCCTAGTGTCTACAAGCGTTTACCGGTGCGGAAGTTGTCGTTGGTGAATCAGCCGCAGCTGGCCATGCTGGTGGAAACTCGCAGTGGCCATATAGCTAACGAAGTCACCCCTTCTTCCATTCTACGTGCACTGCATTTCATCAATTTACACAAGTACCATTTCGTGGGGCGCCTAGGCCTATCCCCCCCGCAGCGAGATGCCGTAATGGTGGTTTTGGTGTTACTGATCCTTGCAGCACTGGGGTCCGGTATGCTGCTGGCGTGGAGGCGATTGGGCAAAGGTTAAGCCGTTGGTTGCCGACCCTCTTACCGCTATTGCTGCACGTTTAGCCCGTGCCAGGGTGGGGCTACCCAGTCCCAGGGCCGTTTCTTCGGCCCGGGAGCCATTTCGCGCTACTTTTGAGTAGCGCGACACCTCTTGTTCCCCTTGTGCCTCTTGGGCAAAGCTACTTTGCCGAGGGGGTGGCTATCGACAATGCGGGGGTGTTCGCTATACAGCACGCTCACGCTCACGCTCACGCTCACGCTCACGCTACCGGTGCTGAGTCAGATCCCGCCCCGTTGTTATTATTGTTTGCGTGATCACCATTGTGTGTCTTGCACGCTCGCTGATATCTCGCTGTCATGGCGCTGATGTCGTGTGATTTCCTGAATTTTCGGTTCAACTCGCCGTTTCCGGTACAGCGGTGGGGATTATCTTGTTCCTGGTAATATTGATAGAGCAGGGCTGGGCGTTACCTCCCAGCCACAACCGGGCCTTGAGCGAGTTCTGAGGGGAATGGCGCTCGCATCAATCATTTCGCCACCAGCCTGGTAATGGTGATGATGGTGGCCAGAATAGTGCATTAAAACCATGTGTTTTTTTGCTTTGCACTTTATTGGCCCTTGGTAAGCCTCTGTGGTGATTTTTTGCAAGCTAATGGGGGCATGTTTTGGCACAGGACTTGCTGCTTTATGAGTTAGCAGTACAAGGACGATGCCTTTAGCGTGCTTTATTACCAGGGACAATGCCATGCGTTCATTAAAGTTGCCGGCAGTGCCCGGTTTCGATGAGATGATAGCGCCAGGCGGTGAGGTACGACCTCACTACACGAGCTATCACGATTGGTTGCTCCGACAGGACCGAAGCTTACTGCTACGTAAGCGCAAGGAAGCAGAGCTGCAGTTTCATCGCGTAGGTATTACCTTCAATGTTTACGGCGAAGAAAGCGGCACCGAACGACTTATTCCCTTTGATACCTTGCCGCGTGTCTTGCCTGCCAGTGAGTGGAGCTTGCTGGAGCGAGGTGCTATTCAGCGTGTTAAAGCACTGAATCTTTTCCTGCATGATATTTACCACGACCAGAATATTATTCGCGACGGACGTATTCCCGCAGAGCAGATTTTCGGAAATGCCCAATATCAGCCTTGTATG
Organism: Alcanivorax sp.; assembly: GCF_040119285.1. Taxonomy (GTDB): domain Bacteria; phylum Pseudomonadota; class Gammaproteobacteria; order Pseudomonadales; family Alcanivoracaceae; genus Alcanivorax. Next base: position 365,570 of record NZ_JBEDTY010000032.1, read on the forward strand.
CAGGATGTGGATCTCCCCAATCAGGTGTATTCGCAAATCAGCGGAGTCGACCTTATTCGCGACGGTGAAGGTTCCTGGTTTGTGTTGGAAGACAACCTGCGCACCCCTTCCGGGGTAAGCTATATGATCGAAAACCGGCGCATGATGATGCGTCTTTTTCCTGCTCTGTTTGCCGGACTGAGCGTGGCGCCGGTTGAGCACTATCCAACGTTATTGCTTGAGACACTGCAGCAAAGTGCCAGCCACAGCCATCCCTGTGTTGTGTTACTCACGCCGGGACAGTTGAACAGTGCTTACTTCGAGCATGCCTTCCTGGCCCAGCAGATGGGCATCGAATTGGTAGAAGGTGCCGACCTGTTTGTAAAGAATGGCTATGTCTATATGCGGACTACGGCTGGCCCGCAGAAGGTGGACGTGATTTATCGGCGTATTGATGATGCGTTTCTTGATCCACTCGCGTTTCGTTCGGATTCCATGCTCGGCGTTCCCGGATTGATCTCGGTTTACCGTCAGGGGAACGTGGTGCTGGCCAATGCGGTGGGCACCGGAGTGGGCGATGACAAATCTATCTATCCCTATGTGCCGGATATGATTCGGTTCTATCTTGATGAAGAGCCCATTCTATCCAATGTCCCTACTTGGCAATGCCGAAAAAAAGACGAACTGAAAGTAGTGCTGGAAAAATTACCGGAGCTGGTTGTTAAAGAGGTTCATGGCGCCGGTGGTTACGGGATGCTGGTGGGGCCAGCCGCCAGCGAAACAGAAATTGAATCGTTTCGGGCGCGGTTGTTGGCTGATCCCGATAATTATATTGCACAACCCACTTTGTCATTGTCCACATGCCCGGTCTTTGTTGAGGAAGGTATTGCCCCACGACACATTGACCTGCGCCCTTTTGTGCTCAGTGGTAACGAACCGCGAGTCGTGCCGGGCGGGTTGACACGGGTTGCGCTCAAACCCGGTTCCTTGGTAGTGAATTCTTCACAGGGGGGCGGTACAAAGGATACTTGGGTGTTGGAGAGTGGGGAGGGCAGCACATGCTGAGCCGTACTGCATCTGACCTATACTGGCTGTCACGTGATGTCGAACGGGCAGAAAATACTGCTCGGGTGCTGGATGTGGTGTGGAATCTGTCACTGATTCGTTACGCCGTCGATACCCAGCAGGAAATTACAGCGCCACTGTCCATTACCGGTACCTGGGATGACTATAGCGCCCGTTATGGCAAGGTAACCACGAATAATGTGTTGTACTTTTTTACCCTTGATCCTGATAGCCCTGCCAGCATTTATTCCTGTCTTCGTCAGGCCCGAGCCAGCGCTCATGCGGTGCGAGGAAAAATCACCTCAGAAATGTGGGAAAGCGTTAATGGTACCTGGCTAGAGCTTAAGGAAATCAGTCAAACCGGGTTGCAGGACTATGGTGAAACCGCTTTCTTCGAGTGGGTAAAGAATCGATCACACCTGTTCCGTGGGGCCACCTATGGCACCCTGATGAGAAGCGATACTTTTCGTTTTTTGCGCTTGGGGACCTTTATTGAAAGAGCGGATAACACCGCTCGTATTCTCGATGTTAAACACCGGGAAGAAGAAACGGAGAGTGATTCCACGGTGGATTATTACCGTTGGCATGCCTTGCTTCGTTCATTGGGGGGCTACGAGGCTTTCCGCGAAATGTTCAGCGAAACCATTAATGCCGAGCGCGTTGCCGAGTTGTTGATTCTCAGGCCAGAAGTTCCCCGATCGTTGTTGTCGTGCTTGCAAATGTTGTGTGAGCTTTTGCCTGCCATTGAAGGAGAGGCAGGGCTTGAGGCTAAACGCCTAGCAGCCGTGCAGCTTGCTCGTCTTCAATATGGCGACATGGAACATATTCTTGCCATTGGATTGCATGATTACCTGACTGATTTCTTGCGCCGGATTAATGAACTGGCTGACACCATTCAAAGTGAATACTTGGAGCTGGTATGGAATTAACAATACGACACAGCACGCAATACCGTTATTCCGAACGGGTTAAACACAGTACCCAGTACCTGCGACTGACACCTAGGCCCTCGCAACGACAAAAAGTGCTGAACTGGACAATGGACTTGCCTGAACAGGCAGAGGAAGTGTCCGATGGGTATAACAATATACTTCACGTGCTGACTCTGGATAGGCCCCATCAGGCTATTAACTTGACGGTACATGGACAGGTTGAGATTACGGATGAGGATAGTGAAGATGCCGATCAGCGCCTTTCTCCGCTGGTTTTTACACGTCACACGGCGTTAACAGAGGCGGATGACTGCTTAGAAGAACTGGCCCACCGATATGATGGGATGTCAGCGGCGCGCCATCTGGAAAATCTGAGCGAAACAATACTCAGTGGGATGCCTTTTACACCAGGGGCAACGCACGTAGGAAGCCGGGCCAGTGACGCCTGGAACTTGCAAAAAGGAGTTTGTCAGGATCATACCCACGTGTTTTTGGCGTGTTGCCGTGCACTTGGAATGCCGGCGCGTTATGTCAGCGGCTATCTGTACAGTCGCGATTCAGAGCATGTGGCTAGCCATGCATGGGCTGAAGTTTGGCATGATGACAGTTGGCATACCTTCGATGTTACCAATCAGACGTGTTTGCCGCGCCAGCATCTGAAACTGGCGGTGGGCATGGATTACCTAGATGCTTGTCCTGTTCGTGGGGTCCGCTTCGGCGGCGGAGTAGAGTCGCTGGAAGCTGTGGCATGGGTCAGTGAGACCGTGCCTTTACAATCTCAGTGATAACAAGGAGTACCACTGCATGACGTATTGTGTAGCCATGGGGCTGGAGCACGGGCTGGTCTTTGCGGCTGATTCACGCACCAATGCCGGAGTAGATCAGATCGCCACCTATCGCAAGCTTCACAAGTTCGAAGTAGCAGGTGAGCGCGTTGTTGTGATTCTCAGCGCGGGCAATCTGGCAACGACCCAGAGTGTGATTAGCCTGCTTAACATGCGTTTGGGTAGTGACCAGCCCAACCTTCATGGTATGTCCTGCATGTACGATGTTGCCAGCGTGGTAGGTAGCACCTGCCGGGAGGTGATCATGCGTGACTCCGGGCAAAACCAGGGCAGCGTGGATTTTGGCAGCAGTTTCATTGTTGGGGGCCAAATACAAGGCGAAGCTCCACGGCTTTTTCTGGTTTACCCAGAAGGCAATTTCATTGAGAGCACACCCGATACTCCCTATTTCCAGATCGGTGAAACCAAGTACGGCAAGCCCATCTTGGACCGTGTGGTGGACTATTCACTCCCCCTAAAAGATGCAGCCAAATGTGCACTTATCAGCTTGGACTCTACCATCCGATCCAACTTATCGGTGGGTTTGCCTCTTGATGTGCTGCTCTACGAGAAAGACAGTCTCTGCCTGAATAATCACCATAATGTCACGGAGAACGATATGCATTTCCTGGCCTTGGGTGAGGCTTGGTCGCAAGGGCTACGTGAAGCCTTTTCTTGTTTGCCTGATATGCAGTGGTAAGCCAGCGGATTGAGCAGAGCTACTGGGGAAGATGGCAGTAATGGTTACCGGCTCGGCTTATCCGGGCCCCTGCGTGGAAACGCGAAATCGTGCCATAACGGGTCGGCGTGATCAAAATGCGAAATAGATATGGCCGCCCCTGATTCGGGGCGGCCTCTTTGTGTTAACACGAGCATTTATTACAATTACGGTCTCTGCCTGCAGGATCATAGCCGTTGCGTGTCACTTATCCACATTGTCGTAAAACATGTAGCGCGCTGTTTCGTATTGGCCACGGGCAAGCTTGAATAGTTGCTCAAAAACCTCAGGATGTTGTGCGGCTTCGTCTCGGCTTGGGGTGTCACTATGCAGATCATGCAGGGTGGCATTGCTGCCATCCGCATTCATTTGCACTAGAAAATTTTTTGTCACCATGCCGTAGATCGGACTGGGGCCTTCCCTCAGCACCACAAAATTGGCGCGATCGCCTTCGGGAGCAGGAATTTGGAAGTCCCGACCAAGGGTGGTGTTTGGATATTGCAGCCCTAGCATGCCGGCTATGGTGGGGAGCACGTCCACCAGGCCTACGGATTCCTTGATGACCCTGGGTTTAAGATACTTGGGGGCATACAGGATGTGTGGCACATGGTTGCTCTCTAATCCCAGCTGATCCATGGCTGGCATGTGGGGCAAGGTAGTGATGCGATTACTGTGATCGCCGAAGAACACGAAGAGGGTGTTGTCGAAGTAATCACTTTCTTTGGCCCACTTAATGTATTCCCCTACGTTGTAATCCAGCAGGCGTACTGCGTTGAACTGGGCTGCGCTGCGGAAGCCGAACTTGGCTAACTCTTCATCGGACAGATCCGTGCGGGGTTTGAAATCACCGTTATTCTCAGGAAGGGTGAAAGGACGATGGTTGCCTGCGGTTTGGATAAAGGCAAAGAACGGCTGATCTTCTGGCAGGTCAGCGAGAATTTGGTTCGATTCCCGGAACAGGTTCAGGTCGGAAATGCCCCAGACATCTACGTCCGGGGATTGCCAGTCACCTTCTTCATGCAGTTCGAGTCCGTCAATGGTTTGTTGCACCAAGCCATCCAGGTTAGCCCAGCCAGCATTCCCGCCAATGAAATAGAATTTTCGGTATCCCTCAAATGCGTTCAGCACTGTGCGTTGGTGGCTGGTTAGCGGGTTGCGACTGGCGCTTTCAGTTGGGGCTACATCCGGGATACCGGTAAACGTGGCCCATATCGTTTTAGCGGTGCCGGTCACTGGGACATAGAAATGCTCGAAACGCCAGCCATCGTGGCCCAGCTGGTCCAAGTTCGGGGTGCTTTCAACGGGCAAGCCGTAACTGCTGACACGGCTGGCGCCCAGCGACTCAAGCATGATGAAAACCACATTTGGGGGGCGGTCATAATCGAGCTTGTGACTCTGTACATCCAGCATGCGCGTAAAATTCAAATCCTGACGTTTATCTTCGGGAATGCCAAGGTGATCGGCAATCAGGGGGTAATACTCGGTAACTTTTTCCTCATCAAAGGGGGAAACAGGGATGAGCAGAGTGTCGTGAAAGTAGAGGACCGGATTCAGTCCCAAGGAGCCAATAGCCCGGTCTCCGGAGGCAAAGGCTTCACTCCAGCGAAGCGGGATCGGATTGAGAATGTTGATGTTGCTGACTCGGCCAAGAATGGCAAAGAAGAAAAGAGTGAAACAAACCAACAACCCGGCAGTGGCCTGTAGCCAAGAAATTTTTGTGGCAGGGCGTTGCAGCAACTTGTGCTCGGCTATTCTGGCGAGCCAATAACAAACCGCTACGCCGGCAATTAAGCCCAAGGTAATCCAGATTACCGGATAACTTTCCCAGACCATCAACGTGGAGTCCCGAGTATCTTTCAAGAAACGCAGGGCAGTCACGTTGAGTCGTTCGCCCAAATAGGCATAGTGGCCTAAATCAAGAATATAGGTGAGGCCGAGCAGGGCCAAAACAATGATCAGGTAGCTATGGGCAAGAAACCGCATCAGGCCGTTGTTTAGTAAGTTGACCCGTGGCAGATAAGCCAAGGCGGCCAACGGCAGCATTATTAACAGAGCGAGCCGCAAGTCAAAACGCAGGCCAATGCCCAAAGCACTGAGCACGGCTTCAGAGTCTGCGGCTGTTGAGGATGAGATCTCTGAAAAGCCAAAATAAAAGACGACACGTAGCACAACCATCAACGAGAAAAAGAGGGCGGTGATGGCCAGCAGATACTGCAGACGTCGGGATTTCAACCAGGTCATGCCATTGTCTCCATACTGGCGAAACTAAAAAAGGGGCGCCTATGCTACCGGCAAGGGCCATCAAGCGCATGGGAAAACACGTTTTTCGGCTGTTTTATGTGCACTGTTGCTGGTTATGGCGCCGTTGATCCTCTTTGCGACGGCATAATGACTTTTACTGGCTTCGCAGGAATGGTAAATAAAGCACCGCAAATTCAATATACGCAGAAGTGAGAGACCATGACATTCGATGAGATTCTAGCCACGGTTGATGGCAAGGGTAACGCCGCGTTTCCAGAAGGGTGGGGGCAGGGCCGGACCTTATTTGGTGGTTTGGTGGGGGCGGTGCTGTTTGAACATTTAGAAAAAACCGTGGCTCGCGGACGGTTTCTACGCAGCTTTTCTCTCTCTTTTGTCGCGCCTGCGGTGCCGGGTCCGGTGGCACTGGACGAGACAGTGTTTCGAGAAGGAAAATCCGTTATGCAGGCCATGGTCTCCGCCCGTCAAGGTGAGCAGGTGGTAGCGGTTATGCTGGCCAGCTTTGGGGTCAGTCGGGAATCCAGTGTAGTGGTAGAAGGGCCATCGGCGCCAACGATGAAATCTCCAGAGCAGAGCATTTCGGTACCGTTCATCAAAGGGTTGACGCCGGATTTCTTTTCCCACTTTAATATTCGCTACGCAGAAGGCATGCCACCTTTCAGTGGCAGTTCGGAGCCAGATTACGGTGGCTATATGGGTTTCACTGTGCCGCCAGAAACCATGAGCACGGCAGCGCTGATTGCGCTGGTGGATACTTGGGCGCCTTCAGTTTTGCCTCTGCTCAAAAAGCCAGCGCCAGCCAGTTCCTTGACGTGGACTATGGAGCTCTTGGATGACCCTAGGGCCCGCTCGCCGGAGACTTTATGGCAATACCGGGTAAACACGGACCAATGTAGTGATGGCTACGGCCAAAGCCAGGCGGTGATTTGGGATGCGGAGGGCAAGGCGGTGGCATTGAGTCGACAGACCTTTACGGTATTTGCATGAAGCCGTAGCGGACGCTACGGGCAAGCGTGGACTTTAGGGAAGCCTCTGTACCGTTGCGGTCGCTTGTCAGTCTCTGGAGGCACCCTGAATACGCAGTTCCAGGCTAGTTCGCCCCTCGCGTCGGGTAATGAGGGGCGCGTTTTTGAGGGCCTGCTGGCTGGCTATCATTGTGTCGCTTCAACCCGCTCAGTTTTATCAGTCATGCTGAAAGTGAAAAAAGCCGCTCGCGCTATTAATCGATTCAGACGTTGGCACTGGTGGTCGCCTCACCAAGGAACTGCTGGCGATGCTGGGCGGACTGTAAAGAATAGGCCAGGGGGCGATGCAGTTCGCTGATCAGCGTCTGCTGTTCCTGATCGAAGCTTTGGGTGTTGGCAATTTCTATGATGCCTAGAGGGTGCTCATCCTGGATCAACGGCCAGAGTAGCACGGCTCCTGGGGGGCTTTTTCCCTGCCCGGTTTCCAGATCCAGATAATGCTCTGGGACCTGATGCTGCTGTATCAACAAACGTTGATCCAGGGCCGCGCCGAGTAAGCCTTCACTGGCGGGTACTACTTCTCTGGCCTGGGCTTCGCCGCTCAGGCCCCAGCTGGCTTTGCGAACGAGCTGGGTACCTTCCAGTACGTAGGCTGCGCCGATTTTCGCACCTACGTGCTGGACTAAATAACCCAGCACCCGTTCGAGTAATTGCGAGGGAGTCAGATTACCGGCGATTTGCCCCATAAAGAGATTGAGCTGTTGCTGTCGGTTGGCCTCTTTCTCTGCCTGTGCGCGCCAGCGATTCAGTTGTGCGGATTCGTGTGCTAGCAACAAATTGTTGGCGAAGTTACGCCGGGCGCTGATGTCCAGAATATAGCCGTTCACAGTGCAGATAATCAGTGGAATGGAGAAGGACAGCATCATTAACAGAAGATGAATGTTGAGCGCTGTAATCACGCTAATCGCGAGGGCAAACACCGCAGCGATGATGGCGGTAATTAAGGTTTGCCGTGGTGGCAAGCGTAGAATAGAGAACGCGATAATAAGTAGGTAGATGCTTTCAAAGGATGAAACTTGCCCTGGGAAGCTACTATTGAAGCGAATGCCCCCCAGAATGGTGCCTGAGAGTGACAACCACAAAGCCAGATACATGACGCTAATGGCGTGTGGGCGCAACCAGTCTAAACGGGTGCAGCACCAGAGGCCTACCAAAGCCACGGCAATGGGGTACACACCATAATTGCGCCAGGCTGCCATTTCCGGTGTTTTTACTATTAGGATAACGGGCACTACCACGAGCAGGTAAAGGCCAAGCATCAGATAGATTGAGCGATTGATCAGATCCAGTGTGCGGTCATGAGAGTGTTGCTTATAGCGCTGCTCTAGGTCGCGATCAAACTGAACCATAAAGGTATTGAGTGCATCGCGAAGAATGCTTTCCTGTTGTGGGTCGATGGTCTGGTCGGTCTGGAATTGCTCTGCGTCGTTCATGACGTAACCTGATTATTCTTTGTTATGTTTTTGTTGCCCGCGCTTATGTTGATTCCGATACGATCACAGCGCACTATTTCCAGTGGAATCAAGGCGCATACTATGGGTTTTTTAATCGCTCCCTAGTGCTACCTTATACAACAATGCCCACATCTGACAGGAAACATCATGACCGATACTGCCCGATTTGAACAAGCCCAGAAAGATGTTAAAACCCTTGATAGCAAACCGTCCAATAATGACTTGCTGTTTCTTTATGCCCATTTCAAGCAGGGCAGCACGGGCGATGTGTCTGGCAAGCGCCCAGGAATGATGGATATGGTGGGACGTGCCAAGTATGACGCTTGGGCCAAGTTGAAAGGGTTGAGTGCGGACGAAGCCAAAGGCAAATATATCGACAAGGTGGACGCTTTGTTGAAAAGCCATAAAAGCTGATTGCTTACCGTGGTGAGTGCGTCATGCACTCACCATCCGCTATTCCCTAGCCTGTATTGCCTTTAGGGTTTGTTTTGTCGTAACCGGTTGCACATCCCGCTGCCAAGTATTTCTCCACGTTTTTACCCCGCTAACGGGTCTTTTCAGGGTGTTGTGCTTCTAGCGTCGGACGTTGGCGCATAGAGGCTGGACACGCCAGGTGTATCCGCCCGCCCGTTAGGGGCGTTTCGGTGCAACCAATGATTTCAGCAAAGTCCGTACTCTGCGCCAACGGTTGACCAGCAAAGAGATAAAAATGAGAGCGCAGCCCGCCAGCTGGATCCAGGTCATGTGTTCGCCGAACCAGGCCGCTGCAATTAATGCTGTCCACATGGGTTCCAGCACCATGATCACTACACCGTGGCTGTGGAGGGAAAGACTTTGGGCATAGGTCTGAACCAGAAAACGCAGCGCCGTGCCAATGCTGGCACTGAGCACAATCCACATCACCAGTGAGGGGGTCATCGACGTAAACACCGGGCCCCAGGGTTCGTTGAAGGCTGACAGCGTACCGGTCACCAGAGCCACCACGGCCAACACGACGGTAGTCAGTGCCATGGCCGGTATACGTGGGTGTTCGATACGCTCACCGCTGGCTGATTGGATGGCGATAGTATTGGCCGCGCGAGTATTGAGGTTGAAGTACAGTGCAAAGATGGTCGCGGCAGCCACAAAACAGAGCTGGCCCACATCTAGGTGCAATCCTTGCTCAAGTGATAGCAGGGCCAAGCCACCAGCAGCCACAGGCAAGGCCAGCCAAGTGCTGGTGGGCACCGTTTCGGCAAAGACAATACGGGCAATCACTGGCACCAGCACCACTCCCAAGCTGGTCAGGAAGGCGCCTTCGCCCACGTGATCACCCACCGCTAGGCCGACAATCCAGAAACTCATCGCGGTGCCGAATACCAGCCCCACGCGCGCGCTGCGTATCAGCTGCTGGCGCGATAGCCGGCGCAGCTGGCGATGGGCTATGCAGCCTAGCAGCACAGAGGCTAGCAAAAAGCGCAGTGACATGAACAACAAGGGAGGCATGGCCAGTACGGCTTCTTTGGAGAACATCCAGCTGATGGCAGCCAGAAGGGTGACCACTAGAAGCAGCAGATCGGCTTTATGAGCTTGGCTAATAGTCACTGAGCAGGGTTCGCAGTTGAGACAGACCGGCGATGGTAGCACAGGCGTGGTGGCGGGTAATGGCCAGTGAAATGTCGCTTTCATGGTCAGAGTAGATACCATCGCACAACACAAATGACCGATTGTACGAGGACAATGGATGTTTGCAGCCTGGAAAAATTGGCGTGATGCCCGACGCGTTAAAAAAATGGGCTATACCCGCGAGGAGTGGGAAGCCGCTGTAGCTGACTGGCCATTAATGGTTCGATTTGAGGGGCAAGAGCGGCAGGCACTGTTTGATCTGTCGCTGCGCTTTCTGGCCCGCAAAAGCATTGCGCCTGGCGGCGGCTTTGCCTATACCGATGCCATGTGCCTGAAAGTGGCCGCCATGGCCTGCGTGCCGATTCTGTACCTAGGGTTGGACTGGTATGACGGTTGGTACACGGTGATCTTGTACGAGGGCGCGTTCATTCCCAACCGTCCTCACCTCAGTGAGGACGGCGTAGTGCATGCCCAGGGCCCGGTGTTGGCCGGAGAAGCCTGGCACCAGGGCCCGGTTATTCTCTCTTGGGACGCGATTGTTGAGGCTTGTGCCCCAGAGAATCAAGCCAGTAATGTGGTGATTCATGAGATGTCCCACAAACTGGATATGCGCCGCAATGGCGCCAACGGCAGGCCGCCATTGCATACCGGGATGGACCCGAAGCAATGGCATGAAACCTTCACCGCGTGCTGGGAAGCGCTGCTGAGCGATTATCAGCACCACCGGCACATGCCGGTGGATGCCTATGCGCTGACCGGCCCGGGGGAATTTTTTGCGGTGTGCAGCGAGGCGTTTTTCGAAGGGCCGGATCAACTTTATAAGGATTGGCCAGCGCTGTATCGTTTACTGGCTCAGTTCTATCGTCAGGGAGAGCGACCATGAAGTTTATTTTCGAAGTGCGGGTGAAGCCCGGTTTTAGCGTGGATGAGTACGCTAAGGGTTGGGTGGAGGCCAGTGAAATTATTCAGCAAAGTGCTGGGGCAAAAGGGACTTACCTGCACCGCAAGATTGGCTACTCTGATACGGTGCTGGCCATCGCTCACTGGGAGAGCAAGGCACACCGTGATGCCAAAGACGATAGCCGTAGCGCAAAGGTAAAAGCGATTCTGGAAAAGCACGCCAAGGTGGTTGAGGTCAGCGTGATCGGCGAGTACGACGAGCCGCAGTGGCAGGTGTTGCCGCCGAGCAAGGCTGAGTGAGACAGGGTTGGTCAAAAGTAAACAAGGGGGCAAGTAGCGAGCGCCCCTGTGCTGGAGTAGTAGCCTGCAACAGGGGCGGTTGCTTTAGGAATCAGCCTTCCGGCAGGGTGATATTCAATTCTAGAATTTCACACCCGGATTCCCGGTCTACCTGGACGTTCACGGCGTCTTGGTCCACGGGAACATATTTGCGGACCACCTGAAGCAGCTCTTCTTGCAGCTGCGGCAGATAATCTGGACCACCGCGTGTGGAGCGTTCGCGGGCCACAATGATCTGCAAGCGCTCTTTCGCCACTGATGCCGTGTTCTGCTTTTTGGGAAGCAAATAACTAAAGATGCTCATCCGTTAGCCTCCAAACAGACGGCCGAATAGACCTTTCTTATTAGTGGTGATAAAGCGATGCGGCAATTGCTCGCCTAGGAAGCGTGCCACGGCGTCGCTATACGCTTGTCCTGCATCGGAATCCGTGTCCAGAATTACCGGGCTACCAGCGTTACTGGCATTGAGTACGGCCTGGGATTCCGGCACTACGCCGAGTAATTCGATGGCAAGGATTTCCTGCACGTCTTCCACGGAGAGCATCTGCCCGTTTTCCACCCGTTCCGGGGAGTAGCGGGTAAGCAACAGGCGGGCGGGGATATCCCCATCACCCTGCTCGGCATGGCGAGTCTTGCTGGCGAGGATGCCGATGATACGGTCGGAGTCCCGCACGCTGGAGACTTCCGGGTTGGTGACGACGACGGCTTCGTCGGCGAAATAGGCCGCCATAAGGGCGCCTTTTTCGATGCCGGCAGGGCTGTCGCAGATGATGTAATCCATCTGCATGTCGTCACGCAGGGCGGTTAGTACGCTTTCCACACCTTCGATGGTAAGGGCGTCCTTGTCGCGGGTCTGAGAGGCCGGGAGGATGAACAGGTTGTCCACCTTCTTGTCCTTGATCAGTGCTTGCTTGATGTTGGCATCGCCACTAATCACGTTGACCAGATCATAGACCACACGGCGTTCGCACCCCATGATCAGGTCCAGATTGCGCAGGCCTACATCGAAATCAATCACAGTGGTTTTAAAACCGCGCAGGGCAAGGCCTGTGGCCAGCGCTGCGCTGGTGGTGGTTTTGCCGACGCCACCCTTGCCGGATGTCACGACCACGATCTTCGTCACGCTCTTCTCCTTACCTTCATGTTTTATGCACGCTAGTTCAGCGCGGTAAAATGCATCGCATCGCCCTGCATGCACAGATGCACAGGCTTGTTACGGTATGACTCGGGCAGATCTTCGGCTACCCGGTAATGGCCGGCAATGGATACCAGTTCAGCATTCAGTTGCTGGCAAAAAATACGCGCGCTAGTGTCGCCGCGAACACCGGCCAGGGCGCGGCCACGCAAGTTGCTGTAAACGTGGATGTTTCCGTCGGCCATGATTTCGGCACCAGTGCTAACCGGGGCCAGCACAATCAGATCGCCACGGCTGTAAACCTGCTGACCGGAGCGCACCGGCTGGTCGATCACCATGGTTTCAACGTGTTGGGCTGCGGGCGTGGTTTCGGGCGCGCCCTCGTTGCTGGCCGGTTCAGGTTCGGTGCGTCGGGGTACCTCACGGCCGCCCGCCAGGCTTAGGGTACCTAAGCCCAGCATCGATGCGGTATCTGCGTCTATATGTTCACTGCGGGCCAGAGCCACCAGGTTCACCCCCAAGCTGCGCAGGGTGTCTACGGCCGCCATCAGAGCCACAGGGTCGCTGTCCAGCTCAGGGCTGACATCGATCACCACCGGGGCCTCCTGCAGCCACTGGGCGGCATCCTCCAGACGTTGGCTCACCTGCTGGTGAAGCACGTTGGCATCCAGGTTTTTCAGCTGGAGGACCGTCATCATTAGCATGCGGCCTTTGAATTCGATTGCGGTTTTTTCTTCAACGACTGCTGTCATTACTGACCTGTTGTCCGAGGGGCAAAGGGAGGCGTAATAGTGCTCCGGGCCCGGTGGGGCATAATTTGGGCAAGACTAGACGAAAGCGATCATGCGTAAAAGCGGTAAAAGGATGATCTGAATGTTAAATCTGTCTGAAATCGAGCAGGCAGGGAGTTAACTGCTGGAAAAAGCGGCATTTTGGCGAAGAATGCGAGTGTTGCGTTTTTGTGAAAATGAGCACTGGTTAATGTTTGTGTGGGAGGGGGAGCCGCTTTTCCTTTCAAGATAGGCCGCTTCATAAACTTCAAAAGGTATGGTGAGGGAAAAGTAGAGGGGCGCAGTGGTGTTGGCCACTGTGCCCCTGGGGGGTTATATCATTGGCCGTTCTGCGTGGACTTGCACCTCCTTCAGATCCTTGTCAAAGGCGTCGGTGAGCAGGCAATCGTAACGCATGGCGTCGTACTCATTGATGGCATCCACCTGGTTCTCATCGATGATGCCTTTGCGCGCCGCATCCTGAAGTTTTTCCAATACGGTCTTGCCTTCCAGCTGACCTTTGCCCTCTGCTTTCAGATACGCCAGGAACCCAGGCTCCACTTCCAGCAGTTTGTTGAAGGTGGCTTCTACGCGGCCAATGGAATCTTCCGGATCCTGGGAAATATAGGCCGGTTCTGCCAAGGCATCGCGTACTGAGCTAGGTTCCATGATCATTTTCCCAAGAGTGCGAATCTGATCATCGCTTGGCGCCTGAGCCTTGCATGGCCGACCCAGCGGGAAGAACAGACGCTTAAGCACATGGCCGACACCGAAGAAACCAAAGTTGCTGGTGAAGGCGTCGAGAGAATCGTGGGCTCGACTGAAGGCCATGCGCAAAGCGTAATGCGCGTGGGCATCGTTAGCTTCGTCGCGGGGCAGGGTAGCGTGGTACTTGAGAATGGCACAGGCGATCAGCAGTTGGCTGTGCACATCCCCCAGGCGGGCGGACAGCAGCTCACGCCGTTTGAGGTCGCCGCCCAGCAGGGCAAGGGCCATGTCCGAGGTGCTGGCCAGCACCGCACTGTAACGGCTGATCAGGCGATACCAGGGGGCACTGAAGGCATCGGCATTGCCCGGGGCGTCGGACAGGTAGGGGCTGGCTAATGCCTGGGCAATGGCACTGCTGATATTACCCAGGGTATGGCTTGCGTGAGAGAAGAACAGAGCATCAAAATCCTGCAGCCCCTGCTCTTTGTCTTCCGCCTGAATGGCTTGTAGTTCATCGTAAAGGAACGGGTGACAACGCATGGCCCCTTGGCCAAAGATCATCAACGAGCGAGTGAGAATATTGGCGCCTTCCACGGTGATGGCAATAGGCGCGGACTGATAGGGCAGGGCCAAGAAGTTCCTTGGGCCCAGCTGGATGCCACGACCGCTGGCGATATCCATGCCGTGATTGATCAGTTCGCGCATCATTTCGGTGGCATGGTACTTGGCCATGGCCGTAACCACAGATGGAGCACCGTCTTCCAGTGAGCGGGTTACCAGATGACGGTAGGCTTCCAGAGTATACGCCAGTGCAGCCACATTCGCAGACGCTTCCTGCACCCCTTCGAATTCACCTACAGCAGTATTGAACTGGCGACGGATGCGCCCAAAGGCGCCGGTGGTGCGGTAGCCCATTTCGCCACTGGCCGTGGCCAGCGCAGGCAGAGAGACGCCGCGGCCAGCACCGAGACACTCAATCAGCATGCGCCAGCCACGACCTGCCATATCCGGCCCACCGATGATGGCATCCAAGGGTACGAACACATCTTTGCCGTTGATGGGGCCGTTCATGAACGGTGAACCAGGGTAGTGCCGGCGACCGATTTCCACACCTTTTGTATCGGCGGGAATCAGTGCACAGGTAATGCCCAAGTCCTCATTATCACCGAGCAGCTTTTCCGGGTCATACAGTTTGAAGGCCAAGCCGACTACCGTGGCTACGGGGGCCAGGGTGATCCAGCGTTTGGCGAAGTTCAAGCGCATGCCCAGCACTTCCTTGCCGTCAAACGTGCCTTTGCAGATGATCCCGGTATCGGGGATAGCCCCTGCATCGGAGCCGGCTTCTGGCCCAGTGAGCCCAAAGCAGGGGATCTCATCGCCCTTGGCGAGGCCGGGCAGCCAGCGGTCTTTTTGTTCCTGAGTGCCGTATTTAGCCAGCAGTTCACCGGGGCCAAGGGAGTTGGGCACCATGGCGGTAACAGCAGCGGTAAGCGAGCGAGTGGCGATTTTGCTCATGATGCGACTTTGTGCGTAGGGCGAGAAAGCCTTGCCACCATACTCGGTAGGAATAATCAGGCTGAAGAAGCCCTTGTGCTTGAGGAAATCCCAGACTTCCTCAGGCAGGTCGCGCAGCTCGTGAAAGATTTGCCACTCATCCAGCATGTCACACAGTTCAACCACTTCGTTATCAATGAAAGATTGCTCGTCATCGGTGAGGGTGGTGAACTGGATATGGGCGAATTTTTCCCAATCTGGGCGGCCGGAGAACAAGTCGGCTTCGAACCAGGTGGTGCCCGCTTCAATGGCTTCCCGTTCAGTATCGCCAATGGCAGGCATAACCTTGGCCAACGCGTTGTAGACGGGTTTTGCAATAAACTTCTGTCGCAGGTCCACGTGGTTAAGCACAGTAACGCCTGCAGCGAGCAGAATCAGGGGGATGGGGTGAAACAGCCAAGACGCGAGGAAGCCGCAGAGCAGCCAAACGATAACGAAAACGGCACTGCCAATGCCTCGGCTGATTTGCTGATAGAAGAGGGTCATCAGCGTGGCAATTAACAACACAATAGCCAAGAGGCTAAGCATGGAGATCTCCTTTGCCTGGGGTGAATGCCTTCCAACATGCGGCTCCGGTCATGGAGAGGGCGCGAAACCGCCACCATGAACTGCAAACCACACACCTAACTTCAGTCTAACGCGCTAACGCCACAGGTTGCACAGGGTTTAACCAGATTTAATCTGGATGATGGCTTACACTGGATGCCACTTTGAATGCGTTTTCAGGAGCATAGCGTTGCAGCAGAACAGCCCTATCATTGAAGCTACCGAGCAGAACATTCAGCAAATCCTTGAGCAGTCCCAGCAGATCCCGGTGGTCGTGGGTTTCTGGGCGAGCTGGAGTGAACCCAGTCAGCAAATGGCGTCGGCCCTAGAGCGTCTGGTCAACGAATACCAAGGCAAGGTGATCCTGGCCAATGTGAATGCGGATGAGCAGCAAATGCTGGCCAGCCAGTTTGGTGTGCGCAGCCTGCCCAGTCTCAAGCTGGTGTTTCAAGGAAAGTTGGTCAGCGAGTTGGAGGGAGCCCAGACCGAAGGCGCGCTACGCCAGTGGTTGGCTCCAGCGGTGGATCCCGAAGCCGCCCAGCAGCAACAGGAAGAAGGATTTATCGAGCAGGTGCGTATGGCCATTGAAGCAGGCCACACCGAGCAAGCTGAAGGGGCGTTGCGCCAGACGCTGGAGCAGAGCCCGGACAAGCATGCCATTCGCGCCTTGTTGGTGGAGCTGCTGCTAGGTGAAGGCCGTTTGGATGATGCCCAGTCGGTGCTGGCACAAGTGACAGAAGATGCGGAGCCGCTACGGCCGTTCCGGGCGCGCTTTGCGTTGTTGGAAAAATGGGAAGGTGCAGGGCAAAGCCTGGCGGATTTGTCTGCCCGTATTGCCGACACGCCAACCCCGGAAGATCTTTATGCTTATGGCTTGCAGGCTGCTGCCGCTGGCCAGTTTCAGCAGGGGCTTGAGGCGCTGCTGAAACTGCTTCGCGAGCACCGTGATTTCCGCGAAGGCGTGGCCCGCAGTGCGCTGCTTGAAGTGTTCGAATGTCTTCCCAAAGGCGATCCGTTGGCCAGTGAATATCGCCGCAAGATGTTTAACTATCTTTACTGATATGCCCTGTTGCTACGGGTAACGGATCTGCCGTTGCCCGTCCTTTCTGTTTTTTCCCCCTTCTAGCGACGATTACCAAACGGTTGGTGGGCATTTTCTGGTGCGCGCTTGGGCTCCCCCGTCATCTGCAAATTTATCCAGTGCGCTATTTTAATGCGGCCCATGTTCGATGGTGGTGCGAATTCGCAGTGCTTTGTTCATTGCTGGTGCGCATTGACTTTCATTCAGGGTTAACTGTTTGAAATATTGCGCACTAATTTATGGCCTGATTCTTGAATGCTCATTGTCGGTGCAAATTTCCGGCGCGTGTTGTGTTGGTGCATGAGGACAAGGAGATAGGCAATGAAAATGCTGACAGCGGTGGTGAAGCCGTTTAAGGCCGAAGAGGTTCGTGATTCGCTGGCCCAAGTGGGGGTACAGGGGATGACGGTTACCGAGGTAAAAGGGTTTGGCCGCCAGAAAGGGCACACCGAATTGTATCGGGGCGCGGAATATGTGGTGGATTTTGTTCCCAAGGTGAAATTGGAGCTGGCGGTTCGTGAAGAGCAGCTGGACCAGGCAATCGAAGCCATTATCAAGGCCGCGGGGACCGGCAAAATCGGTGACGGCAAAATTTTCGTGACGGATCTTGAGCAGGTTATCCGCATCCGTACCGGTGAAACCGGCAGCGAAGCCATTTAAGGGGCCCATAATGAAAAAGTTGATTGCTGTACTGTTGATGCTGCCTTCGTTGACCCTGGCCGATGGCCTGGATAGTGGTGACAGCGCCTGGATTCTCACTGCTACCGCGTTGGTACTGTTCATGACGCTGCCCGGCCTGAGCCTGTTCTATGGTGGGCTGGTGCGCAGCAAGAATATTCTCTCGGTGTTGATGCAATGTTTTGCCATTACTTGCGCCGTGTCGCTGGTGTGGCTGATCTGTGGTTATTCCTTAGCCTTTTCCGATGGTGGCGGCATGAATGCCTGGATTGGTGGCTTGGATCATGTTTTCTTTTCCGGAATAAACCGCGATACCCTGGAAGGCACTTTGCCGAAAAGTTTGCACGGGCTGTTCCAGATGACCTTTGCGATTATCACCCCGGCGCTGATCGTCGGCGCCTTTGCCGAGCGTATGCGCTTCGGGCCTATGTTGGCGTTTTCTATTCTGTGGTTGTTGGGTGTGTATATCCCCGTTTGTCACTGGGTCTGGGGCGGCGGCTGGTTAGCCGATCTGGGGCTGTATGATTTTGCCGGTGGCACCGTGGTGCATATCACCGCCGGTGTGGCGGCGTTGGTAGCAGCGCTGGTGTTAGGCAATCGTAAAGGTTTCCCGACCCAAGGCATGTTGCCGCACAACATGACCATGACGGTAACCGGTGCTGGCATGTTGTGGGTAGGCTGGTTCGGCTTCAACGGTGGCTCTGCGTTGGCCGCCAATGGTGATGCGGCCATGGCGATGCTGGTAACGCACATTTCCGCTGCCGCTGGTTCACTGGCCTGGATGGCCATGGAGTGGAAGAAATTCGGTAAGCCGTCTGCTCTGGGCATTGCCACCGGCATGGTCGCAGGGCTGGGTACCATCACCCCGGCATCCGGCTTTGTTAGTCCGGCTGCAGCGCTGGTGATTGGCCTCTCTGCTGGCGTGATCTGTTTTTACATGGTGATTTTCGTCAAGCACAAGCTGAAGATCGATGACTCCCTTGATGTTTTCCCCGTTCACGGTATAGGCGGCATCCTTGGCACTTTGTTGGCAGGTGTGTTTGCCTCCACGGAGCTGGGGCTGTTCTCCGGTTACGGGTTTGCCAAACCGGCCTATACCATGCTGGATCAGCTGGGTGTGCAGGCGCTGGGTGTGGTGGCAACCTTTGTGTACACCGCGCTAATGACTTGGGGCTTGCTCAAGCTAATAAGCCTGTTTGCGCCGCTACGCGTAACCGCCGACGAAGAGACTCAAGGCCTGGATATTGCGCTGCATGAAGAGCGCGGTTATGACCTCTGATTCTAATGTTGGGACCTGCCCCTCAAGCAACCGATGGGCGCGGTGTTTTGCCTGGCTTTTTTGGCCTGTAAGGACTCATCTGCGGCTATTGCCACCCCCTAAGCCTTTCTATAAGGTACGGGTAAGTTTCGAACGCTCGTTTGAATTGGCTAGCAGCAATAAAGCCTGTGCCAGCCCTGTGAAAGGGGGCGTCGAAGTTACATCGATAGGTTTAAGGAGAAACGAAAATGAGCCTCGAATTTTTGTCTGACGAATGGTTTGCAAAAGTGAAAGAGATCCGTGAAAGCGCGGGCGACCTTGAAACGCCAGCAGCGTTGGCTGACTTGGTGATCAACATCAGCATTAATGCTGACGGTGACGATAAAAAGCTGGCTCTGGTCGGCGGCACGATCGAAGAAGGTCATCACGCTGACGCTCCGACTACCATGATTCTGCCGGCCGACTTGGCCAAGCGCATCTTCATTGAAGGTGACCAGTCCGCAGGCATGCAAGGCTTTATGAGCGGCCAGATTCGCGTTGAAGGTGACATGAGTAAACTGATGGCGTTGCAAACGGCACAGCCTTCTGCTGATCAGCTTGCCATGATGAAGCAGATCCAGGACGTGACTGCCTAATATTGGCAATCCGATCTGAAAAATGCCCGCCTTGCGCGGGCATTTTTTTGAAAACGCATAATGACTCATGCTCGGGGCATTATGCGCGTTAGCTATTTATATATCCGTTCTTCACTGTCATTCAGGTTCTGCAATGGCGTGGTTATGGCCACTGGGTGTACAGATACCTGGTCTAGCCAGCCGTGTGCACTTCGCTTGCCTGCATCCAGATAATCACCCAACGCTCCCCGCCAATGTTCGGCATATAAGGCCATGCATAGCGGTTGTCGACGTAGTATGTCGTGGACAACGCAGATATGCTCAGATGACGCCGACGCCAGTAAACCCTCGATCATTTCAGTGGGTGGTTTTAGCAAGTCACAGGGCAAGCACACGCACAGGCCCTGACTTGCGGCCAGAGTCGCTTCCAGCCCGGCTAGCGGACCGCAAAAGCCGTCGCGCAGATCTGCCACGACCGGATCTCCCCAAGCTTGATAGCGGTCCGCATTGCGGTTGGCGCTAATCACAATGCGGCTGGGACGCGGAAGCAGATTGTCGAGCAGATGAGCGACCAGCGGCTTGCCGTCCAGTTCCACCAGTCCCTTGTCGGCACCGCCCATGCGTTGGCCCTGTCCGCCGGCCAGAATGATTAAGGTATAGTCGATCATATTGCCTTCTCGTCGTGCTCTCGCGTTGGGTTCTAGGGGCGAATCGGCTATGCTCTGCGCGCGCGTTGGGCGATGCTGACAGCTTGTGTTTTGCCCGCCCCGAGTGCAGACACGTTTCAGGGAAATTATGTGACTACCGCCCGTAATCATCTTACCGACTTAGTGCGCTTTGCGCCGCTTCTGCCTGGGTATCAGCCCCGTGAACCGCAACTAGAAATGGCGGATGCGGTGGAAGACGTGATTGGCAGTGGTGCCACGCTGTTAGTAGAAGCGGAAACGGGCACCGGTAAAACGCTAGCTTACCTAGTGCCTGCACTGCTATCGGAAGGCCCGACGTTGGTGTCCACCGGCACCAAAAGCTTGCAGGACCAGCTGTTCTTTAAAGACCTGCCCATGGTCAAGAAGGCGCTGAACTTGCCGCGTAAAGTGGCGCTGCTGAAAGGGCGTGCCAACTATCTATGTCCGTATCGATTGGAGCTGCATCAAGAAGACGCCCGTTTTCTCACCCGTGAGACCGTGGGGCAGATGCAGATCGTGGCGCACTGGGCAGGGCGTACCCGCACCGGAGATATCGCCGAGCTGCAACAGATTCCGGAAGATGCGCCAGTATGGCCCTGGGTGACCAGCACCGCGGACAATTGCCTGGGGACAGAATGCCCCCGCTATAACGAATGCCCGTTGATGAAGGCGCGTAAAGAGGCTCAGGAAGCAGACCTGGTGGTGGTCAACCACCATCTGTTTTTCGCCGACGCAGCGTTGCGCGGCAATGGTGCCGCCTCGGAGCTGCTGCCCACCGCCAATACGGTGATTTTCGATGAGGCCCATCAGCTACCCGAAATCGCGGCGGCGTTTTTCGCCGACACCCTGAGCACCAGACAGATTCAGGAATTGGGCCGCGATAGCCTGTCTGAAGCGGGCCATACCGCCGCGGATCTGGCGGAGCTAAATCGCCTAGTGGCCGCCGTGGATAAAGGCGGCATGGATTTACGCTTAAGCCTGGGGGACGGCGAACGCCGTGAGCCCTGGACGGAAGTGGCAGAGAATCAGGCGGTGATTGAGGCCGGAGAGGCACTGTTGCAGGCTTTGCAGGAGCTGGATGCATTTCTCGGACCGCTGGCCAAGGCGAGCCGGGGGATGGATGCCTGCTCCCGGCGCGCCAGTGAACAGGTGGATTGCCTGGCGGCCTACCTGAAAGGCGGCCAGCCGAATCGGGTGTACTGGTTTGAAACCTTCAAACGCTCTGTAGTCTTGCACAGCACACCGTTGTCCGTGGCGGCCCAGCTGCGAGCCCAGCGTGAGCGCAACCCCTGTAGCTGGATTCTCACCTCAGCCACGTTGTCGGTGGGCGGACGCTTTGAACATATCCAGCATCGCCTGGGGCTGGATTCTGCCCGTACCCTTAGGCTGGAGAGTCCTTTCGATTTTAAGCGCCAAGCCGTGTTCTATGCCCCGGAAGGGCTGCCGGCGCCGAATGATCGTGAGTACACGGCGCAACTCACCGCTGCCATGGTGCCGGTCATTAATGCAGCCAGGGGCCGCACTTTTTTCCTGTTTACGAGTCACAGAGCGTTACGTGAAGCCGCGGCTATCCTTCGCCAGAAGCTTGATTACCCTTTGTTGGTGCAGGGTGAAGCCGGGCGGCGTGAATTGCTTGATGCGTTTAGGGAAAAGGGCAATGCCGTGTTGTTGGGAACCAGCAGCTTCTGGGAAGGCATTGATGTACGCGGTGAGGCGCTCAGTTGTGTGATTATCGATAAACTGCCATTTGGTTCACCCGGTGATCCGGTGGCGGCGGCGCGCATCGAGCACATTAACCGCAATGGCGGTAATGCGTTTCGTGATTACCAACTACCCCAAGCGGTGCTGGCCCTGCGCCAGGGAGCCGGGCGACTGATTCGTGACCCGAAAGATACCGGGTTGCTGGTAGTCGCAGACCCGCGTTTGCTGACGCGTAGTTATGGCAAGTTGTTCGTTAACAGCCTGCCCAACATGACCCGCACCCGTAAGCTGGATGTGGTACAGCGGTTTTTTGATTATCTGGCCCGTCAGGGCCAGGAAGCGGAAAAAATGGAATCATGACGCGAATACTCGCATTGGAAACCGCAGGAGAAACCTGCTCGGTGGCGCTGTTGGATAATGGCAGTGTGATTGAACGCTTTGAGCAAGCGCCTCGCCAGCAGACCGAACGGGTATTGCCCATGGTCGAGGGGATACTGGAGGAGGCGGGTTTCCGGCTTGCCGATCTCGATGGCATTGCTTTCGGGCATGGCCCAGGTGCATTCACCGGTGTGCGGGTCGCTGCTGCTGTAACCCAGGGTTTGGCCTTCGCGGCGGATCTACCGGTGGTAGGGGTTTCCACTTTAGCGGCTTGTGCGCTGAGCGCGCAGGCACTGAAGGTGAATCCGCATGTTATCGCCTGTTTTGATGCGCGCATGGGCGAGCTTTACCTCGGCGCCTATGAGTGTGAGCCGGGCTCGGCCCATGCCGTGCTTTGTGATGGGCTATTCAAGCCTGATGCTTTGCCAGAACTGCCGTGCGCTGACTGGATGATTGTTGGTTCCGGTTTGGTGCATCAAGACGCGCTCCTGGCGGCCTATGGCGCAAGCTTCTGTGTCGCTGGCGCTCACCCCCATGCGCAAGCGGTTGCCCAACTGGCATTACCTGCATTCGAACGTGGAGAATGTGTGAGTGCGGAACAGGCACAGCCGGTCTACCTGCGAGATCAAGTGATTCAGGGAGCAGTACGATGACCAACTGGGATCTTCCCAATGTGCATGAGCTGACAGTGACCGTACCAGCCGAAGCCATCGATGTGATGGGCCATGTGAACAACACTGAATATCTGCGTTTTATGGAGCAGATTGCCTGGCACCATACCACCGAGCTGGGGCTGGGTTGGGATTTGTATCAGAGGCTTAACCGGGGCATGGTGGCGCGCCATACCGAAGTGGATTATCTGGCGCCGGCTTTCGAGGGTGAGAACCTGAGGATCGGTACCTGGATTGTACAAAACGATGGCCGTATAAGCATTACGCGTCGTTACCAAATTGTGCGTGAATCCGACAGCCTAACATTACTGCGCGGGCGCACCCGGTGGGTGTGTGTGGCACTGGATTCCGGCAAACCACGGCGTATGCCTGTAGAATTTCTACAGGGCTATAAAGTGACGGCGGACGAATAGGGCACCGCCGTTTTCTAAATCGGGTCTGCGTAACCTCAAGCTGGTGCTGAGGCACGTTGTTTCAACGCACGTTTGGTTTCTAGCGTTACAATCAATAAGGACTTTCCATGGATTGGTTCCAAGCCTTGGTTCTTGCTCTGATACAGGGGCTTACCGAGTTTCTTCCTATTTCCAGTTCCGCTCACCTGATTCTGCCGTCCCAAATCCTCGGGTGGCCAGATCAGGGCTTGGCGTTCGATGTGGCTGTGCATTTGGGGACCTTGCTGGCAGTGATGATGTATTACCGCCGTGATTTGATTGCCATGGTAGGGGGGGCCGGCCTAGCCGTTCAGCAGCGCCGGATGAATGATGACCTGAAGTTGGGTTTGCTGGTGGCGTTGGCCACAATTCCAGCGGTGGTGTTTGGTTTCCTCGGTGATGATTTTATTGAGCGTGAACTACGCTCGGCGTTGGTAATTGCTATCACCACGCTGGTATTCGGCGCGTTGCTATGGGCGTCTGATGCTTTTGGTAAACGGGAGTTTTCGTTGGCTAGGTTAGGCGTTGCAGGTGCCATTTTTATTGGTCTGGCTCAGGCATTGGCGTTGATTCCCGGCACTTCGCGCAGTGGTATCACCATTACTGCGGCATTGGCGCTGGGCTATCGTCGTGAGGATGCGGCTCGTTTCTCCTTTTTGTTATCGATTCCGGTGATCCTTGGGGCCGGGCTGCTTAAAACCAAAGATTTGATTGAGCAGCAAGTGGTGGTGGACTGGGGGATGATGGCTCTGGGCGTTATCGTTAGTGCGGTAACCGCTTACCTGACCATTGTATTCTTCATTCGCTTGTTGGAGCGCGTTGGCATGCTGCCGTTTGTGGTCTATCGGTTGATACTCGGTGTGGCTCTGTTGTTCTGGTTGGCATGAGGCAGAGTGAATGGTTGGACACTGTGCTTGGGTTATTACCCGGTTGCCCGAAAGGTCTTCCGGGTTTCTGGGTTGAAAATGAAGCCCAGGCCAGTGGGCAGGCACTTGAGCTGGTGCTTGGCTGGCATGATGATTGCCTGAGCCTGTGGCGTCCCGGTGGCAAGCAAACGCCGCTGACGGTCAGTTTCTGTGACGGCAAGCAGGGGTACCGACTCACTCCCGAGCGGGTGCGCCATGAGCGTCTGATTAAGGCGCTGGGCAAGCCCAAAGACGATCGGATCTGGGTGCTTGACGCCACGGCGGGGCTCGGCCGGGATGCGGCCCTGATGGCACAGGCAGGATTTCAGGTGCTGTTGGCTGAGCGTTCGCCGATTCTTCATGCGATGCTTGCTGATGGTATGCAAAGGGCTCCTGCCAGCCTTGTTGCGAACATGCAGTTGCTGGCGTGCGCAGACAGCAAAATTGCTGAGCCATCTGCTCTCCACGCGGTGTACCTAGATCCCATGTTTCCCGCTCGGGAAAAAAGTGCGGCGGTTAAAAAAGACCTGCAGTGGTTGCAGCGGCTTTGTCCTTACCCGGATGAAGTTGAAGAACAGCAATTACTGGATTGGGCGCGCGCCCTTGGTCCTTCCCGGGTGGTCGTGAAACGCCCGATAAAAGCCCGTTTTCTGGCGGGCGTAACGTCGTCCTTCAGCCAAAGGGGCAAGGCAGTACGGTTCGATATTTATACCTGTGCCTGAGTGCCCTTCTTCCCTCGATAACTCGCTGATTGAGAAGGAAAAAGACACCGGCCAGCAAAAAAGATGACCGGGAGTGCTTAGGTTGCCTCAGGAGAAGCGGTAAGCAGGTTGCCCAAATTAGTAACCCGGGTGACGCGCTGGATAGCGTCACTGATATTAGGGCTGAAAATGCGGCTGGCTTCGTCATCAAGGGCCTTTAGCTCTTCATCAAATTCCAGCGCGCCGTTACCGTCGGGCGTTACCAGGCCAGTGGAATAGAGCTGAGCAATAAAGTTCTTTAGCACCACCTTATCGAAGAATTCTGGAGAATTGAATTCATACAACAGTGATAGCCGCTGTGCAGTCTGATGCGCTAGTTCGCCTAGCTGCTCAGCGGTGAGTTTACCAGGCCCGTATTGCACCAATAGTTGAATGGTTAGGTAGTAGCGCTCCAGAGAGGGCATGACGGTTTGGCCAAGATGATCGAGCATGTCGGATTCGTGGGTATGAATCGCGGCGCCGTGTAGGCAGTCATTTTCCCTGCTAATTAATTGCTCCTGCTGTAGTACGGTGACGATATTGTTGACGGCTGCGGCTAGTTCTTCGTCGCTCTGCCAGTGCAGGAAGTACTCGCTACGCAGGAAGGGGTAGAGCAGGCGAACCATGCTTTGCAGTACATCAATGCTTACAGAGCGCGCATTCATTACCAGAGAGCAAATCAGCCCAGGCAGAATGAACAGGTGTAGGCTGTTGTTGCGCACGTAGGCCATCTGCAAGGCCGTTTTTTCGTCGGTGGTTACCACATCGCCCAGTTTATGCTCTATGCGATCGATGAAGTCGTGCTCAAGGCCGTATTGAATAATGGCATCGGCGTCGTCGGTGGCCAGCGCGGCGCTATCGCTGTAGGGGGCCTGCTTAAGTAGGGAGATGTAGAGGTTCAGTTGCTGACGAAGTTGGGCAATATCCATGGTGTGCTTGGGCGATGCCAGCAACGCCAGGCTAAGCAAATTAACCGGATTGGCCACGGCGGCAGCATTGATGGATTCGACTACTTCCTGGCCCAACTCTTCAATTACATGTTTGAACCAGGGTGGGTTTTCCCCGGGTGTGAGGGTTTCATTGCGCCATTTGGAATTGTGCTCGTCCAAATAGTTCACCAACTTGATCGGTTCACCAAAGTTGAGATGCACCTGACCAAAGTGGCTGCGCAGTACAGAAAGAGATTTCATTAAGCCGCCCACGGATTCCTTCTGTTTTTTCTGGCCGTGCAGTTCGCCGATATAAGAACCGGCCTCGATGACTTTTTCATAACCGACATAGACAGGGACAAACGCAATGGGCTTGCGAGAATCGCGCAAGAAGCTGCGAACTGACATGGCCAGCATGCCGGTGCGCGGTTTCAGCATGCGACCGCTACGGCTGCGCCCGCCTTCCACAAAATATTCAATGGAAAAGCCGCGCGTGGTAATTGTGTGCAGGTACTCGCTGAATACGGCGGCGTATAATGGGTTGTCCCGGAAGCTGCGACGCATAAAGAAGGCACCGCCACGGCGCAGGATCGTTCCCACGATGGGCAGGTTCAAATTAATGCCGGCGGCGATATGCGGTGGAACCAAGCCGTTGCGGAACATCACAAAGGACAGCAGCAGATAATCAATGTGGCTACGGTGGCAGGGTACATAGATGACCTCATGATCGCCGGCGACCTTGGTCAGATTATCCATGTTGTAGAGACTAATGCCTCCGTACAGGCGATTCCATAACCAGTTTAGAAACAACTCAAGGATTCGGATTACGGTGTGCGAATAGTCCGCTGCAATTTCCATGGCGTAACCGCGTGCCTTGGCTTCCAGCTTTTCTTCACTAACGTCCTGACGTTTAGCTTCAGTGCGAATGACTTCACGCACCGGAAGGGAATCCACCACAGTGTTAGTCAGGGTGCGTCGATGTGAAAGGTCCGGACCGATGGCGGCTTCCTGCTGGCGGCGGAGATGGACTCGCAGAATGCGCGATGCCTTGCGAACAGCCTGATCATCAGTTGGGCACTGGTCCACCAGGGTACGCAGCGACATGGGCCGACTAAACTGAACGTAGAGCTGCCGGCCCTGAGTAATAATGATGAAGAATTTCTTGATGAAACCGGCGGGTGACCAGTTGTCGGAGAAGAGAATGCGCCACATGGAGTTCTCTTTTTCCGGACGGCGCCCCCAAAACACGGACACCGGTACTAACTGTACATCCGCGTTAGGATTGTCACGCAGGACCGCGACCAACTTCTCCAGTCGCGGCGGTGATATCGCACGGCGCTGACGGCGGTTACCCATTTGCTGACGGTACAACTGGAAATAGCTATGGTTTAGGTGCGTCTTGCCCAGGGTTAACCCTCGAAGGGCAGAGGAAAGCCCCAGTTGCCGGGCACTTTGGTCGGCAACTGCAGCATCGGCGGCAGATCGATCACTGAGTACATACACCACGGGCGTGTTGGCGGCGAGCTGGAGTTCTTTGGGGTCTGAAGGAAGCGCATTCGCGCGGGTGCACAGGCGTAAAAATACGCGTATGAGAAAGAAGCCTAGTCGATCCAGTCCAAGCCAAGGTGTCATAGTCGGATACAGTTAACGAATGTGGGCCAAGTGTAGCGAAAGCCCTGAGCCCGGAACACCAGCGGCTATTTCAATTTGTTTCAAAACTATTGCACTCAGTGTGCGGTGGACTGGGTTTTCGTGTTGAAGGAGTCTGCTTTGACTGGACCTGCTATTATTGTGCGAATTTATTCCTGTTTATGAATAGCGCAAAGGAGCCTTCGGTGTCGACACCGCAAACCGGTATTTTTGACCGTAGTTATGCCCATCACCTGTTCTTCGAATTTAGCCTTGGTAGTGGCCTTGAGCTGGAGACATTACGCCAAGCACTACGGGAACTTGTCGCGCTGAAAAATGAGCAAGCCCCGGTTCTGCTGGCTTTCGGGCCAGACCTTTGGGCCTGCCTTGATTCCCGCTTTAGCTTTCCCGCGTTTTCCTTGGAGGGGCATATCCCGGCCACCCAGGGGGATTTATGGGTGTGGGTTCAGGCTAAAGAGTCTGGTGATCTATTCGATACTGCCATGCAGGTGCGCAAGGCGGTGGGTGATTTACTTGCTACTCAGCTTGAGTTGACGGCCTTTGTGTACCACGACATGCGAGACTTAACAGGTTTCGTGGACGGCATTGGTAACCCCACCGGTGAAAAGGCAGAAAAGGCTGCCTTTATCGCTGAACCTCACCCCGGTGCGGGGGGGAGCTGGGTGCTCACTCAGAAATGGATTCACGACTTGGACAAGTTTAACCGGTTACCGGTCAGTGAGCAGGAGAATGTGTTTGGTCGGACCAAAGAAGATGCCGTGGAATTTGACGATGAGCGCATGCCCACGGATGCCCACGTTGGGCGCGTGGATGTGGACCGTGACGGTGTAGCGCAAAAAATGTGGCGCCGCTCGGTCCCCTATGGCGACAGCGGCCAGCATGGTCTGTATTTTTTGGCGTTCTGTTGCGAGTTGGACCGTTACGACTTTTTGCTACGCCGCATGTTTGGCATCGCGGATGACTCAGTGAAAGATCTTCTACTGGACTTTACTCGCCCGGTGATGGGGTCCTGGTGGTATGCCCCGTCACAGGATTGGCTGGAGGCGCTCTGATTCAACGGTTGCTTGGGGGGATTCTGTTTGGGCGCCACTAAGATGCGCCTTGCAAGCTTCAGCCTTTCAGGCTGGTTAGTCCTCGCCCACGGTAAAGAGGGCGCATTTTTTAAGGCGTGCTGATGTATCTGTCTAAAAACTGTAACAACGGCACACTTGAGGGCCACGCCGAGTCCGCAAGTCATTTTTCTGAGACCCCAGGGGGGAGAATGGCCGTGAGCCCACCCCCGCCGTTCTTGCGCGCGAGATAAGGGCGGAGTTAGTCCTTTTCGCTCTGTGTGGTGTCTTCATTACCGGCATCAAGCCAGATAAACAGGGCGAAACACCCGGCGAAGAGTAGAATGCCTACAATCACTGCGATTCCTGCTAAAACCACGGTATCCATATACATAAAAAATCCTCCCTAACCTGTCTGGCTAGCGTGACAGATTCAGAGAGGATCAATGTGATACAGATCAATAGGCCTGCTTTTGCGGGCACTACCGCGACCTTCAGTCGCCGGTTTTCCAGCCAGTGAACATTTTCTTCACCAAGAAGGGGGTAAGCTTGAGCGAAGCGCTGAGCCACTGGCCGACCCCGGAAGGGAAGACGAAAAGCAAGGCATTCTTGATACCGTTATAGGTGGCCTGATCAAACGGGTACCAGAAGATATTGCGTTTGGACGGCAAAATATCCCAGTTTACTACTTTTGCCTGGGTCATTTCTTCCAAGCCTTCCGGGCCGTGGGTACGGCCAATGCCCGATTCTTTCCAGCCGCCCCAAGGGGTTTCGGACAAGCCGTGGCTGTAGAGATGATCATTGATGGTGGTAACACCCGTTTGCAACTGTGCGGCGATGGCACGGCCACGCTTGTTATTTTTTGTCCAGACTGAAGAGGTCAGGGCCAAGTTTGAATCATTGGCTTTGCGAATGGCCTCTTCTTCATTGGCTACACGCTGCACAGCGATTAAGGGGCCGAAGGTTTCATCACACATGGTGAGCATGTCATCGGTGACCTGGGTGAGCAGGGTGGCAGGGAAGAAGAAACCGTTTTCTACATTACCCACGGGGCGGGACTGGGCTTCAATGCGAGCGCCTTTAGCGAGCGCGTCTTCCACATGCTGTTGAACCGTACGCAGTTGGCCTGCGGTAGTCAGGCTGCCGATATCCACATCAAAACCGTTGCACCCAATGCCGTGGCGCAGCTGACGTGTTTTCTTGGCCAGTAGATCCACGAACTGGTCGTATACGGCATCCACTACATAAACGCGTTCCACGCCGCCACAGCTTTGCCCGGCATTTTGGTAGCCGCCCCATGCGGCACCGTTGGTGGCTCTCTCCAGATCTGCGTCTTCCAGTACCAGCATCGGGTCGTTACCGCCTAGCTCCAGTGAGACGGGAGTCAGCGTTTTAGCTGCTTGAGCCATCAACGTTTTGCCTGCGGGGACCGAGCCAGTAAAGAAAAGCTTATTGATGCCATTATCGAAAAAGCCGGTGGCGACCTTTGAACCAGAGCCGACGATGTGCTGAAACAGGCCTTCAGGGAGTTCACCAGCGGCGACGATTTGCTCAATGGCCCGGCCTACCGCAGGGGTGGCGGCAGCCACTTTTAGCATAATGCCGTTGCCGGCCATCAAGGCCATGACGATTTCGCCAAAAGGAATTGATAGCGGATAGTTCCAAGGGCTGATAATACCTACTACACCTAGCGGTACCCGTAACATATGGGTGCGTTTGTTGAAGAATAAGAGGCTGCCTACAGGGCGGTTACGCTCTTGCAGGTAATGCTCAGCATTTTTTGCATACCATTTGCAGGCCAGCGCACAGGGCAATACTTCCGTCGCCAAGGCATCTGTGAGTGTTTTGCCGTTGCTTTCGCTGATGGTACGGGCCAGGTCATCGGCGCGGTCGACAATGTAGCTGCGCATCATCTGAATATGGCGAGCCCTTTCCTTGAAAGACTTGGCCGCCCAAATAGCTTGCGCTTGCCGGGCTTTGCTCAGCATTTGTGGCAACGCATCCAGATTGGTTTCGCTCAACTCTGCAACGGCAGTGCCGGTGGCGGGGTTGGTGTCGACCACTACGTTGGCAGTCAATTTCTCTTGTACGGTCATGTGAAGGGGGCTCCATCATGGCGGGTCGCCAGGGCGGCCCGCAGGCGTATTAGTGATACAGGGAAGAAGGCTAGAGAAACACAGAGTAGACACGCTGGCTAGAGCTTCTCACCAGTAATTTTATGCCTTTAGGCGATGGGGTTCTAGCGCCTTACAGTGCTGTTGGCTGAGGCACCGTCTGGCTCTGCGGTGCGGGCCATGCGTGAGGCCATGCGTTCGAAGGTAAGGGCGATGCGTTCTACCGCGCCAGCAACCAACTCCTGATTTCGCTGTTCCAGATTACCGGCCTGGGCCATGGCGATTTTTAGGCGTTCAGAGTTGTCGCGAAAACGGCTATCGCAATGCCCTTGGGCGCAGGCCTGGTAGGCATCAGCCAGAGACTGCTGCCACTGGGCCGCGCAGGCCAGCAAGGCGACCGGCGCCTGGGTGTGAATGCGTCCTTGTACCCATAGCGAGACCTGGCCCAAGTTAAGGCCTGTCAGCCCCAGGTCAGTAAAGTGCCGTCGTTCTTCGGGCAGTGCCTTGTCGCAGATGGTGAGCCAACGAAGGCGGTCCGCCATACGGGCATTGAAGCCTTCCTCTTTAATACGGTGATGGCCGATTAACGTTAGGTCAGCAGCGGTTTCGCGAATGAGTCGTCGGCGCAGGCTTGGCCCGCTGGGTGGAGTAATCAGCCGAAACATCATGAAGGCAATGAAGATGCCGCCGGTGATTGCCAAGCCGTTACTGGCCACCCGGGCCACATCGAAATCCATGGCGTTACCCGGTTGCACCAGAATAATGTAAGGGGTGCAAAACCCCAATCCGTAGGCCAGGGTGGTGGGGTTACTAATGGCCAGTAGTGCTACGAACAGGGGGGCGCCAAGAATCAGGATTAGTAGCGGAAAATCGCCGTTGCTGAGGGCCAGCAGAGGCAAGGTGAAGAACAGGGCAACCGGGGTGGCCAGTACCGAGGTGGTCGCGGCCCGACGCAACACCCGGTCCGGTTCTGGCAGGCGGGCAAAAAGGATGGTGAAGATCACCGGCATGATCATCAGCATGATGGCCATGGGGCTAGCTGTGCCGATCCAGAGGCCGGCGGCAATCATGAATACCAAGGCACTGCGGATACCCACGGCAGCGGCAATTTGTACATCCCGGTAGGGCTTGAGAGCCTGCGGGCGCAGTTGCATTTCTTTGCTGAAATGCAGTGCCCGGTTGGCTTCCAGGGCAAGAATAATGTCGGCGGTCAGGTTTAGGGCTACCTGAAAAAAACGCCGCTGAAGCGGGGGGGCGTCGTCGCTTTGCTCGCTACTTGCGTTTCGCAATTGCTGGCGCAGGTGTTGCACTTCTTCCATGGCGGCGTCGGCGGAATCGGTTTCGCGCATCCGCTTGAAGGAAAGCCGCAGTGAATCGAGCATGTCCTGCAGAGCAGGTGTGAGGAGTTCACTGTGGTTGCGCATCAGGCGACCAATAACGCGTATGCGTGCAATCAGTGATAGCGTCTTGTGACAGATGACGGTGGCGGCCCGTGCCCGGCCCGGCCCCTGAGCGCCTTCGTACATGACAGCGCTGCTGTCATCACTGAGTGGGAAAATGCGCTGTAGTAGGGCATCGACTTGTGCATGTCGTTGGGTGTGGGTGCCTGTCGGGTTTAGTTCCAGCTCCAGGTAAGCCAGGGTCTGGTTGAGCGCGCCTCTGGCATGTTTTTGCAGCAAGTGACTAACCCGGGCTGGCCACAGCAGATTGCTCACTAGGGTCGCACAGACTGCGCCAACAATGATTTCGCTAATCCGGGCATTGGCCACATGAAAAATGCTTACGCTAGAGGTGCTGGTCGGGTTGGCGATGGAAATCACCACAATCAGGGTGGCGGTGATCCCCGCCATGGCAAAACCATAAATAAAATTGGCTTGCCGTACCCAGGCTGAGGCGGCTGCATTGAGGCCGATCCACAGAGTCAGCGCCAATAGTGCAATAAAGGGGTAAGGCAGCAGGGTGGCGAGAATCAGCAGGCCCATGGCCCCGCCCACCAAGGTACCGCCAATCTGGCACAGCCCTTTTTCAATCACCAGCCCGGTTTCCGGGCGGACTTGCAGGAATACCGCAGAAATAAGCGCCCAGTAGGGGCGCTCAAGTTGCATGAGCATGGCCAGGTAAAGAGCCAGCCCCATGGCAATAATGCCCTTGAGCGCAAAGAGCACTGAGTGACGCTCCGGTGTCAGGAGGACGGCAAGACGAGGAGGCAACGTCATCACGAAAGCGTCACTCAGGCTCTTCGTCATACAGACGCACGGTGGCCGTCATGCCGGCGGCTAGCAGGAGATCATCGGGCACGGATGTCAGTTTGATGTGCACCGGGATGCGTTGCGCCAGCCGCACCCAGTTAAAGGTTTGCTGTACCTGGGGAAGTAGTTGGCGGTCGGCTTGGGTGTTAGCGTTGGCGATAGCTTGGCCTACGCTGGTCACTTTCCCCTGCAGGGCTCGCGAACCATTCATGAGAATCACTGAGGCGTCCTGGCCCACGTGGACCAACGGTAATTTGGTTTCTTCAAAATAGCCGGTGACATAGAAGCTGTTGGCTTTCACCAAGGAGAGTACCGGGCTGCCTTGGTTGACAAAATTTCCCTGTTGAAGTGACAGGTTAACGATGGTGCCGTCGGCGGGGGCGTGAATGCGGGTGCGTTCGAGATTGATGCTGGCGCTGTCCAGCTCTGCTTGGGCCAGGGCCACGTTAGCTTTGGCCAGTTGCGACTGTATGTGCGCGCTTTCTAGTGCCTCTTTACTAATGCTGTTGTTATTACTGCGATGCAAATTCTTGCGACGTTGATACTGGTGCTGCGCGAGCCGCAGGGCTTCTTGTTGATAAAGCAGCTGGGCTTCGGCTTTGGCAAGTGCGGCCTGGTAGCGGGTGTCGTCGATACGGAACAACGGGTCGCCCCGGCTCACTCTCTGGTTATCTTCGATATTGAGTTCGCGCACCCAACCAGAGACATCTGGGGAGAGTGTGATGATCTCTGCACGTACTTTGCCGTCTCGGGTCCAGGGTGCATAGAGGTAATAATTCCACACCCAGTGCCCGGCGATCAGGGCGAGAATGACCAGAACCACGGTAA
Organism: Alcanivorax sp.; assembly: GCF_040119285.1. Taxonomy (GTDB): domain Bacteria; phylum Pseudomonadota; class Gammaproteobacteria; order Pseudomonadales; family Alcanivoracaceae; genus Alcanivorax. Next base: position 399,345 of record NZ_JBEDTY010000032.1, read on the forward strand.
GTAATATTCGAAGTGTTTGTTGCATGAGGGGCCTTATCTCAGTCAGCTCAGTAGTCGCAGGGAAAGGGCAACGAAACAGACAAAAAGGGAAAGGTAGAACCAGGCGCCTTTCCAGACCTGGCGGTGCCAGCCTAGTTGTCGAAGTAACAAGTAGGACATAAAGGTAAGAGCCAGCGACAGCAGCACCAGCAATACCATAGGACTGAACAGCATGCCGCCCACTGGGATTTCATGCAGCCACATGGTGCCTCCCGATCCGTGATAACACGTTTATAGTAGGGGCAGTTTGCCTGAATTTGTAGCCGGATGCTGCGGCTGCTTGATAGAATCGGGTTGATTTCAGTCGGCTATTTCAGGCAGGCCGCGCAGCATTATGGGGCAGGTTTTAGCCAGTGGTCATCAGGTGTTGGAGCAAACGCTGATAGATCCGCGTTAGGGTGTCCAGTTCGCTGATGCTTGTGTGTTCGTTCACCTTGTGAATGGTGGCGTTGGTGGGGCCCAGCTCCACCACTTGGGTGCCGGTGGGGGCGATAAAACGACCATCGCTGGTGCCGCCGGCGGTGGACAGTTCGGTGTCCAGCTCAGTGACATCACGGATGGCGCCCACCGCTGCATCTACCAGCGCGCCGCGATCGGTGAGAAACGGCTGGCCGGACAGGGTCCATTTCAGGTCATAATCAAGGCCATGTTTGGCAAAGATCGCCTCCGTGCGTTCGCGCAGAATGGCGTCGGTGAGCTCGGTGGAAAAACGGAAATTGAAAATGATTTCGCAGCTGCCGGGAATCACGTTGGTGGCACCGGTGCCACCATTGATATTGGAAATCTGGAAACTGGTGGCAGGGAAAAAAGCGTTGCCCTGATCCCATTCGGTCGTTGCCAGCTCTGCAAGCGCAGGCGCCACATCATGAACCGGGTTGCGGGCCAAATGCGGGTAGGCCACGTGCCCTTGGATGCCTTTTACGGTGAGCTTTGCGCCCAGCGAACCGCGACGACCGTTCTTGATCACGTCACCTACGGTGTTGGTGGAGGACGGTTCGCCCACCAGGCAGTAATCCATGTGTTCCTGACGGGCTTCCAGGTGCTCCACCACCTTGACGGTACCGTTCACTGACGGGCCTTCTTCGTCAGCGGTAATCAGAAACGCCAGGCTGCCGTTATGGTCCGGGTGGGCGGCGATAAAATCTTCCATGGCCACCATCATGGCGGCGATGGAACCTTTCATATCTGCAGTCCCACGCCCGTACAGCAGGTCGCCCTCTTCGGTGGGCGTGAAAGGGTCGTACTTCCACGCAGACACATCACCGGTGGGCACCACATCGGTATGGCCAGCAAAGGCGAATAACGGCCCCTGCTTGCCGCGACGAGCCCACAGGTTCCGCACTTCCTCAAACCACAGGGTTTCACACTCGAACCCCAGCGCTTCCAGTTTTTCGATCATCCATTCCTGACAGCCTTCGTCCTCAGGCGTAACAGACGCGCGGCGGATGAGTTCCTTGGTGTAGTCGAGGGTGCGGGACATGAAATCAGCTCCAATCCGCAAGCTGCAAGCGACAAGCTAGCAAACAGGGGGAGACCCGCTTGTAGTTTGAGGCTTACCGCTTGTTGTTTTTTTAGTTGTGCTTATGCAGCTCTTCGTTCAGGGCGATGGCGCTTTTGTTGGTGAGACATTGCACGGCACCGTTGGTGGTGTTGCGGCGAAACAGCAGGTCGGACTGGCCAGCCAAGTCGCGTGCTTTGACCGTGTTAACGATCTCGCCCTTGTCGTCCAGCAGTTGCACCTTGGAGCCGGAGGTGATGTACAAGCCGGCTTCGATGGTGCAGCGATCGCCCAGCGGGATACCGGTGCCGGCATTGGCGCCCAGCAAACAGCCTTCGCCCAGAGAGATAATGATGTTGCCACCGCCAGACAGGGTGCCCATGGTGGAGGCTCCACCGCCGATATCGGAGCCTTTGCCCACAAATACGCCGGCGGAGATACGGCCTTCGATCATGCCCGGGCCTTCGGTGCCGGCGTTAAAGTTGATAAAGCCTTCGTGCATGATGGTGGTGCCTTCGCCCACGTAGGCGCCCAGGCGAACCCGGGAGGTATCGGCGATACGGACACCGGCGGGGACCACGTAGTCGGTCATCTTGGGGAACTTGTCCACGCTGTTCACTTCCAGCACCTTGCCGTTTAGGCGGGCCAGCAGTTGGCGCTCGGGCAACTCTTCAAGATCCACGGCCCCTTCATTAGTCCAGGCTACATTAGGCAGCAGCGGGAACATACCGGACAGGTTAACGCCGTGAGGTTTCACCAGGCGATGCGAGATCAGGTGCAGCTTGAGATAGGCTTCCGGGGTGGTGGCGGGCTCGGCGTCTGTTTCCAGTATGGTCAGCACCACCGGGCGATCGGATTCCTGAAACGCCACGGCATAGCTGGCTTCGTGCTCAAAACCGGCTTCGCGCCATTCGCGGGCAATATGCTGAACCTGGCGATGGGTCAGTTCCATGGCCGCGTTGCCGCCCTGGTAATCCAGCTCGTCGCGAATTACTTCGATCAGATTGTCGTCCGGGGTAATGGCCGGATCGGGGTAAAAAACTTCGAGCCAGTTGTCGTTACGGTTCTTGGTGCCGCAACCCAGTGCGATGGCGAAAAAATTACTCATGATGTCTCCTGACGTCGAGCTGGAGGCCTGATGCAGGAGGCCGGACGCTGGTTTAGGCCGCGTCGGGCATCCGGCTGGGCGTCCGGCGTTATTTCAATGTGGCTTCCCACTCGTCGGCCTTGAAGCCGGCGAGAATGAAATCGTTGTTCTGCAAAATCGGACGTTTGATGACAGACGCGTTTTCCATGGCCAGATTGACGGACTTTTCTGTGTTCATGGATTCCTTGACCGCATCGTCCAGTTTACGCCAGGTGGTGCCGCGTTTGTTGATCACGGTTTCCCAGCCCAGGGCTTCCAGCCATTGGCGTAACCGTTGTTCCGGCACGCCTTCTTTCTTGTAGTCGTGAAAGTGATAGGTCACGCCGTTGTAATCCAGCCATTTCATGGCTTTCTTCATGGTATCGCAGTTCTTGATACCAAAGACGGTCAGTTCCATGTTTAGTCCTTGTGCTAGCGACAAGCGTTAACGGGTAAGTCCCAACGCGATACATTGCTGTGTACGTCAGCATAGTCGATGCGATCTACCGCATTGCCTGTACGTGGGCAGTGCAGTGCGTGGCAGATCATTGCAAGCCTTACTTCGGGTTGCAGCTCTGCAGCTCGCGGTTTGGCGCTCACAACGTATCTAGCAGTGCCTTGATGCGTTTGGCGCCTTCAATACACTCTTCTAGCGGTGCAACCAACGCCATGCGAATCCGGTTCTGCCCTGGGTTGCTGCCCTCAATAGTGCGTGACAAATAACGCCCGGGAAGCACTGTGACGTTGTATTCAGCCTGCAGGCGTTGGGCGAACTCTTCGTCACTGATGGGCGTTTGAGGCCATAAGTAGAATCCGGCTTCCGGGGCGGATACCTTAAGGGGGTCGCCAAGAATGTCCAGTACCGCATCAAACTTTTCCCGGTAGAGGGTGCGGTTAGTTTGCACGTGTTCCTCATCATTCCAGGCGGCAATGCTAGCCAGCTGATGCTGGATGGGCATGGCGCAGCCGTGGTAGGTGCGGTAACGCAGAAATTGCTTAAGCACTTCGTTGTCACCAGCGACAAAGCCTGAGCGTAAGCCTGGCAGATTTGACCGTTTCGATAGGGAATGAAAGACCACGCAGCGGCGATAATCATGGCGACCCAGTTCTGCACAAGCTTCCAGTAGTCCAACCGGAGGTGTATCCCGATAGATTTCGGAGTAGCACTCGTCTGATGCAATGACAAAATCGTATTTATCTGCCAGCTGTATCAGGGCTTTGAGTTGGGCTTTACTGAGTGTAGCGCCGGTGGGATTACCCGGAGTGCAGATGAACAGCAGCTGGGTACGCATCCAGGTGTCTTCGCTGACAGCATCGAAATCGGGCTGCAGGCCGCTGGCATCGGTACACGGCAGGTACATGGGTTCGCCGCCTGCCAGTAGCGTGGCCCCTTCGTAGATTTGGTAGAAGGGGTTGGGCATTAGCACCAACGGCTGTCGTTGGCGATCGACTACGGCTTGAGTGAAAGAAAAAAGCGCTTCACGGGTGCCGTTGACAGGCAGTACCTGGCTGGTGGGGTTAATGCTTTGCAGATGAAAACGGCGTTTCAGCCATTCGCCGATGGCTTCACTTAATTCCGGGAGGCCAGCGGTGGTCGGGTAGTTGGATAACCGTGCCGTGGTATCTTTTAGTACCTGCTGCACGAAATCCGGTGACGGGTGTTTGGGTTCCCCGATAGATAAGGCAATGGGCGACTTGTCTGATGGGGGCAAGTCGCTGAACAGGGCTTTGAGCTTTTCAAACGGGTAGGGGTGCAACCGTTCCAGATCTGGATTCATAGTGTCAGGTATTTCCGCTGTTCTTGTCGTCGAGTTCTTGCTTGAGGGTTTGCTGGAGTTCTTGACATAACGTTGGGTCGGAAACCGGTTCACCATCAAGATCCGTAATGAAGAAAACGTCTTCGGCGCGTTCCCCCAAAGTGGCAATGCGGGCATTTTGTACCAGGATTTCAAAGCGCATGAAAATGCGCCCGATATGGGCTAGCAGCCCAGGCCGGTCCAGAGTCTGGATATCCACGGCAGTACGATCATTGATGATGTCGTTGCTGATCACTACTTGGGTGGGTACATCAAAGTGTTTATTGCGCCGGGGCATGCGGCGGCTAACGGTGGTGCCATAACGATCCGGGTATTTCAATGTCTCGGTGAGCGTTTTGCGGATCTGTTCTATGCGCGCCCAGTCCTCGCCAATGGGAGTGCCGTGTTCATCCAGCACGATATAGGTATCCAGGCTGAAGCCATCCACGCTGGTTATAATGCGTGCGTCCATAATGGTTAGGCCCAGGCTGTCCAGGGCGTTCACTGTGGCGCTGAACAGGTTGCGGGTGTCGGGAGTATAAATGAAGATCTGTGATCCCCCGGCCAGTACGCTTTGGCTGGATTCACGGATTAAAACCAACGGGTCTTTAGGATCTTCCCTGTCCAGCAGGGCTTCGGTATGCCAGGCAATATCTCGTGGGGTTTCACGCAGGAAATATTCGTCACCGATGTTGGCCCATAACGCTTCGATCTCGGGGCCATCATGGTCTCGGTCAGTGAGGAGACGAAGGGCGGCGTCGCGGGTTTCGTCGATCCAGTCCTGTTTTTCTACCGGGTTATTCAGGCCGCGGCGCAGGGCGCGCTTGGTCTCGGTATATAGCTGGCGCAGCAGCGAGGCGCGCCAGGAGTTCCACAGGCTGGGGTTGGTGGCGTTAATGTCCGCTACGGTAAGCACATAGAGGTAATCCAGGTGCACCAGGTCGCCCACCTTTCGGGCGAAATCGTAGACCACGTCGGGATCCGATATATCTTTGCGCTGGGCGGTCACACTCATGGTCAGGTGGTTACGCACCAGCCATGCTACCAGCTTGCCGTCCCACGCGGTGAGACCGTGGCGCTGGCAGAAGGCGATGGCGTCAACCGCCCCGAGTTCGGAATGGTCGCCACCGCGCCCTTTAGCAATATCATGGTAGAGGCCAGAGGCGTACAACAGCTCTGGTTTGGGCAAGCGATAGAACACTTCACTTGCCAGGGGGAATTCTTCGCGCAGATCTTCGTAGCGCAACCGGCGCATGTTTTTGATCACCAGTAGGGTGTGCGCATCCACGGTATAAATATGGAAAAGATCGTACTGCATCATGCCGATGATGCCGCCAAATTCCGGCAGGTACTTGCCCAGGATGCCATAGCGCTTCATGCGCCGCAGTTGTGAGAACAGGGCATGGGGGCTGCGCAGCAGTTGCATGAACAGGCTGGTGTTAGTCGGGTCGTTGCGGAAGGCATCGTTGATTTGGCGGCGGTGGTAGATCAGCGCACGCACAGTGGAGGCACGAATACCCTTCAGATCCGGGTTTTGGGCCATGAGAACGAAAGCCTCCAGCAGGGCGCTGGGGTGTTGTTCGAGAACATCGGGGCTGCTAATTTCCAGATAGTCGTTGCGTACCTGAAAACGACGATTGAGCGGGCGAACCTGCTCTTGGGTGTTGCTGCTTAAAATGACTTCGTCAAAAAGCTGCAGCAACATTTCGTTGAGAACCGATAAGGCTAAGGCGACCCGGTAGAAGCCTTTCATGAAATGTTCCACCGCCAGGTTGGCACTGGAATCCTTGTGGCCGAGCCGATCAGCAAGTTGACGCTGGTGATCGAACAATAAGCGGTTTTCGTTGCGCTCGGTTTGTACATGCAGTTGCCAACGTACCTCCCAGAGGTAGTCTAGGCACTTGCGCAGTACCCCGTATTCTTCCGGGGTGAGGAAACCGTCACTGACAAGGGCTTCAAGGCTGTCGGCGTTGAAATGCCGCTTGGCGACCCAAGCGATCATTTGTACGTCACGTAGACCGCCGGGGGCGTTCTTCAGATCCGGCTCTAGGTTGTATTCGGTATCGTTGAATCGTTTATGGCGGGTGGTTTGTTCCTGCCATTTTGCAGCGAAAAAGGCAGCGGAATCCCACATGTGTTCGGGGCCGGTACGATCCTCAAGCTGGCCGCGCAGAGTGTCGTTGCCTGCCAGGGTTCGAGCTTCCATGATGTTGGTGGCTACCGTGATATCATCCCGTGCCAAATCCACGCATTCATCCAGGGTCCGCACAGCGTGGCCGATTTCAAGCCCCATATCCCACAGGAAGGCCACGAACCGCTCAAGGTTGTTACAAAGAGCTTGCTCTGGGGTGTCAGCGAGCAGCACCAACAAGTCCACATCGGAGCAGGGGTGCAGTTCTCTGCGTCCATAGCCCCCCACCGCTACTAGCGCCACGTCGTTACGATCAGCAAGCCCAAACAGTGACCAGGCCGCGATCATTACCTGATCGACCAGCGCTGCCCTGGCATGCACCAAGTCGGTAATGTTGGTGTGTTCAAACGCCTGGTTTAGCCGCTCCTGGCCCTGCGCTAGGTACTGGCGGGCATATTGACCGGGTTGGGCATTTTCCTGCAGGGCATCAAGCAGGGCTTCCTGGGAGAGTGCGGGTAGCAGTGACACTTAATAGAGATCCGTTTCTTCGCTGCGAGCGGTGAGCACTTCATAGCCATCAGCGGTGACCGCGATGGTGTGCTCCCATTGCGCGGACAGCTTGCGGTCCTTGGTGACCACGGTCCAGGCGTCGGGCAGCAGTTTATTGGCGGCTTTGCCGGCGTTAATCATGGGTTCGATGGTGAACACCATGCCTTCTTGCAATTCAAGACCCGTGCCAGGCTTGCCGTAGTGAACCACCTGGGGTTCTTCATGGAAACCTTCACCAATACCGTGGCCACAGTACTCACGTACCACAGAGAAGCGTTCCCCTTCAGCCATTTTTTGGATCCGGTGGCCGATGTCGCCCAACTGCACGCCCGGCTTGACCATGCGAATGCCCGCCATCATGCATTCACGGGTGGTTTTCACCAGTCGGCGCGCAAGGACGGAGGGCTCACCCACATAAAACATCTTGGAGGTGTCGCCATGCCAGCCATCTTTAATGACAGTGACATCAATATTCACTATATCACCGGTTTTCAGGGCCTTGCGATCACTGGGAATGCCGTGGCAGACCACGTGATTTACGGAGGTGCACACGGACTTGGGGAATGGCATGCGCCCGGGTGCGCCGCCGTAGCCTAGGCAGGCAGGGATAGCCTGCTGCTTGTTGACGATATGGTCGTGACAGAGGCGATCCAGTTCCTCGGTGGTGACCCCCGGTTTGACGTGTTCGCCGATCATTTCCAGGACTTCAGCGGCCAGCTTGCCCGCTTCGCGCATTTTGCTGATTTGTTCGGGGGTTTTTATGACGACATTCATGAGAATTTGGAAAACTCCTGCTGTTTCAGTGAGTTGGGCGGGGCTTGGGCAAGACGATTTAGGCCGGACAGGCACCTTTGCGTTGCCTGTGAGGGGCGGCTGTGGTATAAAGCGCGCGCTTTCCCGCTCTGCGTCGGCCAACAGGCGACAGTGTCGCATTGTAACCGCCGATGAGTGGGGAAGGAAATCACACATGCCCCGTCACATAGCCCTGGGTGCCTTCTGGTCTGTAAGTTAGGCCGATTTGGTTGGGTTTATGCGGGGGCGTGGAGGCCTAACCCAAAGTGGAGTACTAACAATGTCTAGCGTAACTATGCGCGATATGCTGAAAGCGGGCGTGCACTTCGGTCACCAAACCCGTTACTGGAACCCGAAGATGAATTCTTACATCTTCGGCGCCCGCAACAAGATTCACATCATTAACCTGGAGCAGACCCTGCCGTTGTTCAACGACGCCATGGCGTTCCTGAACAAGCTGGCTGCCAGCAACAACAAGATCCTGTTTGTTGGTACCAAGCGTGCAGCGCAGAAAGCGGTGAGCGAAGAAGCTCAGCGCTGCGGTATGCCCTATGTGGATCACCGTTGGTTGGGTGGCATGCTCACCAACTGGAAAACCATTCGTCAGTCCATCAAGCGTTATCGTGAGCTGGAAGCCCAGTTCCAGGACGGCACTTTTGACAAACTGACCAAGAAAGAAGCCCTGATGCGTAAGCGCGAGATGGATAAGCTCGAGCGTTCCATCGGTGGTATCAAGGATATGGGCGGCCTGCCTGACGCACTGTTCGTGATCGACGTTGATCATGAAGACATCGCGTTACAGGAAGCTCGCAAGCTGGGTATCCCGGTTGTTGCAGTGGTTGATACCAACTCCAACCCGGACGGCGTTGATTACGTCATTCCCGGTAACGACGACGCAATCCGTGCCATTCAGCTGTATGTGAAAGCCGCAGCTGACGTGATTCTGGAAGGTAAGCAGTATGCCCAGAATCAAACCGGCGGCGAGAGCGAGTTCGTCGAGGTAGCAGATGAAGCCGCAGGCGAAAAAGCCGAAGGTTAATCTATGGTAGGCGGGCCTCGGGCTCGTCCACTTTACCGAAACATACCCAATTTAAGAGGATAATCATGGCTGCTGTAACTGCTGCAATGGTTAAAGAGCTTCGCGAGCGTACCGGTCTTGGCATGATGGAGTGCAAGAAGGCGCTGGTAGAGGCTGATGGCGACATCGAAAAAGCCATCGATGATATGCGTAAATCCGGCCAGGCCAAAGCGGCCAAGAAAGCCGGTCGTACTGCCGCTGAAGGCGGTGTTGTTGTTGCTACTAACGACGCGAATACCGTGGCCGTAATGGTAGAAATCAACTCTGAAACCGATTTCGTTGCCCGCGACGACAACTTCCTGGGTTTCTGCGACAAGGTGGCTGTTGCTGCTTTGAATGCTGCTGAAACCGACGCGGCCAAGATTGGTGAGCTGAAGCTGGAAGACGGTTCTACTGTTGAAGAAGCGCGTCAGGCGCTGGTTCAGAAAATCGGCGAGAACATCCAGATCCGCCGCGCTGCCAAGCTGGAAGCGGAAGGCGCTATTGGCGCCTACGTTCACGGCGGCCGTATTGGCGTTTTGGTCGCCCTGAAAGGGGGTGATCCTGAGCTGGGCAAAGACGTGGCCATGCATGTGGCTGCCATTAACCCGATGGTTGTTAGTGGCGATCAGGTCCCTGCTGAAGTGCTGGAAAAAGAGAAAGAAATCATCCGTGCTCAGCCCGATATGGAAGGCAAGCCCGCTGAGATCGTTGAGAAAATGCTCGGCGGGCGTATCAACAAGTTCCTGAAGGAAGTGAGCTTGTTGGACCAGCCGTTCGTAAAAGACCCGAATACCACCGTTGGTGCGCTGGTTAAGGCAGCCGGTGCCGAGATCGTCGCGTTTGAGCGTCTGGTTGTCGGTGAAGGTATCGAAAAAGAAGAAGTCGATTTCGCTGCTGAAGTAGAAGCTGCGGCCAAAGGCTAAGGTTGGCTAGCGGGACTCGATGTGAAAAGGCGCCTTGCTGGTTTGATCAGCAGGGCGTTTTTTTCGCCTGTTAAACGGTGAAAACAGAAAAGCGCTTGCAACCATCGTGCGGGGCGGTACTGTGCTATGCAGCTCAGGCTTGTGCGTTCGAATGCAGCGGAAGGCCGGCTTAGACCGGTGAAAATGTTGACGATGGCAGTTTGTTCATTGGTGGCGGTTTCATATGAGTGGTGGAGAGAAAGAGATGCCGACGAATAAGGAGCGCTCACCGCGCTATAACCGTATTTTGCTCAAGTTGAGCGGCGAAGCCCTGGCGGGGGACGAGGGCTTTGGCATCGATCCGAAGGTGTTGGATGCGATTTCTCTGGAAATCGGTCAGTTGGTCGGTATTGGTGTTCAGGTGGGCCTTGTCGTTGGCGGTGGCAACCTGTTCCGGGGCGCGGCCCTGCAGAGCGCCGGCCTAGACCGGGTGGCAGGTGACCATATGGGCATGTTGGCCACAGTTATGAATGGTCTGGCTCTACGTGACGCCTTGGAGCGGTCCAATATTCGCACACGTTTAATGTCGGCGATCCCCATGAGTGGGGTGGTTGAGCACTACGATCATCGTAATGCCAACCGTCATTTGAAAAATGGTGAGGTGGTTATCTTCTGTGCGGGTACCGGTAATCCGTTTTTTACAACGGATTCTGCGGCCTGCCTGCGCGGCATTGAGATCAGCGCAGATGTGGTGCTTAAGGCTACCAAGGTCGATGGTGTTTATAATGACGACCCGGTGAAGAATCCGGATGCGGTTAAATATGACACGTTGACTTATGATGAAGTGTTGGAGAAAAAGCTGGGCGTGATGGATCTGACGGCCATTTGTCTGTGCCGAGATCACTCCATGCCGCTGCGTGTTTTTGATATGAACAAGAAGGGTGCGCTCCTCAACCTGATGCTGGGTGGTAAAGAAGGCACTCTGGTAGAAGCGGCGCAATAATAAGCGCTGCTGTTAGCCGCTAGATAGAAACGAGGAACAACGGTGATTGACGATATTCGCAGTGATGCGCAAAGTCGCATGAAAAAGAGTCTTGAAGCGCTGGATACGGCCATGAAGCGGGTGCGTACCGGCCGGGCACACCCTAGCCTGCTGGACAATATTACGATTGATTATTACGGAGCTGAAACGCCGCTGAATCAGATGGGCAATATCTCGGTGGAAGAGGGCAGAACGCTGACGGTTTCGCCGTTCGACAAGTCTCTAATTCCGCAGATTGAGCGTGCTATTCTGATGTCTGATCTGGGCCTTAATCCGTCCACCTCTGGCACCTTGATCCGCCTGCCGCTGCCACCGCTGACAGAGGAAACCCGCCGGGACTTGGTCAAGGTTGTGCGGGCTGAAGCCGAGCAGGCGCGGGTGTCCATCCGTAATATTCGCCGCGATGCCAATAGCGACTTGAAAGAGCTGCTCAAGGAAAAAGAAATTTCCGAAGATGAGCAGCGCCGCGGAGAAGAGCAGATTCAGCAGCTCACCGACAAGATGGTGGCGGACGTGGATGCTGTTCTGAAAGAAAAAGAAGAGGAATTGATGACCGTTTGATCGCTTCTGGCGGACGGTGATCGAAAAGACATCCCGGGCTGCATGTCAGCCCGTTTTTATTCTTGGCGGATGCAGTATGGCCGACAATCAGCCTCAATCCAGTGCCCCCGATATTGATTCCCTCCAGGGTGTGGTTCCTCGTCATGTGGCCATCATCATGGATGGGAATAACCGTTGGGCGCGTAAGCAGGGCGTCCCGGGTGAAGAGGGGCATCGTGCTGGAGAATCCACGGTTCAGGCGATTATTCGCCAGGCAGCACATCGTGGACTTGAAGTGTTGACGCTGTTTGCATTTAGCTCGGAAAACTGGCGCCGACCCCAGGCGGAAGTGGATCATCTGATGACCTTGTTTCTCAAGGCGCTGGGTGGCCGGGTTGAAGAGTTGCATGGTCATGGTGTGCGCATTCGCTTTATTGGCGATCGCACTGCATTTGGGCAAGGCCTTCAGGAGGGCATGGCGGAAGCCGAAGCCCTGACCGGGGATAACGCCCGAATGACGGTGGTTATTGCAGTGAATTACGGTGGCCAGTGGGATATAGCCCATGCAGCACGCCAATTGGCTGCAAAAGTGGCTAAGGGTGAGCTGCAGGCGGACGAGATTAATGCAGAGGTTATGGCGCCATACCTTTCCATGGCGGACCTGCCGCCCCCGGATTTGCTCATTCGTACCGGTGGAGACCAAAGAATAAGCAACTTTTTATTATGGCAACTGGCCTACAGTGAGCTGTGTTTTTCGCCGCTGCTGTGGCCTGATTTTGATGCTGATGCCTTTGATGCAGCGTTACAGGATTATGCTGGCCGCCAGCGACGCTTTGGTCGTTCCGGCGAAGAAGTGGCCAGCCTGAACGGAGAACAATAATGCTAAAACTGCGCGTGATTACCGCGCTGGTGCTGTTGCCGATTGTGCTGGGCGCCGTGTTTGGGCTGGATCGCCTGTCGTTCGCCTTGGTCGCCGGAGTGTTCTTCGTTCTGGCCGGCTGGGAATGGGCCGCGATGATGGACAAGGTCAGCATGGCTGTACGTCTTGCTTGGGTAGCGGTATTGGCCCTGGTGATGGTGGCGGCGGAGTCTTTCCAGCCGGCCTGGTTGCTCAATGCGATCCCGGTATGGTGGTTACTGGCGTTAGTGCTGGTGGTGGGGTATCCCAGTAATGCCAAAATCTGGTATCGGCCGGTACTAATGGCCATGGTAGGGTTATTGCTGCTGGTGCCTTCATGGGCCGCCATTGTGCAACTGCAAAGTAACGGAGCCCTTGGGCTGGCGGGGCCTTGGGCCTTGATGTTCATTCTCCTGTGGGTGTGGGCAGCAGATACCGGCGCCTACTTCGCCGGTCGTGCCTTTGGTAGGCACAAGCTGGCCTCGCGGGTGAGCCCAGGCAAGACCATTGAGGGTCTGCTGGGCGGTGTGGCCTTGTCCCTGGCTGTGGTTGCGGGCGTCTATGCCGCAGGGCTGCTGGATGCGCAATTGTGGCCCTTGATGCTGGTTGCCTTGTTAACGGTGCTGGCCTCAGCCTTGGGTGATCTGTTTGAAAGCATGGTGAAGCGTGAGCGCGGTTTTAAGGACAGCGGCACCATTCTACCGGGTCATGGGGGCATGCTGGATCGAATTGATAGCGTCACTGCTGCCATGCCTATTGCGTTAGCCGGGTTCAACTGGTTTGCCCTGCCAGGGGGCAGTTTGTGACACCTTCTGAGAACCCCTCTCGCTCCGCTGGTGCTACCGGCAGGCAACGCCTGACGTTGCTGGGCGCAACAGGCAGCATCGGCCAGCAAACCTTGGACGTGGTGGTGCGCCACCCGGAGCGCTACGAGGTCTTTGCGGTCACCGCCGGCACCCAGTGGCAGGCCATGGCAAGGCTCTGTGAAACCGTGCGTCCGCGCTATGCCGCCATGGCCAACCCTGCCGCAGCAGCCTCTCTTAGGAACCATCTTCGCGAGCTTGGGTCACAGGTAGAGGTTCTGGAAGGGCCGGATTCTTTGGTGGCACTGGCTGCCCATCCGGATGCCGATACCGTAGTGGCGGGTATTGTGGGGGCCGCAGGGGTGCGCCCCACGTTGGCTGCAGTAGAAGCCGGAAAACGAGTGCTGCTGGCCAACAAGGAAGCGCTGGTTGTTACCGGTTCTTTATTTATGGATGCGGTGAAGCGTCACGGTGCCACCTTGCTACCACTGGATTCCGAGCACAACGCCATTTTCCAGTGCCTGCCAACAGAAGGGGTGAATGCCGGTGTGGAACGCTTGTTGCTAACCGCCTCCGGTGGCCCGTTTCGGCAATTCACCGCTGAACAACTCAAGGCAGTGACCCCTGAACAGGCAGTAAAGCACCCGAATTGGGATATGGGCCCCAAGATTTCCGTGGATTCTGCCACCCTGATGAACAAGGGGCTGGAATTTATCGAGGCTTGTTGGTTGTTTGATGTGCCGCCCGCCATGGTGGATGTGGTGGTACACCCGCAGAGTGTGATTCATTCCATGGTCGCTTACCGTGATGGCTCGGTGCTGGCTCAGATGGGCATGCCAGATATGCGTACGCCGATCGCCTGTGGCCTATCTTGGCCGGAACGGGTGGAGTCGGGTGCTAAACGGTTGGACTTTTCAGTCTTGGCCGGTCTGAATTTCGAATTGCCGGATCTGCAACGGTTTCCTTGTCTGGGCTTGGCGCGGGATGCCATGGCCGCTGGTGGAACGGCGACAGCGGTGTTAAATGCGGCCAATGAAGAGGCTGTGGCCGCTTTTCTGGATGGTCAGCTCGATTTTATGGGCATTGCGGATGTGGTAGCGCGAACGCTTGATAAACAGGATGCGCCAGCCTGCCGTGATGTGGATGCGGTTATGGAGATTGACCGCCAAGCGCGACAGCTTGCCTGTCACTGGATTAAGGAGCGTGGATGCTGACGTTATTGGCATTCGTCGTCACCATCGTGATCATTGTGGCCTTCCATGAGTGGGGCCACTTTCTTGCCATGCGCGCGTTTGGCGTTCGTGTGCTGACCTTTTCTGTGGGGTTTGGTCCGAAAATCCTGCGTTTCACCGATAAAAAGGGCACCGAATGGGTGATCAGCGCGATTCCTCTTGGTGGCTATGTAAAGCCGCTGGATGTGCGCGAAAATGAAACCGCAGAAGGGGCGCCCGGCGAATTTTCCAGCAAACCCGCCTGGCAGCGGGTGATTACCTACGCTGCTGGGCCGGTGTTCAATTTTATTCTTGCCCTGTTCATTTACTGGATGTTGATGTTTGGCTACGGCCAGCGCGGGCTGGAAGCTGTTGTCGGCCCGGTCACCCCGGGTTCCGTGGCCGAGCAGGCGGGTTTTTTGCCCGGTGATCGCATCGTGTCGGTGGGCGACACCGAACTTGAAGGCTGGCGTGCGTTTTATAATGAATTGATTCTGCATCTGGGTGAGCCGGATACCTTGTCGATCACTGTGCAGCAAGTGGGTGGCGGTTCCGCGGTCCGTGAGCTGGATACTTCGCCATGGTCTGCGGATCTGGATAAGCCGCCGCTGGAGGCCTTGGGGCTGAATCAGGCGGTGGTGATCGGCGATATTCAGGCCGACAGCCCGGCGCAGCAGGCCGGGCTGAGAGGGGGCGATCAGGTGCTGAGGTTGAGCGGTAAGCCCGTTTTCAGCTGGAACCAGTGGCAGGAAAGTATCATGGCGGCACCAGGGGAGCCTCTGACGGTAGAGCTGTTAAGAGGAACCCGTAAGGAAACGCTTCAGATTGTCCCGGCCACGCTGACCGAAAATGGTGAGACCTTTGGCCGCATTGGTGTCGGCCTGGGCGGTGTTTATCAGCAAGAGTTCGGTGTGTTCGGTGCCGTCGGGGCTGCCGGTGGGCGTTTTGTCGAGCAGGTCCAGGTGGTGGGCGCCAGCTTGGTAAAGCTGGTTACCGGTAAACTCTCTCTGGATAATTTGGGTGGGCCGATTACCATCGCCCAAGTGGCCGGTGAAAGTGCCTCTATGGGCCTAGCCAGTTTCCTGGCATTGCTGGCTTACCTCAGTATTACGCTAGGGGTAATTAACCTTCTTCCTGTACCAATGCTTGATGGCGGCTGGATTTTCTTTGGAATCATTGAAATGATTCGCGGTCGCAGTTTACCGGAGCGGTTCTTGATGGCCGCACAAGGTGTTGGGCTGACGCTCGTGGTCAGCTTCATGTTATTGGCCATTTACAACGACTTGGTGAAGCAGTTTTCATGAGATTTGGGGACATTCTGAGCAGCCCCCTGAAGGGCCTGCTAGTGGTTTTTTGCCTGGTGGCAGCGCCACTGCTAAATGCGGACACAAAACTACCGTTCAAGGTCCATGATATCCGAGTGGAGGGGCTCCAGCGCCTGCCTGTGGAACGGGTCTATACTGCGCTACCGATCCAGGCGGGGGACACGGTTAACCGCGAGCAGGTGGTTGGTGCGGTGCAGCGTCTGTTTGCCACCGGGAATTTCGAAGATGTGCAGCTGGGTCGTGATGGTGATGATCTGGTGGTGATCGTTGCTGAGCGTCCGAGTATTGCGCGTATCGAACTATCCGGTAACAAGTCTATTGATGAAGAAAATCTGCGCAAGGGGCTGACTGAAGCCGGCTTGGCGGAGGGTGAGGTGTTTCAGCGCTCTACCCTGGAGGCCATTGCCGGCGAGCTGGAACGCCAGTATGTGAGTCAGGGCCGTTATGGCGCGGATATAAAGACCGAGTTTGTGGCGCTACCCCGTAACCGCGTAGCCCTGAAAATTGAAATTTACGAGGGCAAAGCTGCCCGCATTCGCAATATTAATATCGTGGGCAACCAGTTGTTCGATGATGAGGCATTGCTGGAGAACTTCGAGCTGCATTCCACGGGATTCTGGTCTTTTATCAAGGGTGATGACAAGTATTCCCGCGAAAAACTGGGCGGTGATTTAGAGCGCCTGCGCTCCTATTATCTAGACCGTGGCTACATCAACTTTTCCATTGAATCGACTCAGGTGTCGGTAACCCCGGACCGTCGTAGTGTTTTCATTACCGTGAACGTTGCGGAAGGCGAGCAATACACCGTCAATGAGGTGAAACTGGCCGGTGATCTGGTGGTGAAGGAAGATCAGTTGAAGCCGCTATTGATCGTCAAGAAGGGGCAGGTGTTCAGTCAGCAACTGGTGACCTATACCAACGACTTGATCAAACGTCGCCTGGGTAATGAAGGCTACACGTTTGCGGAGGTGAACGGCCGCGACCACAATGCCAATGACGAAAACCACACGGTAGATGTGACGTTCTATGTGGATCCGGGCCGTAAAGTCTATGTCCGTCGTATTAACTTCAGTGGTAACGCCAAGACGGATGATGAAGTGTTACGCCGTGAGTTGCGTCAGTTCGAGCAGGCACCGGCGAACACCTCTCTGGTGGACTTGTCCCGCCAGCGCTTGCAGCGTCTGGGTTACTTCAGCGTAGTCGAAGCCGACACCTTGCGGGTGCCTAATTCTGATGACTTGGTCGATGTGAATTACAACGTGGAAGAACAACCTTCCGGTTCCATTGGCGCCAATGTGGGTTTCTCCGACGCTTCCGGTTTTATCTTCGGTGCCAACGTGACCCAGAATAACTGGCGCGGCAGCGGTAACCGGGTGTCGTTTGCGATGAGCCGTTCCGATATCCGCGACTCGTACAGCTTCTCTCATTACAATCCGTACTACACCTTGGATGGGGTAAGCCGAGGCTTCAGCTTGTTCTACTCAAAAATTGATTTTGATGAAACCTCGGTAGCTTCCTATGCGGCAGATCGCCTGGGGGGGTCAGTGAGTTTTGGTTATCCGATATCGGAGTATTCGCGCTTGAGCTTTGGCGCTACCTACGAGAAAACAGACATTACTACGGGTGAATTTTTGGCCGTGGATATTGCCAGCTTCCTGATCGAAGAGGGCACCACGTTCAACGAATACAAGGCCAATGCGTCCTTGCAAACCAGCACCTTAAACCGCGGCATTCTTCCGGACCGCGGCTGGTCCAGTACCCTTGGCTTGGAAGTAGCGGTTCCAGGCTCCGATTACGGCTTCTACAAGCTCAACTGGACCGGGCAGAAATATTTCCCCATCACTCAGCGCTGGACTCTGCGCACCCGTACCGACGTAGCCTACGGTGATGGCTATGGCGACGACACGGTGCTGCCATTCTTCGAAAACTATTATTCCGGCGGCATTGGTTCGGTACGGGGCTATGAGTCCCGCTCATTGGGTCCGCGCTCTGAGGGGTTGAGTTACGTTAGGAATAACACCACGGATCCGAGTCCGGATCCGATTGGTGGCAATTTTCTCACCGAAGCCAGTATGGAGCTGATTTTCCCGACCCCCTTTGCGGCGGAATCGCGAAGCGTGAGAACGTTCCTGTTCGTGGATGCGGGGAACGTGTTTGAAACCGAGCGCGATGATGTTTTCGCGGACTTTGAGTTACAGGATATGCGTACCTCTGCCGGTATTGGACTGACTTGGCTCACGGCCATCGGGCCGCTTAGTTTCAACCTCGCCAAGGCACTGAACGACCAATCCGGCGATGACACGGAAGTATTCCAATTTTCTCTGGGACAGACTTTTTAGGAGTTTAACAACGATGAAAAAAACACTGCTAGCACTGACACTTCTTTTGCCTTCATTGGTTATGGGTGACGCCAGCATTGGGGTGCTTGATCCTATTGCGGCACTGCAATTATCGAATAATGTGAAAGCGAAAATGTCCTCACTGGAAAGTGAGCTGTCTGCCGATGAGCAAAAGCTCAAGTCGTTGCAGAAGGATGTACAGAAATTGCAACAGAAGCTGCAAAAAGAAGCCATGACCATGTCTGCAGATCAGCAGGATACGCTGCAGACCCAAGGGCAGCAGAAAATGATTGAAATTCAGAGCCTGCAGCGCAAGCTGCAAAAGCGTGCTAACGAAGCGCAGCGCGACATCCTGGAAGAAATGCAGCCAAAGCTGAAAACTGCCTTGGCAGCCGTGGCCAAGCGTGAAAAGCTGGATGTGGTCCTCAATGCCCAGGCGGTGATGTACACCAAGCCTGACCTGGACATTACCGAGGCCGTGGGCAAACAACTGAACAGCATGAAATAATGCTGACTCTCGGTGAACTAGCAAACAAGCTGGATGCAGAGCTGGTTGGTGAGGCCAGCCATGTATTGGACGGGCTGGGAACAATCCAATCCGCTGGGCCGAACCAGCTGACGTTCCTTGCCAACCCTCGTTATCGCACGTTCCTGGAGCAGACCAGCGCGGGCGCAGTGCTGATTCCAGAGTCCCAGCGGGAGTTTTGCCCGGTGGCAGCATTGATCGTTAAAGATCCATACTTGTCTTTTGCTAAAGCCAGTGTTTTTTTTGAAGTGGCACCGCAGGTGCAGCCGGGTGTGCATCCTGCTGCGGTAGTGGATGCGACGGCACAGATTGACGCCTCTGCGTCCATTGGCCCGAATGCGGTGGTGGAAGCGGGTGTGATCGTGGGAGAGGGCGCCGTGATCATGGCCAACAGCGTGGTGGGTGCCGGCTCTCATATCGGTGATCAGTGCCGAATTTGGCCAAATGTTACAATTTATCATGGTGTGACACTGGGTCCGCGCACTATCATACACGCCAATTGCGTAATCGGTGGCGATGGTTTCGGTTTTGCCTTTAATGGCGCCGGTTGGACCAAGCTTCATCAAGTCGGTGGCGTCACCATCGGTGCCGACGTGGAAATTGGCGCTGGCACGACAGTGGATCGTGGTGCCATCGAAGACACCATCATTGGTAACGGTGTGATTCTGGATAACCAGATCCAAGTCGCCCATAACGTTGTCATTGGTGATCATACCGCTATAGCCGGGAAAGTTGGTATCGCGGGTTCAGCCAAAATTGGTTCTTTCTGCCTAATCGGGGGAGCCGCCGGTATTGCTGGTCATATTGAGGTGTGTGACAAGGTGCAGATCTTGGCCATGTCACTGGTCTCCAGCTCCATCAAAGAGCCGGGTACCTACGGTTCCGCGTTGCCTGTGGATAGTCAGTCCCGTTATCGCAGGAACGTGGCACGCTTTCGGAATCTGGATGATCTGGCACGCCGTGTACGTAAGCTCGAACGTTTAAGCGATTAATTTCCGCGATCTGCGGTACTTGCCTGTGTGGAACACATGATGATGGATATCCAAGAGGTCAGGGAATACCTGCCCCATCGTTACCCCTTTTTGTTGATTGATCGGGTGTTGAATTTGGAGCCCGGAAAGCGGATCGAAGCGTTGAAAAACGTGACGATCAATGAGCCGTTCTTTAATGGCCATTTTCCCGAAGAGCCGATCATGCCTGGCGTGTTGATTATCGAAGCCATGGCGCAGGCTGCAGGGATTCTGGGTTTTGTGACGGAAAATAAAAAGCCGTCCGACGGCTATATCTATTTGCTTGTGGGTACCGACAAGGCACGTTTCAAGCGCCGGGTCGTGCCTGGAGATGCGCTGCATCTGTTTGCCGAGTACGTGGTGATAAAGCGAAATATTCTAAAATTCACCTGTGAGGCGCAGGTAGACGGAAAAACCGTGGCCAGTGCAGAAATGCTCGTGGCTGAGCAGAAAGTCTGATCCTGCCGTACGCCAGTGTACCGAGCTGGCGTATACTGCTTGCCTTCCTCATCAAAATAAAAGTGACTAGTCCATGATTCATCCAACCGCCCTTATTGATCCGGCTGCGGAGCTTGCAAAGGATGTGCATGTGGGTCCGTATTCCGTGATTGGTCCCGATGTGAAAATTGGAGCGGGCACGGTGGTGGCCTCCCATGTGGTTATCAAGGGGCCTACCACCATTGGCCGCAATAATCATATTTTCCAGTTCTCGTCCGTGGGAGAGGACTGCCAAGACAAGAAATATAACGGTGAGCCGACTCGCCTGGAAATCGGCGACGACAACGTTATTCGCGAATCGGTGACCATCCACCGCGGTACTATTCAGGACAATTCGCTGACCCGAATCGGTAGTCGCAATCTGCTAATGGCCTATGTGCACGTGGCTCATGACTGCATTATTGGCGATGACTGTATTTTTGCTAACAACGCTTCTGTAGCGGGCCATGGTCATGTAGGCAATGGTGTAATTCTGGGCGGTATGACCGGGGTGCACCAGTTCTGCAAAATTGGCTCTTATGCTATGACGTCTGGTTGCTCACTCGTAGTCAAAGATATCCCTGCTTACGTGATGGTGTCTGGCAACCCTGCCAGTGTTCGCAGCATGAACTTTGAGGGTATGCGCCGCCGTGGCTGGTCCAAGGATGTGGTTAGCAGCCTGCGCAGGGCCTACAAGGTGGTCTACCGGCAGGGGTTGACCCTGGAGCAGGCGCTTGCCGAGTTAGAGTCCATGGAGTCGTCGGACGCGCTACAGATTTTCATCGACTCCCTGAAAGCCTCCGAGCGCGGCATAACTCGCTGATATGAGGCAGTGCAGGGATGCTCCGCTTGTCGCGCTGATTGCCGGGGAAGCCTCCGGGGATATTCTCGGGGCGGGCCTGATGCAGGCCCTTGAGGCCCGCTACCCTGGTGCTCGCTTTATTGGCGTGGGCGGCGAGGAGATGGCACAGGCTGGCTTGACCAGCCTGTTTCCCATGGAAAAGCTGTCGGTGATGGGGATCACCGAGGTGTTGTCTCACCTTCCTGAATTACTGCGCCTGCGCAAATCTCTGGTCCGCTTTCTGCTCGAGCATCAGCCGGACGTGGTGATTGGCATTGATTCCCCGGATTTCACCCTGCCAATTGCGCGTCGTCTCCATGATCAAGGTTTGAAAACCGTTCACTACGTGAGCCCGTCCGTGTGGGCTTGGCGCCAAGGCCGTATCAAAGGTATCAAGAAAAGCATTGATCTGATGCTGACGCTACTGCCGTTCGAAGCGCGCTTCTATGAAGAACATGAGGTGCCGGTGGCTTTTGTCGGCCACCCATTGGCCGACCGCATCCCATTGGAAACGGATGTGACCGGGGCTCGCAAGACGCTGGGGCTGGATCCTAAGGCCTGTTTCCTGGCAGTACTCCCGGGAAGTCGGGGGGGGGAAGTGGGGCAACTGATGCCCGCTTTCCTGGATGCCATGGTAGTGCTAAACCAGCAAGATCCCACGCTGCAGTATGTGATTCCGGCTGCCAACGCGGCCCGCCGTGAACAAATACAGACGTTGCTGAATACGCAGCCTGATTTGCCCGTGTCGCTGATCGATGGACAGAGCCGGACGGTGATGGCGGCGGCAGATGTGGTGTTAATGGCCTCCGGTACAGCTACGCTGGAAGGCTTGTTGTTGAGCAAGCCCATGGTGGTAGGCTACCGGGTCGGGGCAGTGACTTACGCTATTGTCAGTCGCCTGATAAAGAGTGAATTTGTTTCCTTGCCTAATTTGTTATGTCGGCAGGAAATGGTCCCTGAACTCATTCAGGACGGGCTCACTACGGAATCCATTGTCGTTGCCGTGCGCCGCTGGTTTGATCAGCCAGAGCAGGCTCAGGCATTGAAAGCGCAGTTCCAGGATGTGCATCAACAACTTCGTGGTGGCGCCAGCGAGAAAGCGGCTGCTGCCGTTGCTCAATTGCTGGAGGCCTGATGGCACAAGCACAAGCGGGTGACCCTTTTGCAGAGTATGCCCTGGCAGATCCGTTCATTCCTTGCGCATTTCTTTGGCAGCCCGGCATGCGGGTGGCGGGCGTAGACGAAGTGGGGCGTGGCCCTTTGGTGGGTGCGGTGGTGACCGCTGCGGTTGTACTGGATCCGCAGTATCCGATAGCTGGCCTGGCAGACTCCAAGAAAATAAGTGAAAAGAAGCGCCTGGCGCTGGAATATGAGATCAAGACTCATGCGCTTGGCTGGTCTTTGGGGCGGGCAGAGCCGGATGAAATTGACCAACTGAATATTCTGCATGCCACCATGCTGGCTATGCAGCGGGCCGTTGCCGCGTTGCCGCTGGACGTCCAGGCGGTGCTTATCGATGGCAACCGGGTGCCATCGCTCCCTTGCCTGGCGCAAGCGGTAGTGAAAGGTGACGGACGGGTGCCGGCTATATCGGCCGCTTCCATTCTTGCCAAAGTCGCGCGCGATCGTGAAATGCATGATCTCCATCTGCGATACCCTCAATATGGCTTCGACCGCCACAAAGGCTATCCCACAGCGGTGCATAGGGCGGCTCTGGAACAACATGGCGCCCTGGCCGAGCATCGTCGCTCCTTTGGCCCGGTGGCAGCAGCAATTGCACAAGGGAATTTGTTTTGAGCGAACCTTCGTTTGTCCATCTTCGTCTGCATACCGACTATTCCCTCGTTGATGGGGTGGTGCGGGTCAAGGAACTGATCAAGACTTGTGTGAACGAGCAGATTCCGGCGGTGGCGGTCACCGACGATTCGAATCTGTTTGCGATGATCAAGTTCTACCAAAATGCCATGAACGCGGGGGTCAAGCCGCTACTGGGCGCGGATCTGTGGGTGCAAGGCACACACATAGACGGGCCAGCCTACCTGTCTTTTTTAGTGCTCAATGAAGTGGGTTATCAGAATCTGACCCTACTGATTAGTCGTGCTTGGCAGACCAATCAGGATCGCGGGCGCGCTTTAGTGAAACCCGAGTGGCTGGCAGAGCTGAATGAAGGCCTGATCGTGCTTTCAGCAGCGAGCCAAGGTGAGGTCGGGCAGTTATTGCTAGCGGGCAAACACGAACAGGCGCAACAGTACGCTCGTTGGCTTGTGTCCGCCTATGGTGATCGTTTTTACTTGGAGGTGCAGCGAACCTCGCGGCCAGGTGATGAGGACTGTTTACATGCCAGCGTTACTTTGGCCGAACAATTGGGCCTGCCAGTTGTGGCCACCAACGATGTCCGTTTCCTTCGGCGGGAAGACTTTGAAGCTCACGAGTCCCGGGTCTGCATCCATGACGGTAATACTTTGGACGACCCGCGTCGCCCGAAGAAATATTCAGAAGAGCAGTACCTGAAATCCGCCGATGAAATGATGGCGCTGTTTTCAGACTTGCCCGAAGCGCTTGAGAACACGGTTGAAATTGCCCGCCGTTGTACCCTGGATATTCGCTTGGGAGAAAACTTCCTGCCGGATTTTCCCATTCCGGACGGCATGACCATCGAGCAATATTTTGAAAAAGTTTCCAGCGATGGTTTGGAAGAACGACTCAAAACGCTACTGGATGTGAACGACCCCGAGTATGCGGTAAAACGAAAAGACTATGATGACCGGCTCCGCTTCGAGCTGGATATCATCAACCAGATGGGTTTTCCGGGTTACTTCCTGATCGTTGCCGACTTTATTCAGTGGGGCAAAGACAACGAAGTACCGGTGGGGCCGGGGCGTGGTTCCGGGGCTGGCTCGCTGGTGGCGTATGCCATGAAGATCACCGACCTGGATCCGATTGGTTACGATCTGCTGTTCGAGCGGTTCCTTAACCCGGAACGGGTATCCATGCCTGACTTTGACGTTGATTTCTGCATGGAAAAACGTGACCGCGTAATCAACTACGTGGCGGATAAGTACGGCCGTGATGCGGTGAGTCAGATCATCACCTTCGGTACCATGGCCGCCAAGGCGGTAGTGCGTGATGTGGCGCGGGTGCAAGGCAAGCCCTATGGGCTTGCGGATCGACTTTCCAAGATGATTCCCGGAGTGCCGGGAATGACCCTGAGCAAGGCGTTGGAGCAGGAAGAAACCCTGCGCGAATTTTTGGAAAGCGATGAAAATTCCGATAAGGATGCCGCCAACGAAATCATGGAAATGGCCTTCAAGCTGGAAGGTTTGACCCGTAACGTGGGCAAGCACGCCGGGGGCGTTGTGATCGCCCCGGGCAAGCTCACTGACTTTGCGCCGCTGTACTGTGAAGAAGACGGCACCAACCTGGTGACCCAGTACGACAAGGACGACGTGGAATCCGCCGGCTTGGTGAAGTTTGACTTTCTCGGCTTGAAAACCCTGACCATCATCGACTGGGCGGTAAAAGCCGCCAACGTTAAACGTGGCCGCGAAGGGCTGGATGATCTGGTTATTGACCATATCCCGCTAGATGACAGCCCCAGTTTTGACCTGCTGAAACGGGGCGATACCACCGCGGTATTCCAGCTGGAAAGTCAGGGCATGAAGGAGCTGATTAAAAAGCTCAAGCCCGATGTGTTTGAAGATATCATCGCTTTGGTGGCTCTGTATCGTCCGGGGCCGCTGGAGTCCGGCATGGTGGACAACTTCGTTAACCGTAAGCACGGTCGCGAGCCAGTCGCCTACCCTGACCCGCAGTACCAGCACGAGTGGCTTGAGCCTATCCTGAAACCTTCCTACGGGGTCATTCTGTATCAGGAACAGGTGATGCAGATCGCCCAGGAGCTAGCCGGCTACACGCTGGGTGGCGCGGACATGTTGCGCCGGGCCATGGGTAAGAAGAAGCCCGAAGAGATGGAAAAGCAGCGGGCGATTTTTGAAGAAGGAGCAAAGGGGAAGGGGGTAGATGCGGGCCTGGCCATGAAGATCTTTGATCTGGTGGAGAAATTCGCTGGCTATGGTTTCAACAAATCTCACTCTGCAGCCTACGCACTCGTCGCGTATCAAACCGCTTGGCTCAAAGCTCACTACCCGGCGGAGTTTATGGCGGCCACCATTTCTGCGGATATGCAGAACACCGACAAGGTGGTGACCTTCATTGATGAATGCAAAACCATGGGGTTGCAGGTGCTGCCACCGGATGTGAATTCCTGTGGTTATCGCTTTACCGTGAACCCGGAAGGCGACATCGTTTATGGTCTGGGCGCCATCAAGGGGTTGGGTGAAGGGCCCATTGAGGCTATCGTGACGGCCCGGGCTGACGGTGGTGAGTTCAAGGATCTGTTTGATTTCTGTCGCCGTATTGACCTGAAAAAAATCAATCGCCGCTCTCTGGAGGCCATGGTGCGCGCTGGTGTGCTGGATAAGCTGGGTCTAAACAGCAGCTTCCATGATAGGGCGCAATTGCTGGCCACCTTGCCGGATGCGATTGCGGCCGCGGACCAGGATGCCCGCAACGAAGCGGCGGGCATTATGGATATGTTTGGGGCGGTGGATGACAGCCCGGCCACAGCAGTGGAATGGAAGCCGGCCCGCTCCTGGAATGACGAAGTCCGCCTCAACGGTGAGCGCGATACCCTTGGTTTGTTTTTGACTGGGCACCCCATTGATCAGTATGAAAAAGAAGTGCGGCAGTTCGTCACGGCCCGGATTAACGCCCTGCAGCCCACTGGCAAGGGCGAAGCCGCCACCGTGGCCGGGTTAGTCGTGGCACTGCGTATCACCCGCAGTAAACGCAGCGGTGAGCGCATGGCATTTATCACCCTGGATGACAAAACCGGGCGGGTGGAAGTGTCTGTATTCGGTAAGACCTTCGCTGAGTACGGCGAGTTGGTGCAGAAAGATGCCTTGTTAATCTTCAAGGGCGGGGTGCGCAACGATGAGTACACAGGCGGTTTCAATTTGATCGCTGATGAAATTATGGATATGCGTCAGGCTCGGGAAGCGTTCGCCCGTCGCCTGCGCGTTGCCGTTCCGGTAATAGAAGGCTTGCCCGAGCAGCTTCAGCAGATGTTGTCGCCGTATCAGGGGGGCAATACCCCAGTATTGCTGGATCTGGATCACAGCATCGCCGCCGCGAGCTTTTGGCTGGGCGACGAATGGAAAATCAGCCCCCACGAGTCGCTTGTGGAAGAGTTGCGAATCCGTTTTGGCGAAGACGCGGTGCGGATGGAGTATTAAGGCAACAAAAAATACGGGCCAGAACGAGTGTGACTGGCTGAGGCGCGTTTCGGCGCTCTTCAACCAGGCTGTTAGGCGTGTCACAGGCCCATGGTTTGTCTTGTTGCACTCCCGTGTTGCAGCGTGGGACGTACTCCGCCTCTTTATTGAAACAGTTTGCAACCTAGCCATGTCGGCCATGTCTCGACCTTGTCATCGGGTTGCGGCTACACTTGTTGCACTCTTTATATGGGCAGGTTGCGTTTCGGGCTCCGGCGTGACGTTGCTGCCGTAATAACGCCATGAAGAGGCCATTCTGGCCCGGGCGCATGCTGATAACACCTTGAACAGGCACAGAATATGAATCCCAATTTCCTCGAATTTGAACAACCGATTGCCGACCTGGAAGCGAAAATCGAGGAACTGCGTTTGGTGGGCAGTGGCAGTGATATAAACATTTCCGAGGAAGTGGCCAAGTTGCAGGAAAAGAGCATCACGCTTACCGAGAGCATTTTCCGAGGGCTAAGCTCCTGGCAAATTTCCCAACTTTCCCGTCATCCTAAACGCCCCTATATGTTGGATTACATCAAGCGGATCTTTACCGACTTTGATGAATTGCATGGTGACCGTGCCTTTTCTGATGATCCTGCGATTATTGGGGGCATGACCCGATTGAACGGGCAGCCAGTGATGGTGATTGGCCATCAAAAAGGCCGCGAAGTGAAAGAAAAGGTTCGTCGCAATTTCGGCATGCCGAAACCGGAAGGTTACCGTAAGGCGCTGCGATTGATGGAAATGGCTGAACGGTTCAAGTTGCCGGTGCTGACGTTCATTGATACGCCTGGGGCGTTTCCGGGGATTGATGCAGAAGAGCGCGGTCAGTCCGAAGCCATTGCCCGTAATTTGCGTGTAATGTCCCAGCTCAAAACCCCCATTATCGCCACTGTTATTGGTGAAGGGGGGTCCGGTGGGGCGCTGGCGATTGGTGTGTGTGACCATTTACAGATGCTGGAATTTTCTACCTACTCGGTTATTTCACCGGAAGGGTGCGCCTCCATTCTTTGGCGCAGTGCGGATAAAGCCCCTGAAGCTGCGCAAGCCATGGGCCTAACTGCCGGGCGATTACATGAGCTCGGCATCGTTGACCAAGTGATCAAGGAGCCCCTGGGAGGCGCTCACCGGGATTATGACCAAGCTGCCGATGCGATTCGCAAGGCATTGGCAACACAATTGGAATCGCTTGGTTCCATGGAGACTGACGCCCTCATTAACCGCCGTTACGAACGTTTGATGAGTTACGGCAACGTGGTTAGCGACCCCGTCGACGAATAGTCATGTCTGATGCTGCTAGGTTCAGCCAGCGCTTGGCTGAACAGGCCCCAGACGGGCCACTGTTGCTTGCCTTAAGCGGTGGCCTCGATTCCTCTCTATTACTCCACCTGCTTGTCCAAGCAGGTTTAGCCCCGCGCCTTTGCGCTGTCCATATCGATCATCAACTGCAGGCGGATAGTCGCGCTTGGTCGCGTTTCTGTGGGGCCTTGGCGGATAAGTATGGTATTGCGCTGACGATTGAACCCGTCACCGTGAGCATGGCTGAAGGGCTGGAAGCGGGTGCTCGGGACGCCCGCTACCAAGTGCTATTGCCACTGGCTCGAGCCAAAGGCGCGACGCTGGTGCTGGCACACCATCGCAATGATCAAGCGGAAACGGTGTTGTTCCGGTTGCTACGGGGAGCGGGGGTACAGGGGCTGTCAGCCATGGGTCAGCACAGCCAGCAACAGGGTGTAACGCTCTGGCGACCGTTACTTGGCCTGGGTCGGCATGTTCTTGAAAAATGGGGGGCAGAATTATCGCTTAATTGGTTGGAAGACCCCAGTAACCAGGACCAAAGCCTGCGACGTAATTATCTTCGCCATACTATCCTTCCGGCACTGCGCGAGCGTTGGCCCGGTGCTGACGCCACGCTTGCCCGGGCCGCAGAGCACATGGCTGAGGCCAATCAATTGCTGACAGAAGTCGCGGTCCAGGATGCCGCAAGCATAGGCGTATCCGGGGCTGTTCTGCCGCTGCCGCGCCTGGCGGAGTTATCCTTGGCGCGCCAACGTAATGTACTGCGGTGGTGGCTGCAGAAAAACCGGGCCTCCGCCCCCAGCGCTGCCGTTCTTGAACAGATTCGAGTGTTGCATCTGGCAGCAGAGGATAGCCAAGCCCGAGTCGAGTGGGGCGGATATGCGGTTCGCGTGTATCAGGGAGCTCTACACTTTGCTCGTCGTGAAGCCTTCCAGCCCTGGCAAGGTGACATACTCTGGCCTGAAGGCGAGGCACCGCCGGACTTGCCCCGTTGGCGTTGGACACAGCACGCTGTGGAAGGCGCAGTATGGGTGCTGCGACCTGCCGGGGATATTCAACTCCGCTCATTCACCGGTGCCCTGACTCTGCGGCGCAATGGCTTGCGCCAGAAAATCAAAGAGCTCTGGCGTGCGGCAGGCGTGCCGCCTTGGCAACGCCGGCAGTGGCCGCTACTTTGCCGAGATGGCGAGGTGGTGAGTGTGCCGCTGGTGGGGCTGGCCGATGGCGAAGCGCTCGAGCGCGCTGAGCGCTGGTATTTATTACCGGCTGGTTCTGAGTCTGACTAATAATCCTGTCGGCTTGCCTGTGTGGCACCGGCTCATTGTCCGTTCTGTCTCACAGGGAAATACGACAGGTAGCCTCGTTTCCTGCTGGCGGTTCAGACAAACTTATTCGCTATTCGGCTCAGGGTTCTATTGCAAAAAACGCCTCTCAGCATAAAGGAAGCACCATGCTGACCCTTCAGCAACACTTGCAGCAGACATTCAAGCTTCAGGGTTTTCGCCCCGGCCAGGAGCGGGTCATTAATGCCTTGCTGGCCGGGCGATCCGCGCTAGCAGTCTTTCCCACCGGTGGTGGCAAGAGCCTGTGCTACCAATTACCTGCGTTGATGCTGGACGGAGTCACGTTGGTGGTGTCTCCACTGATTGCATTGATGAAAGACCAGATCGACCAACTGCACCGCTTAGGTATTGCGGCGGCGCGGTTGGATTCCAGCGTGGATGCCGAGCAGCTGCAGTCCATCTATCGAGGCTTGGAAGACGGCAGTATAAAGTTGCTTTACGTGGCACCGGAACGCCTGGCCAATGAGCGCTTTCTAGCCCGGCTGAAACGGCTATCAATCAGCATGATGGCCGTGGATGAAGCCCATTGTGTGTCTGAATGGGGGCATAACTTTCGCCCGGATTATTTGAAGTTGGCGCAGTTGGCGAAAGAGCTGGAGGTTGGGCGGGTGCTGGCGTTAACGGCTACCGCTACGCCTCAAGTGGCGCAGCAGATCTGTGACAGCTTTGCCATTGCCCCTGCCGACCATGTGCAAACCGGGTTTTTCCGTCCCAATTTGGCGTTGAGTGTCCGCCCCTACAATGTGGAAGAGCGAGGTCGGGCACTGCTGGAAGCGTTACAGGCTCGTCCCTCGGAGCCGGCGATTGTCTATGTCACTCTGCAGAAAACGGCAACGCAGGTGGCGGCTTTGCTGAGCGAGCAGGGGTTGAATGCACAGGCTTACCATGCGGGATTGAAAGGTGAGGAGCGGCATCGCGTTCAGGAAGCGTTCATGTCGGGGCAGGTAAATATCGTGGTGGCCACCATTGCTTTCGGGATGGGTATCGACAAGGCGGATATTCGGGGTATCTATCATTACAACCTGCCCAAGTCCCTGGAAAACTATATGCAGGAAATTGGCCGGGCAGGGCGAGACGGCGAGCCTTCACAATGTCTGCTGCTGGCCAGTTCGGACGACCTGACCGTGCTGGAAAATTTCAGTTACGGCGATACCCCAGACAGTGAAGCACTAGCCGGGCTCATTGGCTGGCTGGTGAATCAACCGGCGCAGTTCGACCTTTCGGTGCACGAATTGTCCGGGCAGTTCGATGTCCGCCCTCTGGTTATTAACACTCTGCTGACCTATCTGGAGCTGGACGGGATTATTCGTTCGACAGCGCCGTTCTACACGGAGTACAAGCTGGCATTTCAGATATCTCAAGCTGAGGTGTTGGCTCAGTTCGACCATGAGCGAGCGGATTTCTTGCGGCAGGTCTTTGCTGCAGGCAAAGAGGGGCGCATCTGGCTCACTCTGAAACCGATTGCCGTGGCGGACCAATTGCAGGTCGATCGGGTGCGAATTCTCAAGGCGATTGGCTATCTGGAGAAGCAGGGCATGGTTGTAGTGCGTGTGGCCGGGGTGCGCCAGGGCTACCGGATGGTCAATCGCCCAGCCGATCCGCAGGCGTTGACGGCACAGATCGCAGAGCAGTTTCGTGTTCGTGAGCAGCGCGATATCCAGCGGCTGCAGCAAGTATGTAATTGGGCGCAAAGCAGCGATTGTTACCAGCGTGGCTTAGTGGGTTATTTCGGTGAGCAGTTGCCTCAACCCTGCGGCCAGTGCAGCGCCTGTAAAGGCGAACATCATCGGCTACCTGAACGTCATCGGCCTGCTCCCGATCCAGCAGTCATCCTGGCGGTTATAGCGCAAAGGCACGCGGCTCTGGCGACCCCTCGCCAACTGGCCCGTTTTCTCTGTGGCATTAGTAGCCCCCGCGCCAGTCGGGCTCGACTGGCGCGGCACCCGTCGTTCGGATCACAGATGGAGGTGCCCTTCGCCGAGGTATTGGCCGCGTGTCGGGCGGTGCTGGAGCCGTAATGGGGGGCAGGGGGCAGCCTTTGACTTTACCGTGGGAGCGGTGCAGTGATCGTTGCTGTAACGCAATGCCGGCGTCAGGCGGGTGCCATTCACTATTTCCGCTCCCAAGAGCGATTCCGATTGAGCAGGGGGGCGGCTTCTGGTAACATTTTCTCCCGTCCTGATGTAGCGCAAGCTCCTGAATTTTCAGGTGTTCAATCGTCTCTTGCGTCGCCGGCCAACCCGATTCATGAAAACTCCTTGCCCGTCTGTAACGTGCAGGGTGTTTTTTTTATGGGGGTCGGTACACTTTGACGATGGTGCTATTAACCCACTAGCGATCTGGTGAGTGCATGTCTCGTTTCATCTTTGTCACCGGCGGTGTGGTGTCGTCTCTGGGGAAGGGGATTACCTCTGCGTCCCTGGCCACCCTGTTGGAAGCCCGCGGTCTCAACGTGACCCTGATTAAAATGGATCCTTATATCAATGTGGATCCCGGTACCATGAGCCCTTACCAGCATGGTGAGGTCTTCGTGACTGAAGATGGCGCCGAAACTGACCTGGATTTGGGTCATTACGAGCGTTTTATTCGCACCCGCCTGAACCGCCGCAATAGCTTTACCACCGGTCGTGTGTATCAGAACGTGCTGGATAAAGAGCGCCGTGGTGAATACCTCGGTGCCACCGTGCAAGTCATTCCCCATATCACCGATGAAATCAAGCTGAAGATTCGCGAAGGCGCCGGTGATGCGGATGTGGCCATCGTGGAAATTGGCGGTACCGCAGGTGATATTGAATCCCTGCCTTTCCTGGAAGCGGCCCGTCAGATGCGCGTTGAACTGGGCTCTAGCCAGTCCTTACTGGTGCATCTTACGCTGGTCCCCTATATCGCCACTGCCGGCGAAATCAAAACTAAGCCGACTCAGCACTCCGTGAAAGAGCTGCGCTCCATTGGCCTGCAACCGGATATTTTGGTGTGCCGTGCGGATGACCCCATTCCGCAGAGCGCCCGGGAAAAGATTGCTCTGTTTACCAATGTGGAAGCGCGGGCAGTAATTTCCTCACCGGACTGCAAGACCATTTATCAGGTGCCACGGGGTATGCACGAGCAGGGCCTGGATGCCATCGTGGTGGAAAAATTCGGTTTGGACCTGCCGGAACCGGATCTCGGTGAATGGGACCGTGTGGTGGAAGCCCAGCTGAACCCGGAGCACGAAGTCACTGTCGGTATGGTCGGCAAGTACATCGAACTGGTTGATGCCTACAAATCGCTCAATGAAGCGTTGATCCATGCAGGCATCAGCAATCGCGCCAAGGTCAACATCCTTTATCTGGATGCAGAAGATATTGAGCGCGACGGCACCGGTGTGCTGGAAAGTCTCGACGCGATTCTGGTCCCCGGCGGTTTCGGCGACCGGGGTACGGAAGGCAAGATTGCCGCGATCCGTTATGCCCGTGAGAATAAGGTGCCCTATCTGGGTATTTGTCTTGGTATGCAATTGGCGGTGATTGAGTATGCTCGCCATGTGGCGGGCATCGAAAAAGCCCATTCTTCTGAGCTTAACCCGAACACCCCGGACCCGGTGGTGGGTCTGATTATCGAATGGATCACCGAAGACGGGCAGAAAGAACTGCGTTCGGCGGATTCTGAGCTGGGTGGTACCATGCGTTTGGGTGGCCAGGAATGTGTGCTTGAAGCAGACAGTCGTGCTGCTGAGTGTTATGGCAGCACGCATATTGTAGAGCGTCATCGTCACCGTTATGAGGTGAATAACAACTACTTGTCGCAGTTGGAAGCGGCGGGATTGAAAATCGTTGGGCGTTCCGTGGACGGTCAGCTTGTGGAAGTGATTGAAGTGGGCGACCACCCGTGGTTTGTGGCTTGCCAGTTCCATCCGGAATTTACCTCTACTCCCCGTGACGGCCACGGGTTGTTCAAAGGTTATGTGGCCGCCGCCCTGGCGGAACAAAAGGCCCACAAGGAGACGTGATTCGTGAGTAGCCAGAAGACCATTGCCCTGAACGGGCTGGAATTCGCCAATGACAAGCCCATGGCCTTGTTTGGTGGCATGAATGTGCTGGAGTCCCGGGACATGGCCATGCAGGTGGCCGAAGCGTATGCCGAGGCGACCAGCAAGCTGAACATGCCTTGGGTCTTCAAGGCCAGTTTTGACAAAGCCAACCGATCTTCTCTGAGCTCCTACCGAGGGCCGGGGATGGAAGAAGGCCTGAAAATCTTTGAGGAAGTAAAGAAGACCTTTAACTGCCCGTTGATCACCGACGTGCACGAGCCTGACCAGGCAGGGCCGGTGGCAGAAGTGGTCGACATTATCCAGTTGCCGGCCTTCTTGGCGCGGCAGACGGATCTGGTGGTGGCCATGGCAAAGACCGGCGCCATCATCAACATCAAGAAACCCCAATTCCTGGCGCCCCACGAAATGTCGCATATCCTGCACAAGTGTGAGGATGCAGGAAACGATCAGCTTATTCTTTGCGAGCGAGGTTCAAGCTTTGGGTACAACAACCTGGTAGTGGACATGCTTGGCTTCGGTATCATGAAGCAGTTCAACTATCCGGTCTTTTTCGATGTGACCCACGCCTTGCAGAAGCCCGGTGGCAGGGCCGATAGCGCTGATGGTCGCCGCGCCCAAGTCGCTGAATTGGGTCGCGCTGGCATCAGTCAGGGCATCGCCGGGTTGTTCCTTGAAGCCCACCCGGACCCGGATAACGCCAAATGCGATGGTCCCTGCGCTCTGCGATTGGATCGCCTAGAGCCCTTTCTCGCACAGATGCAAATCCTGGATAATACCGTCAAGGCACTGCCTGCCTTCGAAAATAACTGATTTGAGTTTGGAGATTTACCGACATGTCCAAGATCGTTGACATCAAGGCCCGCGAAATTCTGGATTCCCGTGGCAACCCGACCATCGAAGCTGATGTGATTCTCGAGTCCGGCGCCAGTGGCAGTGCCTGTGCGCCCAGCGGTGCCTCTACCGGTTCCCGCGAAGCGCTGGAACTGCGTGACGGTGACAAGTCCCGCTATCTGGGCAAGGGCGTCACCAAGGCGGTAGGCAATGTGAACTCTGCTATCCGTGAGCTGCTGGTGGGCATGGAGGTGTCCGATCAAAAGGCGCTGGACCAGGCCATGCTGGATGCCGATGGTACCGAGAACAAGGGTAACCTGGGCGCCAATGCCATTCTGGCGGTATCGCTGGCAGCGGCCAAGGCGGCGGCAGTGGATCAGGGCAAGCCTCTGTACGAGTACATCTCTGACCTGCAAGACGACGACAACGAATATTCCCTGCCGGTGCCGATGATGAACATCATTAACGGTGGTGAGCATGCCGACAACAATGTGGATATCCAGGAATTCATGATCCAACCGGTGGGCGCGCCCACTGTGGCCGAAGCGATCCGATACGGTGCAGAAATCTTTCACGCCCTGAAAGGGGTGCTCAAGAAGCGTGGCCTGAATACCGCGGTAGGCGATGAAGGCGGTTTTGCGCCTAATTTGCCGAGTAACGAAGCGGCACTGGAAGCGATTATGGAAGCCATCGAAATCGCGGGCTATAAGGCCGGTGATGACGTGACTCTGGCGCTGGATTGTGCAGCCAGCGAATTCTACAAGGATGGCAAGTATGTGTTGGCGGGCGAAGACCGCAGCATGAATTCTGAAGAGTTTGCCGATTATCTGGCTGAGCTGTGCGATCGCTATCCGATCATTTCCATTGAAGATGGCATGGACGAGTCTGACTGGGATGGCTGGAAAATTCTCACTGAAAAGCTGGGCAAAAAAGTTCAGTTGGTCGGTGATGATTTGTTCGTGACCAACACCCGTATTCTGCAGCGTGGCATTGACGAGAAAGTGGCTAACTCCATTCTTATCAAATTCAACCAGATCGGTTCTCTTACCGAAACCTTGGATGCTATCAAGATGGCCAAGGATGCTGGCTACACTGCGGTCATTTCCCATCGCAGTGGTGAAACCGCGGACACCACCATTGCGGACTTGGCTGTGGCTACGGCCGCAGGGCAGATCAAGACAGGCTCCTTGTGCCGTTCTGATCGAGTGGCCAAGTACAATCGTTTGATTCGTATCGAACAGGAACTGGGGCGTGCTGCGTACCATGGCCGTAAAGAGTTCAAGCTGCTCGGCTAAGTGATGCCAGCGTCCAAGGCCAAATCCAGCGCCAGCAATCATCAAGGCAATGCTACAGGGCTGACACGACAACTGTCTCCTGGCAGGCAAATTGCGTTGGCGTTGCTGGCGCTGTTGTTTTTGGGGCTACAAGCACGCCTCTGGTTTGGTGAGGGCAGCTTGCGGCATGTGGCCATGTTGAAAAAAGACGTGGCTGTGCTCAAGCAAAGCAATGCCAAGTTGGCAGAGCGGAATCAACTCATGGCCGCTGACGTGAACGATCTGAAGCGGGGTACGGAAGCGGTGGAAGAAATTGCGCGTAAAGATCTGGGGATGGTTCGCACGGGCGAAACCTTTTTTCTGATCCTGGAACAACCTCGGGGCGCTGAGTGAACCCTGTTATCGCCGGGCCTTTATACGCCGTTGTTCCCGCCGCAGGGGTGGGTAGCAGAATGGGAGCGGGCATTCCCAAGCAGTACCTTTCCCTGGCAGGCCAAACCTTGGCGGAACATACTCTCAATCGATTGTTGGCTTTTGCACCGATACATAAAGTGGTGGTGGCCGTGTCGGGGGATGACCCCTGGTGGCCTACGCTCTCCGTATCCCGTCATCCTCGTATCCAGACCGTTAATGGTGGCGACACCCGCGCCGCCTCGGTGCGTAATGGCGTCGCTGCGGTGATAGAGGAAGGCGGAGAGGATGCCTGGGTGTTGGTGCACGATATGGCTCGCCCGCTGGTTCGCCTCTCCGACATTCAGTTGTTGCTGGATCATACTGGGGATCGAGGCGCGATACTTGCCTTGCCGGTGGTCGATACCATCAAGCAGGCGGATGCGAGTCAGTACATCAAAAGCACCCTGGATCGTGAGTGTATTTGGCGGGCGCTAACGCCCCAGCTGTTTCCGGCGCGCGGGTTACTGGGGGCGCTTCAAGGTGACCTTGACGGGATTACTGATGAAGCCTCTGCCATGGAGAAAAATGGCTGGCAGCCGGCACTGGTGGCTGGCCATAGTGACAATATCAAGGTCACTGTCCCGGACGATTTGCCACTGGCTCGCTTTTATCTTAGCCGGCAACGGGGAGATGACAATGATGAAGGAGGACAGTGGTGAGCGTGCGTATCGGTCAGGGTTTTGATGTTCATGCCTTTGATGAAGGTGACCATGTGATGTTAGGTGGTGTCGCCATCCCCCACAGCCATGGGTTGAAAGCCCATTCCGATGGTGATGTGGCTTTGCATGCACTCTCTGACGCCTTACTTGGTGCGCTAGCGTTGGGCGATATCGGGCACCACTTCCCGGATACTGACCCGCAATGGCGAGGGGCCGATTCAGGCCAGCTGTTAACGGCTATTTATTCTTCCATTCTTGATGCCGGGTGGCGATTGGGCAACGCGGACCTAACGGTAATTTGTCAGGCGCCAAAACTGGCACCACACATTCTCGCCATGCGCGAACGGATTGCGGCGCTGTTGCAATGCGAACAAGGGCAGGTTTCTGTGAAAGCGACCACCACGGAAAAACTGGGCTTCACCGGCCGCAAGGAAGGTATCGCGGTGCAGGCCGTAGTACTGCTGGAGAGTCAGTGAATTACCCTATGGAAACAACCGAAACCGGTTTGCCCAGAGCCCACGGTGGGCCGGTTTGTCAGGGCATATTGAAAGCTCGGCCAGAGGACTTTCAGGTTGCGGAGCATATGCACGTGACCCCGGAAGGCCAGGGCGAACATCTTTGGCTGGAAATCGAAAAAACCGGCTGGAATACCGAAGACGTGGCCATGTTGCTGGCTAAACAGGCACGGGTCCATCGCCTTTCGGTGGGCTATAGCGGGCTAAAAGACAAACATGCTGTGACCCGGCAATGGTTTAGCCTGCACCTGCCGGGCAAAGACGACCCGGACTTTCATTGGCCCGATGGGCTTACCGTTCTGCAATCCGGCCGTCATCGCCGCAAGCTCAATCGTGGCACTCACCGTGCCAACGATTTCCGCCTTCGCGTCACCCGCTTCGTGGGTGATCGGGATGCATTGGAGCAGCAGCTACAGATGATTATCGCGCAAGGGGTGCCGAACTACTTCGGTGAGCAACGTTTTGGCCGAGGATCAGGGAACCTGGTGCGCGGCACACAATGGTTGCTGGGCGGTGAGGCGCCGCGTAAGAAGGCCTTGCGGGGTATGTGGCTGTCCGCGGTGCGCAGCAATCTGTTTAATCTGATCCTCGTCGAAAGGGTGCGCCAAGGTTGTTGGAATACCGTGCTGGGCGGCGACATTTTGCAGCCGCAAGGCAGCCGGGGCTTGTTCCTGGCCGATGACGACCCGGCCGCGATGGAGCGTGTGGCCAATGGCGAGGTGCACCCTACGGCCCCTTTGCCGGGCGTGCCGGGCATGGCATCATCTGGCCCCTGTAATCAGCTTGAACAGCAAATACTGGCGCCCCATGCTCCTGTCATAGAGGGGCTGCGCCAGATCAAGGTAGAAGAAGCCCGCCGCGCCACCCGGTTGCCGGTACGGGACTTGCAGTGGGTCTGGCATACGGACCCGGAACGGGAAGGGGAAGACTGCTTGGAGCTGGCGTTTACGCTGCCCACAGGCGCTTTTGCCACGACAGTAATGGCAGAGCTTGTCAGTTCACCGGCTGACTGACTCGCATTGAGGCAAACGAACACAGATGGATATCCAACTCAGCGGCATCGGTATGACCTCTGCACGGACCCGAGATAGGTTAGTGCAGCGGCTGCGTAATGCCGGTATCCAGGACGAGCGCGTACTGGACGCTATTCGTAATACACCTCGACATTTGTTTATCGAAGAAGCGCTGGCTCACCAGGCCTATGACGATACCGCCTTGCCTATCGGCCATGGCCAGACCATCTCCCAGCCCTGGGTAGTGGCACGGATGACCGAGCTGCTGATTGCCAAGGGCAAGCCTCGCAAGGTGCTGGAAATCGGCACTGGCTGCGGTTACCAGACAGCGGTACTGGCTCCTTTTTGTGATGAGCTGTATTCGGTGGAACGGATTCGCCCGTTACAGGATCAGGCACGCAAACGTCTGCTACAGCTGGGGCTGGCCAAGGTTCAGCTCAAACATGCGGACGGTGGCTTCGGCTGGACAGCCGAGGCACCATTCGATGCTATTCTTGCGGCCTGTGCCCGCGTGGATATTCCTGAGGAGTTATTATCGCAATTGGCCGACGGTGGCCGCCTGGTGATGCCTGTCGGCGGCGATCGTCAGCAGGTTCTCACCGTGGTTGATCGAGACGGCGACCAGTTCCATAGCCAAACGCTGGATTCGGTACGGTTTGTGCCTTTTCAGCGCGGGGTGTTGAGATAAGGTAGCGAGAAGCTAAAAGCCGCGTTGAAGCTCGTTGCTTGCTTCTTCAGCGATCGAGGAAATTCATTCCCATCCCGCATTGTTGTGTGCAGCGTGATGCATGAGGCGTAAAGATGATTCGACCCGGTATTTTTTTTCGTGGCATGGCCATGGGAACGGCTGATGTGGTACCTGGTGTTTCCGGCGGCACTCTGGCGTTGATTACCGGTATCTATGAAGAGCTGATCAATACCCTGGGGGGGATCACCCCCAGGTTGCTGGCCGTGTGGCGCCAGCAAGGTTTTGTTGCTGTCTGGCAACAGGCCAATCTGACTTTTCTTTTCACCTTGCTGGCCGGTATTTTTACCAGTATCGCGCTGTTGGCACGGCTGATTACCTGGCTCTTGGACACCCACCCGGTACCGGTTTGGGCGTTTTTTAGCGGTTTGATCCTGGCCAGTATCCTGCTGGTTTTAAAACCCTTGCAGCAGCGCGGGGCCACGCAGATTGGCGCTTTCATCCTGGGCACCGTCGTGGCGGTGGCGATTGGCCTGGCGCCGGCACTGTCAGCGGCAGGTAGCGGAGCACTGGTTTTTTTCTTCAGCGGCATGCTGGCCATTTGCGCCATGATTCTGCCCGGGATTTCGGGCAGTTTTATCCTTCTTTTACTGGGCATGTACCAGCCCGTGCTTGAAGCTGTGAAGCAGGGACAGCTGTTACTGCTGCTGGCATTTATGGCGGGTTGTACGGTCGGCCTGTTGAGCTTTGTGCACATACTCAAGTGGACGCTGCAACGTTTCCATGACACCGTCATGGCGCTACTGGCAGGCTTTATGGCCGGTTCGTTGTTGAAGCTGTGGCCGTGGCGAATAAGTGGCGAGCATGGAATTGCCGATCAATGGCTGTGGCCAGCTCAGTACGCCCAGGTTACGGGTCAGGGGGCGCAATTACCCCTGTCGTTGACAATGTTGGTTGTGGCTGTGGCACTTGTCTGGTTACTTTACCGGGTCGCACCGGTGCATAATGTTGCGTAAGCATATGAGGACTGAGCGCTGAGTCAGTATGCAGTATGGGTTACGGTGCAGTAGACACTTGAAATTCGGTTTCCTGGTAGCGGGGAGGGTTGATGGCAGTAACAATTCACACAGGTGCTGATACGTACTGATGCGTGCTCTGGCAGCGTTTCTGGTGTGGCTTCTGGTCAGTGGCTGTAGCGCGGTTAATTTCGCCCCGGTGGTGGATATTTATGGCCAGGAACCGAAGCCGCGTAAAGTGACCTCTGGCACCCACCATGTGCGTGAAGGGGAGACCCTATACTCCATTGCTTGGCGTTATGGGTGGGACTTTCGTGCCCTGGCCCGTGCCAATAATATTCCTGCTCCTTACACTATTTATCCCGGCCAGCGCATTTCGA
Source organism: Alcanivorax sp. (assembly GCF_040119285.1). GTDB lineage: Bacteria > Pseudomonadota > Gammaproteobacteria > Pseudomonadales > Alcanivoracaceae > Alcanivorax. The sequence continues at coordinate 439,072 of NZ_JBEDTY010000032.1, forward strand.
TGGCTCTCAAGGCATCCGGTTCCACCGTAGCCAGCAAGCCGAGCACCTCGTCTTCAAAGCCCGCTAGCAAGCCTTCTGTGTCCAAGCCTGCCTCCCAACCCACGCCGAAGCCGGCGCCAAGCCCGAAAACACCGGTGGGGCTAGTAGAGTGGCGTTGGCCGGCCAGCGGGGAGGTGGTGGAATCATTTTCCTCTGCTAGCCAAGGCCGCAAGGGCATTGCTATTTCCGGGCGCCGTAACAGTCCCGTGGTGGCGGCAGCACCGGGCCGAGTGGTTTATCGGGGCAGTGGGCTTACCGGTTATGGTAACTTGCTGATTATCAAACACAGCGAACGCTGGTTAAGTGCCTATGCCCATAATGATAAAATGATGGTGAAAGAAGGGGATGCGGTGAAAGTTGGGCAACAGGTTGCCACCATGGGGGCCAGTGGCACCTTCCGCACTCAGTTGCATTTTGAGATACGTAAAGACGGTAAGCCTGTGGATCCCATGGGGTATTTGCCTAAGCGTTAATTTTTTGTACCTACTAACGGAACACTTGCATGCCCCGCGATAACTCCCGTGAACACCGTTTATTGATATTGGCTGGTCTGGCCTCGGTGTTCACAGCGCTTATCCTGATTGCGGCCAAGACGATTGCCTGGTTGATGACTGGCTCGGTAAGTTTGCTGGCCTCGCTGGTTGATTCTGTGATGGATTCGCTCGCGTCATTGATTAACTTCTTTGCCATCCGCTATTCGCTGGTGCCAGCGGATGAGGAACACCGGTTTGGGCATGGTAAAGCAGAAGCTTTGGCGGGTTTGGGCCAGGCGATTTTTATTGCTGCCTCTTCCGTGTTTTTGATCTATCAGTCTATATTGAAACTGATGGAGCCAAAGCCCATTGAAGAAAACGCGGTGGGGGTGGCTGTGATGGTGTTTTCCATCGCCATGACCTTCGGGCTTTTGCTGATTCAGAAATATGTGGTTCGGCAAACCGGTTCCACGGCTATTGAGGCAGATTCTCTGCACTATCTGTCTGATTTGGCCGTGAACGTGGGGATTATTCTGGTGCTGGTGGTCAGCCAGTTCGGCTACTTGTGGCTGGATGGAGTGGTCGGCTTGGTGATTGCCGTGTTCATTCTGTTTAGCGCCTGGCACATTGCCTCTGAATCCGTTCAGCTGTTGCTTGATCGGGAGATCCCTGGTGATGTGAGGGAAGTGATTAGCGCGATTGTGGCGGATCATCCTCAGGCGTTGGGCTTTCATGATTTACGTACCCGACAGTCCGGCCGCACTCAGTTTATTCAGCTGCATGTGGATATGGACCAGAATCTGACTTTGCTGCACTCCCATGATTTGGCCACACGGATAGAAACGCGTATTCAGGACGCCTTCCCCATGGCGGATGTGATCATCCATCAGGATCCAGTGGCGGTTGGCCCCAAAGTGACTTTGGACGATCGCCCCCCGGGCTGACCCCCTTCTTGGGTAACCCTTGTCTTGCTTGACTTGTGCTGTGCGGTCAAACGGGCTGTGCAGGTAAACACATTGTTTTCATTGGGCCTTTTCAGTAGCGTCAACACTGACTTTTTTGTGTTGAGGACAGACCATGGAAAGCCCCCATTCCGTCACGAACGTGGCGGCAATCTGGCAACAGGGCATGGCCCGCCGGCGTTTTTTGAAATGGAGCTTGCTGGGTTCTGCTGGTGTTGTCGCTGTCGCCGCCGGCGGCTTTGCCTTTTTACGGCGTTCGCCGTTGGATGAACAGCCTGTACCCGAATGGGCAACGGGGCTTTCGGCCGCAGAATATCATTTGTTCGATCGCGCTAGGCAGGTGTTATTGCCGGTGGAAGGTACCCGCCTGACGCCCAGCGATCAGGTGCCGGTTGTGCGCAACGTGCAAGCCCTGCTCGATAATCTGGACCCGGAAATCCGCAAGGAAATGGCGACAGGTTTGGGCCTGTTCGACAATGCGGCTGTGCTGAGCCATGGGCGCCGTTTTGTGGATTTGTCGGACGCGGATTCCTGCGCCTATTTCGATAGCTGGGGGCACGCCAGTGTCATTCAACGCACCCTCGTTACAGTGATCAAGCAGCTGACGTACACGGCCTATTGGCAGGAGTCGGCCACTTGGGCACCGACGGATTTCGATGGCCCGGTTAGCGACAAGTGGGGCTTGGCCTATCTTGGCAATGCGCCACTGCCAGCAAACGATGCACTGGGCACAAACCAGCCGGAGGGGCGGGCATGAGTGAAACAATAACAGCAACAACGACCAGCTCGGCAAAGTGGCAGGCAACAGGCCTTGCCGTACACCAAGCCAGTGATGTAACAGACACAAACATCGAGATTCAGGCGGATGTTGTGATTGTGGGGTCTGGAGCCGGGGGGGCGGTCAGTGCTTATGAGTTGGCACGGCGGGGTTTTAAGGTGGTGGTGTTGGAAGCGGGGGCTTATGTGCCCTCCAAGGACTTTACTGAACGTTTCAGTGAGAGTCTGGGTACTCTTTATCAGGATCACGGTGCACAGACCAATAGCAGTGGTGATTTATTGGTGCTGCAGGGGGCCTGCGTGGGTGGCTCCACGGTAGTTAATGGCTGCGTTTGTTTCCGTACCCCGGATTTCATTTTGCAGGACTGGCAGCGAGATTTTGGCCTTAGTGATCTGACCACCGCAGAACTCACTCCCTATTTTGAGGAAGTGGAAAAGAATCTGTCGGTGGATGACAACGGCGAACATGAGATTCCGCATCACAGCCGTCTAATTCGCGCTGGCGCTAACCGTCTTGGTTGGTCGGTGAAACCGTTAAAACGCAATATTCGCCAATGCGGGCTTACCGGGCACTGCTTGTCTGGTTGCAAAACGGAACGCAAACAATCCATGTTAGTGACCTATCTGCCTTGGGCAGCAGCCCATGGTGCGCAGATTTATGCGGATACTCGAGTGGATAAAATTCTTACCGAGAATGGTAAAGCCAGTGGAGTAAACGCGACGGTCACCCATCGTGATGGCACTGTGGCAGCGCGCATGACGGTAACGGCGCCGCGGGTGATTGTGGCGGCTGGCGCGGTACAAACCCCGTTGTTGATGCTAAAAAGTGCTCTGGGCAACCGTTCTGGGCAAGTGGGTAAAAACTTTGCCTGTCACCCGTCATTGTATGTTCCGGCCCGCTATCCGGAGCCGGTGTATCCGTGGCGCGGTGCGCTGCTTGGTGTCTATGTGGACGAATTCATGCCTCTGGATAAGGGGGGATTCATACTTGAAGACGGTGGCTCTGGCCTGGTGGAACTCACCATGGGGGCGGAGCCGGGCACTGGCAAGCCGTTTATGGCGTATATGGAAAATGCCAAATATCTGGGTGGCTTGGTTACTCTGATCCACGACCATAATGTAGGAACGGTAGAATGGAACGGCGAACGTAAAAAAATCGATTATCAGTTGAGTGACATGGATTTTCCTTCCATGCAGCGGGCCTTGAAAGCGGCAGCACGCCTACATTTAGCGTCCGGTGCTGAAGAGGTTTATGTGCCTGCTAGTGACCATCGAGTAATCCGTAGCGAAGCGGATATCGATACCATGGTCGACAGTCTGGAAAATCAGCCACAGCATTTGCGCATGGTCAGCTACCACCCTCAGGGTACCTGCAGGATGGGGGTGGACCCGGATAACAGTGTGGTAGGCAGTGATGGGCAGAGCCATGATGTGCCAGGTTTATACGTGGCAGATGCGAGCGTGTTGCCCACCTCTATTATCGTTAATCCGCAAATTACAGTGTATGCACTCGCCACCCGTATTGCCCGCCAAATGACCTAAACGGGGAGGGTAGGATTACTCTCACACCCGTTAAGGCACCGTTTTTGACTATGCTGATTACCCCCCCGGTTATGCCGGGGGTTTGGGTGTGTGTAACGCTTTTTTATGCACTCAAAACATAATCATGCTTGGCAAATACCCTCCACCAATAACCACAAGTAATCATAGCAACCAGGCTAGCCAAAGACAGGCTCTCGCTGAACAGTAATATCCGTGCGCCTTGGGCCATTGCCACCTGTGATAGCATGAAATTCACATTCCAATATATTGATGGAGAGACACCATGGTGGGGTTTGAATTTGCCACCACGCACCGCGTTCTGGTGGAAGCGGGTGCAGCCAAGCGGCTCCCTGAACTGTGTCAGCAGCTTGGTGGCAGTCGGGTCATGTTGGTTACGGATCCAGGTATTCGCAGCACGCCGTTACTGAGGCCAGTGGAAGACAGCTTCCGTACTGCAAACCTGCCCCTGGTGATTTTCGATCAGGTCAGTGCCGACCCGGCCGATTCGGTGGTGCTTAATGCCGCAGAGCAGGCTCGCGATGCCGGTGCTGATTTAGTGATTGGTTTTGGTGGTGGCTCGTCTATGGATGTGGCCAAACTGGTGGCATTGCTCTCGCACCCCAAGAGCAGCCAGCAATTATCCGATATTTACGGCGTTGGCTTGGCTACCGGCCCACGGTTGCCGCTGCTGCAGGTGCCGACGACGGCGGGGACCGGGTCAGAAGTCACGCCGGTGGCGATTGTGACCACCGGTGCGACCACCAAGGCGGGTGTTGTCGCGCCGTCGCTCTTACCGGATCTTGCGGTACTGGATGCCGAGCTAACGCTGGGCTTGCCGCCCCAGGTAACAGCCGCCACGGGGGTGGATGCCATGGTGCATGCTATCGAGGCTTATACCAGCGCCCATAAGAAGAATCCTTATTCCGACATGTTGTCCCGCGAAGCGCTGCGGCTGCTGGGGGGGAACCTGGCCACTGCCGTAAAAGAGGGCAGTAACCTGGCGGCCCGTGAAGCTTGCCTGTTGGGCGCCATGATGGCAGGGCAGGCGTTTGCCAATGCCCCTGTGGCGGCGGTGCACGCACTGGCATACCCGTTGGGTGGTCACTTCCATATTCCCCATGGTTTGAGCAACTCCCTGGTGTTACCGGAGGTGTTGCGCTTTAACCTTCCCAAGGCTGCACCGCTGTATGCGCAGCTGGCGCCGATTATCAGTGATCGCCCCTTTGCCGACCATGAAGATGGCGCCGGGGTGCTGATTGCGGCATTGGAGTCGCTGATCAATGAAGTGGGTTTGCCAACAAAACTGCGTGAGGTCGGTGTTAGTGAAGACAGTTTGGACGTTCTGGCTTCAGATGCCATGTTGCAGCAGCGGTTGCTGGTCAATAACCCCCGGGAAGTGACTGAGGCAGATGCGTTGAATATTTATAAAGCAGTGTATTGATAAAAGAGGCGCAGCGCAGTCCTTAACACGCGCTGCTTTTGCAAGGATAAACGCATGAGTGATAAACCCAAACGGCCGCTGCGCGAGGAGTACGGTTATCTTTGTCCGGTGGATAGTCGCTGGAGCGATAACGATATCTACGGTCACATTAACAACGTGGTGTATTACAGCTATTTTGACTCCACCATTAACCGTTACTTAATCAACGAAGGTGGCTTGGATATCCACGAAGGCGAGCATATTGCCTATGTGGTCAGCTCCGGCTGTGATTATCTGGAAGCGGCGGCGTATCCCGAATCGCTGGCGGTGGGGATGAAGGTGGACAAGCTGGGAAACAGTTCTGTGCGCTATGGTCTGGCATTGTTCGGCAGCGAAGGTGCCGCCAAGGCTACCGGCTTTGTGGTGCATGTATTTGTAAATCGTGAAAGCGGCCGGCCGGTCAGCATTCCCGAGCAGCTGCGTACGGCGCTGGAAACACTGCGTTAAGGGGGGGCGGTGCTTCACTTTAATTTGCCTTTCTAACAAAGCAAAAGGCGGAAATGGGTTCACACCCACTTCCGCCTTTTGTCATGTTGCATTACGGCGTGTTGCGTGCCGCCCCTTAGCTGGGGAAGAAGTTCAATTTGTAGTCGCCTTTCCAGGTTTCCACATTCATGGCGCCGAAGTTCATTTTCCGTGCTACAAGCAGAATTCGCCGTTCAAGCTTGTCATCACCCAACTGACTGGACTTGATTTTCACGTCCAGAACATCGCCGCTGGGGGCGATGGTCAAGGCAAGAACCACAGTGCCTTGCAAAGCCGGGTTGCTGCGTAGCGCACGCTGGTACTGGCTGTTGAACTTGCCAGCATAGCGATCAAATACGCGCCGTAGCTGCTCTTGGGTGCGACGACTCTTGCCATCACTGCCTTTGCGTGAGGTGCTGGCTGCTTCGCCAGCCTGGGCGATCTTGCTGTCGACCTGTTTACCGCCACTGCCCACGGTGCCAGCAGACAATGTCCCGCCGCCACCGCCGCCGCTGGAGGCGCGTGCTACCGCAACGCCGCCAGAGCCACTGCCAGCACGGGTACCAATCAGATCACGCTCTGCTTTCGCGGTGGTGCTGCCACCGGTACGTAAATCGCTCCCTGCTGTGACCAGGGGACCGATGTCGTCGAGACCCGCCAGGGAGTCGCCCAGATCCTCTTCCAGTTTGGCCTGGGCCTTTTCGCGAGCCTGTTGGCGTTCCTGAGGCTCTGGAACCGGTTTAGGCTTGGGTTCGGGTTTCGGCTCAGGCTTGGGTTCCGGTTTGGGATCCTCTTTTTTGGGGTCCTCTTTCTTCTCTTCAGGCTCGGGTTCCGGTTCTGGCTCGGGCGGTGGTGGTTCCTTTTTCTTTTCCATTACCAGCTGGGCAATCCGTTCCGGGATTTTTTGCAGCTCACGGCGATCCAGCTTCTCGATAGTCACGGCGTTCACCATGATCATGATCAGCAAAGAGAGAATCAGCAGAATAATCACGATGCCGTATAGGCGGCGATCTTCCCCTTCCTGTTTGTCCCAAGGCAGCGAGCCGTCAATCAGGATGCGCAGCTTGTTATTGTTTTTCTGCGTCATTCTTCTTCCTCCTCTGCGACTTTCAGCACAGCGAAGGCGACTTGCGTGTATGGGGTCTCCATGCAGCTACGCATCAGCTTCTTGATCACCGAGTAGGGCACTGAACGGTCCGCAAGAATCATCACTTCCCGGTCTTCGTCAGGGCTGATGGCAAGGCCCTGGGACGCACGGAAGTTCAGTTCTTCCACTAGGGCGGCCACAGTGCGTTCTTGCTGATTTTTTACCGTGTCGGTGTCAGCGATTTTCTGCCCTGCAACAATAATGTCTATGGGGCTTACCTGGATGGTTAGCACTTCGGTGGGCAGCTCCTGGGCAATCGATTCCGGTAACTGGATATCCTGATTGTCCGGCAACTTGGCCGCATTGTTGTTATTGACCAACAGAAAGATCAGCAGGATGGTAAAAATGTCCATCAGCGATGTTAGATTCAGCGTGGCAACGGCTTTGTGCTTGCCGTGGTGCCGAGCCATCCGACGGGCGCGGGATGACTTTTTCATGACTCACCTCCCTGGCCTGCGTCGTTGGCGCTCTGATCTTTGGGGGCTGAGCCGATGCTGATGCTCGGGAACAACTCCTTTTTGATGGTTTGGCCGTTGACGTCGCTGCTGTACAGACGCACGGCGTCCATGGTTTGGATCATCACCTCATAAGGGGTGTCATCCTCACACAACAGGGTAATGGCGGTTTCTTGAGGAAACTTTTCTTTCACTTGCACAAGGTAGTTGTGCAGGCCGGCGCTGTCCGGTTTCTCGCCATCGTGTTTCACAATTTTGAGCACCGCGCTGGTATTACGGTCGACTACTTCGTAGCGGTTGCCGTAAATCAGCACTTCGAGCACCAGTTTGTCTTTTTCGTCGTCGTCCGAGGGGGTGCTGCTGTCATTCACCGCGGGCAGGTCGAGCTGCAGGATGGAGACCTGCGCGAAGACCGCGTTGATCAGCAGAAAGGGAATCAGCACTACCATCAAATTCAGGAAGGCAGTGATGTTCAGTTCCACCTCGGTGTTGTGCGAACGTCGTCTGCGAAAACGCATACCGGATCCTTACACCAAGTTAGCGAAAACAAGAGAGCGGCTTATTGGCCGTCGCTCTTGCGCTCTTGCTGGGCAGAAACCTGGCGGAATACGTTAACGAATTTCACCGAGGCCATTTCCATGCTGTCGACCAGTTTTCCTGTCATGGAATTGATAAAGGCGAAAGCCAGCAGCATGGGGATCGCAGCGATCAGACCGAATGCAGTGGTATTCATGGCGACAGAAATGGAGGCGGACAGCAGATCGGCTTTCTGGGCCGGATCCGCACTGGCGACCGCGGTAAAAGCGCTGATCAGACCAAGAATGGTGCCGAGCAAGCCGAGCAGGGTGGCAATGTTTGCAAAGGTGGCGATATAGGGGGTACGGGTTTCCAGGCGCGGAATGATTTCCATTAGGCCTTCTTCCATGGCCAGCTCAATATCATCGTGCCGTTTGGCAGACTTGGCTCGCTCCAGGCCGTAACCAATAACCTTGGCCATGCCAGTGTTGCTGTTGCTGACCATGTCCAGCGCTTGGCGAAATTGCCCTTTGGCAATCAGCGGGTAAACGTCTTTCCACGTCTTCTGGTTTTTCGCCTTGGTGGCCTGGAGGTAGATAATACGCTCCAAAGAAAGGGCCAGGCCCAATGCCAACACAACCAAGATGGGGTACATGAAGAACCCGCCATCCTGAATAAATTTGATAGAGGTCTCAAGGACACCCAGGTTTTGGGCGGCAGCGGCGGTGGTGGGCATGAACTTCTCCTGCGGTGTTTTTGTTTAGCACTATTGTTGGGCGTGCAGCGACGTTTTGCCTAGAGGCATTAACGGGCTGGAGCCTTTCCCCAAAGTGTTTGTTTTTATCAGAAAAAAAGTGTGCGCGCACGCTAATGCTATTTACTGTGCGCATTTAATCCAAAAACAGGCCTTGGTTGTCCGGTTCCTGGGTCAGTAGTTGATGGTATTCAATCTCACGCATCAGTACCTCCTGATCGAGCGGTTCCAGCACCTGGTCGAGCAGTGAAGAGGTAGGATCTCCCTTCTCCAGTTTCACTTCCCGGTCTTTCCACGGCACCACGTTAAGAACCGTGGGGGCTTCCTGGGTGCCGATTACGTTGGTTGACGGTTCGGACGGGTCATCTGCAGTATGGCCCGCGGAGGCCAGTAACAAGGCTGTAAGGGCCAGCAGTGTACGCATCAGTTCATCTCCCCGGAGTTATTAAGGTCTGAGCCATTTTCGGCTACCGGTTGGCTGGGTTGTTCCGGTGCGCGGCGTTCCAGATCGACGATCCAGTTAGCCACGTTCTCGTCGGGCTGTTTTTGCAGGTTTTGATAGGCCTGGAAATGCTCCAGTGCCAAATTAATGTCCTGCAGGTAGAGCTCACCCAGTACGGCGAGGTTGAAGTGGGCGCGGGCGTACTTGGGATCGAGTACCAGGGCGCGCTCATAATGAATGCGTGCATTATCGAATTCCCCCTGCTCACGCAGAGCAAGGCCAAGGCCGTTATGTGCGTAAGGATTGGCCTCATTGATGGCCAAGGATTGTTCAAATGCAGCCTGGGCTTTCGGGTAATTTTGAAGCTCAATGTGTATCAGCCCGATGTTGAGCGGCGGCCCTGACAGTTGCGGATAGCGTTCCGCCAGTGATTGAAACATAACCAGTGCCTGGGGATTGTTGCCTGCTATGCGGGTTTGCAGTGCGTGGGCGTAATCACCCATGGCTTGCTGGGCGACTTTTTCTACTTTGGGGTCGTGAGCCACAGGGGGAATATGTACGGCATCGCTGCTGGCGGCGGCGGCCCCGCTTTTCTGTTTTTGATACTTGCTGGCGATGCCTTCGGCTGTGCCGTCCAGGCCGCCGCCTTGACGGCTGGCACAGCCAGTGAATAGCAATACCAGCAAAAGGAGCGCGCTGCCTGTTGCGTAGCGCGTGGCGCGTGCTGCGTTAATAGATAATGTCGACATAGCTCTCAACCTGTTCAAACTTTGCATAACGGCCGGGAATCAGCTCTGCTAACGCGGTAAAACTCTTCTTTACCCACTGGTCATAAATATCATCAGTGACTAGGTCGGCATTGGCGATAAGAATATCGATGGCTTGGTCTTCGTAGGGGAAGGCCTTGTCTTCGAGCAACATGGTGTACTCCTCAAGCTCAAGCTCATCCAGACCATTGGGCCGCTCGGACTGGATCAGGTCCCTGGCCAGTACGCGGTACATTTCGCCTATTTTATAGTTAGCGGCGGTGGCGTATTCGGCCACGCCAATCTGTGCCACTGCCTGATAATCTGCCAGTGCTTTTTTCATCACGGTGGTTTTGGCGGCCAGAGATGTTTTTAGTGGCTGCTCAAGCTTGATGTGGTTGAACTCCTGGAAGTTCGGTTCGGCCAGGGTGAAGCGGGCGTAGGCCGCTAGCCAGGCAACGCGGTCATTGGCATTGTCGCCAGCGTCACGGTAGCTGGTAACTAGCTGCTGCAGCCAGTAGGTTTCCCGCTCGCTGTTGGCGGTTTTGCGATTCAACTCCACCAGACGGAACTGGGCTTCGGAGCGGAAATCGTAGGGTTGTGGCCACTCCTGCAGATATTGTTTATATATCGCGATAGAGGCTTGTGGGTTCTCGGCTCGATCCTGCATTTCAGCGGCACGCCACATGGCCTGGCGCGACAGTTCATCATTCTCGTCTTTGTGGTTGGCGGCGATCAGGCTTAACTCGCCTGCGGCGGCGGTGTAATTGCCTTGCTGCTCGTAGGCGACGGCCAGCTTGTCTGGAATCGTATCGGTGAGCGGATCGGTCGGGTAACGTTGACGAAACGCTTCCAGTACGGGAATGGCATCGGCGCTGCGTTGCTGCTGAATGTATAGGGCTGCGGCGTCAAAGTCCGCATTCTTTCGTACGGCGGCTTCTGGTACAGCTTGCCCGACTCGCAGGAAAGTGGCCGCCGCTATGTCCAAGTTGCCCTGATCGCGCTGTTGTTCGCCCTGACGGTAAATACTAAGTGCCAGCTTTTCACGGTATTGGGCGAGCTGTTGCGGCGGCACGTCCTGCTCTAGCAACGTGCTGTAGGCCATTTCAGCAACCTTGAAGCGGCCCAGGTCGAACTCTCCGTTAGCGATGGTAGCCCAACCGTAACGGAGCATTTCTGGCTCGGGGGCCGGCTCGCGGGTGACCAGAATACCGGCGGTTTTCACCGCGCCTTCCACGTCGCCCAGCGCCAGTTGATCCTCAGCCGTATTTTGCAATACATTGATTGCTTGGGCGTGTTGCGGGAAGTGCTGTCCAAATTTCTGGGCGCTGGCGATTTTCTGCTGACGCCATTGTGTTGCCTGTGCCGGCTCCAGATCACCCTCGAGAATTTTCTGGTAGGCAACCAGTCCGGAGAAGGCGGCATCGCCAGCGGTGGCGTAGTCAGGATAGCCGTAAGCGGTACGCTCGAATTCGCTAATCGCGACCGTATAGTCGCGGGCAGCGAACAGAACATCTGCGTATTGATGATTCACGCCTGCCTGGTCTGCACTGACTGGTGGAGTAACCAAGTATTCTTTATACCAGCGTGCCGGAACCTGATAGTCGCTAGACTTGCCGGATTTCTGGGCGAGAACGTGATGGTATTCGGCCAGGTCGAGAATATGTCCTTTAAGCAAATCGACATATTGCTGACGAATATCGGGGTGGCGATTCCAGTAGTCGCTGTTTACCCCGTAGCGGTCGATGAATTTTCCTTTCGCGGGTAGCACCAGGGTTGGGAAGCCCCCTTTCTGGTAGGACTCGATTTGCAGAGTGGAAAATTCTGGAGCCAAACGGGAATCCGGATACACCTGTACGAACATGTCATAGGTCTCTGCCGCATCGCGGAAGCGTTCCTGCTTCAGGTAGACGTCACCGAGAGTGCGGTAGATTTCCGGTTCATAATCCCGGTTACCGTTGTGCGCAAACCATTTTTTGACGGATTTAGCGCCGTTCAGGTTACTGAAGCTAAGGCTGATCACCCGCTGGGTGTCGCCAAACAGTTTGTGTTCCATGCTGGTGCTATCAGCCAATACCGCCTGACCGTTCAGACTGTCCAGCAAGGTAAAGAAGCTGTCCTGGGCGCGTTCATACTCACCGAGTTTGTAATAACTCCAGCCGTGTTTGTACAGCGCCTGGTTGTAGAAGTCGTTACGCTCGCCTCGTTCAATGACGTCGGCGTAGGCTTGTTCCGCGTACTCGTAGTCGCCTTCGGAAAACAGCATCTCGCCGCGACGGAACTGGGATTCCAGTGCCCACTCACTATTGGGGTACTGCTCGACAAGAGAGTCCAGGCTGCTGCGTGCCTTGTCCAGATCACCATCCATGGCGTAGGCCTTGGACAGTAAGTAATAGGCTTCGGCGCGTTCGGTAGGATCCTGTGTGCTGCTGAGCAACTCTTCATAAAGCTGAATCGCGGTTTTATAGGCTACTTCTTCGTTGTCGACGGTGGGCGACAGGGTGCCAGTCAGATTCAGCAGCGCCGGGTTATGCTCGCTGTCGTTGGAGTGCTCCTGGTCTACTTTGTGTTCCAGCTGTTGCTCTTGCTGCTGTGCGATCTGCATGTCTTGTTCGGTAGCAGAGGCCAGGGCCAGATCCGCCATTCGACGCAAGGTTTTGGCCCGGCGTTGGGGGTCATCAAACAGTTCTGCAGCTTGACGGTAACTATCCAAGGCGGCCTGGGTGGAAGCGCTTTCCAGTTGTTGCTCTTCAATGACAATGTCTGTGCTTTCCAGGTCCGCCAGGGTGGTGCCCCCGAAGCGAGCTTGTTGCTCCAGGGTGCCACTTGGCGGTGCGGATGTGCAGCCCCCCAAGGCCACCATCGCTGCAGCCAGGCTGTGCAGGCGAAATCGTTTCACGATTCTTTCCTCTGGTTTTTCTCACCGGAAACAGAAGCGTCTTGGAGACGGGCAATGGCTAAGTGCGCTTCAGCTAACGGGTCAGCCAGTTTTGGCTGGTTGGCGTAGAGCAAGGCCAAGGCGTCGGCCTGCATATTTGTTTGCAGGACCAGCTGGGTGTCTTCTGTCAGGCGTTTTGTTTGTTGTCTTTTGGGGTCCTGTGCGGCGAGGTGTTGCCCTACATCGTCACGGCTGCGCAGGGTGGCATACCGGATTTGCTGGCTGATCGCCGCGATACGTTGTGCCAGTATCTGGCTTTCTTCGCGTAGTTGGGCAACAGCTTGCACTTGTTGCTCGCGCTGTTCCACCGATTGGTGAGCATTATTCCAAAATAGCAGGCCCGGAACCCGGGGCAGGCGAATGGCGGTATTGTGGTCAGCGCTGGAAATACGGCTGGCCAAGCTGTCGCTGGCCTGGCTTAGGGTTTCCCGTTGCTGCATGGCGGTCAGGGAGTCTTGCCAATGCTCAATCATGTTTTTGCTCTGTTGAATTTTTCGGTGATGCTCCAAGCGCCGGGCGAAAGGGCTATTGGGGAACCGCTTGCACAGAGGCGATCGCTCGCCGTCCTTAGCCATAACCGCTGTGTGGGGCGGTAGCAAGCTGACAGCGTTGTCACTGCTGCCTCCGGCGGATAGCAAGCATTTAAGCAACTCAAGACCCTGATTCTGATGGACGGCCCGGATCAAGGCTACCCCCATGTTGTTATTGGGGTTACGGCCTTTATGGGTATTCAGGGGGGCGAAGTGAACGTAATCCTGAGTGTAAGCGGCCTGGGACATGAAGGTGTTGGCGCGGTCGTACAGGATGTCACCGAATGCCAGATAACGGTGTTTTGCTTCGACGAGGATTTGCGCGCCGGTCCCTATTTCATCGAAAAATTCAACCTTGCCGGCGTGTGCCGCTGACGCCGCTGACAGAGTGGCTGCACACAACGAGCACAATAACCAGCGTTTCACCTGGTGTGGTGTCATTGCTGGTGCCACTCGCGGGATTGGAGTTTGTGTTGCTGGTTGTTCAGGTCACCCACGATTTGTATTTCCTGCATCCTGCGGTCGGGATTCTTGCTGAAGTTATAGCTGGTGGTTTTCTGGTAATTCTTGCCGGGTGGATTATAGCCGGTAAGGGTGGCGTCGTTGACATCGCAGCCATTGGTCAGGTTGATATGCACCATCCGAAGGGGAGTCTCCACGCCCACGCAAATAACGAGGCGGGCCTGTGGGCTGGCGTAGAGCCGCGTCTTCGCTGGCAGGGTAAGATTCCGGTTCAGGTTGAGAGCGTTGCACTTGGGTTGGCGAATCTGTTCTGACAAGCCATCGTCGTTAGCCGCCCCGGCGATGGAGCTCAGGCTCACTGACATGGCGCCGCAGGGGGGCAAAAATACGTTCATTGAGTGGCGATCGCTTCTTTTGTAGTTATGAGACAGATTCCCAGCATGTTTTATACCATTAGTTGTAATCAGAAGAATGGCTTAAATCAAGGTTAACCATCAGTCATTATTGGCTCTTAGCACCATCAATCGAGGCCCCTGTAGTCAACTTTATGGGTAGCAATAATACGAATTTGCCGTTAATACTGCTGCGGGCACTGTTAGCAAAGGGCTGGGATCCGAAGGCTCGGTATTGGCCTAAAGTGGGTGGAAATACCGCCAATACGGGCTTTCTGGAGTATTCCGGTGGGCGCTGTTTTGTCAAAATGCACTCGAATGCGGCCTTGTTGAGCGCCGAAGACGCCGGGCTGGTGGCACTGGAGCCGTGGCTAAAGGTGCCTCGGATACTGGGCCGTTTTTCAGACGAGACGGGCGGGGTGTTGTTTCTGGACGCACTGGCGCTGGAACCCTTGGGGCTGGCAGGGTGGCGCGCTGCTGGAGTTGCGCTGGCTCAGCTGCACAGCCAGGCCGTACACACCGTCTATGGAGGGGTGACAGACAATTTCATTGGTGGAACGCCGCAATACAACAAGAACGACACGGACTGGTGCCGTTTTTTTGCTCGTCAGCGGCTGTTACCGCAATTGGACTGGGCGCAACATAAAGGCCTGAGCAAAGCGACTTGTCTGCAGGTGCACCGGGTGGTCAAGTATTTACCACGCTGGTTGCCACGGGCACCGGCCAGTGGGCTGTTGCATGGTGATCTGTGGGTGGGGAACCTGGGGCAGATTGACGGTAGTGAGCCGGTGTTCTTTGATCCGGCCTGTTACTATGGCGACCCGCAGGTGGATCTGGCCATGCTGAATCTTTTTGGGCAACCGCCAGAGGCTTTTTATCAAGGTTATCAGGGACGTTTGCCTGATAACCATCAGCGGGGCCGGTGGCCGGTTTACGATCTGTATCACTGGCTGAATCACTTCAACCTGTTTGGCCAACAATATGCGGCCGCGGTGGCGGATACCGCCCGCAGTCTCTGCCAGCAGCTCGACGGATACTGACTCCAAGGATACCCATGCACATTATCGCCGATGCCAATATGCCTGGGCTGGAAGCCTTCCAGGCGTTTGCCACTGTTGATCGAGTAGATGGTCGCACCCTGACCCGGGATCAGCTGGGCGACGCTGAGGTTCTATTGGTCCGTTCAGTCACCCGTGTTGATAGGGCCTTGCTAGCCGGCTCGCAGGTGAAATTTGTGGGGTCTGCGACCATTGGCACAGACCATGTGGACCTGGCGTATCTTAGCGAGGCGGGAATTCAGTTCGCACACGCGCCGGGGTGCAATGCTCGTGCAGTGGCAGAATACGTCCTGCAGGCAGTGCTGCTGCTGTGTGCCAGGCAGGGACGACCTGCGCAAGGTGCCCGTGTGGCGGTGGTCGGCCTGGGGAATGTGGGACGGCGGGTGGCGGATTGGCTCAGCGCCCTTGGCATGGAGGTGCGCGGCTGTGACCCTCTGTTGGATGCTCAGGGTTACGCGGGACCGGTGACGCTGGCACCGTTGGATGATCTGTTGGATGCGGACATTCTCACCTTTCATGTGCCGCTAACACAAAGTGGAGAGCATGCCACCCGGCATTTGCTCGATGCTACCAGGTTGTCCCGCCTTGGGCGTGAGCAGATGCTGATCAATACCTGTCGGGGGCCAGTTATCGATAATCTGGCGCTTTCAGAGCAGTTGGCCAGTGGCACTGGGCCGATGACGGTACTGGATGTGTGGGAAACGGAACCGAAGGTACCGGTAACTCTGTATCAACAGGTGGTGATGGGGTCGCCGCATATCGCGGGGTACAGCCTTGAAGGCAAGCTCAAGGGCACGAGCATGCTCTATGACGCCGTGTGCCAGTGGTCAGGGCAGGGGGCTGTATCAGAAACTGCGAGGGCAGATGCCCCGGCGTTGAATCCGGCGGTGAACAGTGATGCTGATTTATTGTCGTTACTACAGGTGGCATATCGGCTGGAAGACGATCACCGACGACTGGGCGAAAGCCTGCATGATACAGACCCTGGCACTGCCTTTGATCGCTTGCGCAAGCACTATCCGATTCGCCATGAGCTGCACTATTGGCAATATGACGGGAGTGTGGACCATGCCTGGAGGGCTATTATTAGCCGTCTTTTTGAGCGCGCTTGAATTGCACAGTGGGGTACTGCCAATGATTTTCCAAGTGTTCGCAGGCACGCTGGATCATGGCTTCAGTGATGGGAATTTCCCGGCCTTGCTCATCAATGATGGCGGCGCCATGGAATGCTGATGGTGACGTTGTGTTGTTTAGGTTCATGACGTATTTCTTCCCTGTGCTTTTGGTTTAAATTTACTTTGGCTGTCGATGACAGTAACGCCATTTTTGTATCTGGATATGACCCTTCTATGAAAGTCGACCAAAGTCTTTGTTTCGCAGTGCTGGTTAACCCCTATGCGGGCCTGGGGGGCAGCGTGGCCCTGAAAGGTAGTGACGGGGAGCAAACCCGTGATGAGGCTCTGCGCCGTGGCGCCGAGCCCCAGGCACCGCAACGCATGGGGCGGGCGCTAAGCGTCTTGCCCGCCGACGCAAAGGTGTCTGTTCTGACCTGGGCCGGTGAAATGGGTGAGACCAGTTGCCGGCTGGCTGGGCTGCCCTGCACAGTGATCGGCGAGTCTTCCATGCCCAGTACCCCCGAGGATACTCGTACCGCTGCTGCCGCCTTGAAAGCGGCAGGTGCCGAATTGATTTTGTTTGCCGGTGGCGATGGCACGGCCCGGGATTTGGTCGATGCTATTGGCTTGAGTTCTCCTGTGCTGGGGGTTCCGGCGGGCTGCAAAATGCACTCCGCCGTGTATGCGGTAAACCCTGAAGCGGCGGGTCAGTTGCTGGCGGAATTGGCCGGTGGAGGCCTTGTTGCCTTGGAGAATGCGGAGGTGCGAGATATCGATGAGGCCGCTTTTCGTGAGGGGGTGGTCAAGGCGCGACATTATGGCGAGCTACAGGTGCCTGCAGAAGCGCGCTATCTGCAACAGGTCAAATGCGGTGGCCGGGAAGTGGAAGATCTGGTGATCACCGAGGTAGCCGCCTGGGTAGCTGACACTCTAGAAGAGGATACCTGGTATTTGATGGGGTCCGGCTCCACTGTGGCTGTGGTTATGGAGCAACTGGGGTTGGACAATACCTTGTTGGGGGTGGACTTGGTCCGCAATGGTGAAGTGGTCGCCTCCGACTTGGGCGCTCAACAATTGCAGGAGTTCATTGGCGATGCGCCGGCCAAAGCGGTGATCACGGTGATTGGTGGGCAGGGTCATTTGTTTGGTCGTGGCAATCAGCAATTCAGCCCCGCGCTGATCCGTCGCCTGGGTAAGGAGAACATCCAGGTACTGGCCACGCGCAGCAAACTGGAAACCTTGGAAGGGCGGCCCTTGCTGGCGGATACCGGCGATGCCGATCTGGATAAACAGTTGTGTGGGCTATGGCCGGTGACGACCGGGTATGAGGATACGATTTTGTACCGAGTAGGGACCGATGCGTCCTTAATTGATAATGGCTAGTGGACAGTTGATAGCTCGCGCTTGAGCGTTCATTAAGCCTGAAATGAAAGAGGCCACGCTCATGGGCCGCAGCGCGGCCTCTTTGCTTTGTGTTCATAGCCACGTGTGTTCGGGTTATTGTCCACAATCAACTGTCAATTTTCACCCTCATCCGTGCCGTTTCTCCTGTAGCGCGGCGATACGGTCATCCAGCGGTGGGTGCGAAGAAAAGAGCGCTTTCAGGCCTTGTTTGACGCCGGAGTTAATACCAAAGGCCACCAGCGAATCTGGCATTTGGTTGGGAACCTTGGCTTCCGCTTTTAGCCGTTGTAGAGCCGAAATCATATCGCGACGGTCGGCCAGCTGGGCGCCTGCCACGTCCGCCCGGTATTCGCGAAAACGGGAGAACTTCATCACGATGGTGCTGGCAGCAATGCCAAAGATGATTTCCGTTACGATAACCACAATGTAGTAACCGAAGCCCAGGCCGCCGCCGCCGTCGCGGCGCATGAAACTGTCGATGACATAGCCCACTACGCGGGCAGCAAAAATTACAAAGGTGTTCACTACGCCCTGAATCAGGCTAAGGGTAACCATGTCGCCATTGGCCACGTGACCAATTTCGTGGGCCAGCACGGCACGCACTTCTTCGGGACGGAAACGGGTCAATAGTCCCTGAGAAACGGCCACCAACGCATCATTCTTGTTCCACCCGGTGGCAAACGCATTGGATTGCTGGGCGGGGAAAATACCCACTTCTGGCATCTTGATGCCGGCCTTATCAGCCAACTCTTTTACCGTATCGAGTAACCAGCGTTCGGCCTGATTACCGGGCTCATTGATGGTCTGCACCTTAGTGGACCATTTGGCCATGGGTTTGGAGATCAGCAGCGATATCAACGAACCGGCAAAGCCGAACACCGCGCTGAAAATCAGTAGGCTGGTCAGATTTAGACCACTGCCGTTCTGGGCTAAATAGCTGTCTACACCAAGCAGACTGAGGGTGATACTGGCAACCACAATCACCGCCAGGTTGGTAAGCAGATAAAGCGCTATGCGCATCATCGTAGGGTTTCTCCGTCAGATAGATAATGATTTATTGGGGGTAAGGCGCGCGGGTTCAAGGTTTTCAAGCCTCTGGATAATGCCTTGTCTAGGCATGGAAGGCGTTATCCGAAGACGTCTTTGCGCTATAATTTGCCCTCGTCAGCTGGGGAAAAGCACCCTGCGTTTCGCCAGCATGCTATGTCTCCCTGTGCTTGTATTGATCCCTATGCTCTCGACCCAACTATCAGACCTGCTTGCTCCGTATCTGGTTCCATCGTCTCAACCAAAACATCGCCTTTTCCATGGCCGCGGTAAAACGGTGCCGTCCCTGGAATGGCTGACGATAGATTGCTTTCCTCCTCTGCTGGTGGCCACTCTGTTTCGTCCACAGGAAGCTGAGGTGTTGGCGGCGCTGGAGGTTTATTTAAGCGAAACCATGACGTCACTGGGCTGCGATGTGCTGGTCTTCCAGCACCGCTATAACGGCAAGACAGATAATGTTGTCGTGAAGGGTGAAATGCCTTCCCACTCTGTGGCCACAGAGCAAGGGCTGGTTTTCAAACTGGATTTTCAGCGCGGCCAAAACCTGGGTTTCTTTGCCGATATGGCTCAAGGCCGGCGCTGGATACGCGAACGGGCTGAGGGCAAGAAGGTGCTCAATCTGTTCAGTTTTACGTGTAGTTTTTCTGTGGCTGCACTGGCAGGTGGGGCCCGTTCCGTGGTGAATATCGATTTATCTGATGCGGCGCTGACCCTGGGTAAACAGAACCATGCGTTGAATGGTTTCCAGGACGCCCGAGTTCACTATCTACCGCACAATATATTTCGGAGTTGGAAAAAGCTGCATCAGTTAGGCTGCTATGAGCTAATTGTGATTGATCCTCCCAGCGCCCAGCGTGGCAGTTTCATGGCGCAAGAGGATTACCCAAAAGTGCTGCGCAAACTGCATACATTGTTGGCGGCAGAAGCAGAGTTATTGGTGTGCCTCAACGCCCCTTGGCTGGATTATGACTGGCTGGAACGGTGCGTGGAAATAAATCTTCCCGGTGCAGAAAAAGTCTCTAGATTGCCGGCGGCGACCGGTTTTGATGAAGCCGGTGAGTCGGCGTTAAAGACTGTGCATTATCGTTATCGTCGCCCTCAGGCTTTGGATGAAGGCAATGTTCTGTAGTTGCTCAAGCCTGCGGGTTAGCTTCCGCGGGCAACCCCGGTATGCACACTGGCCGGTACTTTTGTCGCCGCGGAGTTAACGCGCGCCCTGGTTACAGCTTGGCCCCGATAGGAGCGAATTCCTCTTTGGCCACCGGTTGCGGGTTACGCGAAAGCAAATAGCGTACGAGGGCGGTGGTACGCGATGAATCTTGTGCGCGAATAGCGTGAATGATTTGCTCGGCGAGAGTGGCTTTTTCCAACCGCAGGGTGGCGGGTAATTGCGGGTCTGTTTCCTCAAAGCGCAAATCGCTGAGGGCGGTGAGTAACACAAAGGCGCGGTTACTTAATACTGCTTGCTCAAGCCCCTCCTGAAAAATCGTGGCCTGATAGCGCAGATAGCCTTCGTCGGCCAGCCACAGCATGGCGCCCAAGCAGCTCATATGACGAGTGCTGTGCAAACCCACATCATCCACTTCGGTTGGGCCGACAATATCTTCCACATATAAAGCTACTGGGCGAGGGAAACTCATGTAGCACTGCATGAGAATGCGTGCCACATCGTGGGTGAAGTCGTCGATATGCAGGTGGGACATGGGCCGCTCTTTGATAGGGTAGGGCGCCGCTAGCGGCGCTCCTACAAACACATTTTCGGGATTAATCCCTGTTATTTTTTTCGTGCCCGATCCAGGTAGCGCGCAATGCGGCCGATGGAATCTTCCAGGTCATCCGGGCGGGGCAGGAATACTACGCGGAAGTGATCCGGGTCCGGCCAGTTAAAGGCGGTGCCCTGGACGATCAGCACTTTCTCTTCGCGCAATAGGTCCAGTGCGAAGGCTTCGTCATCTTCGAAGGGGAAGACCTTAGGGTCCAGCTTCGGAAAGAGGTAGAGGGCCGATTTTGGTTTAACGCAGCTCACCCCTGGAATCGAGTCGAGCATTTCCCAGGCCAGGTCACGCTGGCGCCCCAGACGCCCGGTGGGCAGAACTAAATCATCAATGCTCTGGTACCCGCCCAGGGCCGTCTGGATGGCATGTTGGCTGGGCACATTGGCGCACAGCCGCATGCTGGCGAGCATGTCCAGGCCTTCGATATAGCTTTCCGCCCGGTGTTTGGCCCCGGAAATAACCATCCAACCCGCGCGGAAACCGGCGGCGCGGTAGTTTTTGGATAGGCCGTTAAAGGTGATGAATAGTAAATCATCAGCCATGGAGGCGATGGAGGTGTGTTCTTCGCCGTCGTAGAGAATCTTGTCGTAGATTTCATCGGCGAACACGATCAAGTTGTTCTCGCGGGCTATCTGCAATAGCTCGCGCAACATGGCAGGTTCGTAATTGGCCCCGGTGGGGTTGTTCGGGTTGATAATGACCAGCGCTTTGGTGTTCTTATTGACCTTGGCGCGAATGTCTTGCAAAGAGGGCTGCCAATCTTGCTGTTCATCGCACAGATAATGCACCGGGGTGCCACCGGATAATCGCACCGAAGCGGTCCACAGCGGGTAATCCGGGGCGGGCAATAGTACTTCATCGCCACTGTTGAGCAGGGCCTGCATGGCCATCACGATCAGCTCGGACACCCCATTGCCAATAATCACGTCATCCACGGTGACGCCTTCAATGCCCTTGGTTTGGGTGTACTGCATTACCGCCTTGCGAGCAGGGAACAGGCCTTTGGAATGGCAATACCCGGTGGATTCCGGCAGATTGGCGATCACGTCCTGCAGCAGTTCTTCCGGCGCTTCAAAACCAAAAGGGGCCGGGTTGCCGATATTCAATTTGATCACCCGGTGGCCTTCATCTTCCAGCCGGTGCGCTTCACGCAGCACGGGGCCGCGAATGTCGTAGCATACGCCTTTGAGTTTGTCGGATTTGCTGACGTGATATTGATCGATTGTCATGAAGTTCCCGCAGGTCGACTCGAAGAGGGCAGGGAGTGATTCTACAATGCGTCCTTTTCACTGTATATCTGACGCCTGCATGCAAAGGCGCAAACCGGAGTAGAGCGTGACCCCATTCAAGGATTTATTGGCACTGGCGGTGAACCGTAAAGGTTCACTAGAGGCCGTCCAGGCTCAGCTGCCTGCGGTGGCCGATGCAGATACTCTGCGCCATCGCGATGATGCATTTTATATGTCTTCGCTCACCCGACGCATTTTCCGAGCCGGCCTGAAACACTCTCTGGTGGACAATAAATGGCCCGCTTTTGAGAAGGCCTTTTTTGGCTTTGACCCGGAAAAGCTGGTATTGATGCCGGACACCATGCTCGATGATCGTATGCAGGATGCCCGCCTGATTCGTCACTGGGGCAAGATGAAAGCGATCCGCCATAATGCTCAGTTGGTCCTCGACTTGGCAGAAGAGTACGGCAGTGTCGGGAACTGGCTGGCGGATTGGCCGGCGGACGATACTGTGGGCATGTGGTTGTTGCTGAAAAAACGGGGCAAGCAGCTGGGCGGTAATTCCGGGGCAGCTTTTCTGCGTATGGTGGGCCGTGATACCTGGTATCCCACTGGCGATGTGGTGGCGGCGCTAAAGGCACAAAACATCATCGATAAACCGCCGGCAAGCCAGCGCGATCAAAAGGCTGCCCAGGCCGCCTTCAATACATGGCAGGAGGAAAGCGGGTGGCCACAGTCCCATATCAGCAAGGTGCTGGCTTTTACTGTGGGATGAGAGGCACCGGAGACCCTGTGCTTTATTAAGAGTGGCTATTTTCTTGATGCAAGCGTGAACATAAATGATAATGAATCGCCTTTAATGCACTGAATTGGGTTCACTCCTATGCCGCGTACCTTCTTGGCCCGTCATTTTTTTGGGGTCCTGCTCGCGTTTTTCTGCTTTTCTCTGCCTGCGTTTGCCGCCAACCAGACCGCTCTTGTGCAGCTGGTCGAGTACGTGGGGGCGGACTATATCAATGCCGTGGTGGATGGCGAAGTCATTAGCCCGGAAGAATATGCCGAAATGTTGGAGTTTTCTGCGTTGCTGTCGCAAGGCGTGGCAGAGCTGCCGGCAGCGGAGGGCCAGCAAACACTGCAAGCCAAGGCCAACACGCTGCAGCAGGCGGTGACGAATAAAGCACCTGAAAGTGAGATCAAGGGTCTGGCGCAATCGATTCGTGCCACCCTGGTGAATGTCTACGGTATTCCGGTATCGCCCAAGCAGGCCCCGGATCAGGCGCATGCAGCCGCGCTGTATAAGAGCCATTGTGCGACTTGCCATGGTGCGCAAGGCAAGGGAGATGGCCCTGCCGGAGTAGCACTGGAGCCTGCCCCTACGGATTTTACCGAGGTAGAGCGCTATAACGGCCGTTCATTATTGGGTTTGCACACCACCATCACACAAGGGGTGGACGGGACCGGGATGGCGGCCTATGCCGACACCTTGAGCGAGGAAGATCGGTGGGCGTTGGCGTTCTATGTGGGCGCCAAGGCGGTTACCGATGATGTGGCCGAAGAAGGCGAACAGATCTTCACCACCGTGCCCGGTATGAAAACCGCTCTCAACCTGGACATTCTGGTGGCTCAGGCGCCGGAGGATGTGCTCAAGGAACAAGGTCCGAAGGCTTACGCGGCTTTGGGCTACCTTCGTCGTACCCCTGGCGCGCTATTCAACAAAAACCGTTTCATCGACTTGAGCCACGAGAAGCTGGAAGACGCTGATGTTGCCTACCAGTCTGGTGACAAGAAGGCTGCGAAGGCGGCGGCCTTGTCCGCTTACCTGGACGGTTTTGAAATGATCGAGCAGCAGCTGGCCGCCGTTGACAGTGAGCTGATGCGCAGTGCTGAGTCCCGTTTTATGGCCGTGCGCGAAGCCATTGACCGTGATCGTGCTGCCAGCGAAGTGAGTGAAAAGGTGTCCGCGGCTCAGCAAGGTCTGGCCGAAGCCAGTGATGCCTTGTCCGGTGACGGCCTCAGCCCGGCGGCGACCCTGTCCGCCAGTTTCTTTATTTTGTTCCGTGAAGGTCTTGAGGCCCTGTTGGTGGTGGCGGCGTTGCTAACCTTCACCCGCAAGGCCAACGCCGTGAAAGCCACTCGCCATATTCATTATGGCTGGATTACTGCGCTGCTGGCGGGCGGGCTGACTTGGTACGTGGCCAATACGTTGATTACCTTCAGCGGGGCATCGCGGGAAATGACTGAAGGCTTTGCCGGGGTAATTGCGGCGGGCATTTTGTTCTATGTCGGCTTCTGGATGCACAGCAATAGCAATAGCCAGAAGTGGATAGGCTACATCAAGAACAAGGTTGACAATGCCCTTGGTGGCGGCACGATCTGGGTGTTGGCGTTTGTTTCGTTTATTTCCGTTTATCGCGAGATTTTCGAAACCATCCTGTTCTATGAAGCCCTGTTGAGTCAGGTGACCGCCCCCACCCAGCCATACCTGTTCTACGGTATCGCCGCGGCGATTGTAGCTCTGGCGGTGGTGTGCTTCCTGTTCTTCCGCATTGGCATGCGCTTGCCGCTCAGCCTGTTCTTCCGTGTCACCAGTATTGTCTTGCTGTTGTTGTCGGTGATTCTACTGGGCAGTGGTATTGCAGCCTTGCAGGAAGCAGGGGTGATCAGCGCCTTTTACCTGGGCGTGCCGACCATTGAATGGCTGGGGCTTTACCCCACGATGCAAGGGGTGGCCGCGCAAGGATTGGTGATCATTCTCAGTGTGATCTTCTGGCTACGTGGGCGTAACGCCCACTAGCCCGGTGCTTTACGGTGCCAGCACAGCAAAGCCGCTTGAGGGCGGCTTTTTATTGCCGCTTGGCGACGGCGTCAGGTTTTAGACCGCCACCAGGCTTACTGTGCCTGGTTATTGAAGCCCCACAGCCATCGACGGGGATCGCGTAGACTTGTCGCTCAGTCAGCTCTGGAAGTGTTATGCGGAACATCTGTTTTCTCGGCATCGGTTTGATGGGCTCGCCAATGGTGGCGCGGCTGCTGGATGCCGGTTTCTCTCTGACTCTCTGGAATCGCACCGCTGACAAGGCGCAGCCGTTTGCCGGGCGGGCGCGTATTGCCAGCAGCCCGACGCAAGCGGTGGCTGAGGCTGATGTGGTCATAACCATGCTGGAAAATGGCGCTGCTGTGGAGCGGGTGTTGTACCAGAGTAATGCGATTGCCGATCTATCTCCGGGCGCTCTGGTTATTGATATGAGTTCCGTTGACCCCGCCACGGCCCGGCGTCATGGAGCGCGGGTTGCAGAGGTGGGTGGATGTTATCTGGATGCGCCGGTGTCCGGTGGCACCCGAGGGGCACAAGCCGGCACGTTGTCGATCATGTCTGGGGGCAGTGATCAGGACTTTGATCAGGCAGCTGCGGTCTTCCAGGCTATGGGAAAAGCCACCCATATTGGCCCTGTCGGCAGTGGGCAATTGGCCAAACTGGCTAATCAGGCGATTGTCGGCATCACCATTGGCGCAGTGTCAGAAGCCTTGCTGCTGGCTGCCAAAGGCGGCGCCCGGCCGGAAAAAGTGCGTGAAGCACTTCTCGGCGGCTTTGCTGAAAGCCAGATTCTGGAGCAGCATGGTGAGCGTATGTTGGAACGGGATTTCGAGCCTGGGGCCCCGGCGCGAATTCAGCTCAAGGATTTGGGTATGGTCCTGGATGAAGCCCGCCTGGCGGGGCTGACGCTGCCCTTGAGCCAGCGGGTGTTCGAGCAATACCGTGCGCTATTGGCCAGTGGCCATGGAGAAGTGGATCACAGTGGTTTGTTGTTGGAACTGGAAAGGCTTAATAGCGTGCAGCTCAACCCCGGTGCCACTGATCACTCTAGTCCAACTGACTTGGATCAGGAGAAGCACTGATGCCACGGTTTGCTGCTAACCTGTCCATGTTGTTCACCGAGTTACCCTTTCCGGAGCGCTTTGCCGCCGCTGCAGACGCCGGTTTCAAGGGCGTCGAGTACCTGTTTCCCTATGATTGGCCTGCCCAGCAACTGGCACAATGGCTGGCGGACAATGGCTTGACCCAGGTGCTGTTCAATTTGCCGGCTGGAGATTGGCAGGCAGGTGAGCGGGGGATTGCGTGCCTGCCGGATCGGATAGAGGCTTTTCGCGAGGGCGTGTTTACCGCCATGGACTATGCCCAGGCGCTGGGCTGTCAGCAGGTGAACTGTCTGGCGGGGGTGAAGCCGGATGGGTTACCTTCGCAGGTGGCATTCGAAACCTTGGTGGAGAACCTGCGTTTTGCCGCGGATCTATTCGACGCTAAGGGGCTGACTTTGATGTTGGAAGCGATCAACTCCCGAGTGGATATGCCGGGTTTTCTGGTAGATACCTCGGCCATGGCCATGGCGGTCATCGAGGCGGTGGGCCGGGACAATATCCGCCTGCAATATGATCTTTATCATATGCAGATCATGGAAGGAGATCTGTGTCGTTCTCTTTCACAACTTTGTCCCCATATAGGACATATTCAGTTTGCCGATAATCCTGGGCGTAACGAGCCTGGTAGTGGCGAAATTCAATTTGATACCGTATTTGCTCACATTGATTCCCTGGAGTATGTGGGCTGGGTGAGTGCCGAGTATTGGCCGCAGAAAGATACGGCAACCAGCCTGGGCTGGTTTAACGCAACCAAACAGGAACAGTGATGCAATTCAATTGGGGTGGAAAGATCATCCTTGGCCTGCTCGGCATGCTTGTGGGCGGGCCTTTCGGTCTGGGTATTGGCGTGTTGATCGGTCATATGCTCGACAAGGGCACCGAGCGGGTGCAGACATTCAATCCATTTCGCCCTTATGGTTCAGGCGAACAATCTCAAATTCAGAGCGCTTTGTTCGATACTGCGTTTTCGATTATGGGGCATCTTGCCAAGGCGGATGGCCGGGTTAGCGAGGACGAAATTGCCCAGGCCAGGGCGGTCATGGATCGCATGCAACTGTCTGAAGAGCAGCGTAAGCAGGCGATTGCCTTGTTTAATCAGGGTAAGGAGGATGACTTTCCTGTGGATCAGACCGTGACAGCGTTTGCGGCTACTGTGAAGCATCGCAAACAGTTGATTCTGGTATTGTTGGAGATCCTGCTACAAACCGCCTTGGCGGACGGTGAACTAGACCCGGCAGAAGAAGCGATACTGGTGCGAGTGGCGGAAGGCTTGGGAGTGCCGCTAGCTCAGTTTCAGCAGATCCTCAATATGTTGCTGGCACAGGCCCAGTTCTCCGGCAGCCGTGCCGGCGGCCATTCCTATCAGGGCCAGCCAGCAGGCCCGTCTCGACCCTCCCTGTCCCAAGCGTATAAGGTATTGGGTATCACTGACAGCGCCAGTAATCAGGAAATTAAAAAAACCTATCGCAAGTTAATGAGCCAGAATCACCCGGACAAGTTGGCGGCCAAAGGTGTACCGGAAGAAATGATTCGGGTAGCCACGGAAAAGACCGCCGAAATCAGTAAAGCCTACGAAATGATCAAAGAACATCGCGGTTTTAAATAACCAACGCCGTAGGCTGAACGCAACATGCAGCACGTGCCGGGTCACTGAGCCGCTGCCGGGCTTCCCGGTAGGCGAGTTGGTAGCGCAGCCGATCCGGCAGGAGACAAGGCAGATCCATTAACCGGCGATTTTATTGCTGTCAGCTGTTGATAGGTCCGGGGGCCATCTAGGCCGGTCTGCGGCAGGCGAAATCCTTCGTGTAGAGGCTCGGGAATCTGAAATGAGGCCAGCGCCAGGTAGCTGCCGTAAGGCATTGTGAGTAAGTCTGTTGACGAACCAAGCACTACACCTGGGCTACAGGGGCAGATTCCGGCATGAGCGTGTTGCCATGTTCATTTTTATCTTACGAGCATGGGCGATTGAATCTAATCAAAAAATGTGGTGATTTGAACATAAGGGGGGAACGGTGTGCCGTTTCCTATTGTCGGATCCACTGGGCTAACCGTATTGGCTGGCCTGCCATTTCCATTGAAAGGAGCGAGCTTCATGTTGGGCGAAAATCACAGCATTCATCACGAATTTCCGGATTTTCACCAGAAGATAGACGCGCTTGTTGACGCAGACCCTACCTTCAAAGCACTGGTTCTGGAGCACGATAAATTGGATAAACAGATACGCGGACTGGAGATGCGGGAGAATCCGATTTCTGATCCTGAAATGGAACGGTTAAAGCAGGAGCGAATACGCCTGAAGGACAACATCTACCATCGGTTAGGCCAGCACTAAATAGAAAAAGCCTCTGGGATCAGAGGCTTTTTTTGATTCACTGCATTAATAATCTGGCCTCGGGTTGCAAAGACCCGGTGACCGGATGGTTATTTTTCAAGCTCAATGCGCTGGGCAAAATGGTTCAGGGCGTCAGGATTGGCAAGCGCATTGCGATTGGTCACGGGCCGCCCATGGATCACTTCGCGGACCGCCAGCTCCACTATTTTTCCACTGACAGTGCGAGGAATTTCCGGCACGGCCAGAATTACCGCAGGCACGTGCCGGGGTGTGGCGCCCTGGCGAATGGCCTTGCGGATGCGAGCTTGCAGCTCTTCGTCCAACGTAACGCCCTCCGCGGTCACCACAAACAACACCACTCGCACGTCGCCGTCAAACTGTTGACCGACCACTATGGCCTCGCGAATCTCAGCCAAGGTTTCCACCTGCCGGTATATTTCGGCTGTGCCGATGCGCACGCCACCTGGGTTAAGCACCGCATCAGAGCGGCCGTGGATGATCAGCCCCTGGTGGTGGGCATGCGGAACCAACTGTGCATAGTCGCCGTGGGCCCAGACACCGTCAAAGCGCGCGAAATATGCATCGTGAAAACGTTGGCCATCCGGGTCATTCCAGAAACTGACCGGGCAAGAAGGGAACGGCGATCGGCAAACCAGCTCGCCCTTGCTGTCTGCCAGCGGCTTACCTGCGTCATCGAAAACGGCCACATCCATACCGAGGCCGAGACACTGCAGCTCACCGCGGTATACCGGCAGCATAGGGTTGCCCAACGCAAAGCAGGAAACAATGTCAGTACCGCCAGAGATGGAACTGACGAGTAATGAAGATTTTACCTGCTGGTAAAGGTAGTCGTAGCTCTCGTGAAGGAGCGGCGAGCCGGTGGAGAAAAGAGTTCGCAAGGTGCCCAAATCATGACTATCTTTGGGACAAAGACCGGACTTTTCCACGGCTTGCACAAATTTGGCGCTGGTGCCGAAGTGGGTAATGCCTTCCGCATCAATTAAGTCAAACAAACGGCCGGTGTTCGGGTAGGCCGGGTTGCCATCGTAAAGCACCAAGGTGGCACCTGTGTGGAGCCCGCAGATGAGCCAGTTCCACATCATCCAGCCGCAGGTGGTGAAATAGAAAAAAGTATCGGTTGCACGGACGTCCGCGTGCAGGTGTAGTTCCTTGGTTTGCTGTAGCAGGGTGCCGCCGGCGCCGTGCACTATGCACTTGGGCTGGCCGGTAGTGCCGGAGGAATAAAGGATAAATAATGGGTGATTAAAGGGTAGGCGAACAAAGTCCGGGGCGGGGGCGGCCGCCTCTAACCAAGCACCCCAGATGAGGGCTTTGGGCACGACACTGCTATCGCCGCGGCCGGGCACCACAATAAACAGCTCGGGTTTCAGCGCCTCGTGTAAGGCCTCGATACGCTCGCCCAGATCAATCCATTTTCCGTTGTAATGATAGCCATCGCAGGCCAGAAGCACTTTGGGTTCAATCTGGCCGAAACGATCAAGCACACCGGAAACACCGAAATCCGGGGAACAGGAGGACCATACGGCGCCGATCCAGGCGGCGCCAAGGGCGGCAACCAGGGTTTCGATACGGTTGGGCATGAAGCCGGCGACCCGGTCACCCGGTTTGATACCGGCAGCCTGCAGTTGAGCGGCGACCTTGCCGGCGGCCACACGCAAGGCGTTGTAACTGATTTCAGAGCGTGTGCCGTCTTCCAGCACGCTGATTACAGCGGTATGGCTGTCGTTGCGCTTCAGCAAATTTTCCGCGTAATTGAGTTCGCCGTTGGCAAACCAGCGGGCGCTTTGAAAGGTTTTACCGGTAGTTAGCACCGTATCGCCGGGGTTGCCAATGACACCGCATTGATCCCATACCTGCTGCCAAAATGCCGCCGGCTGTTCAACGGACCAGCGATGTAGTGACGGGTAGTCTGGCAGTGGCTGGCCGCTATTGTCGCGCGCCTGGTGCCAAAAGTTGGCCAGTTGAGAGTTCTGGCTTTCGTCACCGGGTTGCCAGAGCGCAGAGGTCATTGGTTGTCTCCCGTTGCGCCATTATCCGTGTCCTCGTCTTGGGCGGTGAAGTCCACCAGTAGCGTTCCTTCACTGACGCTGTCTCCCGCCGCAACGGTGAAATCGTTCACTGTTCCGGGCACGGTGGCGCGCAAAGTGTGTTCCATTTTCATGGCTTCCAGTGTAATCACCGCATCGCCGGCTTCAACGTTATCGCCGGGGGCCACATGCAAGGCGACAATGGTGCCGCTCATGGGAGCACTAAATCCGCCTGCATCGTCATGCTGGGCCGTATCACGGCTGGGGTTCAGGGTCACCGGGTAAGCCTGACCGCCAACGAATAAAGTCAGTCTGTGGGCATTTTGCCAAGCAAAACGGGCCGCCAAGCTATTGGTGCCCCAGTGTAGGCGCAGGCTGTGTTCGGTTGTGTTCACGCTGAAGCTCAGTGGCGCGCTGTGCTCGCCTATAGTGGCGTGTTGCTGGTCCTCGCGCACGGTGAGTTGTTCGCCATTGGCTTCGACACGGGTTTGCCGCAGACGTTGATTGAGCGGGCGCCAGCCGTTAAGTGAATGCCAGGGAGAATCGCTGCCGGCATTTTCTGCCTGCAAGCGTGTCGCTGCCAGCGCCAGCAGGGCAGTATTGACGGCGGTGGCGTCCATTAACTGTGGGCGGTGCTCCAGCAAACGGGTGTCCAGCTCAGCACCAGCAAATGCATCGTCATTAAGGACTCTACGTAGAAAGGCGGCGTTGTGATGGATACCGTCCAGCTCCAACGCGTCGAGTGCATTAATCAGTTGTTGGCGGGCGGCATTGCGATCGCTGCCATGGCAAATCAGTTTGGCGATCATCGGGTCGTAGTGTTCGTCTACTCGGTCGCCCTGTTCGTAGCCCGCATCCACCCGGCTTTGGCCATGGGGCCAGCGCAGGTGGCGGAGTAAGCCGGAGGAGGGCAGGAAACCCTGTTCCGGATTTTCCGCATAGAGACGTACTTCCATGGCGGCACCATGGCGTGTAATTTGCTCTTGTTGCTTAGGCAACGGTTCCCCGGCGGCCACGGACAGCTGCCAAGCCACCAGGTCTTCGCCAGTGATCATCTCGGTCACCGGGTGCTCTACCTGCAAGCGGGTATTCATTTCCATAAAAAAGAACTGCCCACCGTCAGCGGCGCTACCGGCTGCAGGGGGCGAGTAAAGAAATTCCACGGTGCCGGCGCCACGATAATCAATGGCTTTGGCTGCTTGCACTGCGGCATGGCCAAAAGCGTTACGGGTTGCTTCATCGAGGCCCGGCGCGGGGGCTTCTTCAATAATTTTTTGGTGGCGACGTTGTACCGAGCAATCACGTTCGAACAGGTGGACGGCGTTACCATGATTATCGGCAAACACTTGCACTTCCACATGGCGGGCGGTGGCCAGATAGCGTTCCAGCAGCACCCGATCGTCGCCAAACGCATTGGCCGCTTCACGGCGTGCGGCGGCCAAGGCTTCATCGAATTCCCCGGCAGCATTCACTACACGCATGCCTTTTCCGCCGCCCCCGGCCACGGCCTTGATCAGCAGAGGGAAGCCGACCGTTGTTGCGGCGGCGGTTAGCTCGCTGTCGCTGGCACCTTCTTCATCGAAACCGGGCAGAACCGGAACGCCGCTTTGCGACATCAATTTCCGGGCGGCGGCTTTGTCGCCCATCACTTCGATGGCTCGGGCGTTGGGGCCCACAAAAATGATACCAGCCTGGTCGCAAGCCGCGGCAAAGTCGGTGTTTTCGGATAGAAATCCGTAGCCGGGGTGAATAGCATCAGCCCCGGTGGCCTTGGCGGCGGCGATTACCTTGTCGATCACCAAGTAGCTTTCCCGTGCTGCGGCCGGGCCCAGGCACACAGCCTGATCCGCTTCCATTACGTGGGGCAAGCTGGCGTCGGGTTCGGAATAGACCGCCACCGTGGCAATACCCTGTTGGCGGCAGGTGCGCATGATGCGACGAGCAATTTCGCCGCGGTTAGCGATCAGGAGTTTTTTTATCTTTGCCATAACAGAGCCTATATCAGTGGCAATGGTCGGAGCGTCGCTGGCAGCGCGATCATGATGCGTTCAAGGTTCAAAAGTGTGAGATGGCGCATTATCTTTTTTCAGATTCGTGGCCGCGAAACTTCTAGAAACTGGCCGATTTCGCGTTTCAATTTTACACTTTAAACATTCAACGGTTTCTCATTTCGCCGCTAGCGATGCTTCTTGCGTGTGGTTAGACCCAGTTCGGGCTGCGTTTTTCTAAAAAAGCGCTGAGCCCTTCCTGGCCTTCATCACCGGTGCGTAGCCGGGCGATGAAGGAGGCGGTGTCATTGAGCATGGCGTCGTTAATGGGGCCATCACTGACTCGGGCAATGAGTGCTCGGGCTTCTACTTGTGCCTGGGGGCCACCCGCAAGCAGTGCGTCGATCAACCCGTCTACGGTACTGTCCAGGGCGTCTTCGCTAACCACCTCGTGGACAATGCCAATCTGTTGAGCTCGCTCGGCGGGAATCACTTCTGCGGTCATGAAAAAGCGGTTAGCCTGTCGAGCGCCCATGGCACGAACCACGTAGGGGCTGATTACCGCGGGCACGATGCCGAGTTTTACTTCACTGAGGCAGAAGCGGGCATTGTCTGCCGCCACCGCCATGTCCGCCGCGCAGATCAAGCCCAAAGCGCCGCCAAAAGCGGCCCCCTGTACGCGCGCAATCACCGGCTTGGCGCATTGATCAATAGCCTGCATCAGCGTCGCCATGCGCAAGGCGTCCTGTTGGTTTTGCTTGGCGTCCAATTTGCCCATGGCACGCATCCAGTTAAGGTCTGCGCCGGCGGAAAAATGCTTGCCAGCGGCCTGCAGTACCACCACGCGGACGCTGTCGTCACTGCCGGCCTGTTTAAAGGCTTCAGTGAGTGAGGCGATGATGGTGTCATCAAACGCATTACGCTTGTTCGGGTTATCCAGCGTAATCCGGGCCACCTGGTTTTTGATGTCTGTGGTAACACTCATTGTTGACGTCCTGTTTTGTTCTGGCTTTGGGCATTAGGCTTTCTGCCGCCTGTTCACATCCGGAATACGCCGTAGCGTGTTTCTTCGATCGGTGCGTTAAGACTGGCGGAAATGGCGAGGCCAAGGACATCGCGGGTGTCCGCCGGGTCGATGACGCCGTCATCCCAGAGCCGGGCGCTGGCGTACCAGGGTTGCGCCATTTCTTCGTAGCGCTCAGTCATTTCAGTTTGAAACTCGAGGGCTTGTTCGTCACTCCAAACTTGACCTTTTTTCTTCAGGGAAGCTTGCTTCACTTGGGTCAATACACTGGCGGCCTGTTCGCCTCCCATTACCGAAATGCGGGCGTTGGGCCACATGAACATGAACCGCGGGTCGTAGGCTCGACCACACATGCCGTAGTTGCCGGCCCCGAAGCTACCACCGGTCACCACGGTGAATTTGGGGACGGTGGCGCAGGCCACCGCGTTGACCATCTTGGCTCCGTGCTTGGCAATGCCTTCGGCTTCGTATTTCTGGCCGACCATAAAGCCGGTGATGTTCTGCAGGAACAGCAGAGGGATCTTGCGTTGGTTGCACAGCTCGATGAAGTGCGCCCCTTTCTGGGCAGATTCCGAGTACAGCACGCCATCATTGGCAAGAATGCCCACCGGGTAGCCGTGAATTCGGGCGAAACCGCACACCAGAGTGGTGCCATAGCGGGATTTGAATTCGTCCAGTTCCGAGCCGTCCACGATGCGAGCAATCAGTTCCCGAGCGGGCATGGGTTGGCGTGTGGTTGTGGGAATGACGCCGTACAATTCGTCAGGGGCGTAGGCTGGTGCCTGCACAGGCAATCGTTTTACTTGATCTGGTTTGTGCCAGTTCAAGTGGGCAATACATTGTCGCGCTAGCTCGAAGGCGTGGGGTTCATCTTCAGCCAGGTGATCCGCAACGCCTGATTGTTCGCAATGCAGGTTGGCACCGCCCAGGTCTTCAGCGCTGACCACTTCACCGGTAGCCGCTTTTACCAGCGGTGGGCCGGCCAGAAAGATAGTGGCTTGTTCTTTCACCATAATCACTTCGTCTGCCATGGCGGGCACATAGGCGCCGCCAGCGGTGCACGAACCTAACACCACGCTGATTTGAGGAATCCCCCGGGCGGACATGTTGGCCATGTTGAAAAAAATACGCCCGAAATGTTCGCGGTCAGGGAATACTTCATCTTGACGGGGCAGGTTCGCTCCGCCGGAATCCACCAAGTAAATGCAAGGCAGGCGGTTTTCTGCAGCAATGGTCTGGGCCCGCAGGTGTTTTTTAACTGTAAGGGGGTAATAGCTTCCGCCTTTCACAGTGGGGTCGTTGGCGACGATCATGCATTCCACGCCTTGTACCCGACCGATCCCGCCGACGCAGCCGGCGGCGGGGACATCCTCCCCGTAGACACCGTCAGCGGCGAGGGCGGAAATTTCCAGAAACGGAGAGCCCGGATCAAGCAGGGAATTGATACGCTCACGAACGGGAAGTTTGCCGCGCTCACGCAAGCGCTGCTCCGCCGCTTCACCACCGCCATGGGCAATGTTGTCAAGCTTGTCCTGCAATTGCTGACGCAGTTGCAAGTTGTGCTCCCGGTTGGCCAGGAAATCAGGACTGTTGGGGTTGATCTGGCTATTAATTTTGGGCATGGATTATCTCGCAGGACGCCAGACGCAGAACGTCTGACGCCATAGTTTTCCGGCGTTGGGCTTCAGGCGTCAGGTCGTTTCATTAAACAACTCGCGGCCGATAAGCATGCGGCGGATTTCACTGGTGCCGGCGCCGATTTCATAGAGTTTGGCATCACGCAGTAGGCGGCCAGTGGGATACTCGTTGATATAACCGTTACCGCCCAAGGCTTGAATGGCTTCCAGTGCCATTTTGGTGGCGTTCTCGGCGCAGTAGAGAATCACACCCGCGGCATCCTTGCGGTTGGTTTCGCCGCGGTCGCACGCTTTGGCCACGTTATAGAGGTAGCTACGGCTGGCATTAAGCGTCACGTACATATCGGCGATTTTGCCTTGCATGAGCTGGAATTCGCCGATGGCCTTGCCGAATTGTTTGCGCTCATGAACGTAGGGAACGACCACATCCATGCACGCTTGCATGATGCCAGTGGTGGCGCCGGATAGTACGGTGCGCTCGTAATCCAAGCCACTCATCAGTACCTTGACACCGTCTCCCACGTTACCAAGAACGTTCTCTTCCGGTACCCGACAGTCTTGAAATACCAATTCGCAGGTGTTGGAGCCGCGCATGCCAAGTTTGTCGAGTTTTTGGGCTTGCGAGAAGCCGGCAAAACTGCGCTCAACAATAAAGGCGGTGATGCCGCGTGGCCCTGCGTTGGTATCGGTTTTGGCGTAAATTACATAGGTGTGCGCGTCGGGGCCGTTGGTGATCCACATCTTGTTGCCGTTGAGCACATAGTGGTCACCTTGTTTGTCCGCGCGCAGGGTCATGCTAACTACGTCGGAGCCGGCACCGGGCTCACTCATGGCAAGGGCGCCGATATGCTCGCCGCTGACCAGTTTGGGCAGGTATTTCTCACGCTGGGCATCGTTGCCGTTGAGATAAATCTGGTTAACGCACAGGTTGGAATGGGCACCGTACGACAGGGCAATGGAGGCAGAAGCCCGAGAAATTTCTTCCATCACCAGGGTGTGGGCCAGATAGCCCATATTGGCGCCGCCATATTCTTCGCTGACGGTAACGCCAAGGACACCAAGGTCGCCAAGCTTTTTCCACATCTCTACCGGGAACTCGTTACTGCTATCGACTTCGGCAGCGATGGGGGCGATTTCTTTCTGGGCGAAATGGCGGACGCTGTCACGCAGGGCAATCAGAGTTTCGTCTAAGTCAAAATTAAAAGTGCTATCAAACATGATCGGGGTTCTCCAAGGCAGTGAGGGCGTCTTCGCAGCGCTGGTTGGCGTCGTCCAGCTCCTGCTGCAGAGCCTGAATATCTCTAAGTTGCTGGTTCAGCTGGTCTCGACGCTGCTGGATTTTGCCTTGCAGTGCCAATAGCTGATTGCGGTTATCACCGCTGGGCTGATACATCTTGATCAACTCCCTGGACTCGGCCAGGGAGAACCCAAGGCGTTTGCCACGCAGAATCAATTTTAATGTGACCCGGTCCGCAGGAGAGTAGACCCGTGTCTGCCCCCGTCGTGCCGGGCTGAGCAGCCCCTGATCTTCATAAAAGCGAATGGTGCGGGTCGTCACGCCGAATTCCCGAGCCAATTCGCCAATGCTGTATATCTGTTTTTTGAGCATGGCGAAATCCTAGGGGAGGTTTACGTTAACGTAAAGTGGTGATTTTGGCCTTTCCGGTCCGTGACACCGTGTTTACCTATGCCTAGACTCCGAGCTTAATCTACCGGGACAGTGGGAAGGACAATGAAAGAGACTTGGAGTCGCTGGGTGGTGGCACATCCAGTGTGGGTGCTATTGATTTGTATCGCGCTGTGCGTGGTCATGGCTACTGGTTTGCAGGGGTTTCGCAATAATAACGATCCACGCATTTTCTTTACCCAGGAAAACCCTGACTTCAAACGTTTTGTGGCCCTGGAAGACAGCTTTACCGCTAATGAGGTGGTGTTGTTTGTGGTGCATCCGAAGAACGACCGGGTGTTCGAGCCGCAAACCCTGGCGGCGATTGAGTCTCTCACCGACGATGCCTGGACGCTGCCGTACTCCACCCGGGTGGACTCCCTGACCAACTTCCAGCATACCGAGGTAAATGGCGACGAACTGTATGTGGCGCCTTTGGTAGAAGATGCCGCGGGCATGGCACCGGATGAGATAGCCTTGGCACGCGCAATTGCGCTGAAGGAGCCAGCATTGGTTGGCCGACTGGTCTCTGACAAGGGGCACGTGGCCGGTATCGTTGCCACTGTAACCATGGGTGAGGGCAACACCGAAGCGCCGGTGATTACCCAGGCTGCCCGCGAGATGGCACAGGCCTACCGGGAACGTTACCCGGATATCGAGTTTATGGTCACCGGTACGGTGGTGTTTTCCCAGGCTTCTGCCGATGCCACCGAACAATCCATGGTGACCACCTTGCCATTGGCTTTTCTGGTGATGCTGCTGTGTCTGTGGCTGATTATGCGCAGTGCCATTTTTGTGATTGTGACGGTGATGGTGATCGGGTTTTCCATCGCCTCGGCTATGGGCATTGCCACGTGGCTGGGGGTGGAGTTTTCGCCCATCGTGGGTATGGCACCCGCCATGATTCTGACCCTGGCAGTGGCGGATTCAGTCCATATTCTGGCCAGCTACCGGCACGAATGTTTGCAAGGCAAGGAACGGGCCGCGGCGATGCTGGAAAGCCTGCGTATCAATATTCAGCCGGTCTGGCTGACCAGTTTTACCACCGCGATTGGCTTTGCGATCCTGAATTTCTCCGAGTCTCAACCGTTCCAGGCTTTAGGCAATGTGGTGTTGATCGGGGTGCTGCTGGCGTTTGTGTTCTCGGTCATCCTGTTGCCGGCTCTGGTGATGTTGCTGCCGCACCGTATTCAGCCGGGTAAGCAGCGGGATTTTGCTCCCTTGATGGCGGCGCTGGCCGCGCACCTGAATCGCCATTTCAAACCCTGGTTGCTGGGGATGTCAGCAGTGGTAGTGGTGCTGACCACCGCCATCGGATTGAACCGTATCAATGATGTGTTCAACGAGTATTTTGATGAGACGTTCGAGGTTCGTCAGGTGAATGATTTCGCCATGAACAACCTTACCGGCATGCATCGTATCGATTATGCGGTGCATTCCGGAGAGTCTGGCGGGGCCATGGAACCTGTGTACCTGAAGCATATTGACGATTTAATTATCTGGCTGGAGCAGCAGGATGAGGTGGTTTATGCCACCGCCTACACGGACGTCATTAAGCGGCTCAACCGAGATATGCACGGAGGTGATTCGCACTGGTATCGCATTCCGGAATCCCGTGAGCTGATTTCCCAGTACACCTTGTTATATGAATTGTCGTTGCCCCAAGGGTTGGGCCTGGAAGACCAATTGGATATCGACAAGAGGCAGGCGAGGGTGATCGTCATGCTGGAAAACATTGGTTCGCACCCGGTTCTGGAATTCAATGACCGTGTTGAAGCGTGGATGCAAGATAACTGGCCGCAACACATGCAGAGTAAAGGCACCGGCATGGACATCCTGTTTGGCCGGGTCACCATGCGCAATATTCAAAGTATGCTCGGTGGTGCGCTGGTCGCCCTGATCAGTGTCTCGGTGCTGTTAGTCATAGCGCTGCGATCTGTGCGCTACGGCGCCTTGTCATTATTGCCCAACCTGTTGCCGGCGGCCATGGCCTTTGGCTTGTGGGGGCTGGTGAACGGCGAAATTGGGCTGGCAGTCTCGGTGGTGGCCTGTATGACCCTGGGGATTGTGGTCGATGACACCGTGCATTTCCTCAGCAAATATGTGCGTGCCAAACGTGAATTGGGGCTCAACACTGAACAGGCGGTGGAGTATGCCCTGCGCACCGTTGGCGTAGCACTGGTGGCTACCTCGGTGGTATTGGTCGCCAATTTTGCGGTGATTGGTACCAGTCATTTTTACCCTAATTCCAGCATGGGGCAGCTATCGGCAATCACCATTGCCATGGCGCTGATTGTGGATTTCTTCTTTTTTGTGCCGTTGCTGGTTGCTCTGGACCGCCGCAAGCAGACCCGAGCCGGTGGATAGGCTCTAGCCAGTGTGATGAGGCGGTGTTAACGTAACGCGAAACCGGTTTTTCCCGTTTCTTCGGAACAAAACACAGTGTCATACAAGAAAGATCGAAAGGTTCTTAAACGCGTAGATTATGGGGCCGCCAAAAACTCCTTGATGGGAGTGTTGGCGGCTCTTCTGGTTTATGCACTTGTCTTTGCTTGGGGTCAGGTCTACCAGAGCTTCGAGCTGGAAGCGCTGATAGGGGGTGGCGCCGTACTGGTCGTTACCGCTTACCGGTTATGGCTGGTGGCGCGCTTTGATGCCCTCTACGGTGCTGGCCCCGCACGTTGGCGACGCCTGTTTGGGGTGGGCTTGGCGCTGCATGCCTTGTTGTGGGGGTTGCTCCCGGCTTGGCTGATTTGGCGGCTGGGGACCGGTTTCAATTTTTTCGTGGTGATTCTCTATAACGTCGGCGTGACGACGGCCCTCGGTAGCTCCTGGATGGCGGGCTTGCGAGTGCGCCAAGCCTATATTGTATTGATGTTCTTGCCGACAATGGCGGTATTACTGTTTGCGGGAAGCTTGCACGATTGGGTATTGGCGGTACTGATCGGTTCCTATGCGTTCTACTTGTTCCGGCTTTACCGCGGTCAGTACGAGACGTTCTGGCATGCCATGACCCGTGAGCGGCGTGGTCCAGTGGACCGTAAAAAACCGGTGCGCAGCAGTACCGAAGTGCAGCTGAGCCTGGTGTATCGACTGGCCCATGAACTACGCACGCCGATGAATTCGTTGATGGGGATGATGTCGTTGCTGGAAGACACTCGCCTTAATGACGAACAGAAAGACTACCTGCAGGTGGCGGGGCAAAGCGGCAAGTTGTTATTGACCCTGAT
Organism: Alcanivorax sp.; assembly: GCF_040119285.1. GTDB lineage: Bacteria > Pseudomonadota > Gammaproteobacteria > Pseudomonadales > Alcanivoracaceae > Alcanivorax. The sequence continues at coordinate 478,663 of NZ_JBEDTY010000032.1, forward strand.
TGATGACGTTCTGGATTATTCCCGCATTCTTTCCCGTCGCATTACCCTTAACTCGGATTATTTTGATTTCCGCGCAGCGATCGAACAGTCGTTGGAAGCCTTCGGCCCTATGGCTCAGACGTCTGGTCTGGAACTCACTTGCGTGATTGACCGGATGTTGCCCAAACGTATTCGCGGGGATCGCGAGCGATTGATGCAAGTGCTTAATAACCTGTTCAGCAATGCCATCAAATTCAGTGAGAAGGGCGAAATTCGTCTTGATGTGGATTTTACTGCTGAAGGTGAGAGTGGCGGTGTGCTTAGGGTACGGGTTAGCGACCAGGGCGCAGGCATGGACCCGGAAACTTTGCGCCATTTATTCCAGGATCGCTTTATCGAGGAGGGCCAGGACGTGTACAGCAGCCATCATACCGGGTTTGGTTTGTTGGTCTGTAAGGGGTTAATTGACGCCATGGGAGGCGCACTGGGCGCAGAAAGCGTGCCGGGCGAAGGCTCTACTTTCTGGTTCACCGTACCGGTGCAAATGCAACCGGATATGCGCGAAGCGCAGAGCTTGATCCGCGCACTGAATGGCGCCCAAGCCGTGGTCGTTGGGGCCGCGTCGGGCACGGTTTCGAGTATTCAGGAAGAGTTGGAAGCGCTGGATTGCCAGGCTTCTTCTGCCATGGGCTATGATCATGCACTTCAAGCTTTGCGTGCGGGGCATCGTGAGCAGAGTGATTTTGACGTGTTGTTTGTTGATACCTGGTCGCGGGCAGAGTTGGCATTGAATTTATGCCGTAACGTGCTCGAAGACCCCTCGCTCCGCCCGGTACGTCTTGTGCTGCTGGCTACCATCGAAGAGCGTAGCCATGCGGCAGTACAGCAGCTGATTGATAAACATGATTTGGTGGTGCTGGTACGGCCAGTACATCGCACCGTATTGCGACAGGGCCTGGCAAGGCTGGTGGGCTTGCAACGTCACGTTCCTGTAGGGGACGCTCCTCGTCAAACCCCGGAAGAGCGGCAGCGGCGCAAACGGTTCCGGCTGATGCTGGTGGAGGACAACGAAGTAAATCAGCTGGTTACCCGGGGCATGCTGAGCAAGTTGGGCTATCAGGTGAAAACCGTGAGCAACGGTGAAACGGCACTGGCGTTGCTGGAGCAGGAACCCTTTGATCTGGTGTTAATGGATTGCATGATGCCGGAAATGGATGGTTTTGAAGCGACCCGTCGCCAGCGAGAAATGGAACAGAGCAAAGCGAGTCTGCGTACCCCGATTGTTGCGATTACCGCCAATACAGCGGAAGGCGTTCAGGCCCGTTGCCTGGCCGCTGGCATGGATGATTTTCTTGCTAAACCGGTGCATCTGGATGCACTGGAAACAGTACTGCGGCGCTGGCTGCCCGAGCAGCCTGCCAGAGATGGGGAAAAGCAATGACAAGAAGAGCCTTGCTGCTGGGAGCAACCGGGCTGGTGGGTCGTGATTGCCTGGAAAACCTGCTTGCCTGTGATGATTATGAAAAAGTGAGTGTGCTGACACGCCGGCCCTTATCGGTGGCGCACCCCAAGCTAGATGTGCAGCGGGTAGATTTCGATAATATCGAGGCGTGCCAGGATAGTTTCCAAGTTGATGATGTTTTTTGCTGTCTGGGCACGACCATGAAAAAAGCCGGTTCGCGGCAGGCATTTCGGCATGTGGATCATGACCTTGTGCTGTTGGCCGCCAACATGGCGCGGCGAGCCAATGTGCAGCGTTTTCTGGTCGTTTCGGCGGTGAGCTCCAATGCCCGCTCGCCGTTTTTCTACTCACGGGTAAAAGGGCAGATGGAACGCGCGTTGATCAAGCTCGACCTGCCACTGTTGGCCATTCTGCAGCCGTCACTGTTACGCGGCGAGCGTGAAGACAAGCGCCGGGCAGAGGACTGGGGCAATATTTTCAATCGAGTGATTGAGCCACTGACACGCTGGACCGATGCCCACTGGCTTCCCGTGGACAGCGGCAAGGTGGCTGATGCCATGGTTGGTATGGCATTGTTGGGACCGGATACCGGCCTGTACCGATTGCGTTACCGGGATTTTCTGGTGTTTGCCGGCAAATTCCGCGAGAAAATGAATAAGACAGCCTGAAAGGCTTTGGCTACAACCTGAACAAATAACCGAAGGAGTCAGTATGACCTTTGTGACTTGCGATCTTTGTGATGACAACGCCGATAGCGTTTGCGTGGTAACCGGACTTAACTGGCTCAGCTATGGCGGCCGCGACGCATTTGGTGGCGAAATCGTCACTGTTAAGTGCTTTGAAGACAACAGCCGAGTAAAGGAACACTTGGGCACCGACGGTAAGGGCAAGGTGCTTGTGGTTGATGGTGGTGGCAGCCTGCGCAATGCGTTGATCGGCGATATGATTGCAGAAAACGCGGTGAAAAAGGGGTGGGAAGGCGTAATTATTTACGGCGCCTGCCGGGACGTGGATGCCTTGGCCAAGTTGGACATTGGCGTTGTCACCCAGGGCTGCGTGCCGATTAAATCGGTTCGCCGCGATGAAGGGCAGTTGAACATCGATATCACTTTCGGCGGTGTTGTTTTTCGGCCGGGTGAATTCGTATATGCGGATAATAATGGGATTATCACTGCGCCCAAGGCCTTGATCTAAGGCCTGATATTGACGATTGTTGGCAAAAATTCTGCTATAAAAGAACAGGGATGAGCCGGCACGAGGCCGGCGACCATCGCACAGGGGATAATTATGCTTAAGTCCATGCAGGTAGCGGAATACATGAGCCGCCGTCTTGTCACCTTTTCCCCCGATATGTCCGTCAATGAAGCCATCCGTACCTTGCTGGAAAATCAGATTTCCGGTGGCCCGGTGGTGAATGAGGCGGGCAGCGTGGTAGGGGTCTTTTCTGAATCTGACTGTCTCAAAGGAGCGCTGGAAGCAAGCTACCACGACACAGAAATTGGTTCGGTAAAAGAATATATGAGCGTGGATCTTCAGACCGTGGAAGGCTCGGATTCTATTCTTGATGTGGCAGAAATTTTCCTTGCGGATCACCGTCGTCGGCTGCCGGTGATGGATAATGGGAAACTGGTCGGCCAGATCAGCCGCCGGGACTTGCTTCGCGCCATGGAAGACTTCGGGCGGCGCACGCTGTAACGATTAACTCAACATTTTTGAACGCTTTTTTTAACGTTGAACTCCGGGGGGAGTATAACCATGAACCAACCTTATCAAGCGCCTAACGCGGATGTGTCCGTTGCCGGTAGTCAGGAGACGTATCAGCCCAAGTTTCTATCGCTGTCTGGCCGTATTGGGCGCATGCGGTATTTTGTCTATGCGGCGGGCCTTACGCTGCTTTTCTATTTGGTCATGGGCGTTGCTGCAGCCATTATGCTCCCTGGCATCATGAGTGCGGGTCAGAGTGCTATTGGTGCGGGTGCCATGATTATAGGGTTGATTACCACGGTGGCTTTTATTGCTTTGATGGTGATGAGCTGGGGTTATATGGTGCGTCGCCTCAATGACATCAACGCCAGCGGCTGGTTGAGTCTGGTAATGCTGGTGCCGATTGCCAACCTGGTGTTGGGCCTGGTGATGTTGTTCAAGCGCGGTAGCGAGGGCAGCAATCAGTACGGCGCCGCACCGGTGAGTAATTCAGGCGGTGTGAAAGCAGCCTTTGTGATTGTGCTGTTGCTGATGGTGGGCTATTTCGGAGTATTGTTCCCGATTACCTTGGCAAATTATGCGAATTATGCGCAACAGGCCCAGATGCAGCAGATGGATTATTCCGAATACTGATCTCAGTTTGAAATTGAAAAAGGGCTATCGCGTATGCATTACTGCGTGAGCCATGGACCATCTTGCCGCCGCAGCATAGCGGAAACAAAAAAGGGGCTCTGAAGAGCCCCTTTTTATTGCCTGACTAAACCTTACGGCAGCAGGTGAGAAACAGCATCACGTTCTTCGGCCAGTTCCTGCTCGGTGGCTTGCATTTTGCCACGGGAGAAGTCATTGACCTCTAGGCCCTGAACGATAGTCCAGTCGCCATTCTTGCAGGTGCAAGGGAAGGAGTAGATCAGGCCTTCCTGAATGCCGTAGGAACCATCACTGTAGATGCCCATGGAAACCCAGTCACCTTCGTCGGTGCCCAGTGCCCAGGAACGCATGTGGTCCACGGCAGCGTTAGCAGCAGACGCGGCAGAAGACGCGCCACGGGCCTTAATGATCGCTGCACCACGCTGCTGTACAGTCGGGATGTAGTCGTTTTCATACCAGTCTTGCTCGACCTGATCAATGGCTACTTTGCCATCCACTTCACAGTGATGCAGATCAGGATACTGAGTGGAAGAGTGGTTGCCCCAGATGAGCATCTTCTTCACGTCATTGACGGTTTTGCCCAATTTGTTGGCCAGTTGCGCCATGGCACGGTTGTGGTCTAGGCGGGTCATGGCAGTAAACTGACGGGGATCGATGTCAGGCGCGTTGCGTTGGGCGATCAGGGCATTGGTGTTGGCTGGGTTACCGACAACGAGAACCTTGATGCCTTTGCTGGCATTGTCGTTGATGGCTTTGCCCTGGGCGGAGAAGATGGCTGCGTTAGCTTCCAGCAGATCTTTACGCTCCATGCCCGGGCCACGCGGACGAGCACCAACCAACAGCGCGTAGTCGGCGTCTTTGAAGGCCACGTTGGCATCGTCGGTACCGGTGATACCGGCAACCAGCGGGAATGCGCAATCTTCCAGCTCCATGATGACCCCGTTCAGGGCTTCCAGAGCCGGGGTGATTTCGAGCAATTGCAGAATAACGGGCTGGTCTTTGCCGAGCATGTCGCCGGAAGCGATGCGGAACAGCAGGGAATAGCTGATTTGGCCAGCGGCGCCGGTGACGGCTACGCGTACGGGTGCTTTCATGAACAATCTCCTAGCTTTAATTCGGGAGAACTTATGTGGCTGAAGCCGAGAGGACCGCTGAGCAAGGTCAATGGGTCAGGGTCCATGACGGCGCGCATTATAAAGGACCCGACGGCTAATCGCACGGAATCAGAGGTATATATATGAGCAACTGGGATGTGCTGGTTGTGGGCGCGGGCCAGGCGGGCTGCGCAGCGGCCTGGGATTTGGCCGCTGCCGGCCTGCGTGTGGCGGTGATTTCCCGTGCCCAATCCCGTGCTAAGCCCTGTGCGGGCGGGGTTACCGAAAAAGCGCTGGCTCGTTATCGGTTCAGTATTGCATCGGTGGTTCGCGAAACGGTGTCCACCCTAGCGGTGAGTCATACCTCTTCGCCCATTCGCCACCTGAGTGCCCGAGCACGGTTCTGTGTGATGACTGAGCGGTCAGAGCTGGATGCTCTTTGCCGGGCCAAGGCTGAGCAACAGGGCGTCGTGTTCTACGACACCGCAGGGCTGCGCTCACTACATCAGGAGGCGAACAAGGTTTCTGTGCAGACCCGGGAAGGTCAGCGCTTCAACGCCCCCTGGCTGGTCGCTGCGGATGGTGCCAACAGTGCTGTGGCGCGGATGCTGGGAGAGCGGCATCTGCGCGGTGCCATGGCAATCGAGGGGTGCGTACCCCGCAAAAACATACGCGATTACCCTCCCATGACGCTGGACTTTGGTGCAATTCGCGGTGGCTATGGCTGGCTGTTTCCCAAGGGGGACCATGTGAACGTGGGGCTCTATGTATGGCGCCATGGGGCGGCAGCGCCTGAGCGTTCCGCTCTGCAGCGTTACAGCCTTGCCCGTTTGGGGGTACAGGCCGAGCACGTAGCGGGCTATCCTCTGGGGACGTGGCTGCCTAACACCCGGTTGGTTAATGGACGGGTGCTGTTTGTGGGCGATGCGGCAGGGTGCACGGAAGCATTGTTGGGAGAGGGGATTTACGGCGCGGTACTTAGTGGGCAAATGGTTGCCCAGGCGTTACTGAGCAGTGAACCGGAAATGGCCTATCCCGCCTCACTAGCAGGCTGGCGCGAAGAATTACACCAAGTCACCCGGCTTGGGCAGCTGTTCTATGGCCTATTGCCCATTTCTACACGAGTACTGCAAAGCCGGCTGGGGGCGACACTGGTTGATGGTTTTGCTCAGGGCCTGACCCTGGGGCAATGCAAGCGCCAGTGGCGGGGGGCTCAGTCGTCGAAAGGCTGATGGCCTTGATTGCCCCGATATTGCACCGGTGTGACCCTGAACCAGCGTTTGAAGGCGCGGTTGAAGGCACTTTGCTCGGAGTAACCCAGGTCTAGCGCTATCTGGTTAACGGAACGTTCGCTGTGCAGCAGCCAGTCGCAGGCGAGGCGGCGGCGTTCGTCTTCCAGCAGGCTGGAAAAATCGGTGTTCTCGGCGCGCAATTGCCGGCGCAAAGTCCAGGGCTTTATACCGAGCTGATCGGCAATGGGTTCCAGTTGCGGCACGCCCTGTTGCAGGCGTTTCTGAATTTCTAAACGCACCTGTTCCAGTAAATTGTCTCGGGCGTGGTACTGGGTGACGGCCCGTTGCATACGTGAACGGGCCACCTTGTGGACTTCCGGATCGGCATCGCGCAGGGGCAAATCCAACAAGTGGCCGGGTAATACGATGGCGTTTTCTGACTGGCCGAAGCTCACGTCGCAGCGGAAGATGCGCTGATATTCAGCCTCATCGCCTTGCGGCGAATGTTTGAAAAGAATCTGCGTTGGGTTTAGTTCCTGGCCAATTAGCCAGCGACCATAAATGATAGCGGCCGCAAAATTGGCGTCTACTCGTGCTGGATAGGTTGGCAGCTCCTCCAGGTCGCTTTCCCACATTAAGCACAGCGTTTTGTCGCCATGATCTTCTCGCCACTCGAAGCGCAATTGCGCGTATTCAGTGGTGACTTCCATAAAGGGAATCATCAGCTCAATGGCATCTCCCAGCGTGGCGCTGGACATGCTGGCATAACCCAGTTCCCCCATGAAACGCGGGCGAATCCCTTCCCCCATGTGTAGACCGAATAGGGGGTCGGCGCTGTCGGCAATGGCCTGCCTCAGTAACTGATTCTCGATGGCCATGGATATTCGCGACTGGGGGTCTTCTAGATCCTCGTTGCTGATTCCGGATGCTACTAGCGCATAGCTCAGGTCCACACCGGCACGCAGCGCTGCATCCAGCAAATATTCCACCCAGAAAGGGGCGACAGTTTTATGCTTCAAAGAGGAGGATAGGGTAGCGGACGGCATAGGCTCGCAATTGTTGTTATGGCGTCAGAGGGTCACTAGATAACGAAACGGGGCGCGGCAAGTCAACACTTGGCGAAGGGTTAGGCCTAGATTGATGGCTTATTGAGCGAGTTAGTGAACTTATGGCCTGAACGGCGCGGTACAGGCAACAGAGGGGTAAAGATAAAGTAGGAAGGGGGGAGGCTCGCTGGCGCGTATATAGCCGGTTGCCTTTGTTCTCTAGACGGATGTAGACACCAGAACAGCGTTATTGATTTTCTCTATAGAGCTTCAGTTTCGGTCGCCACTTGTTCGTAGCGTTCGTAGACGCGTTTGCGATGGCGGTGGTCTTACTCATCGCGGCTTCTCTTGGTAAAAATTCAATGGGTTTTCAACGCTCTCCGCAACGGCCCAATGAAGGAGTGAACAAGGGTAGGCGACTAATAAGTTGTGATGGCTCATGTTCTCTAATAATTGAACAGCAAGCCCAGCCTACGCTTTAGGACGTATTTTGTTAGGGTAATGGCCTTATCTTTCGGTCGGCTAACCGGCGTGTGAACCAGGAGTGAGGACGATGACAGCAACAATTCGTCAGGGACGTTATCAAGGGCTTAGCAGCAAGGGCGTAACGGAGTATCGAGGTGTGCCGTTTGCCAGGGCGCCACTGGGTGAGTGGCGCTTTAAAACCCCTCAGCCGCTACCGGACGGCGAAGACAGTGTTAGCGCTGACCGTTACCCGCTTGCGTCACTGCAGCCGCGCAATCCTGTAATGGGAATTCAGGAATCCGGTGAGGATTGTCTTTACCTGAATATCTGGGTCCCTGAAGGTGAGGGACCGTTTCCGGTAATGGTGTGGTTCCATGGCGGAGGCTATATGGCGGGCTCCACGTCCCAGGTTCTCTATAATGGCGCAGAGCTGGCACGCAGCCAGAACGTGGTAGTGGTTAATGCGGCATACCGACTGGGCGCCATGGGCTTTGCGGATTTTTCGGTGGTGGCGCCAGAGTTGGAGGCGGATACCAATCTGGGCCTGCGCGATCAGTTGGCGGCGCTGCAATGGGTACAAGAGAACATTGCCGCTTTTGCTGGCGACGATAAGCAGGTGACGATCTTTGGTGAGTCTGCTGGTGGCTTCAGCGTCTGCGCATTACTGGCCTGCCCGCAGGCTGATAATTTATTCCAGGCGGCTATTGTGCAGTCCGGGGGAGCGGATTTTGTGCTAGCCCCGGACCAGGTACGCAAGGTCACTGATGCGTTTGTGGCAGCCTTGCCAGGCGACGGCAGCGTCGCCGAAAAGCTGCTCAGTGCGGATAACAAGGGCTGGGTTAAGGCCCAGAATGCGGCGGTGAAAGTGTTGGTGGATCGAGGCCTGCGCACCACCACACCCCAATTTGCCATGAACTTCCTGCCCATGGTGGATGGTGACGTGCTGCCGCAATTGCCGGTTGATGCCATCGCTGCCGGCGCCGCTGCCAACAAGCGTGTAATGGCTGGCGTATGTCGTGATGAATTCAACTTCTTCCAGTACGCCGGCGTGCTGGCGGGGACAACAACCATGGCTGCCCTGAAGGACATTAGCGACGAGGAAATTGTGCGCCGATTCGAGCGTGCTCTGCCCGGTAATGGCCGCCGTGTTTTTGATTATTACCAGACAGCGGTGGAGCCGGATGCACGGCGCAGCCACCTGGACTGGTTAGCGGCTATGGAATCCGATCGTCTGTTTCGGGTGCCCACAGTGCGCCTGCTTGATGCCCAGAGCCAGCATGCTCAGTGCTGGGGGTTTCAATTTACCTGGCCCAGCGAGCCCTTCGGTGTGCCACTGGGGGCCTGCCATGTGGTGGACGTGCCCTTTGTCTTCGGTGTGACAGATACCCCAGCGGGCATGTATTTCACCGGAGGCACGAGTGAAGCGCGGGCGCTGTCTCATCAGGTGCAGGCAGCGTGGGGCACTTTTGCGCGGGGCGATGCGCCAGGCTGGGATGCCTGGCAATCGGGCCGTCAGGTGCGCCAGCTGGGCCCGGGAGAGACCATGGCTTCCTTGCTGGATGAGCGTGGCGAACTGCTCTGGCGGGACATCATTCCGGTGGCCTGAACCGGATTTCCACTACCACACAAAACCCGTAGAATACGCCCCCCCACAGGGGGCGTTACGCCTTGCGCGCAGCTGATATAATCTCCCTATCCGCAGTACTTTCTGCAGTGCTTTTCTGAAACGGTTCTGGCCGAGGTGGACTATGAGTGTAGCGACATTGATCGAGCGCAAGGTTTTCGAGGCGGTGCCTGTGGCACATTTCGCCCTGGAAAATGAAAGCCAAAAGCACAGCGTGCCGCCGAACTCGGAAACCCACTTCAAGCTGGTTCTGGTGAGTGAGGTGTTTGCCGGCATGATGCCGGTGCGTCGCCACCAGATGCTCTACAAGATTCTTGCTGAAGAGTTGGAGGGGCCTGTGCATGCGTTGGCATTGCACACCCATACGCCGGCGGAATGGCAGGCCAAGGGGGGAGAGATTCTGGCGTCACCGCATTGCCTGGGTGGCAGTAAACATGACCCGCAATTCAGCAAGGGAGAATCAACGTTGGGAGAGGAGTCGTGAGTACCCAGCATCGGGTGGAAACCCCGGACAGTATTGTAGTGGCGGCGTTGTACAAATTTGTTCGGCTGTCCGGGTTCGAGCAATTGCAACAGCCGCTGCTGGATCTGATGCACGCTAACGATGTGCGCGGCACTTTGCTGCTGGCCAACGAGGGCATTAACGGCACAGTTTCCGGCCCCCGTGCCGGGGTGGATACGGTGTTGGACTGGCTCAAGAGCGACGAACGCCTGGCGACGCTGGAGCATAAGGAGTCTTTCCACGACGAGCATCCATTTTTGCGTACCAAGGTGAAGCTAAAGAAAGAGATCGTCACCATGGGGGTGGAAGGTATCGACCCCACCCGCACCGTGGGCACCTACCTGTCACCGCAGGAGTGGAATGAAATTATTGCCGATCCGGACACGGTGTTGATCGACACCCGCAATGATTACGAAGTGGAAGTTGGTACCTTCAAAGGCGCGATTAACCCCGAGACGCGCACCTTCCGGGAGTTCCCAGAGTACGTTAAGCAAACCCTGGATCCGCAAAAGCACAAAAAAGTGGCCATGTTTTGTACCGGCGGCATACGTTGTGAGAAGTCCACGGCTTATCTGAAAGCGCAAGGCTTTGATGAGGTGTACCACCTGAAAGGTGGCATTCTCAAATATCTGGAAGAGATGCCTAAGGAAGACTCTCTATGGGAAGGCGAGTGTTTTGTCTTTGACGAGCGAGTGACGGTGGACCATGACCTGAATCCTGGCGAATTTGACCAGTGTCACGCCTGTCGTCGACCTATTAGCGATGAGGACAAGCGCTCAGCGCAGTTCCAGCTGGGGGTTTCCTGCCCGAAATGTTTCGATGAATCCTCACCGCAGCAAAAGCAGCGCTTTGCGGAGCGGCAGAAGCAGATTGAGCTGGCCCGCGCCCGTGGCCGCCAGCACCGCGGCCAGAACCCCCGCAAATCCTCCTGACAGGGCTATCGTGCTGACTTAGACTGGACGATTCCCGGTGTATCGTTCCAGCCTGGCCTCAATATAGTCGCGGTGTAGCCCATGCGGATTTTGGTTGTTGTTTTGATGAGCGTGCTCAGCGTGCCGGTGGCAGCTGGCACCGCTCAGGTGGCGGTGGCGACCAATTTCGCACACACACTGAAACGTCTGATTCCTTTATACGAGCAGCGCCATCCGGATGACCGGATCGGCGTGACGGTGGCATCCACCGGCAAACTGGCGGCACAAATTCGCCAAGGCGCGCCCTACGATATCTTCCTCGCTGCGGACCAGCGTCGCCCTGAAGAACTGGCTGCGGACGGTTTTCTGGATTCTGCCTCCATTCGCACTTATGCCCTGGGTGCTTTGGTGTTGTGGACACCCACTCGGGGCGCTCCGCTCGCCCCGCAGAGCCTGCGCCAGGGCAATGTTCAGCCACTGGCTTTGGCCAATGCTCGCACGGCACCTTACGGCGTGGCGGCGGAATCGGCACTGCTGCATGTTAAGCTGCCCCAGGGAGTGAAACGGGTCACCGCTGAAAACGTGGGCCAGAGCTATCACTTTGCCCACAGTGGTGCCGCCGCCGCAGCCTTTGTGGCATTGAGCCAAGTACAGCAGCAGGGCGGTAGCCAGTGGCGAGTGCCGGGGCACTGGTATGCGCCGATTGTTCAGCAGGGGGGCCTGTTAGGCAAGAATGATACTGCGCAGCGGTTTTATGATTTTCTTTTCAGCCCCCAGGCACGTTCCCTGATTGATCAGGCCGGCTATCAGGTGCCCGATGATACTTTCTGAAGGTGATTGGCTGGCTCTGGGCGTCAGTCTTCAGTTGGCGCTGCTGACCACGATTATCCTGATCGTGATTTGCACACCACTGGCCTGGTGGCTAGCGCGTCGCCGTTTGCCCGGGCAAGCATTGCTGGAAGCCGTGTTGGCGCTACCTTTGGTATTGCCCCCCTCGGTGTTGGGGTTTTATTTGTTGATCGGATTGGGGCCGAATGGGCCCGGGGGCTGGTTGGCTAATGTGGTTGAACAACGCTCGCTGGCCTTCACTTTTACCGGGCTGGTGGTGGGGTCGGTGGTGTATTCCCTGCCCTTTGTTCTGCAGCCGCTAAAGAATGCGTTTTCCGCTATCGATTCCAAACAGTTGGATATGGCTGCAGTGACGGGTGCCGGGCCACGGGATCGATTTTTCTCTCTGGTGTTGCCCCAGTGCCGGGAAGGGTATGCCTCTGCGGCGATTCTGGGCTTCGCCCATACCTTGGGTGAGTTTGGTGTGGTGCTGATGATTGGTGGCAGCCTGTCCGGACAAACCCGGGTAGCCTCCGTGGCGCTGTATGAGCATGTGGAAGCGGGGGATTATGTTAGTGCTCATCGGCTTGCCGCGGTTCTGCTTGGTCTGTCGCTGTTGCTGCTGTGGGGGCTGTTCCGCTGGCAGCGGGGCCGTTCAGGCCCAGGAGCCATGCCATGAGTCTGGCGTTGTCGATACGTGGGCGGCGTGGTGCTTTCCAGCTGCAAGTGGATGCCACCCTGCAACCCCAGGGGGTCACCGTGCTGTTCGGGGCTTCCGGTGCGGGCAAGAGTTCGTTGCTGCGCATGGTGGCTGGGCTGGATCCGTGCGAAGGCACGATCCGTTTTGCTGATCAGCTGTGGCGGTCTTCGGGGCTGTCGTCTCACGGTAAAAGGAATGTGGATTTGGCGGTCTGGCAGCGGCCCATCGGCATGCTGTTCCAGCAACCCACACTGTTTCACCATCTTACTGTGCAGGGCAATCTGAACTATGTGGCGAAGCGTCGCCATAGCCCCGCTGGGCAGGTCGAAAAAGTGATCGAACAGACCGGTATAGCGCCATTGCTGCCGCGTCGTGTGGACAGTTTGTCTGGCGGAGAGAGCCAGCGAGTGGCACTTGCCCGGGCCTTGTTGGGCACACCGCGGTTGTTGCTCCTGGACGAGCCGCTCTCGGCTCTCGGGGAGGAGCATAAGCGGGAATTGCTGGAGCTGATTGCCTTGGCGGCGCAAACGGTGCCGGTGCTGTATGTCACACACAATATGGCTGAGCTGCTACGTCTGGCAGACCAGGTCTGGCTGATGGAGCAGGGCCGGATAATTACTCAAGCGCCGGCGGCCCAGGAGCTGTCACGGCTGGATGGTGTGTTGGCTCAACGCGCGGACGCAACCGCTTTGCTGGCCGGTGAGGTGGGGCGTTATGCCAGTGAGGATCACTTGCAGAGCATCATCGTGGGAAACCACACTCTATGGCTGCCTGTTTCCCAGCGACCGGCGGTTGGTGAAGCGGTGCGGCTGCGGATTGCCGCCCGGGATGTAAGCCTGTGCCTTAGCGCGCCCAGCGACAGCAGCATCCTCAATATATTACCTGCCCGGGTGCTTGACCTGCGCGACGTGGGCCCCGGGCAATGTCTGGTTCAGCTTGGTTTGGCTGGGCAGTGTATCCTCGCCCGTATTTCCAGTCGCTCTGCACGTCAGCTTTCGCTGTTTCCAGGTACCGATCTTTATGCACAAATCAAAGCCGTGGCACTGGTGTAGTGGCGCCTGCGGGGCTGTTGCGCTGCGCGGGCTTAGCACAATGTTTATGCTTTTGCTCGCAACCCGCCTGGCTCCGCCAGTCGGCCGCTAGGCCGAAGCGAAGCTCCCCGGTGGTAATGGTGCTGGTGCCTGAGAAGAAGAACATGATTACCGTGATCAATTGCAGAGCCAGGATCACCCCCGGCGACCACAAGGTGGCCAGCCCCATGGCGAGTAGAGGCTGCAAATCGCCATGGCTAGGCAGTGCAATGCTAATGGCCACACCGTACAGGGCGGCCAGTAAAGCCATCAGCTGGTACACCGAGAACAGGGTACTGCCACCGCGATAATCCGCCCGCAACGTTTCCGAATAGACTCGCCACAGTTGGCTACCCACCAGACTCAGAGCAAAGGCGAGGGCAAATAGCTGGTGAAAAAACAGGGCGCTGCAAAACAAAGCCAGTGCGGTATACATTACGCAGGTCACCGCTTGTATGGGGATCACTTTGACGGCTTCCATTTCGCCTGCAAACGCAATTTTCTTGGTTTTGCCGATGAAGGCATGATTCAGCGTAGCAAACATGCGCTGAGCCCAGAGGGGTGCATCGTGTAATGCTTTTCCGTAGCAACAGCCGAAACTGATGCAGGCCAGTCGCCCGATACCTTCCCCTATTACATAGGCAATGGACATCGCGGCGAGCATGGGCAGGGTGGGCAGTGGCGTATCCCACCAGTGCTGGCTGGCCTTGTCGGCAAGCCAGAGAAAAATGGGCGCAATAATGATGCCGACAAAACTGGCGCCACCGACGGTAAAACCATGACGGTTTTTCTCTACCAGGGTGGCGATAATTTTCGCCGCCGGTAGGCAGATGATGAGAACGCCGAGGGTGAGAGCAAGGCTGGTTACCAACGACACACCAGCTGCGGCCGTTAACAGGATGAACGTGGCGACACCGAGACCTCCGGCCAAGCCGGTAAACAAGCCATAGAAAGTTAGATTAAGTCCTTGCCAAGAACCATCGTGGTTTTTCTTCAGCGGTAGTGAAGCAACAAACTGCCAGCGTTCCTCCGGCAAATGACGAAACAGTAGGCGAAACCCAAGCCCCAACAACAGGGCACAGACAAGCAAAAACAGATCCGCAGCCATTAGCTAGCTCCTTCGACGGTTTTAGCCAACACTGCGGGCATAAGGGGGCGAAGGAATGACAAAGTGATGACGCTTCAGTGACAGCGATGGAGGTGATGGTATCAGGGCAAAGAAGGGGGCAACGTTAAAGGTAATCAGTCCCGGTTACGCAGGAAGCTTTCCGCGGCTTGAGCGATCAATTCAGTGACAGAGCGGTCTTCTATCAAGGCCTGCATCTTTAAACGTTTGTGCAGATCGGCGGGGATATCCGCAGTCAGACGCCGGTAACCTTCACGGACCGCACCCTGACGCGGTGCTGTATGACGCGAGGCGCTAGTCACTTTTCTTGGGGCAGAAGCTCGCTTACGCGGGCGGGCTTTCTCTTCGAGAGTTACGAAATCAATCTGTTCCATGGGTGCTGCTGTGGGCCGGCAAAGATGCCGATCAGGTTACTGGAAAGAGCTATAAATGGACAGGATTGGTGCTTAATTTTATAGTGCAAAAAATAGCTCAAAAATTATTGTAGAGTTTGTATGGCCACGGGTTTTCTGCAAACCACGCTGCACGGCGAGTATGGTACGAATCATGCATCGGAGGGCAGAGATCGAGCTAAAAAAATAAAACACTGGGGGGAACATGGAAAACGTGGACGTGCTGGTCATCGGCAGTGGTTTCGGGGGTGCTGTTATGGCCTGCCGGTTGGCAGAGAAGGGTCGCAAGGTTGTGGTGCTGGAGCGTGGACGGCGCTGGCTGCCTAGTGATTATCCCTCTGTTTCACAGAAAGACTGGTTCTGGGATGAAGGAGAACCGGAAAAGCAGAATGGATGGATCGATTTCCGTAATTTCGGCGACATGAGCATCGCCATGGGCGCAGGCGTTGGTGGTGGGTCGTTAATCTATGCCAATGTCAGCATTGAGGCCAAGCCGGAAGCGTTCGACCATGGCTGGCCGCAAGCGATTAATTATTCCACTTTGAAGCCGTACTATGACATCACGGGTGTGATGCTTAATGTTCAGACCTTACCCGCCAGCCAGTGGACGCCTCGAACCCATTTGATGAAAGAAGCGGCAGACGCGGTGGGTGCGGGAGATCGATTCACGGTGGTGCCACAAGCCATTACATTCGACCCGGATTGGCGAGCGGAAAACGACGACTCTTTCGATTATCGTCACAGTAAGGTGTGGGTAAATGCCCAGGGCAAGCAGCAGGGTACTTGTACCCATTGTGGCAATTGTGATTTAGGGTGCCCGGTCAAGGCCAAGAATACCTTGGACCTTAATTATCTGGCGGCGGCAGAAAGCGCCGGGGCGCAGATCCGCCCGTTGCATCACGTGCGCACTATTCGCCCGCTGGCTTCCGGGGGCTTTGAGGTGCGCGCCATGGATCTGGATGCTCGTGGTTGGCGAGGCTTTAGGGCCAACAAGGTGATTGTGGCGGCCGGCTCCATGGGCTCCACTGAACTGTTGCTGCGTTGTCGAGATCAATACAAAACGCTCCCAAAATTAAGCCGCAAGCTGGGGCATAACTGGAGCAGTAATGGCGACTTTGCCACGGCGGCGTTCTACCGTGATCGGCAGATTTCACCCACCCGGGGGCCCACTATCACCAGCGCTATCGATTACCTGGATGGCTCGGATAATGGCGCCCGTTATTTTGTAGAAGACGGCGGCCTCCCGGATATCCTCGGCAGCTGGCTGGAGCGATTGGGTAAACAGTCCCGCTTTAATGACACGCGGTTAGGCGCCGCGATGCTCAAGTATGGCGATAGCAGCAATCCCTTTGGCAAAATGATGCCCTGGTTCGGCCAGGCCATGGATGAACCGGGTGGTACCTTTTCCTTGGGGCGGCGTTGGTATTGGCCCTGGAAGCGTGAGCACCTGAAACTGCGCTGGGACTACCGCAAGGCTGAAAAAGCGGTGCAAGGCTTGGCCGATCGCCATCTGGCATTGACTGCGGCCACAGGGGGAAGCCCGATGGCTCCGGTCACCTGGAGCTGGTTCAAGAATCTGGTTACCCCGCACCCTCTGGGCGGCTGCAATATGGCTGACTCTGTGGAACAGGGGGTGGTGAACCATGCCGGGGAAGTGTTCAATTACCCTGATCTCTATGTGATAGATGGCGCCATGGTGCCGCGGGCACTGGGCTTGAACCCGTCACGGACCATCGCGGCACTGGCAGAATATTGCGCCGCGCAGATGGATTGAATTCCCTGAGAGGAGTAACGCAACAGCATGAGTGATGCCCGTTTCCATATCGTTTTTTCCGGGAAGTTGGTCGGCGGCGCCGATTTGTCCACCGCGAAGAGCAACCTGGCGCGTTTGTTCAAAATGGACGATGCCCGGGTGGAGAAGTTGTTTTCTGGCCAGCCGGTAGTGATCAAGAAAGACGCCGATCAGGCTACTGCCATGAAGTTCCGGGCGTTGATGAAGCAGGCCGGTGCCGAATGCGAAGTCCGGCCGGTGTCCGGAGAGGCTGCGCAGCCGGCTCCAGCGCCGGAATCAGCGCAGAAGAAATCGGCTGCTCGGGTTGAATTTAGCCCGTCAGCCGGGCAAGACAGTATGGCGGATAAGAGTACAGGTGATCTGGAAACAGTGGGCACCATTCGTACTGGAGGTACCGGCTTTTCCGGCGCTTTCTCGGTAGCCGATCTGGGGGCAGACATGGATGACGCGGACCATGCGCCGCCTCCGCCGGCACCGGATGTCAGCCATCTGAGCATGGCGGCACCAGGGGAGAGCTTAGGGCAGCAGACGGAGGTGGTGCCCCCGGTGCAACCGGACATCAGCCATCTCTCGCTCAAAGATGAGGGGTGACATGTCGTTAACAGGCTTTCAGGTGCGTGTTAAGGCACCGACGCGGCCTGCAAGTCCACGTTATCCGGGTTCATTTCATTGAGTTGGTTGAGTAGTTTGTGACGGCTTTGCAAAGCGGGGTATACCGGGCTATCCGGGGGCACGGATACCATCAGTGCCTGCAACGCTTGGCGGGCATGGGGGATGCTGCGTTGACGAATCAGTTGATTAAGTTCAGCAAAGGCTTGATTGTCCTGCTTCATTTTGTCGAGTTCAGCCAGCTGTTTTGTATTATGCGTAAGGGCGCGGGCGCGCTTGATGGCAGAGCGGGCTCCTCGGCTGTCTCCCAGATTCAGTAGCTCTTCGATGGCCATGAAATTGGCGCTTAGATCCACGGCCGTTGTGCTGTCGCGCTGTTGAGTCTTTTTCGGCTCTTCTGCGGGAGCCGAGGGGGTGGTTCTCCTGGGGGTGGGCGTCGCTTGGTTTTTTTCGGCGCCAATGAGTGCAACTTGCCACTGCCCCAATTCGCAGCCTTGCGCGCCGGTGACCGATACCGCCCACACGTCACCCGCTTGCATGCCCAGGCCAATAAGGGTTTTCGAGGACCAGGTGCGCCAAAAGTCGGACCCAATTTCCAGGGTAACATCGACAAACGACTCACCATTGAGAGACCAGTGGTGATAGAGCGTCTGGTTGCTGCCATTGTGGACTTCAGTATAAAAAAACAGCTCGTCGGTGTCCGCCGGCACTTGGCTAACGGTATGGGTGGGTTCACGATTCTCTACTGCCGTGGTAAAGCTGGCTCGGGCCAGAGTTGGGCAGGCAGGCTGTGATTCGGTTTGAGCGATTGCCAGCACGGGCGCCAGCAGGCTTGCCAAAAGAATGACGCGCACGGATTCCCCCTGATAATTCCCTAGTCGCCACTTGGTCTTTTTATATCAGTGGCTCAGATAGTAAGCGTAGAGACTTGCAGTAATCGGGGCGTGGAACTGGGTCACGTTACGCCTGACCGCGTTGATCTGTGAGGGGAGGGGCTGGGGGAAAGTGGGAGTGGCGCCCGCACCAGACAAAAGCAAGGGGGGGCGCTGCGGTGGTCAGGCTGATTCGCCGCCTTCATCCGGGCCGTGAAAACACAAAAAAAGCTCTTCAATGAGCTCAGGAATGCCCAGAGCCATTTGCCGGATCACCTGAGTGTTTTCCCACAGGGCGTCCAGCGCTTCATCCTCATCTAGCCCAGAAATAAGAATAAAAGGTAGCAGCAGATTAGCGATGGTTTCTTCGTCGATTTCGTACCATTGGGGCTCGTTCACGAAGACGCCGGTCATAAACCCCGCACACCAGCTGGCCAGATCCTGCCCATCTTCTTCCTGGTAAGGGTCAAGCAGGCAAGGCAGATTAATGGTTTCGCCACTGAGCAGCTGGGTCACCAGTCGTTGGCGAAGCTGATTGAGTGCGGATGCCACGTCATCCGGGACGGGCATTTCCAGCTCATGGGCATAGTCTATGCTGTCGGCATCGCCGTCATCATGAGGGCCTGCGGCCAGGGCGCACAGCATGCCGTGAATTTCCGTCCAGGTGGGTGCGTCGTCACCCAGGAGGGCGAAATGCTGGCGGACCGTGTTTTTCAGGCTTGGATTGGTAATCTCAGACATGCTTTTCTCCCGGTGGCGAGCAAGCATACCGATAGACGCCCCGGGCCTCCACCGTCCTGTTGCTGTTGCCCTCCATGCCCCGAGCCTTTTCCTGATGACTGGCCCTGGGCGGGTTATTAGGGGTTTTCGGTTCAGATGGCCAGCTGGATACGGTTTCTGCCCAGGTCCTTGGCCTGATAGAGCGCACGGTCGGCCCGTCTAATAAATTGTTCGGCGCTTTCCTCGGGTTGATAGGGTGTCAGCCCGGCAGAAAATTCACAGGTCAGGTCCGGGGAAAAGGAATAATGCTGCTCCTTGAAGCGATGACGCAGACGCTCCAGTGCAGCTTGGCAAGCCTGGGTGCTGGTATGAGGAAACAAGACGACAAACTCCTCACCGCCATAACGGGCCAGCAGGTCGGATTTGCGCAGCCCCATGGCGGCGAGTTGGGCAAAGCGATGCAGCACGTCATCGCCTGCATGGTGGCCGTAAGAGTCGTTTACTTGCTTGAAATGGTCCAAATCGATGATCGCCAGATGAAGCGGGTTATTCTCCCGGTTCGCACGGGACATTTCTTCTTCTAGCCTTTCCAGAAAGTGACGACGATTATACAGGCCGGTTAAGTCGTCACGCACTGCAATGGCACTGAGTCGATTATGGGTTTCGTGTAACCGTCTGCGCTGTTCTCGCACTCTCGATTGCAGGTTATGGATATAGCCACCCATATAGACAAACCAGCCTAGGCCAAGCGCAAGAATCAGCCAGTGGCCAACCAAGTAGGAGAAAATCGCTTGTTGTGGGGCCTCAAACCATTCGTAGATCAGCAGACTGGTAAAGCAAAGCTGCGTGAAAGCCGCAATCAATAGCATCCGGCGTCGATCCAGTGCGAGCACGCCGAAGGTCATGACCATAAAATAGATGCTCAGCATGGCGCCGCGTAGTTCTCGAGAATAGTACAGGATGGCGGTGGTTAACAGGATCCCCACGGCCATTTGCATAATGGTCAGGCTGGGATCGCGGAACTGTTCGCTAATGCCGCTCCAAATTAGCAGATAGAAGAAAGCATTGATGGTAAGAATCAGCGCAAGCAGGATCAGATTGGGCGTGTTGGGCTCAAAAGCGGCGAGTTCCACACCAACAAAAGTGCCTGCCCACAATAAGCAATAAGAATAGAGCGCCATGAGTTGGCGTTTTAGCCGGATTGCTCGCTCCGGCGGAGCGGTAGACTTCAATGTAAGCACAGGCAAAACACCTAAATGAATGCTAAATGGATGGGTGTTGTCTTTTTGTCCAACTTTACCGTTTTTATCGGCCCAGGTCACAGACCTGTCATTGTCGATAGTAGACAGCCAATGACAGACTGTTGTTCAACTAACTAATAAGTTTGCCGGGATGAGGCCCTCGTATGTCCACACCGCTTTTTGACCTGACATTAACTGAAGAGCAACGCATGACCCGTGAAGGGATGCGTAAGCTGGTTCGAGATTCCCTGTTTCCACAATCGCGCGAAGCAGATGATGCGGCGAAGGCGAATGCTCAACTGCTAAACAGTATCGCGGGTTTTGGTTTGTCGTTGATGCCCATGCCCGAAGCACTGGGTGGCGTGGGCATGCCCCGGTCACCGCTGTCCAACGCTCTGGCGGTGGAAGACCTTGCCCAAGGGGATATTTCCCATACGCTGGCGGCTTTACAGCCCATGGCGGCAGTGAATGCATTGATGGATTTTGGTAATGAAGACCAGCAAGAACGCTGGTTGCCGTCAATGGCTACAGAAAGCTTCACTGGGGCGGCTATCGCCTTGGCAGAGCCCCGCGCCACTTTTGAGCCATCCTCACCGGCTACCACGGCACAAAGCGCCGACGGGCAAGTAGTACTGAACGGTGTGAAAAGCCTGGTGCCATTAGCGGCACAATGTGAGTGGTTTGTGGTGGTAGCGGCGGAAAAGGATGAGGTTTCTGCTTTTATCGTGCCGAAAACCGCAGCAGGCCTAACAATCGAATCGCAAGCGTATATGGGGCTTCGCAGTGCTGAGCCGGCTACGCTGACTCTGGAATCAGTGGTGGTCCCGGAGGCCGATCGCTTGGAGCGCTTTGACCTGCATCGGTTGCTGGGTCTGGCTCGCATTGGGCAATGCGCCTTGGCGGTGGGGTGCTGTCAGGCGGTAATGGAGTACGCCATTCCCTATGTGAACGAGCGTAAAGCCTTTGGTGAACCGATTGCCTGGCGTCAGTCCGTGGCCTTTATGGTGGCCAATATGGCGATCGAGATTGAAGGGATGCGGCTGATGATGTTGCGCGCCGCCAGCCGGGCCGAACAGGGGCTGGATTTCCACAAGGAAGCCTATCTTGCGCAGCTATTGTGCATGGAAAAGGCCATGGAAATTGGCACCAACGGTATTCAGCTCTTCGGTGGAGCGGGCTTTGTTCGCGACTACCCACTGGAAATGTGGTACCGGAACTTGCGCAGCATTGCCGTGCTTCACGGCAGCCTGATGGTGTAGGAGAACAGCATGATTAATTTAGAATTGCCCGAGAAGCTTACACAAACCCAACAGATGGCCCAGCAACTGGCCAGCGGTGTTTTTCGCCCGATTTCACGCAAATACGACGCCATTGAACACTGCGAGACCCCGGAAGAGCTGAAACCGGTGGCGCAGATGATGGCGGCGATGCCCCGTGGGGGCGGAAAAAAAGGTGGCAGCAGCGATTCAATCAAGAATGGCATCAACATGATGGGCATTCTTGGTGTGGAGGCCATGTGCTGGGGTGATGTGGGCTTGATGTTGTCCATTCCCGGCTCCGGGTTAGGTAATGCGGCTGTTATGGCCGTGGGTACGCCGGAGCAGAAAGAGAAGTATGGCAAGCTCTACTGTGCCATGGCGATTACGGAGCCAGGCGCTGGTTCCGATTCTGCCGCGGTCGCTACCACAGCGGTGGCAGAGGGTGATGAATGGGTACTTAATGGTGAGAAAATTTACTGCACGGCCGGCCAGCGCTGCGATGCCATTGTAGTCTGGGCGACGCTGGACAAGTCGCTTGGCAAGGCCGCGATTAAATCGTTTATCGTTCCCCGTGATAACCCCGGCGTAGAGCTGGTGCGCGTGGAAGACAAGATGGGTTTGCGGGTATCGGATACCGCCGCGTTAGCGTTCAATAATTGCCGGATCCCCAAAGACCATATTCTCGGTTCTGCCGAGGTGGGTGATACGGAAGAGGCGCGCAAGAAATCCTTCGGCGGGGTGATGCAAACCTTCGATAATACCCGTCCACAAGTGGCCGCCATGGCGTTGGGTGTGGCGCGTGCAGCTTTGGAGATAACCCGCGATATTCTTGAAAAAGAAGGGGTTGAGGCTGATTACTCTAAACAACCTTATAATTCCACTGCCCTAGAGTTGGAAGTGTATCGGTTGGAAGCCGACTTGGAAGCGGCGCGGTTGATGACTCTCAAGGCTGCCTGGATGGCAGACAATGGCCAGCCCAATTCCCGTGAGGCTTCCATGTGTAAAGCCAAAGCCGGACGCATGGGCAACGACGTCACATTAAAGTGCGTGGCGCTATGCGGTGAGCTGGGCTACTCCGAGCGCACCTTGTTGGAAAAGCTGGCTCGAGATTCGAAAATTATCGATATCTTTGAGGGCACCCAGCAAATCCAGCAGCTGATTGTGGCAAGGCATCTGCTTGGATTGTCATCCAAAGAACTGAAATAACCACAACAGAGAGATACACAAAAAGCGTGGCTAAGCCGCGCTTTTTGTTTTTGAGGCAGGGCAGTAGACTCTCCCTTTGTCTTTAAACAAGGTCTTTTGGGCAAGGGGAATCGTATGTCTGAGTCGCTGGCTGATAAGGTTGTCTGGATTACCGGGGCCTCTTCGGGCATTGGTGAAGCTTTGGCCCGAGAATACGCCCGGCGCGGCGCTCAGTTGGTGCTGTCCGCCCGTCGGGAAGAAGAGCTGGAACGGGTGCGGGCAGGTTTGGTCAATAGCGAAGCGCATCTGGTGTTGCCTCTGGATTTAGCTAACAGCGGCGCCATGGCGGCGGCGGTGGAACAGGTTCGCCAAACCTGTGGGCGGCTTGACCAGGTGGTGCACAATGGGGGCATTTCCCAGCGTTCGCTGGTGGCGGATACGGATTTGAGCGTGGATCGCCAAATTATGGAGGTGAATTTTTTCGGCACAGTAGCGTTGACCAAAGCCGTTCTCCCCTGGTTGAAGGCGCAGGGTGGGGGGCGTTTCGTGGTGATTACCTCCCTGGTGGGCGAGCTGCCGACCCCGCTTCGCAGCGCGTACAGTGCTAGCAAGCATGCTCTGCATGGTTTTTTCGAATCTCTGCGCGCGGAAGAGTACGATCAGGGTATTCGTGTGACGCTGGTGATGCCCGGTTTTATTCGTACTCAGGTGTCAATTAATGCGCTCACCGGCGATGGCAGTCGTCAGGGCACCATGGATGATGCCCAGCAGACCGCCATGACCCCGGAAGAATGCGCCAAACGGCTGGTTGAAGCCGTGCAGCGTGGCCGTGATCAGGTTATTATCGCCGGCCGCGAAGGGGCGGGCATCTACCTGAAGCGCTGGACTCCCTCGCTGTACCGCCGACTGATCCGCAAAATGAAGGTCACCTGATGTCAGACAACGCTGATACCAAAAAACGCACCCGCCTCAACAAACTGCAAAAGAAACTGCGCAGAGAAACGGGCCGTGCCATTGCTGATTTCAATATGATCAGCGAGGGCGACAAGGTAATGGTGTGTTTGTCCGGCGGTAAGGATTCTTACACTATGTTGGAGATTCTACGGAACCTTCAGCACTCTGCCCCGGTGAATTTCGAACTGGTGGCAGTAAACATGGACCAGAAACAGCCCGGTTTCCCAGAGCACATCCTCCCTGAGTATCTGGAAAAGGAAGGCGTGGCCTACCACATTCTGGAGAAAGACACCTATTCCATCGTCAAAGAAAAGGTGCCAGAAGGAAAAACTACCTGCGGCCTGTGTTCACGCCTGCGCCGGGGCAGCCTCTACGGGTTTGCCGAGGAAATAGGTGCCAATAAGATTGCTCTTGGTCACCATCGCGATGACATCGTCGAAACCCTGTTTCTGAACATGTTCTATGGCGGCAAAATGAAAGCCATGCCCCCCAAACTGCGCAGCGATGACAGCCGTAATGTGGTGATTCGCCCGCTGGCGTATTGCCGCGAGAAGGAGATCATTGAGTTCTCGGCCTTGAAGGAATACCCGATCATTCCTTGTAATTTATGTGGCTCCCAGAAGAACCTTCAGCGGCAAGTGATCAAGGAGATGTTGCAGCAATGGGACAAACAGCAGCCGGGACGGATTGAAAATATCTTTGCCGCAGTGCAAAACATCGCCCCCTCACAGCTGGCGGACACCCGCCTGTTTGACTTCGAAAACCTTGAGCAAGGGCAGCAGCAGGGCGGTGATCAAGCCCATCGTCTCGATGTGGTCAATCTGTTCGGGTGATCAAAAAACATCAAAACAGACTTTGTTTACCGCTAAACATGATTCACGGCGCCGTTTCCGGTAAAATACGGTCGCCTTATTTCGGGGCGCCCGCCTTTATGCGCCTTGAACCGTTCCCCCGGGCTTTCGCGATGATCCACACGGTAGCGCGCTGACGTAGACCTGTTGCCGGATTCTCTCTGAACGTCCCGATTAATCAAGATTCTCTCGACCAGAAGGGTAGGAGCACCATGACCGATCGTATTCAGAAGGGTGGCCTTGAAATCGCCGCCGAACTCCATGATCTGGTAGTCAATGAGATTGCGCCGGGTACCGGCGTCGACCCGGAGCACTTCTGGGCCGAGCTGGAAAGCATCCTTAATGACCTGGCCCCCAAGAACAAAGCGCTACTGGCCAAACGTGACGACCTGCAGAAGCAGATCGACGCTTGGCACAAGGCCCGCGCGGGGCAGGCCATCGACATGGCTGAGTACAAGCAGTTCCTGAGCGAAATTGGTTACCTGCTACCCGAGGGCGAAGACTTTAACATCACCACTGAAAACGTGGATGCGGAAATTGCCACCATTGCTGGCCCGCAGCTGGTTGTACCGGTGAAGAACGCACGCTTTGCCCTGAATGCGGCGAATGCTCGGTGGGGCAGTTTATACGATGCCCTGTACGGCACCGATGTGATTTCCGACGAGGGGGGTGCCGAGAAAGGCGGCGCTTACAACCCGAAGCGTGGCGCCAAGGTGATTGTCTGGGCCCGTGATTTTTTGGATAACTACTTCCCGCTGGCCAGTGGCTCTCACAAAGACAGCACTGGCTACGCCATTGAAGACGGCAAGCTGGTTGTGTCTTTGGGCGCAGAGAAGACCGGCCTTAAAGACCAATCTCAGCTCCAGGGTTTCCTGGGCGATGCCGCAGCCCCCACCGGGGTGCTGGTGAAGCACAACAATCTGCATGCGGAAATTCAGTTCGACGCCAGCCACCCGATTGGGGCTGACGACGCGGCCAACATGAAAGATGTGCTGCTGGAATCTGCCATCACCACCATTCAGGATTGCGAAGACTCCGTCGCCGCGGTGGATGCGGAAGACAAAGTTGAGGTTTACCGCAACTGGGCTGGCCTGATGAAAGGCGATCTGGAAGAAAGCTTCCAGAAAGGCGGCAAGACGATGACCCGTTCCATGAATGCGGATCGTGATTACACCGCGCTGGACGGCTCCTCCCTGACCCTGCACGGTCGCTCGTTGCTGTTGGTGCGTAACGTGGGTCACCTGATGACCAACCCGGCCATTCTGCACAACGGTGAAGAAACGCCTGAGGGGATTATGGATGGCATGGTCACTGTACTGGCCGCCATGCACGACCTGAAGAAAATCAACAAGGTGAGCAACAGCCGCACCGGTTCGGTCTACATTGTGAAGCCGAAAATGCACGGCCCCGAAGAAGTGGCCTTTGCTGTTGAGCTGTTCGAGCGTGTAGAAAAAGCATTAGGTTTGGCCGCTAACACTTTGAAAATTGGTATTATGGACGAAGAGCGCCGCACTACCGTGAACCTGAAGGAGTGTATCCGTCAGGCCAAGGAGCGCGTTATCTTCATCAACACCGGTTTCCTGGATCGCACCGGTGACGAAATGCATACCTCCATGGAAGCGGGTCCCATGGCGCCCAAGGGTGAAATGAAAGCCCTGCCGTGGATTGGCGCCTACGAAGACTGGAATGTGGACATTGGCCTTGAGTGCGGCCTGAAAGGTCACGCCCAGATCGGTAAAGGCATGTGGGCCATGCCCGATGAAATGGCACAGATGATGGCCAACAAGGCTGGCCACCCGAAAGCCGGTGCCAACTGTGCCTGGGTGCCGTCACCCACTGCCGCCACCCTGCACGTGACCCACTACCATGAGATCAACGTGGCAGAGGTTCAGGAAAAGCTGGCCAGCCGTACCCGTGCGTCTCTGGACGATATCCTCACTATCCCGCTACTGACCCGTGAGCTGAGGGCCGAAGAAATCCAGCAGGAATTGGATAACAACGCGCAAGGCATGCTGGGTTACGTGGTTCGCTGGATTGATAGCGGTGTGGGCTGCTCCAAGGTACCCGACATCAATGATGTGGGCCTCATGGAAGACCGCGCAACCCTGCGGATTTCCAGCCAGCACGTGGCGAACTGGCTGCACCACGGTATCTGCAGTAAAGAACAGGTACTGGAAACCATGAAGCGGATGGCGGAAGTCGTGGATCGTCAGAATGACAACGACCCTGACTATGTGCCCATGGCCAAGGACTTCGACGGCTCCGTTGCCTTCCAGGCAGCCTGTGAGTTGGTATTTGAAGGCTGCGCTCAACCAAGCGGCTACACCGAACCGGTACTGCACCGTCGTCGCCGTGAACTGAAAGCGAAGTAACCGCTCTCAGCACACAAAAAAGCCCCGCGAGTCGGGGCTTTCTTGTGTGTAAGCCACATGATGATTGCCGTGCTCGCGGCTTGTGCTGAAAATTAAAAATCAGCAAGCGACCAATTAACATCCGTCCCCTTATCCATTTCCTTGCAGCTGCGACTACTCTTTCTCCACCATCACCTCTAACGGCAAGGTCAGGCTTTGTTGCCGACCCTGATAGTTTCCAATGCTCTGGTCGGTTCCTCTTTGAGTCATGTTAATGCTCCCCATGGGCTGCCAACGCCCGAGGATAACCCGCAGGGTCGTGGCGCTGTGTTGGGTGCGAGCGGTGTTGTGGCGAGTGGGCTGGTCAAAGCGCTGGCTGATTTGCAGAATCACGCTGCCGTCCGTGCCCAACTGGGGCAGTACCTGAATGCCTTGATCGAGCTGCGCAAACTGGGATCCGTAATAACCGCCGCTGAGCGCCACAAGCGAGCCTTGGCTAATGTTGGTGGGGTAACCATTGAGAGTGCGGATTTGGTAGTGATCTTCACGTTGTTGTTGCTGGTTCTGCTGGTCGATGCGCACCTCGCCCTGGATAATCGGTGCTTGGCCCGATTCAATGCGGCCCCGTACGTCAGTATCAATGCGGGTTTGTTGGCGGCTACCGCTGTGCTGGCGACGCAGATGCACGATCAGCGTTGACGGGGCAGCCTCCAGCCTGCCCAGTACGCTTTGTAGTTCCTGCATGCTGGCCTCACTGGTACGCACAATCAGTTTGCCCCGGTAGGCCCGTACGCTGCCGCCGGCCGGCAGTAGCGGTTCAATCACCGGTACCAGGGACGGTGCGTCAGGGCGCTCCAGCACATGGATGGTCATGCTTTCAGCGGTGCACGGGACGGGAAAAGTGAGCATGATGACGAGCAGTGTGAGGCACAGGCGCATGGCGTCCTTCGGGGTTTCTAGGTTAGTGGTACTGCTTTTACAGTAACAGTAGCGCCGCTGGACGCCGCTTGCCACTTACTGCGCAAATTCCACCAAGGGCTGGCACTGACGGCCCTTATCCCTACAATGTGCCTCCCCAAGTCGCTTTGATGGTCAAAACGCCATGTTTGCCAATAGCCGTGCGGTTAGCTCGAATCAGACGGGCATTCACGAGGATCTGGAGAAAGTGGTGCGCCGGCATCTGGCCTCGGCTTGGCGAGCGCCCATTGCAGACCATGACCGCGCGTCGTTTGAGCAGGTTGTCGCATGGCGTAATGAAAACGGCTTGAAGCGTCCGCTGATGGTGGACTCGGGCTGTGGAACCGGGCGCTCGTCAGTGTTATTGGCGCAGGCGAACCCCGAGGCGCTAGTGGTCGCGGTGGACCAGTCGGCTAACCGTCTGGAGCGCGGCGGTCGTCGCTGGCTGCAGCCCCCGAAAAACCTGCTGTTGGTCCGTGCCGATTGCACCGGGCTGTGGCGACTAATGCAGCAGCAGGGCTGGTTGCTTGACCGACATCAGATTCTCTATCCGAACCCGTGGCCGAAAAGTGCACACCTGAAGCGGCGCTGGCACGGCCACCCGGTGTGGCCAACCGTGCTGGCTCTAGGGGGAGAGTTGGAGCTGCGCAGTAACTGGCCACTTTATCTTCAGGAAGTGCAGGCGGCACTGGCCATAAGCGGCATTGAGGCGGTATTGACTCCGCTGACGACAGAGGCGCCGGCGGCCACGGATTTCGAAGAAAAATATCAAGCCAGCGGGCAAACCCTATGGCAGCTGATCGCAAGCCTTGCAAGGCAATGAAATATGGCCGGGTTACGCCGCTGGGTGGCTCATTCGACCTAAAGTGGTTTTGCCAATAGGCCCTTGCGCTATTAGCCGTAGCCGTAATTCGACCTCAGATTCAAAGTCGCAGTTCGCGCAACTCGGTTGATGCCCTACCGCGCGCCCAATGCTCAAGGAACTGTTGCGCCAATCGCGGCGCTTGCGGCAGCCGATGGCCACACAGGTCCAGTCGAGCGGGGCGAGGCCAGCCACTGGCTTCGAACAGGCTGCTGTTATCGCCGATGGCAAAGCATTGTTGAGCATCATTATCGTCAGGCTGGGTTTGCCGCAGGGTGATGCGCGAAGGTAAGCGGCGGGACAGGTAAACCAAGCGGTGGCCGTTACGTACGGCATTTTCCATGCTGTCGAAAAGAATACGGATATCCGTCCGGGCATTGCTCAAGGCCAGAACCTTGATGGCATCGCACACAGCTGCATCGCCAGTGAGTCCATCCAGTGTCGGCACTCGAAGCCAGAGACGACGACGGCTGGCGCCGATCAGTGAGGCCAGCGCCAGACTGGCGTTACTGCGGGCAGGGTGGTGCAGGGTGTCGTCGTCACCGATGACCAAGTGCATGGCTTAGAGCAGAGGTTTGAACATTTGCCGGTGGGGAATGTTGGCATCCATGAAAATGCCTCCGGACACCGAGAAGCCAGCCGCTTCGTAAAAGCTGGTGGCGTGGGTTTGAGCGTGCAGGAAGATTTCTTTCATGCCGTTGGCTCGTGCCGTTTCTTCTGCAGCGACCAGCAGTGAACTGCCGACACCGTAGTTGCGCTGCTCGGAGAGTACGCACAAACGGCTGATCTGTCCGGTGGGCAGCAAGCGAATACAGCCCACAGGCTGCTGCTCGGCGTCCAAGGCCAAAAAGTGAATGGCGGCGGTGTCTTCGCCATCCCATTCCAGCTCTTCCGGTACGTGTTGTTCCTTGATAAATACGGTTTGGCGGAGACCACGCAGCGCGGCTTTGTGTTTGTCCCAACGGGTTTCGATAATGCTGATAGCCATAGGGGTCTCGTTATAGTGGGGCGAAGTAGCCCTGTTCAATCCATTCATGAAGCAATTCTCTCGCGGTGGGCGTCATAACGGCGCCCAATTCGCGTTCCTGGTAGCGTCTTTTGCTGGCCAGTAGGTGCACCAGCGGTTGTTGTTGTTCTGTTAGTGTATGAGGCTCTCCGTTTAGCCAAGCAAGTTTGCCCTGCATGAGCAGGCGCACACTGCCGTGGCGAACCAAAGAAACGTCACTATCGCGTTCGCGGATATGGTGTTCATCTACCGCAAATTCAAGGCCTTCTAATCGAGGGGTGGAGAGCCAACGATAAACGGCTCGCTCGATAGCCTCCGGTTGCAGAAGGTCCAAAGCCCCACGCACCAGCTGCTGCCGATCTGTGTCGGCCAAGGTTGAGAGATCAGTAGTGATTCCTCGGTCCGGGTCAGTAAAGAGTTTGCTGTCGGATTCGGCCAGGCATTCACCGGCGATCTCTGCCATCAGCATTTGGTAATCCGGGGCGCGAAAGCCCACCGACCATGTGATGCAGTCGCTGTCTTCGGCGACCCCGTGATGGGCCACCCCGGGTGGCAGGTAAAGCACATCGCCGGGTTGCGCAATAAACTCTTCACGAACGGGCATTTGCGCCAGCAATTTCAGCTCGTCGGTAGCCTGGCGAGGGGTGCTTTCGTCGCACATCTCGCCGATCTGCCAGCGACGACTGCCGCTGGCCTGGATCAGGAAAACATCATAACGATCAAAATGCGGGCCAACGCTGCCGCCTTTGGCCGCGTAGCTAATCATGATGTCTTCCACCCGCCAGTTTGGCAGAAACGCGAAATCGTCCAGTAGCAGCGAGGTTTCAGTGAGAAAGTGATCCACGGACTGGACGAGCAGTGTCCAATCTTCTTCACCGAGGGTCTCGAAAACATTGTCGTCGAGGGGGCTTTGCAGTACCGACCAGGGGCCGTTGCCTGCGCCAGTTATGACTCGGGCTTCGACAGACTCTTCCAAGGCAAGTCCGGCCAAGGTGTTTGCATCTGGCTGATCCAGGCCGCTGGCAGCACCGGGCATGAATAAAGGACGTTTCTGCCAGTGCTCACGCAAAAATGCTGCCGGGGTAAGCGGCAGCGTAAAGGAGGGCAGTTGCGCTGTGGCCGGCATTAGATGCTACGCGCTTGCTGGGCAGCATTGCCCACATAGGTGGCCGGGGTCATGGCTAGCAACAGCTCCTTGGCCTCGTCGGGAATGGCCAAGTCATTAATGAAGGCCGTCAGCGTCTCCTGGTTGATGCCATCCTTGCCGCGGGTCAGCGCCTTGAGCTTTTCGTAGGGCTTTTCGATGCCGTAACGACGCATGACGGTCTGGATAGGTTCTGCCAGAACCTCCCAGGCAGCGTCCAGATCCTCGTCCAGGCGAGCCGGGTTAACCTCCAGTTTGCCGATGCCTTTTAGGCTGGCCTCATAGGCAATCACACTGTGCGCCAAGCCTACGCCAACGTTACGCAGTACGGTGGAGTCGGTCAGGTCGCGCTGCCAGCGGGACATGGGCAATTTGGCAGCCAAATGGTCCATGATGGCGTTGGCCAAGCCCAGGTTGCCCTCGGAGTTCTCGAAGTCGATAGGGTTAACCTTATGCGGCATGGTGGAGGAGCCGACTTCACCTTCCACTGTGCGTTGCTTGAAGTAGCCTAAGGAAATGTAGCCCCACACATCACGGTCGAAGTCCAGCAGAATGGTATTGAAACGCATCAGGGCGTGGAAAAATTCGGCAACGCAGTCGTGGGGTTCGATCTGGGTGGTAAAGGGATTGAAGGTAAGCCCCAGTGCCTCTACAAAGCGACGTGCAAAAGCTTCCCAGTCCACGTCCGGGTAGGCGGACAGGTGGGCGTTGTAGTTGCCCACGGCACCGTTGATCTTGCCGAGTAATTCGACGCCAGCAAATTGGTCGCGCTGACGTTGCAGCCGGGCAACCACATTGGCCATTTCCTTGCCTACGGTGGTAGGGGAAGCAGACTGGCCATGGGTACGAGACAGCATCGGCTGGTCCGCCTGGGCGTGGGCCTGTTTGCGGATGGCGCTGATCACCTGATCCATTTTCGGCAACAGGATTTCACGGGCTTCGCGCAGCATCAGGGAATAAGACAGGTTGTTGATGTCTTCACTGGTGCAGGCGAAATGCACGAACTCGCTCATGTTGGCCAGTTCATCGTGCTCGGCCATCTGTTCCTTGATGAAATACTCTACCGCTTTGACGTCGTGGTTGGTGGTGGCTTCGATGGCCTTGATGCGCTCGGCATGCTGGGGCTCGAAATCCCGGGTGATACCACGCAGGTTCCAGGCCGCTTGGCCGCTCATCAGGGGGACTTCAGGGATGCTCTTATCGTGGGCCAGCTGTTCCAGCCAGCTGACTTCCACGTGGACACGGAAGCGAATCAGGCCGTATTCACTGGTGGTATTGCGCAGTGCATCGACTTTGCTGGCGTAACGACCGTCTACCGGTGAAATGGCAGTCAAAGAGGTAAGGCTGGACATGTCAGGCTCCCGAATGTCGTCGAAATAGGTACGTACACGTACAATCCTAAGGCGGCGCAATCATACAGCAAAATTGCGCAAACTGCGCCGTTACGACGATGAGCCGGCAGCAATGTTATTATTTGCTTTAATTTATTATCGCAAGTTATTGATATCAATTGATTCAATAACGCCAAGAAGACGCTTTCTTTGAAACAGCAGGTGCCAGCGTCGCCCGCCTAGCTGGTGCCAGAGGAAGGCGGCACGCACCCCGGCCAAAAACAGCGCGCGGATGCGTGCGGCCTTGTCGTCGTCTTGCAGGTGGGCCGGCTCGCCCTTTACCTGAATGCGAAACCGGAAAGTGCCTAGGGTGTCTAGATAAATACCGGCAATCCTGTGGCAAAATGCATCATCTGAAAATCGATCAAAGTGGGCCTGTTGGCCGCTCAACGCCAGTAATCGATTACGCAGGATACTTACGGTGTCTTCGTTGTTGCGCAGTTTGCCTGCCAGGTGTAGCAGAGCAAGGCCATAGTTGAGCGGCCGCAGGTTAGCGCCACGGGAGTCCTTGTTCAGGCTGCGGCTAAGCAAGCTAACACCTTCACGAAGCAGGCCTGGCTGCGCGTAAACGCGGTCGAAATTTTCCGCATCCAGCTCCATGATGCCAGCAATTAGCGCTTCAAAGGCCTGTGAGTCGCAATCACCACGCTGGGCCACATCATCCGCAAGTTGGGCTGCCTCGAACACCGCGGCGAGTGCCAGCAGTTGCTGTTGTTCTGGCGAAAAACGTTCGCTCATGCCGTTTCCTCAATCACTGCGCCGCCCAGGCAGACTGGGCCATCGTAGAACACCACGGATTGTCCGGGCGTGACGGCGCGTTGTGGTTCATCGAATGTCACGGTTACCCGGCCTTCACCGGCATCGCTAACGGTGCAGTCCTGGTCGGGCTGGCGATAGCGGGTTTTGGCGGTGAGACGGGCCGGCAAGGTCGGCGCTTCCAGTGCGACCCACTGCATTGGCGCACTGCTGAGTACGCGGCTGTAAAGCAGGGGATGGTCGGTACCTTGTACGGCAATCAGTACGTTACGTTCCAGGTCTTTCTCGGCCACATACCAAGGGGCTTCACTGGCGCTGGCCAGCCCACCGATGCCGAGCCCCTGACGCTGGCCCAGCGTGTAATACATCAGGCCGTCATGTTGACCAATCACGTTGCCATGATCGTCTTCTATAGAGCCTGGCTGGGCGGGTAGATACTGCTCCAGAAAATCCTTGAATCGGCGCTCACCGATAAAGCAGATGCCGGTGGAGTCTTTCTTTTTGTGATTATCAAAGCCTTTTTGCTCTGCGATTCGCCTTACTTCAGGTTTTTCCAGGTCGCCCAGCGGGAATAGGGTGCGGTCAAATTTCTGATAATCCACGGCATGCAGGAAGTAAGTCTGATCCTTGTTGGTGTCTACGGCGCGCAGCAGTTTTGCTTTGCCAGCATGGCTTACCTGTGAGTAATGGCCGGTGGCAATGTAATCGGCGCCTAAGGTGATAGCGTGATCCAGAAACGCCTGAAACTTGATTTCCTTGTTGCAGAGGATATCCGGATTAGGCGTGCGCCCAGCCTTATATTCGGCCAGAAAGTGAGCGAACACTCGATCCCAGTATTGCTCTGCGAAGTTGGCAGTATGCAGCTCGATACCCAGTACGCCTGCCACTTGCATGGCGTCGAGTAAGTCTTCGCGTGCGCTGCAGTAATCGGTGCCGTCGTCCTCATTCCAGTTCTTCATGAACAGGCCTTCCACCTGATAACCCGCATCGATCAGGCGGGCCGCGGCTACGGAGGAATCCACACCGCCGGACATACCGACGATCACACGGGTGTCTTGGGGAGCCTTAGTCATGGCGAATCATCCTCTCTGCAGAGGCCAGGGGTGCTGATAAATGCTGTCCAGGGGCAATCGACGGCCGGACAGGTAATCATCCAGGCATTTTTCCACCAGCGCACTGCGATGCTGGTGGCGGCGAGCGCGGAACTCAACCGGGGTCAGCCATTCGGCTTCCAGAATACCGGTATCGAGTTTCTGTTTCGGGTCGTGGCTGACCGGACGTGCCACGAAGCAGGTGCGGTAATACACGCCGGCTCCCTTGTGCGGCTGAAAGATATACCAGCCGAGCAGGGCGGTGATTTCTACCTGCCACGCGCTTTCTTCCAGCGTTTCACGGTATGCGGCTTGCATCAGGTTCTCACCGAATTCCACATGACCGGCGGGCTGGTTCAGTACTTCCTCGCCCTTGCTCATTTCACGGACAAACAGGAAGCGGCCATCTTGTTCGACTACGCAGGCCACAGTAATGTGCGGCTCAAAGCTGTTCATAGCGTATCCTACCGGGGAAGCGCCGACGGCCCAGGCGGGCTGATGACGGTACTTCATTCAATTCTGGAAAGGCGAGAATGGTAGCGCAGCAGCGCCACAGACAACAGGGCGGAGACACCTCTGAGCATGACTGAACAACGATTTACCCACCTGGACGACAGTGGTCGGGCCCAGATGGTCGATGTGACCGATAAGGATATCACCCAGCGTGCGGCCACCGCGCAAGCGCGGGTGCGGATGCAGCCGACCACTCTGCAAATGATCTTGGCTGGCGAGCACCCCAAGGGTGATGTGCTTGCTACCGCACGGATTGCGGGCATTCAGGCAGCCAAAAAAACCTGGGACTTGATTCCACTGTGCCACCCGCTGTTGCTGACCGGGATCACGGTCACCATTGAGCCAGAGGCCGACGATGCGCTGTGTGTACAGGCGACCTGTAAGCTTAAAGGTACTACCGGCGTGGAAATGGAGGCGCTAACGGCTGCGTCCGTTGCTTGCCTCACGTTGTATGACATGTGTAAGGCGGTGGATCGCTGCATGGTGATTGAATCTGTGCGCCTGCTGGAAAAATCCGGTGGCCGTAGCGGGACGTTCCGGAGGGAAGGATAAAATGATTGAGATTCGTTTCTTTGCCGCTCTGCGTGAGCGGGTCGGCAGTGACAGCCTGACAGTCACTGCGCCGCAAGGCACCGATACGGTGACGGCGCTGGTGGCGTGGCTGGAAGAAGACAATGCGGCGGTAGCCCGGGCGCTGGAGGCTACACCCCACTACATGGTGGCGGTGAATGAGGTGCTGAGCCAGGAACAGACAGCCATCCGTGATGGCGATGTGGTGGCCCTGTTTCCTCCGGTGACCGGAGGGTGAAGGTTTGGGTGGCAGTAACCGGCGCGGCACTTGAGCCGGCGGCACCGACAGACTGGTTGCGCGATCAAGGCCTTAGTGGCGCCGTGGTGCAATTCAACGGACAGGTGCGCGATGAGCAGGGCAGAGTGGAAGCGCTTCACTTGGAGCATTATCCAGGCATGACAGAAACGGTGTTGCGCACCATTGTTGAGTGGGCGGCAGACAAATGGCAACTCAATGGTGTTTGGGTGGTGCACAGAATTGGCACCATGGCGGTGGCTGAAGACATTGTGCAGGTAGCGGTCAGCGCCTCCCATCGCCAGGATGCGTTTGCGGCCTGCGCCTTTATCATGGACCTGCTGAAAACCCGGGCGCCATTCTGGAAGAAGGAACTTATTGACGGCGATTGGGTTTGGGTCCAGGCCCGCCAGAGCGATGCCGAGGTCGCCGCTGCCTGGCTGCAGCGGGCTTTGGGGCGTGAACCATCATAGAGCGGGACTCCCCTGGCGCCAGATCCGCAAGAGACCAATCACCGATTTCCCAGCGAATCAAGCGAAGGGTGGGGTGGCCGATGGCTGCGGTCATTCGCCGCACCTGACGATTACGACCTTCGTCTATAGTGAGACTGAGCCAGCTATCCGGTACTGTTTTACGCGACCGGACAGGAGGCGTGCGCGGCCACAAGCAGGGATCATCGATTAAGCTAACTTTGGCCGGCCGGGTAGGCCCATCCTTGAGATGAATGCCTTGGCGTAGTTTTTGCAGTTCCTGTGGGCCGGGGCGGCCCTCCACCTGAACCAAATAGGTTTTGGGAAGCTTGAACCGTGGATCACTGATGCGTGCCTGAAGCGCACCGTCATCGGTCAGCAACAACAGGCCTTCAGAATCCCAGTCCAGCCGGCCGGCCGGATACACTCCCGGTACGCAGACAAACTCGCGCAAAG
This sequence comes from Alcanivorax sp., assembly GCF_040119285.1. Classification (GTDB taxonomy): domain Bacteria; phylum Pseudomonadota; class Gammaproteobacteria; order Pseudomonadales; family Alcanivoracaceae; genus Alcanivorax. Next base: position 514,734 of record NZ_JBEDTY010000032.1, read on the forward strand.
TTCGGCGGCCTTGATCGTCACTGAACTGTGAAAGGACCCGGAAGGGTTTGTTAAGTAATATCAATTGTGCCATAGGCTGTGAGCGTCAATGACCTAAACGGAAGTTGTTACAGGCATAGTTACTGCCGCTTGTCCTAACAAGGCTAAACGGTCAGTGTTATACTCGCCAGCCTATGCAGAATACAGTTTTATTCGGAGGGAGCACTGTTGTTTCCTGCCCGCTGATCTGACGGTCAAAAGCCGACTGAAATCAGGCGGAAAGCTCTACCAATACAATTGGGACCTTGTAAATCTATGACCACGCCTAAAATTATTTATACCATGACCGATGAGGCGCCAGCGCTGGCGACCTATTCCTTTTTGCCCATTATCGAGAAATTCACTTCTATCGCTGGTATTGAAGTAGAAAGCAGTGATATCTCCCTCGCGACACGCATTCTAGCCAGTTTCCCTGAATATCTCTCAGAACAGCAGAAGGTAAAGGATACACTATCCGAACTGAGTGACCTGACTCAGGATCCTGAGGCCAATATCATCAAGCTGCCAAATATCAGCGCCTCCATTCCACAGCTTAGAGAAGCTATCGCTGAGTTGAACGAGCATGGCTATGAGGTGCCGGAATACCCTGATGAGCCTCAGAACGAAAAAGAGAAAGATATTCAGGCCAGGTACACTAAAATTCTGGGTTCCGCAGTCAACCCGGTACTTCGTGAAGGCAATTCTGATCGGCGCGCGCCGATCGCGGTAAAAAATTACGCCCGCAAGAATCCGCATAGCATGGGGTATTGGAGTCCAGCTTCGCGCACTCACGTTGCACACATGCGCGGGGGCGATTTCTTTTCCCATGAGACCTCGTCCACCATCGACAAGGCCTGCAAGGTACGCATCGATTTCGAGGACTCAAACGGTAACATCACCGTGAAGAAGCCGGATCTACCGCTCCTCGATGGCGAAGTCATTGATGCCATGTATATGAGCAAAAAAGCACTCTGCGCTTTTTTTGACGAGCAAATCGAAGACGCCAAGAACACGGGGATGCTGTTCTCACTGCACGTGAAAGCCACCATGATGAAGGTGTCACACCCTATCGTGTTTGGTCATGCTGTGCGATGTTTCTACCGAGAGCTGTTCGAGAAACACGGTGACGTTCTCGAGAAAATTGGCGCCAACCCTAATAATGGTCTGAGCAATATCTATCAGAAAATTGAAGAGTTGCCGATTTCCCAGCGTTTGGAAATCGAATCCACGATCCGGGCCTGCTATTTGCACCGTCCAGAGTTGGCCATGGTTGATTCAGACCGCGGTATTTCTAATCTTCACGTCCCTTCAGACGTTATTGTGGATGCCTCTATGCCGGCGATGATTCGCCAGGGGGGCAAAATGTACGGTGCTGATGGCAAGCTGAAAGATACCAAAGCGGTGATCCCTGAAAGTACCTACGCCACCATTTATCAAGAAGTGATTAACTTCTGCAAAACCCACGGAGCCTTTGATCCGGTTACCTGTGGCTCCGTGCCTAATGTTGGGTTGATGGCGCAGAAAGCAGAAGAGTACGGCTCTCACGACAAGACGTTCGAAGCCGCCGCGAACGGCACCATGCGTATCGTTCGAGAGGACGGTGAGGTGTTGCTAACCCATGAAGTGGAACAGGGTGATATTTGGCGTATGTGCCAAGCAAAAGACCTGCCCATTCGAGACTGGGTCAAGCTAGCGGTGGTACGTGCACGGCAAAGCAATACTCCGGCCATTTTCTGGTTGGATAAAGAGCGGGCTCATGATGCACAGCTGATCCTGAAGGTTAAGGAATATCTGAAAGACAATGATACCGAAGGCCTGGATATCCGAATCATGTCTCCGGTACAGGCCATCCGCTATACCATGGAACGAATGATCCGTGGCAAAGATACCATCTCGGTAACGGGTAACGTGCTTCGCGACTATTTGACGGACCTGTTCCCCATTCTGGAGCTGGGGACCAGTGCCAAGATGCTGTCGATTGTGCCGTTAATGGCGGGGGGCGGCCTTTATGAAACTGGAGCTGGCGGCTCCGCTCCCAAGCATGTCCAGCAATTCTTGGAAGAAAATCACCTGCGTTGGGATTCTCTGGGCGAATTTCTGGCCCTGTCGGTATCTATCCAAGAGCTCGGCGAAAAATACGGTAACAAAAAAGCCAAGGTGATCGCTGCGGCTCTGGACAAGGCTAATGAGCAGTATCTTGAGCAGAACAAGTCACCCTCACGTAAAGTTGGCCAGCCGGATAACCGGGTAAGCCATTTTTATGTGGCGATGTATTGGGCCCAGGCCTTGGCGGCCCAGGACGATGAGGCTGAGCTGAAAGAAAAGTTCACCGACATTGCCACTGCTCTTAGCCAGAACGAAGAGAAAATCGTTAAAGAAATGGTAGCGGTACAAGGCTCTCCTGTTGATATCGGTGGGTACTACAACCCTGACTTCAATAAAGCCTCGGCAGCCATGCGTCCCAGCGCCACCTTTAACGACATTCTCGACAAGCTGTAAGGATAAGGCGGACAGGTCGGCCTGGATCAAACAGGTCGGCTTGTAATGGCCTTGTGCTAATGCAGAGTAAGTTGCTAGCCTGGATTGATTGATCTGGCGCTACGGCTCAATTGCTGTGATTACGGTGCCAGAGGCGCTATTAATAGGTGTCTTGCTGCCTGCTTCTTTTTTTCATCCTATCGATTTCTCTTTAACGTCTCTTGCATACTCTTTGTCCCATGGTCGGCAATACTGGCCAGGATATGGCGCGGCTGTAGCTGTGAGTCGGCGAGCCATGTTGACGAGGGCCATGGGTTGGGTCGCAGCGCGGTTGAGTCTATTCGGGCCTGCCCTCATCGTTTGGGGCAATGATATACTCGAAGGAAACGCCATATTTCGTTTTATCCAGAGGGAGAGTGTAGATGGGATACCAAAAGATTACGGTTCCGGCAGACGGTGACAAAATCACGGTTAATGCGGACCTGTCCCTGAATGTTCCCAATCATCCGATCATTCCTTATATCGAAGGTGATGGCATTGGTGTCGATATTTCACCCGTAATGATCAAGGTGGTTAACGCCGCAATTGAAAAAGCTTATGGGACAAAGCGTGGCATTACTTGGATGGAAATTTACGCCGGGGAAAAAGCCACGGTGGTATACGGGCCAGATGTTTGGCTACCCGAAGAAACGCTGGAAGCCCTTCGAGAGTTCACCGTGGGAATCAAGGGGCCATTGACCACCCCGGTGGGCGGCGGCATCCGCTCTCTCAATGTATCCCTGCGTCAGGAGTTGGATCTTTACACCTGTATGCGCCCGGTACGCTATTTTGAAGGCGTGCCCAGCCCGGTGGTCCACCCCGAGCTCACTGACATGATTATCTTCCGTGAGAACTCTGAAGATATCTACGCAGGGATTGAATGGGCAGCGGACAGCCCCGAAGCGACCAAGCTGATCCGTTTTTTACGCGAGGAGATGGGCGTTACCCAGATCCGTTTTCCGGAAGGTTGCGGTATTGGTATCAAGCCAGTATCGCGCGAAGGGACCCAACGTTTGGTGCGCAAGGCGATTCAGTACGCTATCGATAATGACAAGGATTCCGTCACTTTAGTGCATAAAGGTAACATCATGAAGTATACGGAGGGGGCCTTTAAGGATTGGGGTTACCAGCTTGCCGGTGAACGGTTTGGAGCGGAATTGCTTGATGGTGGCCCCTGGATGACCATGAAAAACCCGCGCACTGGCAATGAAATCATCATCAAGGATGTCATTGCAGATGCTTTTCTGCAGCAGATATTGATGCGCCCGGCGGATTACAGTGTAATCGCAACATTGAATCTGAACGGCGATTACATTTCTGATGCCCTGGCGGCGGAAGTGGGTGGAATCGGTATTGCGCCGGGTGCCAACATCGGTGGCTCCGTGTCCCTGTTCGAGGCCACTCATGGCACCGCGCCCAAGTACGCGGGCCAGGATAAGGTTAACCCGGGCTCGCTCATTCTGTCTGCGGAAATGATGTTGCGTCACATGGGCTGGAGCGATGCGGCCGACCTGATCATTAATGGTGTAGAAGGGGCGATTGCCGCGAAGACAGTGACTTATGACTTTGAGCGTCTGATGCCGGATGCAACTTTGTTGCGGTGTTCGGAGTTCGGCGATGCAGTGATTGAGCATATGGGCGTCTGAATCATTGACCTGAGCTGAGTAACCATGAATCCGCTCAGGCAGGGCGGGGCGTCAGGAGGTCGTCGTCTGGTCTTCAGCGGCGCCTTCAGGGTTATGGGCTTCTTCATTGGCGCGCAGGTTGATGGCGTGGAAGCCCTTGTTGGCCGGTTGTACCTCGTACTCCACAGGTTGTCCGGCTTTCAGGCTTTTGTAGCCGTCCATCTGAATGTAGGAATAGTGGACGAACAGGTCTTCGCCCCCTTCGTCTGGGCGTACAAAGCCGTAGCCCTTGGCGTTGTTAAACCACTTTACTCGTCCCGTTGCCATGGTCCTTCCCTCTGCCTATCCAATGGCGAATATGTTTATTTTTATCCTCAGGCGGTTTGCTGCGGTAAACTCTACCTAAGTGTGTTGTGCAACTTTTAAACATGCACAGCAGGGTGTCAACCCCGTGAAATGATCCCGGTAAATTGATTTGCCTCCGGGGATTGAAAAAACACCGACCACCCATCATTTCTTCATTGCCTGCTGACGCCAGCAGGGTTACAACGGTTTTGAGGCTTTATGAATTGGCACTCGGTAATGATTGACGAAACAGGCTCGCTGCGTGGCGGGCCGGCAGCTTCCTCCTCAGACCCGGATCGGCACGGTGACCTAGCCGTGGAGGAGGCTAAGCCGAAGCTAAAGCCACCGTCCATGTACAAGGTGTTGATGCTTAATGATGACTACACGCCAATGGATTTTGTGGTAGAGATACTAGAAGACTTCTTCAATTTGGGCCGTGAGCAGGCCACCCGCGTCATGCTCACCGTTCACACTGAAGGAAAAGCGGTGTGCGGGCTTTACCCGCAAGACATCGCCGAAACAAAAGCCACGCAAGTGGTGGAATACGCCCGGGAGAATCAGCATCCGTTGATGTGTCAGGTGGAACAGGCCTGATACTCCTTGCGGGCCCCTGCAGTGAGGTAGCCTTATGCTCAGCAAAGAACTGGAAATGACGCTTAACGAGGCGTTTCGTCACGCACGTGGCCACCGTCATGAGTTTATGACGGTGGAGCATTTGCTGCTGGCGCTGCTGGATAACGAGGCGGCCGTCGAGGTCTTGCGCGCTTGCGCCGCAGACCTGGATGAATTGCGTGATGCGTTATCCCAATTTATCGAAGACTCCACACCACTATTGCCGGATACCGACTCCGAGCGCGACACCCAGCCTACGCTTGGTTTTCAGCGAGTGCTGCAGCGCGCGGTATTCAGTGTGCAGTCGTCAGGCAAGAAAGAAGTGACTGGCGCCAACGTGTTGGTGGCAATCTTCAATGAACAGGAAAGCCAAGCCGTCTATTTCCTCAACTGCCAAGATATTCACCGCTTGGATATCGTCAATTTTATTGCCCATGGCATTTCCCAAATTGAAGATGCGGACCCCTCTATAGAAAGCGAACAGGAAATGGAGGCTGGCCAAGAAAGTGCGGCTTCGGCCAGCGCGCTGGATAACTACGCCACCAACCTGAACGAGCTGGCCCGAGAGGACCGCATTGACCCGCTGGTGGGCCGTGCGTTCGAGATTGAGCGGGCGGCGCAGATTCTTTGCCGTCGCCGCAAGAACAACCCCTTGCTGGTAGGCGAACCAGGGGTGGGGAAAACTGCTATTGCGGAAGGCTTGGCGCGGATGATCGTGGAAGAGCAGGTGCCTGAGCCGCTGCTGGATGCAGTCGTTTACTCGCTGGATCTGGGGGCTCTGCTGGCAGGCACCAAGTATCGAGGGGATTTCGAGAAACGCTTGAAAACCCTGTTGGCCGAGCTGAAGAAAGAGCCTAATTCAATCCTGTTTATCGATGAAATTCACACCATTATTGGTGCGGGTGCCGCCTCCGGCGGGGTCATGGATGCCTCCAACCTGCTGAAGCCGTTGTTGGCCTCCGGTGAACTGAAATGCATGGGCTCGACAACCTTCCAGGAATACCGCGGTGTATTCGAGAAGGATCGGGCGCTGTCTCGTCGTTTCCAGAAGATTGATGTGGTTGAACCGTCTGTTGAAGACACGGTTGGTATTCTAAAAGGGCTGAAGAGCCGTTTTGAAGCCCACCATGATGTCAGCTACACGGATGCGGCCCTGAAAGCGGCAGCGGAGCTGAGTGCTCGTTATATCAATGACCGCTATTTGCCGGATAAGGCCATCGACGTGATCGATGAGGTGGGCGCTTGGCAGAGGCTGCGTCCACAGGACGTGCGCAAACACACAATCGAAGAAACCGATGTGGAAGATATGGTGGCTAAAATTGCCCGTATTCCTCCCAAGCAAGTGTCGTCTTCAGACAAGGAGTTGCTGCGTAATCTGGAGCGTGACCTGAAGATGACCGTCTTTGGTCAGGATGAGGCCATCGATACCATTTCGGCAGCCATCAAACTGTCCCGTGCCGGCTTGAAGGGTGAACACAAACCCATCGGCAGCTTCATGTTTGCCGGGCCCACAGGGGTGGGTAAAACGGAAGTAAGCCGGCAACTGGCCCGTGCCTTGGGCGTGGAGCTGGTGCGCTTTGATATGTCCGAATATATGGAACGCCATACGGTTAGTCGCTTGATTGGCGCGCCTCCTGGCTACGTGGGCTTTGATCAGGGCGGTTTGCTCACCGAGGCGATCACCAAAACGCCACACTGTGTGTTGTTATTGGATGAAATCGAGAAAGCCCACCCGGAAGTGTTCAATATCCTGCTGCAGGTGATGGACAATGCCACGCTGACCGACAATAACGGCCGCAAGGCAGACTTCCGTAACGTGATCTTGATTATGACCACCAATGCGGGCGCGGAAGTGCTGAACAAGCGCTCTATCGGCTTTACAGAGCAGGACAACAGCACCGATGGCATGGAAATGCTCAAGAAGGTTTTCACGCCGGAGTTCCGCAATCGTCTTGATGGCACCATTCAGTTCTTGCCGTTGACCAGCACGGTTATCTTGGGTGTGGTCGATAAGTTCCTGGTGGAATTACAGGCCCAGCTGGATGAGCGCGCAGTGGTATTGAATGTGGATGATGCAGCCCGCACCTGGTTAGCTGAAAAGGGTTACGACAAAGATATGGGGGCACGCCCCATGGCACGGTTGTTACAGGAAAAAATCAAGAAACCGTTGGCAGAGAAACTGCTGTTCGGTGAGTTGGCCGGTGCCGGTGGGCAGGTCAATGTCACTGAGAAAGACGGGGACCTGGTGCTTTCTGTGGAAGCGACCACGGCCGAACCTGCTTAAACAGGAGGGAGCAGGGCGTTTTCTTTGTTAGAGTGCGCGCCCTGTTGCTCTTTATTCTCAAAAACCAACAAAAAAACCCGGCTATACCGGGTTTTTTTGTTGGTGTATCGGCCGAAGCCGTTCCAGACTATTTCATCCGGAAAGTGATGCGTCCCTTGGTGAGGTCATAGGGAGACATTTCCACTTTTACACGATCCCCTGTGAGGATGCGGATATAAAACTTACGCATCTTCCCGGAGATATGGGCCGTAATTACATGACCGTTGTCCAGCTTCACACGAAACATCGTGTTAGGCAGAGTATCAACGATGACACCTTCAAGTTCGATTTGCTCTTCTTTCGCCATCCAACAATTACCTTGGGTTACCGGCTATTAGCGACGCGCAATTGTGCCGTAAAAGGGCGCTGGCTGCAAAAGAAGTTGGGAAATGGGTGCAATAATAGGATTAACCCCCGGAATCATTGGGCTCCGACTGCTCTTTCCAGCTGCCGCTGGCGAGAATTTCCAAGGGTTGGTACTGGTTTTTGTAGCTCATCTTCTGGCATTGGCGAATCCAGTAGCCCAAATACAGGTAAGGAAGCCGCAGTCGCTGACACTGTTCGATCTGCCACAACAAGGCCATGACACCCAGGCTACGTTCTGCCAGGGTTGGGTCGAAAAATGTGTACACGGCGGACAGACCATCATTAAGTTGGTCGGTAACGGCCACGGCCAATAGTTTTCCCTTCTCGCGAAATCCGTAGAAATGCGTGTCGGCCCATTCGCAGGTAAGAAAATTGGTGAACTGTTCCTCCGAAGGCGGGTACATGTCGCCGTCACCGTGGCGATCGTTGATATAGGCCGCATAAAGGGTGTACAGCTCACGACTGAAGCGAGCAGGCTCGCGGTGCACGGTCAGATCCGCATTGTGTTTGAGGATACGACGGTGACGGCGGCGGGGGAGGAAGTCATCCACCCGCACTCGGGCTGGAATACAGGCATTACAACTGTCGCAATGGGGGCGGTACAGGTAGTCACCGCTGCGACGAAATCCCAGCAGGCTCAGTTCGCTATAAAGCTCCGGTGATAGCGCCGCCTGGGGGTCCACAAACAGAGTAGACGCCTGGCGGTCTTCTAGGTAACTGCAGCCATGGGCCGGGGTGCGAAAAAAGCGCAGTGTGGATAAGTCAGTCATGGTGCTAAGTGTAGCTTAGCTGCGGGGCGCTAAAAAGCCTGATGCGCAGCCTGTAGGTCTGGCCAGTTAAAGCGGTCGCCGGGCCAGTGGCTAGGTGCCGGCTGGCTGGGAATCCAGCGTTGAAGATGGGCTTCGAAGGCGCTTCTTGGCATCATCTCGGCACCCATGGACATGAGATGTGGATTCTCGATTTGCGCATCAAGCAGCTGGATATCCAGTTTCCGGGCGAAATTGCGTAACGCCACCAGCGCAACCTTGGAGCCGTTGCGCTGCGGTGATGCCATGGATTCACCAAAAAACATCTGCCCCAACTGGATGCCATAGAGACACCCGGCCAGCGCACCGTTCTGCCAGATTTCCACACTATGGGCATAGCCGAGCTCATGTAATCGGCAGTAGGCTGCTAGCATGTCTTCGCTTATCCAGGTGCCGGCTTCGTCTTGCCGTGGGGCGGCACAGGTGCGCATCACTGTTTCAAAGGCACGATCGAAGGTCACGGTGAAATCAGCACGGCGCAGATGGCGTGCCAAGCTGCGACTGACATGCAGTTGTTCCAGTTGGATTACGCAGCGCGGGGCGGGGCTCCACCAAAGTATCGGCTGAGATTCAGCGTCATACCAAGGGAAGATGCCGGTCGAGTAAGCCCTTAGAAGAGTATCAGGGCTAAGGTCCGACCCAGCAGCCAGTAGGCCGTCTGGGTCGGTGAGGGCGAGCCGGGTATCAGGGAAGGGTTCTCCAGGTTCCAGCCATGGCACCATAATCGCGGCCCTCGTTTGCGGGACTAGTTTTTCAGGTGGTCCAGGAAGCGTTCAGCATCCAGGGCGGCCATACAGCCTGCCCCCGCGGAGGTGACTGCTTGGCGGTAGATATGGTCAGCCACGTCTCCAGCAGCAAACACCCCTTCTACACTAGTGGCGGTGGCATTGCCTTCGGTGCCGCTAGCGATCTTGATGTAACCGTCTTTCATTTCCAGCTGGCCGGTAAAGATATCCGTGTTGGGTTTGTGCCCGATGGCAATAAAGACCCCTTGCAGATCCAGATCTTTGCTGCCTTCGCCTTTCGTGGATCTGATGCGCATGCCGGTGACGCCGCTGTCATCACCCAGTACTTCTTCCAGAGTGTGGTCCCATTCAACCGAGATATTATCCTTGGCGAGCAACTTGTCCTGGAGGATTTTTTCGGCACGTAGGCTGTCGCGGCGATGCACAAGCGTTACATGCTCAGCAATGTGAGAAAGGTACAGCGCTTCTTCAACGGCAGTGTTGCCGCCGCCGACCACAGCCACTTTTTGGCCCTTGTAGAAGAAACCGTCACAGGTGGCACAGGCGGAAACCCCTTTACCCATGAATGCTGCCTCTGATTCCAAGCCCAGGTACATGGCTGTAGCACCGGTGGCGATGATCAGGGCGTCACAGGTGTAAGTGCCGTTGTCGCCTTTAAGAACGACAGGGCGCTGTTTGAGGTCCACTTCATTGATGTGGTCGTATACCATTTGCGTATCAAAGCGCTCGGCGTGTTGCTGCATGCGCACCATCAGGTCTGGCCCCTGCAGTCCTTCCACATCACCGGGCCAGTTATCCACTTCAGTCGTCGTGGTGAGCTGGCCACCGGGCTGGATCCCAGTGATCACTACCGGCTTGAGGTTGGCTCGGGCAGCGTAGACAGCCGCAGTGTAACCCGCCGGTCCTGAGCCCAGAATAATCAGCCGATGGTGCTGCGCGTCGCTCATGTGTTACTCCAGTAGATACGTAGATGGTTGCAGGAAGTCGGTCATGCCATGGAAGGCTGACTTAGCTATGCCAACAGTGGGGGCAAACCCTGCACGTTCAAGGCAGAGAAAAGTACCGGAAAACGCCGGTCCCGTGAAGCCTGATCATGGGCTATCAGTGCAATAGGGAGAATGACGGCCAGGGGCGCGCCGCCGCAGAGCATATGGAATGTGTGCAATAATGCGGTGCGCTTGGGCGCACAGGGAGGGTCAAAGCTGGCTGCTCCCATCGCGATTGACTACAATCGCAATAATTTCAATTCGTTATCAGCTATTCTTTATCTCATAGTTTGACTTTATCGAGGGGCAAGGCGTGAGCAAAACGGTTTCCGGGCAAGGACAGTCCGGGTTTTCCCGCCATCTTAAGCGCGGTTTGGTGGAAGGTATGGTGATCGCATTGATCGCCTTTTCCCTTTACCTGCTGTTGGCGTTGATCAGTTTCGATAGCCGTGATCCCGGTTGGACTTTTGTGGGCAATGTGGATGCCGTGCGCAACGCCGCAGGCCGTGCAGGGGCGTTCAGTGCTGATCTGTTGCTGGGATTGTTCGGCTACATGGCATACCTCTTCCCCGTCTTGGTGGGCTTCTGGGCCGGTAAGGTATTGCGTGAACGCCATGCGGGTCTACCAGGCAGTTGGCCATTGTTCAGTTTGCGGCTGGTTGGATTCATTCTCACTATGCTCGCTGGAACAGCCTTGTCCTACATGCATTTCACGGTGGGAGAGAGTTTGCCTGAAGGGGCGGGGGGCATTCTTGGCCATCAAGTCGGGGCTGCGTCTTTGGCAGGGTTTAACCCGCTGGGCGGCACCCTGATTATGGTGGCGTTGTTTCTGATCGGGGTAACGATATTTACCGACTTGTCCTGGATTGCACTGGCCGAAGGGCTCGGTGCTTTAGTGTTAGGGGCTATTGAGAAAGTGCCTGCTTGGTGGCTGGCCCGCAAACGGCAGCGCGAAGAGCAACGACAGAAAAAAGATGCTCACGAAAAGCGGGCCAAGGTGATCAGCGAAGCGAAAAAGAAAGCGGAAAGTCGCACCCCGCCAAAAATAGCCAAGCCGGCCAAGCCGGTGGAAAAGAGTGCGCGAGTACAGCAAGAGAAGCAGCAGAAGCTGTTCACCACGGAAGTCACCGGTGAGCTGCCGCCTATTGCTTTGCTGGATCCGGTAGAAGAGAGCAAGGGCGGTTATTCCGACGATGCTCTGGAAGGCATGTCACGTCTGCTGGAAATCAAGCTCAAGGATTTCAATATCGATGCGGAAGTGGCGGCGGTCCAGCCTGGCCCGGTAATTACCCGTTTCGAAATTCAGCCTGCGCCGGGGATCAAGGTCTCCAAAATCACTAATTTGGCCAAGGATCTGGCCCGCTCGCTGGCAGTCATCAGTGTGCGAGTGGTGGAAGTGATCCCCGGTAAAACCACAGTGGGAATCGAGATTCCCAACGAGCAGCGGGAAATGATTCGCTTTACCGAAGTGGTCGGCACACAGATGTTTGACCAAGCCCCGTCCCCTTTGACCATGGCCTTGGGCAAGGACATTTCCGGTGGCCCGGTAATGGCTGATCTGGCAAAAATGCCCCACTTGCTGGTAGCAGGCACCACTGGGTCCGGTAAATCCGTGGGCGTGAACGCCATGTTGCTGTCCATGCTGTTCAAATCCAGCCCGGACGATGTTCGGCTGATTCTGATTGATCCGAAGATGCTGGAACTAGCGGTTTATGACGGTATTCCTCACTTGCTGACGCCGGTGGTGACTGACATGAAAGAGGCGGCCGGTGCGCTGCGCTGGGGGGTGGGTGAAATGGAGCGCCGTTACCGGCTGATGGCGTCCATGGGCGTGCGTAACATTTCCGGTTATAACCGCAAGGTCGAAGAGGCCAAGAAGAAGGGCGAGCCGCTGAAGGACCCGCTGTGGAAGCCTGACGACCCAATGAACCTGGACGAAGAAGCACCGTTAGCGGAGCATCTGCCCTATATCGTCATCGTGATTGACGAATTCGCTGACATGATGATGATTGTCGGCAAGAAAGTGGAGGAGCTGATCGCCCGGATCGCGCAGAAAGCCCGTGCCGCTGGCATCCACCTGATTCTCGCTACTCAGCGCCCATCCGTGGATGTGATCACCGGCCTCATCAAGGCTAACGTGCCCTCCCGGATTGGTTTCCAGGTGTCATCCAAGATCGATTCGCGCACGGTGCTAGACCAAGGTGGTGCAGAGCAGCTGCTTGGCCATGGTGACATGCTTTATTTGCCCGGCGGCACCAGTGTTCCGGAACGTGTTCACGGCGCCTTTGTCTCAGATGAAGAAGTGCACCGGGTTTGTGACGACTGGCGTAAACGCGGTGAGCCTAACTATCTGGAAGAAATCCTGGAAGGTGGCAGTGACCTTAACGCGCCGATGCCCGGCATGGAGAGCGCCGGTGAAGGTAGCGATGACGAAAATGATCCGCTGTATGATGATGCCGTGGCTATTGTCACCGAATCCCGGCGAGCGTCCATTTCATCGGTGCAACGAAAACTAAAAATTGGCTACAACCGAGCGGCCCGTTTAGTGGAAGCCATGGAAATGGCTGGGGTAGTCACAGAAGCCGGTAACAATGGTCAGCGTGAAGTGATCGCGCCGCCGCCGGTCAAATAGGAGTGTGAATGAAAAAGTTGCTGTTAACCTTGGCCATGGTGCCCGCCGTGTTATTTTCGCCCACCGCATGGGGCGATGCCACGGACGATTTGCTAGGCCGCTTGCAAACGCTTGAATCCATGAAAGGCGAGTTTGAGCAGGTGGTGCTGGACCAGAGCGGCACGCACATGCAGGAAGCTTTGGGCCAGTTTCAAGTGGCACGTGGCAACCGCTTTTACTGGCTGACCGAAACCCCCTATGAGCAGATGGCGGCCTCGGACGGCACTACCGTCTGGGTGTACGACAAGGATCTAGAACAAGTGGTAGTGCGGCCGCTGAGTCAGGATCTGGGACAGACTCCAGCGCTACTGTTTGGCGGCAAACCTGCGGATGTGGCCAAGGCTTTTACCATCTCAGAGCGCGACAATCGGGGGGCTGAAGTGACCTACCGTTTGACTCCGAAAGGCCAGGACCCGCTATTTGATCAACTGGACGTCACCTTCACGGGTGGGCAGCCAGCGTCCATGCGCCTTCAGGATGCATTGGGCCAGCAGACGGTGATTGATTTTATCGGCTTAACCCTGAATGACGGTATTGATAGCAGCTTGTTCCACTTCGATCCGCCAGAAGGCACGGATGTCATTCAGCAACAACAGTAATGGCGGGTAACGGCCGGGGCACCCGGTCGTTGTCTAGTCACCAGTAGGCGTTTTTCCATGAGCGATCTTTTTGCCCTTGATGCTGCCCAACAGGCTCAGCCCCTGGCGGCTCGCCTGCGGCCGACTCGCTTGGACGACTATGTAGGCCAGCAGCACCTGGTGGGTAAGGGCAAGCCACTGCGCCAGGCGCTGGACCGGGGCCAGCTGCATTCGATGATTTTGTGGGGCCCGCCGGGGACAGGTAAAACCACCCTGGCATTGATCATGGCGCAAACCGTGGATGCAGCTTTCATCACCTTGTCTGCGGTGTTGTCCGGGGTGAAAGATATTCGTGCGGCGGTGCAGCAAGCTCAGATTCGCCTGGGTCAGGGGCGACGCACGGTCCTGTTTGTGGATGAGGTTCATCGTTTCAACAAGGCCCAGCAGGATGCGTTCTTGCCCCATGTGGAAGAGGGCACCATCACCTTCATCGGCGCCACTACCGAAAATCCCTCCTTCGAACTTAATAACGCATTGTTATCGCGGGCGCGGGTTTACCGGCTTCGCGCGCTGGCGCCGGAAGATCTGAGTGGGTTGCTTGTCCGTGCGCTGCATGATCCAGCCCTTAATGGCATGCAGCTAGATGCACAAGCGACCGAGCTGTTGCTCAACTATGCCGATGGCGATGCCCGGCGGTTGCTGAACATGCTTGAAGTGGCTGCAGATCTGGCTGATGTGGACGCGCCTAATATCGACGCGGACCTGATGCGTGAAGTGCTTCGTGATGCCGTTCGCCGGTTCGACAAAGGCGGCGACCTATTTTATGACCAAATCAGCGCCATGCATAAATCCGTCCGCGGTTCCGACCCGGATGCGGCCCTATACTGGTTCGCTCGTATGCTCGATGGCGGCTGCGACCCGCTCTACATTGCTCGCCGCGTGGTGCGTATGGCCAGTGAAGACATTGGCAATGCGGACCCGCGGGCGTTGACGCTGTGCCTGCATGCCTGGGATGTGCAGGAGCGGCTGGGCAGCCCGGAAGGGGAGTTGACCATCGCCCAGGCTATTGCCTATCTGGCTGTCGCCCCGAAAAGCAATGCGGTGTATAACGCCTATAATCAGGCCCGGGCGCTGGTCCGCCAGCAACCTACCGATGAGGTGCCTTTGCACCTGCGCAATGCACCCACTCAGCTTATGAAAGACGAAGGCTTTGGTGCCGAGTATCATTACGCCCATGATTTTCCGGACGCTTTTGTGCCTGGGGAAAATTACTTCCCGGCCAGCCTTCAAGACACGCGGCTGTATGAACCGGTGAACCGTGGGCTTGAGATCAAAGTGGCAGAAAAGCTGGCCCGCCTACGAGAATTAAACGCCAGCAGCGACTGGACCCGCTACGGGAAGCGCAAATAATGTCGTTATCAGCGATTACCGAAGGCGGCATGCTGCCGTGGATAGCGGTAGCCATCGGCGGCGCCGTTGGCGCCTGCCTGCGTTTCGCCACCAGCTTATGGCTTGGCGTTCCGTCTATGCCCTCGTGGCCTTGGGCCACTTTCGGAGTGAACTTGGCAGGCAGTTTCCTGTTCGGCCTGCTCGCCATCATGTTGGCGAGCCTGCCAGTGGGAGATGTGTGGCGGCTGGCATTGATGACCGGCATGATCGGCGCACTGACCACGTTTTCCACCTTCTCGTTCGAACTGGTGCGCATGGTGGAAGCCAAGGCCTTTGCGCTAGCGGCCGGTTACGCGATGACTTCGGTGACGGTCTGTTTGTTGCTGGGCATCGCGGGCCTGGCATTGGGTCGACTGGTTTTTGAATAACATGGGGAAGCTGAAAGTTTAAACTTTCAACTCAGCCTTTTCTGATTTTGGAGTAAGAAATACATGCTGGATATTCGTGCCTTGCGGCAGGACGGTGAAGCGATCAAGACCGCGTTGAGCAAACGCGGTTACACCCTGGACCTGGAGGCATTTGCCACCTTGGATGCCAAGCGCAAGCAAGCAGATATGCGCTCCCAGGAATTGCAGGCGGATCGCAAGAAAGCCTCCAAGCAGGTGGGCGAGTTGATTAAGTCCGGTATGGCGGTGGATGAGGCCAAGGCACAGGTGGCCGACACCCTGCAGACTATTGATACAGAACTGGATAAGGAAGTGGCCAGTGCCAAGGCGATTCAGGACGAAATTCGTGAATACCTGATGGGCATTCCCAACGTCCCGCAAGAAGCCGTACCTGCAGGCAATGATGAAGACGACAATGTGGAAGTGCGCCGCTGGGGCACACCGAAAACGCTGCCGTTTGAACCGAAGGACCATGTGGATATTGGTGAAGCGCTGGATGGCGGGCTCGATTTTGAACGCGCGGCCAAGCTTTCCGGTGCACGTTTTGCGGTGATGAGCGGCGGCCTGGCCCGCATGCACCGGGCGCTGATTGATTTTATGCTGGATATACACAACGACGAGCATGGCTATCAGGAAGTGTACGTGCCTTTCCTGGTGGGGCCGGAAGCACTACGAGGAACTGGCCAGCTACCCAAGTTCGCTGAAGACCTGTTTAAAATGGAAGGGGAGCGTGAACTCTATTTGATTCCCACCGCTGAAGTGCCGGTGACCAATCTGGCCGCGGATGAAATTCTCGAAGCGGACACCATGCCCCGTCGTTATACCTGCCATACACCGTGTTTTCGTTCTGAAGCGGGCAGCCACGGTAGAGATACCCGCGGCATGATTCGCCAGCATCAGTTCGAAAAAGTGGAGTTGGTGCAGATGGTTCGCCCTGAAGACTCCGATGCAGCGCTGGAGGCACTGACCGGCCATGCAGAAGCCATTTTGCAGAAACTGGATTTGCCCTACCGGGTGGTGATTCTTTGTGGCGGTGATTTGGGCTTTTCGTCTTCCAAAACCTATGACATCGAAGTCTGGCTCCCCAGCCAGCAGTGCTATCGGGAAATTTCTTCCTGTTCCAACTTCCGTGATTATCAATCGCGTCGCATGCAGGCGCGCTGGCGTAACCCGGAAACCGGTAAACCCGAATTGGTACATACCTTGAATGGGTCTGCTCTGGCAGTAGGGCGTACGTTGGTAGCGATACTGGAAAATTATCAGAACGATGATGGTTCAGTAACCGTTCCTGAGGCACTGCGTCCCTACATGAGAGGTCTGGAACGCCTAAAATAGTGTTGCCCAGGCACAAACGACGACCATTGCGTTCGTCGCATGGCATGCCTTTAACATAGGCTTGCCGCTGTTTGTGTCAGGCATCATTCACTCAGCGTCTGGCGTTTACTGGGAGCAAGCATGGAATTTCTACCGATCAGCTGGCGTTTACAAGGCAAGGTGGCTTTGTTGGCCGGCGGCGGCGAAGTGGCGTTGCGCAAGGGGCGCCTTCTGCACCGATCAGGTGCGGTTTTGACTGTAGTTGCCCCGCAAGTATGCGATGAGCTGCGCGATATTGTGGTGCGTAGCGGCGGTTCCTGCGTGGTGAGGGCGTTTGAAAGCGCAGATCTGGACGGGGTCGCTCTGGTTATTTGTGCCACCGATGATCGCAGTGCCAATGCTGAGATAGCAAAACAGGCCCAGCAACGGGGTTTGCCCGTGAATGTGGTCGACGATCCTTCGCTGGGTGATTTCATCTTTCCGGCCATTGTCGACCGTTCCCCGGTGTTAATCAGTATCAGCTCCTCCGGTGCTTCGCCAGTGCTGGCCAGGAAACTAAGAGCCCAGCTGGAATCCACTTTGCCGGCGCGCTGGGGAAGACTGGCTGACCTGATGGCGCGTTTCCGTCAGCCCTTGAAAGACAAACTCAGTAATATCGGTGCCCGGCGTTTATTCTGGGAGCAAACACTGGATAGCCCAGTCGTGGAAAAAGTGCTGGCCGGCAAGGACAGTGAGGCAGAAGCCATGCTCGCCGCTGCGATCGAATCTGCCGACGCAACAACCCTGAGCCGAGGCGAAGTGTATCTGGTGGGTGCTGGCCCTGGGGATCCGGACTTGCTCACGTTCCGAGCGCTGCGTTTGCTGCAAAAAGCCGATGTGGTGCTCTACGATCGCCTGGTCGGCAAGGGTATTGTAGATCTGGCCCGTCGCGATGCGGAGCTGGTGTATGTGGGTAAAGCCCGTGACAAGCACGCGCTGCCCCAGGACAACATCAACGAGTTGCTGGTTTATTACGCTAAACAAGGCAAGAAGGTTTGCCGGTTGAAAGGCGGGGATCCTTTTATCTTTGGCCGTGGCGGTGAAGAAATTGACCTGATTGTGGCGGAAGGTATCGATTTTCAGGTGGTGCCAGGCATTACTGCGGCCAGCGGCTGCGCTTCCTATGCGGGTATTCCACTAACCCATCGTGACCATGCTCAATCCGTGCGATTCGTCACCGGGCATCGTAAAGATGGCTCGGTGGATCTGGATTGGAAACATTTAGTCAGCGAAACCGAGACAGTGGTATTTTATATGGGGTTGGTGGGCTTGCGAGAAATCTGCAGCCAGCTGATCGCCCACGGCCGTGGGGGCGACACACCCATCGCGCTGGTGTCACGAGGCACGACTAACCTTCAGGAGGTGATTACCGGTAGGCTAGATCAGCTACCTGACGATATCGAAGGCCGTGAAATTCACGCCCCCACCCTGATAATTGTTGGCAGCGTGGTCAGCCTGCATCCTAAATTTGGTTGGTTCAAACCCTGATCGCTTCAATACCGCATTACGGCTACGTTTGACACGCCCTACAACGCACTGTTTGTAGGGCGAATACCTAAGAGCACAATTCGCACAATCCGATAGGTGTCATTAGAGCCGTTTTTTATCGCGCTTTTCCCACAAAGCGGCGGCTTCTTTTAACGCACTCTGCAATGAATCTGCCTTGTCCAGGCCCCACAGTGCCACCGCTACGGTAGAAATCACCGCCTGTTCACCGTACTCATCACAGGTTTCCCCGCGCCACACCTTCAAGAGCGTTTCTGCACTGGGGGCACCCGGCGGAGTTTGCCGAGGTATAGTGCTGTCGAGCACCGCGCTTTGCAGCGCTTGGCCATGACGAATGCCTTGAATTTGGGTGCGTGCATCCGGGCGGATTTCCAGCTCGCCACCTTCGCCTTTGAACAGCAGTAGATCCTGATCACCGGCCAGGGTGGCAGCACCTTGATGCAGCTCAATATAGGCCGGGTGGAAAACGCTCTGCATGGACAGGGGTGCCTGGGCGGGGTTGAGGCTGCGAGCCAATGTGTTGATCGGCGAGCGTAACCCCAGGAAGTGGCGCAGGGTGAGCATGCGAGACAATGGCGAGCAGAACTGCTCCAGGGGCAGATAGGCAAGCCCGTGTGTTTCAAGGTGCGCCTGGGCCTGTGTCACTGTGTCGGCAACGGGCAAGCCCAGCTTCGGTAGAAGCGCATCGGTATAGACCCGATTCGGCGTGTGCGCCGGCCCGCCATGTAGCAAGGTGCGAATACCATTAGCGGCTAGCAGCACGGTGGCGAGCAGATACCAGGGGTGATGCTTTTTCTTGCCGGCATAGCTGGGCCAGTCCAGATCCACGGCGGGCAGTTCGCCAAGCGCCTGGTAGCAAGCCGGGCGGCAAGCATCGAGAAAGCCCGCCAGCTCATCGGGGGTTTCTTCTTTTACGCGTAGCAACATCAGAAAGGCGCCGAGCTGGATATCCTCGACCTCTCCCTCAAGGATGGCCTGCATGGCCTCGCGGGCTTCTTCGCGGGTGAGGCTGCGGCGAGCGCGTTTACCGCGGCCCAGAGTACGTACAAAAGGCGCAAAGGCATGTTCAGTCATGATTCTGTCTCGCAGAGAGGGGCGGGCGTGCTCGGTAAAGCAAGGCCCGTGAAAATGTCATTCAATACCAGCTGGTAGAGGGGCCGTGCTCGGCTATCAGCTCCACCAGTTTGGCATGATCAATCACTGGCAAGGTGCTATCGGGCAACTGCAATGCTGGATGCGCGAGCAGGTAGCCATCGCCTTTCAGTGTCAGCTGTGCTGCAAGTAACAGGCCTGCATCGGTGAAAACACAGACATCGTCTTTGCTGTAAAGCGTGCTAAAGCGCTGCCATAGGTTGTAATTGTCGGGAGAGAATCCCAGCAGGTGCAACATTCAGAACACCAGAATTTGATGGCTTTGGATACGTAATGATAACAGCTCGTCCGCACAAAGAGCGCCAGCGGGTACAGGGCAGTCTTCGTCATCGTCAACCACACAGCGAACGCCAAAATCAGCCAGCTGGGCCAGCGCTTCATTGGGACATAACCGTAACATGGCAAGGCAGGGGGGTGTCAGCCAGAGCGTGGTGGCTTGGCCGAACGCGGCACCGGTAAGCAACATATCCAGCATCTCCTGAAATTGGCTGGAAAACGGCTGACTGCCGGTGGCAATAAACAGGGTCTGGCTAGCCAAACTGGATCACCCGGTCGCTATTAATAAGGGCATCCGCCCATTGGCCTAACCCGGCAAGAGAGAAGCCCTCAGCCAGAGTGGTTGCGGCGTTTGAGTCAACGACACCACGACGCTGGGCGGCACCGACGCATACCATCGCCTCAACGCTCTGGCTGGCAATCCATTGCTGCCACTGCTGGGCGGCACTGGCCTGCTCTGCGTCGCCAGTCCAGGCATGGCGATTGGCCAGATGCACCGCATCGCGGTAGAGAAACAAGCAATAGAGTTGATGGTCAGAGGAGGGGTTGTGTAGCGCTTGTGCGGTGTAAAGGGCGGTCAATGCGGCGGCAGAATCTGCCGCCGCATTGACCAGTAGCGAGAAACGCATTAATCGTTACCGCTGAGCGCCGTCAATAGGTGCAATAGGGACATAAACAGGTTGTAGATGGATACAAACAGGGTGACCGTTGCCATGATGTAGTTGGTTTCACCGCCATGAATGATAGCGCTGGTCTGCCACATGATGAGCAGGGAAGACAGCAACACAAAGGCAGCAGATACCGCCAAGCTAAGAGCCGGAATCGCGAAGAAAATGTTAGCGATGCTCGCCCCGAACGCCACTAGCACACCGATCATGATGAAGTTGGTGAGGAAACTGAAATCCTTGCGGGTTACCAGAGCAATGGCAGACATCGCTACGAAAATACCGGCGGTACCAGCCAGAGCGGTGGTCACGATTTCCATGCCGCCAGGAATCTGGGCGTACATATTGATGATCGGGCCGGTGGTAAAACCCAGCCAGCCAGTCAGGCCGAAAACCGCCAGAATGCCCCAGGCACTGTTACGCAACGCGTTGGTGGCGAACAGCAAGCCAAAATAGACGCCGATAGTCAGCCAGACGTTGACGAAACCGATATTGCTGGCCATGGCAAACCAGGACGCGCCAGTTGCCACAACGAGTGACAGCCCCAGCAGCATGTAGGTGTTTTTCAGTACCTGGGCCGCTCGCTCCCCGGAAACGGCAACGCCGTGCTGGTGGGGGGCAGAGTAGGGGTTAGTCGGGTTATTCATGATTTCACTCATCTTTGCTAATTGTACCTGTGATCATAAGGGCGGGGGCTCCAAAATCAAGCGCTAAACACGGTTTCATGATGCTCACAGGTGTGTTTTTAGAGAGGAATCGAGTGGTGTCGCTGAAATGCACTTTTGTGACCTCATCGTGGGCTGATAGTGGCCTTGAGATAATACTATCTACCTATGCGGTTTGCTTGCGTCTGTCCGAGGGGGGAGGGTCATATGGGTGCATTATCACTGGCTGCTACAGAAAGTAAGCAGATAGAACTGGTCGGAGCAGGGGGCCGCCATTCTCTGTATGAAGAGTTGCTTCAGGTGCCTGAGCTGGCGTCTCGACGCCATGAGTTGGTGTTCGAGCAGAAAAATCGGTTGCTGGGGCGTCATCGTCGGATCGTGCTTTTTAATGGTCGCTACCTGGAATGGGCGGAGCAGCGCGGTAAGCGTGAGGTTACACTGATTGTCAATCTGGCTTTTATGGCCGGCTCTGCGAGTCCACGTCAGGATATTGCCTGGCGTTCGCTGGTTGTTGCGGTATTGGCGTTCATCGTGGCGGGGCTGTTGTTGGCGGTGGGGCAACCCAGGATGGCCTTGGTTGCGTTGTCGGGGGCGCTTGTTGGCGCTGTGCTTTGCCTGCGCGGTTCATCACGGCGACTGCTGTTCTATACCCGCAATGGCCGGGTGGTGATGTTCGATCTGTTTGACCAGCGAGGAAGTAATCCGCGGTTTGCCAAAGTGATTGCCGCATTGCAACAGCGAGGTGAGCGAGCCTGGGCCCTGTTGCCAGACAAGAAGGAACGGCTGGCGGCGGAAGTGGCTGAGCATCGCCGGCTGATGACCGAGGGTGTTATCAGCCAAGAGCAGTACGAGCGCGCCAAACAGCGAATCTTCCGGTGTTATTCCGATTGAGGGTGGCATAAATCCACAGGGGTGATTAAAACTCAACCAGTCAGGCACAGTATTGCGGATGTGCCGTTGACTGGCCTTATTGCTCATGTATTATTGCTGCCATCTTGGAGGGGTGGCAGAGTGGCCGAATGCACCGGTCTTGAAAACCGGCGACGGGAGACCGTCCGTGGGTTCAAATCCCACCCCCTCCGCCAAATAAAACCCGCACTCGTTCGAGTGCGGGTTTTTTTATGCTGCTCTGCGGGCACAGCACGCCAACATCCCGGGCTGTTTTATAACGCTCTCAGTGATTAGTATTTTTCAATAATTTGGCAAATTGCCGGATCGCATCCAGCCCCTGAATATCATCCTGTTGTAATGGCATGACTTTGCGAGGCAGCGCACCCAGTGCACTTGCCAGTTCTTCCATGTGGCGCTGTTGGCGCGCGTGGCGAGCTGCAAAAAAAGCACTGTCTGTGGTTTCGGGTAACACCCGGTTAACCACAGCGCCAGCCACCGGGATGCCGTGCTCGCGGAGTGAGGCCACCGCGCGCCGGGTTTCGAGAATGGCGAGCCGTTCAGGGGTCAACACGAAGATAAAGGCGGTATGACTCGGGTTGGAGAGCTGACGGCGGGCGCGATTAAACAGGCGCTGGCGCGCCATGAGGGTGTCGGCCACTTCCTGGCTGCGCGGGTCTAAACCGCTGGTGGCGTGCTCGGTGGGATCCTGCAGGGGGCTGTCTATACTTTTCTCTGGGGTAAGGTGGCCCAGCACTTGGCCCAGCTTGCGCGCTTTTTCGCTGTGTCGAAGCAGGCCTTGTGTCCAGGCGGCCATCACTTCCGGAAGGCTTAATAACCTTAGAGTGTGGCCGGTGGGAGCAGTGTCAAAGATCAGCAGATCGTAGTCGTGACTGTCCTCATCAATCAACCGGGAGATACGTTCCAGCAAGGCTGCCTCCTGGGCTCCAGGCGACTGTCGACTGAGGCGTAGCTGTTTATCCAGCTCACGAAATTGATCTGGCGTGGCGAATCGGCGCATTTGCGCACTTACTCGTTCTAGGTACGCCTCTACTTCGTCATCCGGGTCAAGCTCTAGCGCGGTTAAACCGGGAGAAAGAACGGTCGGTTGATTGCCGATAGGGCGATTAAAGGCGTCTGCCAGACTGTGGGCTGGGTCCGTGGAGACCAGCAACACCTTGCTCCCCTGGTCCGCTGCACGGACCGCTAGGGCTGAGGCGGTGGTGGTTTTGCCTACGCCACCCTTGCCGCCCACCATAAGCAAAGCGCGGGAGGCCAGCAGGGCATCTAGATCAAGTGTGTTGAATGTTCGGGCGTTGGTCATCAGCAGCAACGGAAGTGGTCAAGGGGCGAGCGTTCCATACCCATGCGGGTGTGCCAATCATGGAAACGTTCCATTAGCAGCGGCTGTAATTCCAGCGTGCTCCAAGCGGCGGGATTGGGCACACCCATCATTTCCGAGAATACCAAAAGCATAAACAGGTCTTCCTCATCCCGCTTGGCTCGGGCAATGGCGGCGCGATAGGGTGCATTATAATATTGTGCGCTTAGCTCACTAATGCGCTTAAACCATTGCCTCGGTGTGGCCATTAAACGGTCTCCGGCGGAGCCTTAAAGGCGCGTTTGAGAGAAGCGGTGCATTCAAGCGTCACCAAGAGTGCGGCGACCAGCACCACAAGGTCTAGCCCCAACAAGAACCAGTCTTGTTTTTCATAAAAGCTTTTCAGCTGCATCAGCAGGGCAAAAAGTGTCATCACCAGCAGGAACACCAGCGGGGCCAGAGTGTAGATAGCGGGGCGACCACGTTTTACCAGCATGATAGTAATGACCAGCAAGGTCAGCCCGGCAAGCAATTGGTTAGTGGTGCCAAATAATGGCCAAATAAGCAGGCCGCCGGAGCCGTCTGCACCGCCGGCGCCAAACGCCAGTAATAAACAGCTGGCTACGGCCAGTAGTGTGGCGGGCAGGGGGCGAGTCATCCATTTCTGTTGATAGATTTCGCCCCATTCCTGAAAAATATAGCGTTGCAGGCGCAACCCGGTATCCATTGTGGTGCCGGCAAAAAGCGCCGCCATTACAGTGAGCAGGGTGGCGGCTACGCCTGCATCCATGCCCATACCGTTGGCAAGAATATTCGCACCGCCGTCTACGAAGGCAGTTAGGCTACCTTGCCCAAAAGCAGTATAAACCGCTTGCCAGTCCGCCAAAGAAGCAAAGCCGGCGGTGGCGGCAATAATGGCCGCCAGTGCCAGGGCACCTTCACCCACGGCGCCGAAGTAGCCCACAAAACGGGCATCGGTTTCCTTGTCCAGCTGCTTGGAGCTCGTCCCTGAGGCCACCAGCCCGTGAAAGCCCGAAATCGCGCCACAGGCGATAGTGACAAACAGCAGCGGTATTAGCGAGGGTGTCCCCGCAGGGATATCGCTGTTAATCATGGGGGCCACCACGTGTGGATTGCCCAGCAGAACCGCGCCGTAAAGTAGAATTAGGCCAACAAACAATTGCAGGCCATTGATGTAATCGCGAGGCTGTAAAAGCATCCAGACCGGCAGTAGAGAGGCCACTGCAGCATAGGCGAACAACAACAGAATCCAACTGGCGTTAGCCGACAGCCCCATGACTTGATCAGGCAGCGCTATGGGTACGCTCGGCCCCACATAAATCAGGCTATACAGGGCAGCAACACCGAGCACCGATACCAGCCCTAATCCAATCACCCGGCGGTAGATAAGTTGGCCGATGACTAAGGCTACTGCGATGGCCCCCCAGACAGGGACAACGGCGCCGGGATTGTTGATCAACAGCTTGGCAATCACCACGCCGAATACCGCGTTGACCATCAGCAGCACCAGGAAGATAACGATCATGAACACGGTGCGAGCACGACGGCCAACCACTTCGCCGGTGAGCGCTCCAACCGATTTGGCTCGGTTGCGGATACTGGCCCACAGGGCGCCGCTATCGTGGACGCCAGCAAAGAAAATGGTACCAAACACCACCCAGAGAAAGGCAGGTAACCAGCCCCAAATGACGGCAATGGCCGGGCCGACGATAGGCGCGGCACCTGCTACCGAGGTGAAATGATGGCCCCAGAGCACGTAGCGATTGGTGGGAACGAAATCGACGCCGTCTTCGAATTCGTGGGCAGGAGTGCGAAAATCCGGATCCAGTTTATAGATGCGCGATGCAATAAAACGCGAATAGACGAAATAGCCAGCGGCCATGCCTCCGAGCCCCAGCAGGAGCAAAATGATTGCGCTCATGGGTTGCCTTTTGTCGTTGTTAGCGACTGCTTATTACCAGTGTTGAATAAATGGCCAGCTGGAGACTGGCAATATTGCTATATGGTTCGCTTTTTTAACTGTTTGGTCAACGCGACTAAAGGCTAACGGCCCCAGTGTACATGGTCGAGAAAAACCGGCTAGATGTATCACTGTTTGTTAACGGCGTCCTATGCACGTCGGTGTACAAGCGGTAGTCTTATGTCTATAAATCGAAAGAAAAACAGTACACTGGCGGGTAAGGGAACTGCCCGGGGGCATAGTAATGATCAAAGTATTGGTAGTGGACGACCATGACCTGGTCCGCACCGGCATCGCTCGAATGCTGGATGAAGTAGATGGACTGCGCGTTGTCGGCGAGGCGAACTCAGGCGAACTGGCGGTGCAAATGGTTCGGGAGTTGGCACCGGAAGTGGTGCTTATGGACCTGAAAATGCCCGGCATCGGCGGGCTAGAAGCCACTCGCAAATTGCTGCGGGTGGATGAAGGGATCCGTGTTATTGCCGTGACCATGTGCGAAGAGGAGCCGTTCCCTTCACGCTTGATGAAGGCGGGCGCCGCGGGCTATATGACCAAGGGCGCCGATCTCGAAGAAATGGTCCGGGCCATCAAGGTCGTGGCTACTGGGCAGCGTTATATCAGCCCGGAGATTGCCCAAGCCATGGCGCTCAAGCCCTATGCAGATAATCAAGGATCGCAGCTGGATATGCTTTCCGAGCGTGAATTGCAAATCATGATGATGATTGTGAGTTGTCATAAGGTGCAAGACGTGGCGGACAAGCTCTGTCTCTCACCCAAAACCGTCAATACCTATCGATATCGCATATTCGATAAGTTGGGCGTGACCAGCGATGTGGAAATGGCGCTGCTGGCGGTGCGCCACGGCATGTTGGATGCGGTGGAAAACTCGGTACTCTGACCGCTGAGTCTTACACAGGGGGAAATCGCTAGGGCAGTGCTGATACAATTACCTCGCCACACTGTTTTGAGATGCCTCCTTGTCTGATTTCGACCCCAAACACTTCCTTCTCCACTGTGCACGCAAACCCGGTGTTTATCGCATGCTGGACGGGGAGGGCGGCATATTGTATGTGGGCAAGGCGCGTAATCTCCAGGCACGCCTGAACAGTTACTTTCAGAAGAATGTGGCGAGCGTCAAAACCCGCGCCCTGGTCGCGCGAATTTGCGATATCCAGACCACAGTGACAAGCAGTGAGGCCGAAGCGCTGTTGCTGGAGCAGTCACTGATCAAGGAGCTGAAGCCGCCGTATAACATTCTACTGCGCGACGATAAATCCTATCCCTATATACGCATCACCCGTTCTGATCGTTTTCCCCGCGTCACTTTTCATCGTGGAACCCGCCGGGCGGGGAGCCAGTATTTTGGCCCTTACCCCAGCGGGGTTGCGGTGCGGGAGGCGCTATCGTTAATCGAGAAAATTTTCCAGGTCCGCAATTGCAGTGACAGTTACTTCCGAAACCGCACTCGTCCGTGCCTGCAACATCAGATTAACCGCTGCACAGCGCCATGTGTGGGCTTGGTGAGCGAAGAGGATTATGCCCGTCAGGTAAAAATGGCAGCAGACTTTCTTGATGGACGCAGCCGAGAGGTGGTGGAGCAGCTCAGTGCGGATATGGAAACTGCATCCGCGGCGCTGGAATTTGAGAAAGCGGCCATGTTGCGCGATCAACTGGCGGCGATTCAGGCAGTGCAGCAGAAGCAGTACGCAGAAACGGGGCAGGGCGATCTGGATGTGGTGGCTATCGAAACGCGCCACGGCCTTGCCGTAATCGAGGTGTTGATGATCCGCGATGGCCGAATCCTTGGCCATCGCACTTTCCGGCCGGATACCCGTGGAGAAGAGGATCGCAGCGAAATTATGGAAGCGTTTCTCTCTCAGTATTATCTTGGCGACCGAGAGGATCTCGTCAAGCCGCAGGAAATATTGCTGTGCATGGAGATCCCCGGTGCAGAGGCTTTGCAGCAAGCGCTGGAGAGACGGTGGGGGAAAAAAGTTCGGCTAGCTTGGCGCGTGCGTAGTGACCGTGCCGCCTGGATTACCATGGCACAGGCCAATGCCCAGCAGTCCATGGCCACTGAATTGGCTGCACGGGAACACATGGAGGCTCGCTTTCTGGCCCTGGAAACGCTGCTTGAAAGCAGTGAGCCGATTCGCCGCATCGAGTGTTTTGATATTAGCCACACGCAGGGTGAAAAAGCGGTGGCCTCCTGTGTGGTGTTCGATCAGCAGGGGGCGCGGAAACAGGATTACCGGCATTTTAATGTGAACCCGGCAGCGGGAGGGGATGATTATGAAGCTTTGGAAGAAGCTATTCGACGCCGTTATCAGCGTGTTCTGAAAGAGCAGGGGCGTATGCCTGACTTGCTGTTGATCGATGGCGGCAAGGGTCAAATGCAGCGCGGCTGGAAAGTTGTCCAAGAGTTGGAGTTGCACGCTAGCATACGAGTAATGGGGATTGGCAAGGGACCCAGCCGACGGCCAGGTTTCGAGGCCTTGTACTTGCCTTGCGGGAAAGAAATGATTCCAGGTCCGGCAGACTCCGCGCTGCATCTTTTGCA
This sequence comes from Alcanivorax sp., assembly GCF_040119285.1. Taxonomy (GTDB): domain Bacteria; phylum Pseudomonadota; class Gammaproteobacteria; order Pseudomonadales; family Alcanivoracaceae; genus Alcanivorax. The sequence goes on from NZ_JBEDTY010000032.1 coordinate 542,529, forward strand.
GCAAGTGCGTGATGAGGCTCACCGGTTTGCCCTGACCGGGCACCGTGCAAGGCGCGGCAAGGCTCGCAAGCAATCGACACTGGATGAAATTCCCGGTATTGGCCCCAAGCGTCGAAAGGCTCTGCTTACCCATTTTGGCGGGCTCAAGCAGATGCGTAATGCATCGGCCAATGAGTTTGCTCGGGTGCCTGGTATCAACGCGCAAATGGCGCAGACGCTCTATGATTGGTTCCATCGGTAGGGCAGCGGTTATGGATCTAAAAATCGGAAATGAGTCACGGCTGGCTTTCCGCTATACTGGTGGCTTATTTCTTCTGGCCGGTAGTCCCTCCCTATGCAGAAAGTGCACCCCATCCTGAATTTGCCGAATATCCTCACTCTGGTTCGGGTATTGGCAATTCCCGTATTGGTGCTGGTGTTCTATTTGCCGTTCCACTGGAGTGATGTTTGCGCGGCGCTGTTGTTCCTGGCAGCGGGTGTTACTGACTGGCTGGATGGCTACCTGGCGCGCAAGCTTAACCAAACCAGTCCTTTTGGGGCTTTTCTGGACCCAGTCGCAGACAAGTTAATTGTCGCTGCGGCGTTGGTAATGTTGGTGCAGGTTCATGCTACTGCCTGGTTGGCCGTGCCTGCCATGGTGATAGTGTCTCGAGAAATTACCGTTTCGGCATTGCGCGAATGGATGGCGGAGCTTGGTCAGCGCGCGAAGGTGGCGGTGAGCCAGTTGGGCAAAATCAAAACGGTAACGCAGATGACGGCTATTACGTTGCTGCTGGCGCAAAAGCCGGAGTTTACGCTAGACGGTGATATTATTATGAATCCGTGGCTTTGGTTGAGCTATGGACTGCTGTACCTAGCGACGGCCTTCACTCTGTGGTCCATGGTCTCATATCTTCGGGCTGCAGCCCCACAATTGCTTAAAAGTCAGTCAAAGTCCTGAAAAGTCTAAAAAAACATCCGGTGCCGGGTTGACACCTGAAGGGTGATGAGTAGAATTCTTTCCCGCAACGGAGCGTGTCTCCGATGTGGAAATAAGCGGGAATAGCTCAGCTGGTAGAGCACAACCTTGCCAAGGTTGGGGTCGCGAGTTCGAATCTCGTTTCCCGCTCCAAGATTTTGAAAGCCTCGGTTATGCCGAGGTTTTTTCTTGGTGAAGAGTTAAAAGGCGCGGTGGCAGAGTGGTTATGCAGCGGACTGCAACTCCGTGTACGCCGGTTCGATTCCGACCCGCGCCTCCATTTACCGCCCCCTGTGGGCGATGTGGCGACAGTCACTGATCTTTGAAAAGATTGAGTGTCGTTGACACAATAGAAAGATAAATAAAAACAGCCATTTATTCCCGTTCCTGTTTTTATTCAGCCTTTGCTGTGTACGATGATCTTCCAGCGGGTATGGTGAAATTGGTAGACACAACAGACTTAAAATCTGTCGACCGTTAGGTCATGCCGGTTCAAGTCCGGCTACCCGCACCAACTTTCCTTTTTCCTCTCTGTTTTGCCTTTGCCAGCGTGCCGAAATGTTGCCAGGCTAAGTGCCTGACGCAATAAGGTTTTTGTGTGAGGCTTGCGCAATTATAATGCGTATTATTGCGTATTCAGGCCGCCAATCCTTTTTTATTCCTGAAAAATCAACTTTTTAACCCTCGCTATTTATGTGATTTATTGCCGCTTTCTATCCGTTTCTGTTAGCCTCACACTTTAGTCTTAGCCTGCTTGAGGGCTTGGATAACAATAAGCCGGAAAAGGCATGAGGGCTATTTACATGAACTGGTTCCAGAACCTGTCCGTGCGATTGAAAATTTTGTCTGTAGCCGGGTTAGGGATTGTGCTGTTTGTGGTCTATTCGGCCTACAGCTTCTACGTCGCCGAAACCAACATCGATCATCTGCAGCGAATTGAAAGCCAGGATTTTCCTGTTCTGGAATTGATTAACGCAAACAATGTAGATTTTATCGCCATCAGCGAGTCCTACATTGCGGCAATCACCCAGGCAGACCCGGATTTGCTGGTAGAGGCGCAGTCGCGAGCGACGGCCTTCGAACAACGGTTAGCCGAAATTCGTCGAACCGATCCCGCCCTGTCCGGTAGCGTGGAAGCATTACGTCGCAACTTCACCGTGTATACCAACGAAGCGGCTACTCTTGCTCGTAATACGATTACCGATAATGGTGATTCAAATGACCTTTCTCAACCCATAGCCCATCTTCGAGCGCTTCAGAATACTTACGAGAGCAATCAGAAGGCCTTTGAGCAGCAACGCTATGAAGCGTTTCGCGAGGCACTGAGCGAGAGCCGCTCGGACAATCTGGGAACGCAAAAAATCGGGCTATTTTTGGGGCTCGTTGCCTTCACGTTATTGGCTTTGACCGCTCTACGTGTTACCCGGGCCATTACGTTGCCGTTGGAAGGCGCTGTGGATGCGGCTGATAATATTGCCAATGGCAAATGGGATACCCGTATCGAAGAAGGCGGCCGTGATGAGACCGGCCTCCTGCTACATGCTATCCGTAAAATGCGTGATGCCTTGATCGCACGGCATACAGAGGATCGTCGCCAAGAGACAGTAAAGAACCATTTGGCTGAGCTGAATAACCGTATGCGCGGAGAAATGAGCTTCGAGCAGCTGGGCAATAATATGCTGAGCTTTTTGGTGCCGGTGCTCGATAGTCAGGTGGGTGCGCTTTACGGCTACGATCCGGATAGCCAGCTACTCAGCCTGAGCAGTTCCTACGCTATGCACCGTCGCAAGCATCTTGCCAATGAATTCCGGCTGGGTGAATCATTGGTTGGGCAGTGCGCTCTGGAACGTAAGAGTATCTTGCTGGAGCAGGTTCCTGATAATTACATCAGTATCGCGTCTGGTACCGGCACTGGCCAGCCACGTAACGTAATGGTCCTGCCTATCGTCTATGAGGACGAAGTAAAAGGGGTACTGGAGATCGGCGCCTTTCGTGATTTTAGTGACCACGATTTGGCCTTTATGAATCAATGTGTCTCTGTCATAGCGGTGTCGCTGCATGGTGCTCAAAGCCGCTTGCGGCTGGCCAATATGCTGCAGCAAACCCAGTCCCAAGCGCAAGCACTGGAACTGCAGAAAACAGAAATGGCCCAGGCAAATGAAGACTTGGAACAGCAGGCCATGGAGTTGTCTGCGTCCGAATCCCGCCTGCAGCAACAGCAGGAAGAGCTGAAAGCCATTAACGAAGAGCTGGAATCACAAACCCAGGCACTGCGTGAATCAGAAGAAAGTTTGCAGGCTCAACAAGAAGAATTGCGTGTCACCAATGAAGAGCTCGAAGCCCAGGCTCGCATCCTGACCGAGCAGAAGTCAGAGATGGGTAAAAAGAACGACGAGCTTGAACTGCTGAAACACGAACTGGAAGACAAGATTCGTGAGCTGGAAATGTCCTCGCGCTACAAGTCTGAATTCCTGTCGACCATGAGCCACGAGTTGCGCACACCTCTCAACTCAATCCTGATTCTCTCCAATGCTTTGGGACAGAACAAAAGAGGCAATCTAGAAGAGAAGCAGGTTGAACACGCCCAGGTTATTCATTCTGCTGGGTCCGATCTGCTTAGCCTGATCAATGACATCCTCGACATTTCGAAAATTGAGGAAGGCAAGATGGATGTCATTATCGATGATCTGTCGCCTCAGGAAATCACCGAGCACTTCCGTCGTAACTTTGCTCATGTGGCCGAAAGCCGCAACCTGGATTTCAAGGTTGAGTTGGGCGACACCTTGCCTGAGCATTTCTATACTGATCGCCAGCGTCTTGAACAGATCATCAAGAACCTGCTCTCCAATGCTCTTAAATTTACCGAGCATGGCTCGGTGACGTTAAGTATTACTCAACCAGATGTCACGGAAGCCTTGCCTTCGCGTCATTTGGCGCCAGGGCAAACATTGAAATTTGCAGTGATCGATACAGGCACCGGTATTGCAGAGGAAAAACAGAAACTGATTTTTGAGGCTTTCCAGCAAGCTGATGGCACAACTAGCCGTAAATACGGAGGTACAGGCCTTGGGCTGACCATATCCCGTGAGCTGGCGCGCTTGCTAGGGGGTGAGATTGGTCTTCACAGCGACGGTGAAGGGCAGGGATCGACCTTTACACTGTATTTGCCTGTTGGCAGTGCTGATGCGCTTGAGATCAATAATGCGGCTGCCAGCAATGCAGATGAGGTTGCTCAAGCGCACACCGCCCCAACAGCTCCGGTGAGGCCTCAGGATATCGGCTCCGAGGAGTTCGTGGTCCGCGAGAAAACGGTGTTGATTGTCGAAGATGATGAAGAATTTGCTCGAGTATTGGTCGAGCTGGCTTCAGATTACGGGCTCGAAGGTCATATCTGTCATAACGGCGAAAATGGGTTGGAGTACGCAAGCCATTATCGGCCAAGCGCAATTATTCTCGACATCGGCCTGCCGGGTATTGATGGCTGGGAGGTGATGGAAAAACTCAAGGCTGATCCGCGTACCAAGGATATTCCGGTACATTTCCTGTCCGGCCGTGATGAGCGTAAGAAAGCGCTGGAGCTGGGCGCCCTTGATTTTATGACCAAGCCGGCCAATCAGGACGATATTCTTTCCGCGTTTGCCAAGATTGAAGGCGCCATTGAAACCAATGTTCGCCGCCTGCTGGTGGTGGAAGACAGCGAAATTCAGCATGAGAGTATTCGTGAGCTGTTTGATCAGAAAGGGGTCGAAATCACCGCTGCCACCAGTGGTCAGCAAGCGCTGGTTGCCCTGAAAAATACCGTATTCGATTGCATGATTCTGGACCTGACACTGCCGGATATGAGCGGTTTCGAATTGCTGGAGACCTTGCATGCCAGCGATGACTACGACAGCGTTCCGGTTGTGGTCTACACAGGCAAGGACATGAGCCGGGAAGAAGAGGCGAAGCTACGTAAATATGCCGATCGCATCATTCTCAAGACCGAACGTTCCCATGAACGATTGCTCAACGAGGCCTCCTTATTTTTGCATTGGCTGGAATCCACCTTGCCGGCCAATCGTCGCCCGACGGCAGAATCCATAGAGCACCGGGATGACATTTTCGAGGACAAGCAGTTGCTGCTGGTGGATGACGACATGCGTAATATCTACGCCCTGTCTGCACAGCTGGAAGAACTGGGTTTTTCCATCAGCATTGCCAACAATGGTCGCGAAGCCCTCGCGTCTCTTGACGATAACCCGTCCATCGATATCGTGTTGATGGACATCATGATGCCTGAAATGGATGGCTACGAGGCCATGAGCCGAATTCGCAAACAGGCCCGTTTTAGCAAGCTGCCGATGCTGGCCTTAACGGCCAAGGCGATGAAAGATGATCGAGCCAAGTGCATTGAAGCAGGGGCCAATGACTACTGTTCCAAGCCCATCGATATGGCAAAACTGACCTCGTTGTTACGGGTCTGGCTGCATAGGTAGTGGGTGAAAGCGTCCCCGCAGTCACTTTATAAAAACAGGACGCGTGACGGAATAGCGTTATGGCAGAAACATATCCGATCGACGATGATGATATCAGTGTCGAAGAAATCGAAATTCGCCTGCTGTTGGAAGCGATCTATCAGATGTACGGCTACGATTTTCGTTCCTATAGCCGTGCCTCCATGCGTCGCCGGATCATGCACCGATTGAGCATGTCCGGTTTTGACTCAATCATGGAAATGACCGACAAGCTGCTGCGCGAGCGGCCCTTCTTTGTCACCTTACTTAATGATCTGACGGTCAACGTAACTGAAATGTACCGAGATCCAGATTTCTACCGAGCCTTCCGTGAAGAGGTTGTGCCGGTGTTGAAGACGTTTCCGTTCATCAAAATATGGCATGCCGGCTGTTCAACCGGAGAAGAGATTTACTCTATGGCCATTTTGCTGGAGGAAGAAGGGCTCTACGACCGGGCCATGATCTACGCAACCGATATAGACAAAAATGTGCTGGCGTCGGCCAAGAAGGGCATTTACTCCATCGAAGCGGTCAAACAGTATGGTGATAACTATCGCCGTGCTGGAGGCAGGCATTCTCTATCCGACTATTTCACCGCTCGCTACGACAGTGTCATTATGGAACAACGGTTGAAACGCAATATTGTTTTTGCCGACCACGACCTGGCAACAGATCAGGTTTTTGGTGAAATGCACGTCATCATGTGCCGAAATGTGCTGATTTACTTCGATCGGCCGTTGCAAGAGCGAGTAATCAGGTTGTTCAGTGACAGCCTCGATATGGGTGGTCATCTGTGCTTGGGAACCAAAGAAAGTTTGCGGTTCAGTGGCCAAGAAGAAACGTTCGATGTTATCAACAAGTCGCTGCGGATTTTTCGCAAGCGGCAGTTTCAACACCACGCATGATTAGAGACAACTGATGATTGAGCAGAAACTGCTATTAGTGGATGATCAGCCAGCCAATTTAGTATCGCTCGAGGCGGTTCTGGAAGGCGAGGGCCGCACCCTCATGAAAGCGCATTCCGGGCAAGAAGCGTTGAAGATTCTGCTTAAAGAAGATATTTCATTGGTGCTGCTGGATGTACAAATGCCCGGCATGGACGGTTTCGAAGTGGCGGAATTGATGCGCCAACGCAAAGACACTCAAACTATCCCGATTATCTTTGTGACGGCGATCAGCAAAGAGAAAAAATACGTATTCAAGGGCTACCAGGCTGGCGCGGTGGACTACCTGTTCAAGCCACTTGACCCGCTGGTTCTTAAAAGCAAGGTGGATTTCTTTCTTAGTTTGGATAAGCAGAGACGTGAGCTGCAGGCTAAACTTAAGGAGGCCCAGGCACACCGTGCAGCCTATGAGGCCGGTAAAAAACGGGACGGGGAGGGCAGCGACTCGTCGTCGTGATCGCTTGCATGGGGCCAGTCAGGGCCATCGTTATGGGTGCGTCATGGGGCGGGCTGAATGCCTATACCCGCATCTTGTCAGCGCTGCCGGCGGATTTTCCGCTGCCGATCCTGCTGGTGCAGCATCAGCAGGCCAGCGCGGAAAATCGTATGCCATGGTTGCTGGCCCGTTACAGCGTTTTACCCGTTATTGCACCGGAAGATAAAGAGCCCATTGTAGGAGGCCATGTCTATGTGGCCCCGCCGGGTTACCATATGCTGGTGGAAGACGATCAGACACTGGCTTTTTCTACAGGAAGGCCTGTACTCTTTTCGCGACCGGCAATAGATGAATTGTTCTTTTCTGCTGGCACTGTTTATGGCCGCAACCTGTTGGGGGTGATACTTACAGGAGCTAATGAAGACGGCGCAGCAGGAATGGAATACATACACCGTAGAGGCGGATTCACCATCGCCCAATCACCGGTGAGCGCGGAAGCACCCACAATGCCGGAAGCGGCAATAACAACAGGTGCCATTTCCAGGGTGCTCGATCTTGAGGCAATCGGCCCCTTTTTGGCGGAACAGGTTGCAGGGTAGTAAACCTATGAAACAAAATATTTTGGTTGTGGATGATCACAGGGAAAATTTGATTGCGTTAGAAGCAATCCTGAATGCTGAGGGCCGTAATTTGATTATGGCCCAGTCTGGTAATGAGGCGTTGACTCTCGCCCTGAAGCACGACTTTGCTCTAGTGTTGCTGGATGTACAGATGCCAGAAATGGATGGGTTCGAAGTGGCTGAGCTCATGCGAAAAAACAAGAAAACCCGCCACATTCCTATCATTTTCGTCACGGCGATCTCCAAAGAGCAGAAATACGTATTCAAGGGCTACGAATGTGGGGCGGTGGACTATCTGTTCAAGCCCATTGACCAAAAGATTCTGGAAGCCAAGGTTAGCGTTTTTTTAGAGCTGGATCGGCAGCGGCGCAAATTAGAGCAAGCCGTTGTACAAATGAAGCGGCTCAAGGACGAAAATGAACGATTGCTGCATGCATTGGGCGAAGCCCTGATTGGTGCCAATGCGGAGGGCAAAGTGACCTTTTGCAATGAGGCCGCTTGTGCTTTGCTGCGGCAGAGTCGTGACGTTTTGGTGGGCAAGGGTGTGGCCGAGCTGATATTTAATGATGATGCCGGTAGCGTACGCTGGAGTTGGGGTGAGTCGCCCCTCTATGAAATTTGCAAACAGGGGGAAAGCTGGAAAAACGAACACAGCTTGTACACTCATAGCGATGACAGTCTGCTAGCCTTGTCAGTGCGGGCCAACGCGATTAATGATGATGCTGGCGTTTTTACGGGGGTGGTCGTAGTGCTTCGCCCGGCCGATGATGAGAACAATGTCAAGGGAAACGAGCGTAATCATCGCCGTAACCCGCGTAAGAAGCTGTTCCGGGAGATGGTAGTATTTGATCGTAGTACCGGTGGGAATGTAGGGCGTTTGATGAACTTGAGTGTGGATGGCTTCAAGCTATTTTCCCGCCGGAAATTACCCCATGGGCAAAAGCTTCAGCTGGGTATGGTGCTTCCCGATCAGATTGCCGGGGTTAATACCATCAGTTTTGATGCCCGGGTGGTTTGGGCGGAAACCTTGGATGCCCCCGATGAGTTTCAGGTGGGGTTCCAATTTCAGACGTTGAGCGCCATCACCCGTGATGTGGTCGAGAACCTAATGGAAAAATATTGAGTTATGACTGAGCTTCTGGAGACGCCGGAAAAGATGGATCTTCCTCCGTCACTGTTGCCCTATGGCTTTGCCCGGCGATTCGGTGTCTTGTTGCGCGAGCGTGACGGCCATAAAGAACTTTGTCACCGTGGGGATGTCTCTGTGGCGGCGCTAGGTGAGGTGCAGCGTCATATCGGCCGCCTGCCGCGCCTGGTGCCAATGGATGACGTGGCTTTCACCGCTGCCATGGCTGTTACCTATGAACAGCAGCGTGGTGCCGCAGCAGAAGCAGCGGATGATCTCGAAGGGCTGGATCTGGCCAGTTTGGCAGAGTCTCTGCCAGAAACCTCGGATTTGCTTGAACAGGAAGATGACGCTCCGATCATTCGCCTGATCAATGCCTTGCTGCAGGAAGCCATCCGCGAAGATGCCTCCGATATCCATATCGAAACGTTCGAACGCCGGCTAGTGGTGCGGTTGCGGGTCGATGGCGTTCTCCGTGAAGTGCTCACCCCGAAACGGGAACTGGCGCCGTTGCTGGTTTCGAGGATCAAGGTAATGGCGCGGATGGATATCGCTGAAAAGCGGATTCCCCAGGATGGTCGAATCTCGTTGCGCCTCGGTGGGCGCGATGTGGATGTGCGGGTCTCGACTATGCCCTCCAGCAATGGTGAACGGGTGGTACTGCGTTTATTGGACAAGCAAGCGGGGCGTTTGCAGGTATCGCATCTGGGCATGGGTGAAACCTGTGATGCACATATGCGCGAGCTGATCCATAAACCCCATGGCATTATTCTGGTGACTGGCCCGACAGGTTCCGGTAAAACCACCACGCTTTATGCCTCGTTAACGGAGCTGAACGACAGCTCTCGTAATATTCTCACAGTGGAAGACCCAATCGAATATCAGCTGGAGGGGATCGGCCAGACTCAGGTTAACACCAAAGTCGACATGACATTTGCCCGCGGCCTGCGTGCTATCCTTCGCCAGGATCCCGATGTGGTGATGGTGGGCGAGATACGGGATCTGGAAACTGCCGAAATTGCGGTGCAAGCCTCCCTGACCGGCCACCTTGTGTTGTCCACCTTGCACACCAATACGGCAGTGGGGGCGGTGACCCGTTTGCAAGATATGGGCATTGAGCCTTTTTTGCTCTCTAGTTCCCTGCTGGGTTCATTGGCTCAGCGGCTGGTGCGTGTGCTTTGCGATGACTGTAAAACCCCGTATCAGGCTAGCGCAAGTGAGCTGGAAATGATGGGGCTGGTGGCCACGCAGAGCCGTACGCTGTACCACCCCAATGGTTGTGAATCCTGTAACCATCAGGGTTACCGGGGGCGTACCGGGATCTATGAACTGGTACTGGTGGATGAGACGCTGCGCCAGTTGATTCACGATCGCGCCGGCGAGCTGGAACTTAACCGCCACGCTCGAACACTGACCAGCGGTATCCGTGAGGATGGCTGGCGAAAAGTGCTCGGCGGACATACCAGTGTAGAAGAGGTCCTGCGGGTAACCCGCGAGGACTAACGGGACAGTATTCTCCATGCCAGCATTTGAATACCGCTCTCTGGATCACAGGGGCAAGATCAACAAAGGCACGCTGGAAGCAGACAGTGCCCGCCAGGTGCGCCAGCAATTGCGTGAAAAGGGCTGGGTGCCCCTGGAGGTCAATGAAGCCAGCGACGCGAGCAGGCAGGGCATGGGCCGGTTTGCCGGATCCGGCAAAATCAATGGTGCGGAGCAGGCGCTGATAACTCGCCAACTGGCCACGCTGTTGAAGTCCGGCTTGCCGGTGGAACAGGCCTTGTCTGCGGTCTCCAAGCAGGCAGCCAACGACCGTATCGAGCGGATTATGCTGGCGGTGCGCGCCAAAGTGCGTGAGGGCTATAGCCTAGCACGCAGTTTCGAATCCTTTCCCCGTGCTTTCCCGGAAATGTATCGTGCCACGGTGGCGGCCGGTGAGCAGAGCGGGCATTTAGAGCAAGTGCTGGAGCAACTGGCGGATTACCTGGAAACTCGGCACGACACTGGGCGTTCCGTAGCCCAGGCGATGATTTATCCTGCGTTTATCATGGTGTTTGCCTCCATCGTCATCATGCTGATGATGACCTTCGTGGTTCCGAAGCTGGTGGCGGTATTCGAGGGGCGAGACCAGGCATTACCGTTACTCACCCGTATTGTCATGGCCATGAGCGACTTTGCCCGAGGCTGGGGCTGGCTGGTGGTGTTGTTAATTGTGCTGGGCGTGGTGATATTCATGCGAGCCATGCGTGAGCCGCGCTTTCGATTACGGGTGCACCAGCGTCTGGTCAATATGCCGCTGGTCGGCACCATGCTACGGGCTGGTGACAGTGCCCGGCTGGCCAGCACGCTGGGCATCCTCGGTCGCTCCGGTGTGCCGTTGGTGGATGCCTTGTTTATTGCCGCGCAGGTGGTGGGCAATCTGGCGGTCCGCAATGCGGTAAAAAACGCTGCCGCCAAGGTGCGTGAAGGCGGCAGCCTCAGCCGCGCCCTGGATGCCAGTGGCTATTTCCCTCCCATGTTGGTGCAGATGATTGCCAGTGGTGAGGCCAGTGGTGAGCTGGACAACATGTTGACCCGGGCCGCGGATTATCAGGAACGGGAATTGAGTAGCACGATTGGGACCATGGTGGGGCTGCTCGGCCCAATCATGTTGTTGGTCATGGCCGGGGTGGTTGTCATGATCGTCCTGTCGGTCATGCTGCCGATCATGCAAATGAATAACTTATTAGCCGGTTAAGGTGAAGGAATGAAAGCAAAAAGCGCCATGTCAGGGTTTACCCTGCTGGAAATTATGGTTGTGGTCGCCATTATCGGCCTGTTGGCGGCGGTGATTGTGCCTAACGTGATTGGCCAGGGGGAAGCCGCCAAGGTGGACCTCACCAAGGCCAATATGGGTAAAATCGTTCAGCAGTTGGATCTTTACAAGTTCAATAATGGTAGCTATCCCAGCAGTGAGGAAGGCTTGAATGGCTTGGTTGAGCGACCCTCTTCCGCTCGTAAGTGGCCCGACGGTGGTTACCTGCCAAAGGTCCCGCTGGATGCCTGGAACAACGACTATGTTTATATCAGCCCTGGTGTAGACGGTCCCTTCGACCTGTTGTCCATGGGCGCCGATGGCGTGGAGGGGGGTGAAGGCTCGGACGCAGACATCAACTGGCGTGACGTTCAGTAATATGCGTTTGCCCCGCACGCAGCAGTTCGGCTTCACCTTGCTGGAGATCATGGTGGTGGTGGGGCTGATCGCGCTGCTGAGCGCGGTGGTGATCAGCCAGGGTAACTGGACATCGGACGACCGACAGCTGGAACAGGAGTCTGCTCGTCTCAAGGATACCCTGGCGTTGCTCAATGAACGCAGCTTGTTTTCCGGACAATTATTGGCGCTACGCTTGCGCCATGATGGCTGGGAGCCCCTAGCCTACGACATTACCGCTGCCGATTTTCTACCCATCGAAGACACCGCTCTCAAGCCACGTCAAATCTCTCCAGCGCTGGAGCTGGTCTGGCAACTGAATGAGCTGGCGGATGAAGAACAAGCTAGCCTTAGCCAGGTTGCTGAAAGCCTGGTAAAGCAAGACACCTCTTTGGATCTGGGTGAAGGTGTGCTCGCCGAAGAGGATGACGAGCGAGCTGCATCCCAGCGCCAAGAAAATCGGAGAGCTGAAGATGAGCAGGAAAAGGTCTTCCCCCAGGTGTTCTTTTTCCCCAGTGGTGAAGTCTCTCCGGTCACATTGTCCATGCAAAGCCGGGATGATCTGGAAGCAGTGCAGCGATGGCAAATCTCTGCCTTGGGGCAAATCTCCGATCCGGATATGGAGCAGGACAAAAACCAGGAGCAGGAAAAGAGAGAATGGCTGGAACGGCGCGCACGAATGATTGAGGAAGAGCCGGAATGAAACAGCAGCGCGGTTTTACCCTTGTAGAAGTGTTGGTTGCTGTTTCCCTTCTTGCTCTGGTCATGGTGGTGCTTGGTCAGACCATCGGCTCCACCGCTCGCGCCTATACCAATATTAATGAGACCCATCTCGGCTTCCTGGTTGCCTCGGACAAATTAGTGGAAATGCAGGTGTACCAGCAGTGGCCGACCACCGGTGAGTCTGATTCTACCGTCACTCGAAATGGTCGTGATTGGTGGGTCAATACCCGGGTCAGTGAAGGCCCTTACCCTGATACCCGCCGGGTGGATATCGAAGTCGGCATGATGCAGGACGATGATCAGGGCCAAATGGCGTATCATTTGGCCAGTCTGATCGGGAAACCGGCCTCCGGATGATAAACCTCCAACACTCGACTAACGCCCAGCGTTCTTTCCAGCACGGTTTTACTCTGCTGGAAATGGTCGTCACCATCGCGATTTTTGCGTTCATCTATGTCTGGGTTGCCAGCTTTCTCAGCAGCGCCCTGCAGGGCCGCGAGCAGCTCAAAGACAATGCCGATGAGATGGAGCGCAACCAGCGAGCGGTGACGTTCCTGACCCTGGATTTCGAACAGCTTATCAACCGCCCGGTCCGCGACCCTTATGGGGACCCGCAGCCAGCCATTCTTGGCCGGGACAACTACGTTGAGTTTACCCGCCTTGGATGGGCCAACCCGTTTGGACTGCGAAAGCGTAGCGAAATGCAGCGCGTGGTGTATGCGCTGGAAAATGGCACCCTGTATCGTCGCTACTGGCCGGTGTTGGACACCAATGTGGCCACCGAATATCAGCAAGATGTGTTAATCGATCATGTGGAACGTTTCACGGTGCGCTACCTTGACCTCACCCCCCAGGGGGAGTGGCAATGGCTGGAATTGTGGCCGGATGTGAGCATGGTGGCAGTGCCCGTTTGGCAGCAGCGTCTGCCAAAGAGTATTGAGGTGGAAATCGAGCTGGAAAATGGCGACGTGGTGCATAGGTTTTACCGCACAGTGGTGAATCCATGGAGTTGAGGGTAAGCCCGTCGAAGCAAATGGTTCGACGACAGGGGGGCATGGCACTGGTGATCGTGCTGCTGCTACTGGCCTTGTTAACTACCATTACTGTTGAAGTGCTGTTCCGCCAAGACCGTTTCCTGACCCGGGCCGACAATCTGCTGCAATGGGACAAGCGCTACCAGTACGCCATGGCGGCAGAGGTGGTGGCCCAACAAGGGCTGATCGATGACCTGCAGGATGACCAGAATAATAATGCTCTGGTGGATGATTGCGTTGAAGAACAATGGGCTGTCCAATTGCCGCCAACGCCTTATGAAGATGCCGTTCTCAGCGCCAGCGTTCAGGACCTGCAGGGCCGGTTTAATCTAAACTGGCTGATTAGCGCCGAAGGTGGCAATTTTGTTCGCAATCCCGACAGTATCGACCGGCTCACTCGGCTGATCGAGTTGACCTTTCCCCAGGAAACCGACGCCTCACGGTTAGCCAACGAAATGGCCGATTGGTTGGATTCCAACAATATTGTTGACGGCGTAGAAGGGGCGGAGGATGCGGATTACCGCAGCCGGCGCACCCCGAATATGCCCGCGGCCCATGAGTCCGAACTGCGTGCCTTGCTCAGTTTCCAGGTGGCTAATCAGCCTCAAGATAGCATGGTTTGGGGGTTGTTTACGGCCTTGCCACTGGGAACAACATTGAACGTTAATACCGCACCGCTGCAGGTGCTGGATGCAGTGTTGGGTGCGGCGGCAGGTAGTGATGCAGCAGCAGCCATTGTTAAACAGCGTGAAGAGAAACCCATTGCCGCCGTCAGTGATCTAATGCAGGTTGCTCCGTTTAGCGAAATGGAGGCTGATACCAAGCAGCAGATAAGCGATTTGCTGGGGGTTAGTAGTGAGTACTTTCAGGTCATGGTGGATGTGGAGGTTGAGGGGCAACTGAGCCGCTTGGTAAGCCGACTGCGACGCCGCAATGAGGAGGATCAGGGCACCGAAGTGTTCAGCCGTCAGGTCAGCCCGTTGCTTACCCCGCTCGAACCGGCCTGCAATCCCTTCTACAATGTGGATCGAGGTTCGTCTTGATACACTGGAATGACAGTGTAACCGGATAGGCAGTGCATTGAGTGCCGGCCATGCCGGACGAACACGCAGCGAAAATATAACGCAGACATAACGACCAAAGGACACAACAGCGTGGCAGAGGCTCCACTGATTTACTTAAGCGGTGCAGGGGAAACGGACCCGGATCTTGAGCATCCGGTACTGGTGCAACGTCATCCTGCGGAAGTTGTTCAGGTCATGAGCCTGCGCGAAGCGCTGGAACAGTCTGCCGGGCAGACCCTCCATGTTATTGTCAGCGTCGCGTTTGCCCGGCTGACCCATGTGGCACTGACCCGTAAGCAGGCACGGCATATGCAGCGTATTCTTCCGTATTTACTGGAAGAGCAGATGCTGGGTAATCCCGAGTCACTGTGGTTTGTTTCCCGCAAAGGTCGTGGAGATGATTACGAAGTAACCGCCATTGCCCGCCATTTCATTGAGCAGCTCAAACGGTGGGCCAGCGAGCAGGGGGCGCTGATCGGCTCCCTGCAGGTGGACGCCGAGCGGCTTCAGGGGCAGGCCCCATTAATTGCTGAGCTGGATGAAGACCAGACCTTATTGATGGCAGACCGGGAGCGCTGTCTGGTGGTTGATGCCCAACAACGCGAGGGTATGCAGGCCCTGTTTGGCGATAGTCTCAACGACGCCATGGTGCTATCCGGTTCCACGGCTTTTGTTGACGCCTTGCGCGGTGGCTCGGGGCAGGAGTTGCTCACGGGCCTTTATGCCCCAAAGCAAAAGGAAGGCACCCGCACAGTCTTTACCCCCTGGAAGCCGCTTGGCATTCTTGCTGCGTCAGTGTTTGTGCTGGCTCTGGTGGCTATCTGGGTGCAACAGTGGCGCTATAATCAGGCGGCCGAAGCGGCTTTTGCCGATGCCCAGACGCTATTCGAGAACCTGTTCCCCGGTGACAAGGCCTCTGCGGCCTTGAGCCGCCAGTTTGAGGGCCGCCTGACTCATCTTGGTGGCGGTGGCAAGTCAGGCCAGACTGATTTCTTCCCACTTCTGGGGCCAGTGGCGCAGGTGTTGAAAGAGATAAAAGTTGAGCCCAAACGACTGCAATACGATCAGCGTGAAAATACGTTGCTACTGGATGTGGGTGCCAAGGATTATGCCCAGCTGGAGCAGCTCCAGAATGCACTTAAAAAGCAGGGGGCGCGTGCCTCTATAGCAAATTATCGCAATAGTGCTCAGGGCGTGAGCGCGCGAATCAAGGTGGAGCAGCCGGGATGAGCAGTACAACCGAACTGAAAAAACTGGCGGCTCAGCGTCGAGAACAAGCCATCCAGTGGTATCAAAGCCGTGAACCCCGTGAACAGCGCATCCTGCAAGTACTGGCTGTGGTGACGTTTGTGGTGCTGGTGTACTGGCTGATCTGGGCTCCCTCGGTGGCGGCGCGAGATCAAGCGCAACGGCAGTTTGTCTCTAACCAGCAGACCCTGCAGTGGATTGAGGATAACCGTGCAGCGGTTATCGCGGCCCGACGTGGTGACTCGTCGTCAGCACAACCTGCAGGCAACTGGATCGGTAATGTGAGCCGAAGTGCTGATCAGTTCGGCCTTACGCTGAAAAATTTTTCACCGGATGGTAATCGCGCCGTGCGTATCCAGATGGAAAATCAGGTGGTCTCGCAGACGATGCTTTGGTTGCAATCACTTCAGCAGACCGGCGCACAGTTAAGCAATCTGGAAATGACGCCAGGGGAGAAGCCGGGTACTGCCACGGTGCGCGCAACCCTGCAAAGGTAGTAGAAGGTGTAGCCGCTACAAAATGATAAATAACTAGCGGCAGAAATACGCAATTCAACGGCAACTGCATAGTCACCCATAGAGCCCCTGCCTAATACGATCCCTTGCCTTCAAGGGCGGGCTCATCGTCGGTAACGCCCGCTGTACATTCTGTTCTCTGGCAGCAGGATCAACTGGTCACTGGCTACATGGGCCGTCGGCGGTGGGGTAAGGCTGGCTGTCCACTTCAATCCTTCACCTGCGCTGGAGTGGTGCTCTGTCTGTGCGTTGGTTTGGCGCTGGAACCCGCTAACATCAAAAAGCCCCCCATCAGGGCCATGGGCATGAAGAGCGGCCACATGTAGCTACGCCCTCTGCTTATTATTTTGTTATTACTGCGAGGGTGTTATGAAAAAAAAGGCCCAACCAAGCCTGATGGCAGCCACGTTAGTGTGGTTTTTATATGCCGTCATTGCTGTTTTGTTGGCATTGACGCTGAGCTGGGCTTTGTACAGCCAAGTGAACTATGGCTATCGTTTTTGGTATCAACACTTGGATATCGCCCAACATATAGAGCTTTACGGACCTCAAAATCGCTTTAAATCCGACTTTGAACAATTGCTCCCTGAGCAACACTGGAAGGCATTTGAGCAAATTCGCGATGCGGTCCATAACGGTGGGGCGGGATTGGCCGATATCGGCTATCAGCCAGCAGGTAAAATAGCACGTCCGCTATTGCACCAGGCCGAGCTCCAACACCTGCAGGATGTGGCCAATTTTATTGATGTTGGGCGGGTGCTGTTTTGGGTTCTTTTAGGGCTTTGGTTACCGTTTGCCTGGCTAAGTATCCGACTTAAGGCGCCACCCATGCTGTGGCGCCTTGGCATTACTGTTTTCACTTTGGGGCCTGTGGTAGCGTGGTTAGCGATTGTAGGCCCAACGCAGGTTTTCTATCAGTTCCACCTATGGATTTTTCCCGCTGACCACCAATGGTTTTTCTATTGGCAGGACTCGTTGATGAGTACGCTGATGAAAGCGCCGGTTCTGTTCGGCGGTATCGCGGCCGTGATCGCGCTGGGGATATTGCTGCTCACACCCCTCCTGTACTGGCTGGGTCTGGGCGGAGTGCGATTCGTTCTTTACCGTAGCCACGGACATAACAAACACTACCGACCAATAAGAAACGGCTCATGAGCATTGAAGTACTGACTGCCGACATTGAGGGTGGCGAAAATCTGCAACGTTGGGCGGCCATGGGCCTGCCGGTCCCGCCGAGTTGGCGGATTGAACGTCATGTCGTGGTGCAGAGCACGGTTGCATCGTTGACACAACAACTGCGCGCCTTGCCTCGCATGTTCTCTGATAACCGTTACTGGGTGCTGCAGCAAGGGCTAATGAACCCGGACTCGCGGCGGGAAAGCCTGTTGAATCTGGATTCTGACGAAGCACTGGCGGCGGCACTGCAGAGTATTTTTGAGCGAGCCCCCGGTCCGGGTCACGTGGTTATCCAGGCACTGCCGCTGCAACAGGCAGCCGGGGTGCTTTTCACACGCCATCCCCTGCGACAGGATCTGCCACATATGGTGGTGGAAGGGGTTGTTGAAGGGAGCGCCGAACGGCAACGTCTAATTTTCGATGATAGCGGCCGGTTGGTGCATGCTTCCGATGCCAGGATGCCGCTGGGCGAGCACGTTGACCAGACTTTGCTGTGCCAACTCCACACTCAACTTAAGCATAATTTTGATCGCCCCCAGGCCGGTGAGTGGGTCTTTGATGGTGCGCAGTTGTGGTTATTACAAACGCTCCCGGTGGGCTCTCTCCCCATGCCCAAGGAAGCCTGGACGCGTCGAGCCGGGGTCGGGCTTTTCAACCAGGTAGAAACGCCTTTATGGTACACCTTGGCCGGTCGCTGGCTGAAAGCGGCTTTCTGGGAGCCATTGGTGGATCAGTCAGGCTGGAGTGGGCTGGCCAAGATTGAGCCGTACCGGCGCCAGCACAGTCACATCTACACCAATTGTGCGTTCTTCCGGGAGCTTCAGGACCAACATCAGGGGGCAGGGCGCTTTGTTCCGCCAGCATGGCAGTCGCTGGATTATCAACCCGATACGGTACCGACGAAACCGCGCCCTCGGATTGCCAACAGCGCTACCCAATGGCGCCATCGCTGGCGGCTGACGCAACTGTCTCTGGGTGTTCGTCAATGGAAAGAGCCCGATATAACCCGTGAAGGCTTGTGGCGAGCCTTTATGCGGCTGGATGCCATGGGCGAGTCCCTCAGCCGTGTGGAGGGTGAACTTGCTTATTTAACACTAGCGGATGCCTTGCCTCGCTATGCCGCTCCGTTACCCTTGGCGTTACTGGTCACGCCCGCTGAATTGCAGGCAGTGGAAATGCTGGCCGACGGTAATATTGACGCAGTACGTCAAACCACGCTGCGTCCCGGGGCGGACCCGGTTCATGCTCCCTTGAATCAAGGGCCCGCCCAGGCAGCCACACTGCATGCCTTGCAGCAGCCGGGCTTGATCAGTGATGCAGCGTTGGCTCAACCCACCGAGCAGGACACCAGTGCATTGCAGATGGCGCGAATGGCCCGCGGGCTGCGTTTTGCGATCGGTAATCGTTTGCGGCAACTATTGCGCTCCATGGGCGCCATCGCGGTGGAGCAGAGCATGCTACAGCACCCTGATGATATTTATTTTCTGTATTTTGATGAGCTCTGGCAGTTATGGATGGGCCAAAAAATACCCGCTAGTGCTAATAAGGATGTTATCGCGGACCGCAAAATCCGTTACCTGGATGACGGCTTGCAGGGCGCACCGGACTGGAAGATGGATCAGGTCGGTTATGGCTTCGGTGGCGGCCAACGGCTGAGCCCGTTACTGCGGGGCTTGCCGTTGGTAAACGGCTCAGTGGAAGGGCCGATTCGGCGCGTGTGTAGTGCCTGGTGCCTGAACAAGATACAGCCCGGTGACATCGTGGTGGTGGATCAGGTGGAGCCAGCGTGGCTGCCCTGGCTGGTGCAGGCTGCGGGCATAGTTGTTGCAGAACAGGACCCGGCCAACAGCGCGGCCAGCCTGGCGGTGACCTACGCAATCCCCGCCATCTGGGCTGCCAGCGATGTGATGCACAGTGTTCAGGATAACTTGATGGCGACGCTGGATGCGACACGTGGGCAGCTTGATGTAGCGTCTGTAATGGATAACGATAACGGCACAGAAGGGTAACTCAGACGATCCGTACAATGTGTTTGAGCTACAGGTTTTCCTCTCACTGAGGCCGCTGCCATGCGCCAATCCCCACACCAACAAGAAGATACTCGTCCGTTCGTGGCGCCATGCCGTACTATCGACAACGCCGCGCCGTTACGCTGGTTGCATAAGGGCTGGACAGATTTCCTGGCCGCCCCAGGGGCGAGCCTAGTATATGGTGCCATCATGGTGCTGGTCAGTTATCTGATCACTGCTGCGGCTTGGTGGTTCGGGAACATGGGTCTGTATCTGGGGCTGCTTTCCGGTTTTGTCTTTCTTGGCCCCCTGCTGGCGCTTAACCTTTACGCTATTAGTATCCAGTTGCAGCAAGGTCGCCGCCCCAGTCTGTCGCAGAGCCTTTCTCAGGCACGCTCCTGCTTTGGTGACGCTCTGACGTTTACGGTGATCTTGGTGGTGGTGTTTCTGGTTTGGGCCCGGGCAGCCAACTTGATGTATATCTTTTACCCGGTGAACGAATGGCACCTAGAGAATGTACTGTTGTTCTTTGGGGTAGGGAGCAGTGTCGGTGCGCTGTTCTGTGCCATCGTCTTTATTGTCAGTACGTTTTCGTTACCGATGATTATGGATCGAAAGACCGACATGGTGACGGGGGTGATTACCAGTACCAATGCGGTGCTGCGTAACAAGTTTCCTTTGTTTCTGTGGGCCTGTCTGATCGGTGCCTGCTTACTGGTCGGGTTGCTGACGGCCTATTTGGGCCTGCTGGTGTTGTTGCCGGTATTGGGCTATGCCACTTGGCATGGTTACCGCGAAGTCATTGATGCCAGAGAGTGGTCGAGCCGGTTCGATCTGCCGGAAGAGCCATAACAGGGTCGGAAAATCCGTTCTGCAGGCCCCAATGCGCTTGGCGTTCCTCCTGCAAAACGTTTCCGTGGTCTGTTTATTTATCGTCCATGTAGCCCAGCAGATGGGGCACCATTTTTTCAATCTCCTTGCGCGGCATGCCTTTACGGGCCGCATAGTCATCCATCTGATCTTTGGCCAGCTTACCCGTGCCGAAATACTTGGCTTGCGGGTGAGCGAAATACCAGCCAGACACCGCCGCTGTGGGCAGCATGGCGTAGCTTTCTGTGAGCGTCATGCCCGCATGGGTCTCTGGGTCCAGCAGTTGCCACAGCAGGCCTTTTTCGGTGTGGTCCGGGCACGCTGGGTAGCCGGGAGCAGGGCGAATGCCCTGGTATTTCTCGCTTATCATGTCTTGGTTGCTCAGCACTTCATCACTGGCGTAGCCCCAATAGTCTTTGCGGACTTTTTCATGCAGGCGTTCGGCAAAGGCTTCGGCCAGCCGGTCTGCCAGGGCCTTGAGCATGATGGCGGAATAGTCGTCGTGATCGGCCTCGAAGCGGGCCACGTGTTCGTCGATACCAATGCCTGCGGTTACCGCAAAGCCGCCCAGCCAATCGGTGATCCCGGTTTCTTTCGGTGCGATAAAGTCGCTCAGGCAGAAGTCCGGCTTGTCGTTCTTGCTCCGGTCCAGCTGTTGGCGCAGGTGGTGGAGGGTCATGAAAGCCTCCTTGTCGCCAGGGTTGCGGTATAGCTCGATATCATCCATAGCAGAGTTGGCTGGCCAAAAACCTATTACAGCACGGGCGGTTAGCCACTTTTCTTCAACTATTTTATCAAGCATCTCCCGGGCGTCGCGGTAGAGCTTAGTCGCTTCAACCCCCACCACTTCGTCTTCCAGAATGCGGGGGAACTTGCCCGCCAACTCCCAGGCACGGAAGAAGGGCGTCCAGTCAATACGCTGTATCAGGTCGTTCAGCGGATAATCGTCGAAGACCTTTAGGCCTTTCACCTTGGGCTCGTGAGGTGTGTAGCCGTTCCAATCTGGCTGGAAGCGTTGTTCCCTTGCCTGATCAATGGAGATCAGGCTGCGATCCACTTGCTGCTGCTGGCGTCGCACGCGAAGCGCCTCGTAGGTGTCTTTGATTTCGGCGACATATTCTGGCTTGGCGGTCTTGGATAGCAACTTGGACGCCACGCCCACCGCACGAGAGGCATCCGCCACATGGACCACCGCCTGCTCGTAGGCAGGGTCGATTTTTACTGCAGTATGAATTCGGCTGGTGGTGGCGCCGCCGATCATCAGTGGCAGATCCATTTCCAGGCGCTGCATTTCGCTGGCTACATGTACCATTTCTTCCAGTGAGGGCGTGATCAGCCCGGACAGGCCAATGATATCGACCTTCTCTTCTTTCGCCTTCTCCAGGATCTTGTCGCAGGGCACCATGACGCCCATATCTACCACGTCATAGCCGTTGCACTGCAGTACTACCCCGACAATGTTCTTGCCGATGTCGTGCACATCACCTTTTACGGTGGCCATCAGAATCTTGCCATTGGCTTCATCCTGGGTGCCCATTTCTTCCTTTTCTTTTTCCATGAAGGGCATCAGATAGGCCACTGCTTTTTTCATCACCCGGGCGGATTTCACCACTTGCGGCAGAAACATTTTGCCTTCGCCAAACAGGTCGCCAACCACGTTCATGCCGTCCATCAACGGGCCTTCGATTACGTGTAGTGGGCGCACGGCGTTCTGGCGGGCCAGCTCCGTGTCTTCTTCCACGTAGTCAGCAATACCTTTAACCAGAGCATGCTCCAGGCGTTTTTCTACTTGCCATTCGCGCCAGGCCAGGTCCTCTTTCTTGGCTTTTTCGGCGCCGCTACCCCGGTATTTCTCGGCGAGATCGAGCAGCACTTCGGTGCCGTCTTCGTTGCGATTGAGCACCACGTCTTCAACGGCGTTGCGCAGTTCGTCAGGGATGTCCGCATAAATGGCGAGCATGGTGGGGTTGACGATACCCATGTCCATGCCGTTTTTGATGGCGTAGTAGAGGAACACTGCGTGAATGGCCTCGCGTACGGTGTCGTTGCCACGGAACGAGAAACTCACATTGGAAACGCCGCCGGAAATCATGGCGTGGGGCAGGGTGCGCTTGATGTCACCTACTGCTTCAATGAAATCCACGGCGTAGTTATTGTGCTCTTCGATACCGGTAGCGATGGCAAAGATGTTGGGATCGAAGATGATGTCTTCGGGCGGAAAATCCACTTCCTCTGTGAGCAGCTTGTAAGCACGGGTGCAGATTTCCACCTTGCGTTCGCGGGTGTCCGCCTGGCCCTCTTCATCGAATGCCATCACGATAACGGCGGCGCCATAGCGACGCAGCAGCCGAGCCTGGTGCAGGAAGGCATCTTCACCTTCCTTCATGGAAATCGAATTCACCACACCCTTGCCCTGGATGCACTTCAGGCCTGCCTCGATCACCCCCCATTTGGAGGAATCGATCATGATTGGCACTTTGGAGATTTCTGGCTCTGAGGCTACCAGGTTGAGGAATTTCACCATGCACTCGGCGGATTCCAGCATCCCCTCGTCCATGTTGATGTCGATGATCTGAGCGCCGTTTTCAACTTGGTCGCGGGCCACGTCCAAGGCGGTGTCGTAATCTTCCTCTTTGATCAGGCGTAGAAAACGCTTGGAACCGGTCACGTTGGTGCGTTCACCCACGTTGACGAACAGGGAGTCCTTGGTAATGGTGCAGGGCTCCAGGCCGGAAAGGCGGCACGCTACCTCGATCTCGGGTAATTGCCGTGGCGCGAGTCCTTCGACCGCCTCGGCCATGGCGCCGATATGTTCAGGGGTGGTCCCGCAGCAGCCGCCGATAATGTTCAGGAAACCTTTCTCTGCCCAGGCGCGTACTTCTTTGGCCATGGTGGCAGGATCCAGGTCATATTCGCCCATTTCGTTGGGGAGGCCAGCGTTAGGGTGGGCGGACACGTAGGTTTCTGAGATTCGCGACAGCTCTTCAATATAGGGGCGTAGCTCCATGGGCCCCAAGGCGCAGTTCAGGCCGAAACTAATCGGTCGGGCATGGCGCAGGGAGTTGTAAAACGCTTCCGTGGTTTGACCCGTGAGGGTACGACCTGACGCATCGGTGATCGTCCCCGACACCATCACCGGCAGATCGAGATTGTTCTCATAGCAATACTGGTCTACTGCAAAAACAGCAGCTTTGGCATTCAGCGTGTCGAAGATGGTTTCGATCAGGACCATATCGATGCCGCCTTCTACCAGGCCATCAAGGGCCTCAAGGTATGCCTCTACTAGGGCATCAAAATGGGTGTTGCGGTAGCCGGGATCGTTCACATCCGGGCTGATGCTGGCTGTGCGGTTAGTGGGGCCGAGCACCCCGGCTACATAACGGGGCTTATCCGGAGTGGAGGCTTCGTCTGCCGCTTCGCGGGCTACGCGAGCGGCGGCCACATTGATCTCACGGGCCAGGTCTTGCATGGCGTAATCGGCCATGGCGATAGACGTGGAGTTAAAGGAGTTGGTCTCGATGATATCCGCGCCGGCATCAAGGTAGCCCTTATGCAAAGCTTTGATTCGCTCAGGCTGGGTCATGCTGAGCAAGTCATTATTCCCCTTTAAATCGCTAGGCCAATCAGCAAATCGGGCACCACGAAACTCTTCTTCACTGAACCTGCAGCGCTGAATCATGGTGCCCATGCCGCCATCAAGAATCAGGATGCGTTCTTTAAGTTGAGCAGTAAGTTGAACGCGCGGGTTCTGTGACATGATGGCTCCGACAAAGGCGGGAAAATTGGGGCATGCATTATAGCGGGGTAGGGCGCAGATACCCAATATGGGAGGCTTTTCTTGCTCAAATAGCGGGTAGAGCCCCCTGTGGCCGGTGGCGGAGTGGTTATATTCGCCATTAGGTTTCATGCTTGCAGCAACCTTGGTGCTGAAATCACAGGTATTTCCGCGCCGTGTTTATGAAATTTCTGTAAAATCCTGCGCTGGTGGCAGCGCCTTGACTTGGGGTTGCCGCAGGAACGGGCATAATTCGCCCTCACTGGATGAGGAGTACGCTTAATGGATCAATATCTGACTCAACTGGAAACCTTTGCCAATGAAAACCTGGTGCCGTATGCCTGGAGCATTGCTGCGGCACTGGCCATTTTCATTATTGGTAGCTGGATTGTTGCCCGCCTGAGTAGCGGGGTGAAAAAATTGCTGAATAAGCGTATGGACGAAACGGTGGCAACCTTCTTGGGACGCATCGTTCATGTACTTTTGTTCGTTTTTGTGGTTATCGCCTCTCTGGATCAGCTTGGCATTGAAACAACCTCTCTGGTAGCGATTCTGGGTGCTGCCGGCTTGGCAGTCGGCCTGGCGTTGAAAGATTCCCTCGGTAATTTCGCCGCGGGTGTCATGTTGATCCTGTTCAAGCCGTTTCGCGTGGGGCATTACGTGGAAGCCGGTGGGGCTTCTGGTACCGTCAAGGAAATCCGCATTTTTGCTACCATCATGAACAGCCCGGACAACAAAGTGGTGACTGTTCCCAACGGTGCCATCATGTCCGGCAATATCATCAACTATTCCGAAAAACCGACTCGCCGGGTGGATATGGTCTTTGGTGTCGCTTACGATGCTGACCTTTCCGTGGTTAAGAAGGTGCTGGAAGACGTTCTGGCTGCGGATGAGCGTGTTCTCAAGGATCCTGCGCCGACTATCGTTGTGGGTGAGTTGGCAGATAGCTCAGTGAACTTCCTGTGTCGCCCATGGGTGAAGAGTGCGGACTATTGGCCCGTTCTATGGGATACCACTGAAATTGTGAAACGCCGCTTTGATGATGCGGGGATTGGCATTCCTTTCCCGCAGATGGACGTACATCTCGATAAAAACGATTAAGGAGTCATACATGCGCAGTAAGACAATCGCTGCCATGCTGCTAGCCGCCGGTCTTCCGGCGGTTTCTGTAGCTGCAGAAGACGCAGCCACTGACGAAGGCAGTGAAGTTTCGAAGTGGTCCGGGGAAATTGGTGTCGGGCTGCTATTCAAGCGAGGCAACACCAATTCCGACTCAACCAATGCTAACGTTAATATGGCCCGAGACAGCGCGAAATGGCGTCATACATTTAAGGCTGAGGCTAATAACGAGAAGGAGGAAGATCCCGATACGGAAGAATACAACCGTACCGATGAGAATTACTTCGCTTCCTACAAGCTGGATCGTAAGCTGGGTGAAGACGCCAAGAACTACCTGTTCAATGTGCTGACCTATCAGAAAGACAACTTCTCGGGTTATCACTACGAGGCCAGTTACGCTATTGGTGTGGGCCGCCGCTGGATTGATTCGGATGTGCAGACTCTGGATGCTGAAATCGGCCCAGGTTATCGAGTAAAGTGCCTAGAGCCCCAAGACAGCTATATGAGCTGCCATGACTCCGAAGAGAATGCCATCGCGCGCGTCGGTATCAAATATGAGCTTCAAGTCAGCGACAACACCATTTTCAAAGAGGATTTTTCCACAGAAATTGGTGATGATGGAGCGGATAGCCGGGCGGAAACCTCTCTGACCACGGCAATCAACTCACGTTTCGCGTTACGTCTACGTCATCTGCTTGAGAACGATTCTTCGGCCCCTTCGGGGACCAATGAAACTGACCATACTTTTTCTGTAGGTGTGGTTTACACGCTTCTGTAGCAGGGCCCTAAGAGGTAGCAGGAGTCTCGACAAGCGATTTTTTAATCCATCGCGGATTAGAGTGAAACGGGTAGGGGGCGAGCGGTGCACCGAGTCATGTTGTTTGTGAGACCAAGCAACACAACAAAGACACTGCCACCCTGTTAAATGCTACGTTTGCGTGGAGTGGCCGAGGAAGGTTTCTTCCCTCCACGTCTCGCCCCCCCTCATCTGCTTCTAAGTACCTGTGCAACTCAGCCGATCCCTCGTCACTCACCGCTGTAGAGCGGCTGAACCACCCTCACTGCGATGTGCAGTGAGATTGTCCTTCTATTCTCGCCTCACAGAGCGCCTCACCAGCAAGCAGAAGCACTGTACCTGTTGCCGCTCAAATCAGATCGTCTCCCTGACTGGTTTGTATTGGCGCATCTTCAACTCAAGGCCATCGACACGATCCGGCTGGAACACGATTTAGTGCCCCGGATCTCAGTCAGGTGCGTACTAGATGATGGATGAGGTTGCCCTTTTCAAAGGCAACCGTTATGCCTGCGTGGCTAATGGCTAAACGAGGGTCGGCAGATGCTCTGTGTAAGCTAAGGCCCGTACCCATACCGCTTTCCCGGAGTGCTCCACTGAACCAAAAAAGCCCCACCGTTTAGGGGGGCTTTTTTGTCAGCAAAACTCGCTAAAATGAAGAACGCTCTGCTTTTAAAGCTCCAGTTCGAACGGCATGGACACAGTGCTCGCACCAGCATCGACGTAAGTGATTTCGCCGGTGATGCCGGAGGCCAAGTCTGAGCATAGAAAGGCAGCAGTATTGCCCACTTCCTCAATGGTTACGTTGCGGCGTAATGGTGCTTTGGCCGCATTGTAATCCAGCATGCTGCGAAATTTCTTAATGCCGGAGGCTGCAAGGGTACGGATAGGGCCGGCAGAGATGCCGTTTACCCGCACACCGTCTGGTCCCATGCTGGCGGCCAGGTAACGCACTGAGGCTTCCAGGCTGGCTTTGGCCATGCCCATCACGTTGTAGTTCGGTACAGACTGGCGCGCAGCATGGTAGGTAAGGGTGAGCAGGGCGCCATTACGGCCAGCCAACATGCTTTTTCCGGCCTTGGCCAGAGCTACGAAGCTATAGCTGGAAATGTCATGGGCAATCTGAAAACCCTCGCGGGTGGCTACATCGACAAAGTTACCATCCAGTTCGTTAGCGGGGGCGAAACCGACGGCGTGCACAATGCCGTCGAGGCCATCCCATTGTTTGCCGAGTTCAGAGAAAACGGCATCAATAGCCTCGTCGCTGGTGACATCACAGGGGAAACACAGGGCTTCACTGCTGCCATAGCGCTCTGCGGCTTTGAGTACGCGGCTTTTCAGCTTGTCATTCTGGTAGGTGAAAGCTAAGTCAGCACCTTCGCGGTGCATGGCTTCAGCAATTCCGGTGGCAATGGAGCGGTCGCTGGCGACTCCGACAATCAGGTAACGTTTGCCTGCAAGAAATCCCATGTTCATCCTCGATATACTTTTGAGTCGAAAGTTGAAAGTTGAAAGTTAATAAGCACGATCTGGCTTGCTTGCTATCGGCATAAACCATTCCCGAGCCTGGAAGTAAACAGCTCTACTACCGCAAGGTTTACGATGAAGGTAGTCCAGATTGCCGCTAATGTGATCTGCGCTTTTAACTTTCAACTTTGAACTTGTCACTAATTATAGGCAATTAGTCCGGTTATTACGCCCGATCAAGGGCGATCAAAGTGCAACCGTCTGTTTCCTGCTGTTGGCAAAGGCCGCATCGATCAGCGTCTGGGTGTACGGTTGCTGCGGGTTTTCGAAAATGGCCTCAGTTTCGCCATGTTCCACGGTCTTGCCGTCTTTCATCACCAGCACACGGTGACAAATAGCACGGATAACTTTCAAATCATGGCTGATAAACAGATAGCTGAGTCCCCGTCGCTCTTGTAGTGCCTTCAGTAATTCCAGTATCTGGTGCTGAACACTGCGATCCAGCGCTGAGGTGGGTTCGTCCAGCACCAGTAATGCAGGCTCCATGATGAGCGCACGGGCAATGGCAATGCGCTGGCGTTGCCCGCCAGAGAACTCATGGGGGTAGCGGTGACGAACGGTAATGGGCAGCCCGACCTCCTCGAGAATGCGACCGACACGATTTTCCCGCTCTGTACTCGTCAGCTCTGGAGCGTGAACCGCCAAGCCTTCGGCGACGATTTGGCCTACGGTCATGCGCGGGTTGAGGCTGCCATAGGGGTCCTGGAATACCACTTGAAAACGGCTGCGCCATTGCCGTAACCCTGTGCGAGAGAGGGCGCGAATATCAGTGCCATTCATGTCAATGTCACCGTCACTCTTGATCAAGCGCAGTAAAGCCAGGGCGAGGGTCGATTTACCGGACCCCGATTCGCCAACGATACCCAGGGTTTCCCCCTTGCGCAGGGTGAGATTGATGTGGTCTACCGCGTGTAGCAGGCTTGGTGGCGTGAATAGAGACTGGCGCTTGCCCTTGAAAGTGACTGCCATGTTGGTGGCGCTCAGCAGCACGGGGGTGCCATCGGGCAATGGCTTGGCGCGCCCCTGTGGCTCCGCCTCGATAAGGTGACGAGTATAATTTTGCGTTGGTTGGCTTAGTACGGTGTCGGTGGGGCCAGACTCCACACGCTTGCCGTTATGCATGACCACAATGTCTTCGGCAAAACGGCTGACGACACCCAAGTCGTGGCTGATCAATAGTATGGAAAGATTCAATTCTTTCTGTAAGCGTTTGATCAGATCGAGAATGGTTTCTTGTACCGTTACATCCAGGGCGGTGGTCGGTTCATCAGCGATGAGTATCTGAGGTTCATTAGCCAGCGCCATGGCGATCATGACCCTTTGCCGCTGGCCGCCGCTAAGTTGGTGCGGATAACGGCTCAGCATATCGGCTGTGGCGGGGAGCTCGACTTGCTCCAGCAACGACAGGCAGCGCTCACGGGCCCGCTGCTTGCTCATGCCCTGATGGACGAACAGGCTTTCGCTGATTTGCTTCTCTACCGTATGTAAGGGATTGAGGGCGGTCAGCGGTTCCTGGAAAATCATGCCGATACGGCCACCACGCAGTTTACGTTTCTGTTCGCGGTTGAGTGACTGTAGATCGGTGCCATCCAGCTGCAGGCTTTCTGCCTGCCACTGTGCGTTTTCCGGCAGCAGATCCATCACCGACAGGGCAGTGAGGGATTTTCCGGAACCAGACTCGCCCACCAGCGCCAGCATACGGCCGGGATGGAGTTCCAGTGACATGTCATCAACGGCAAGCTGACCGGCGAAACGAATACTCAGCCCTTCGATGCGTAACAGACTCATTGCAGAAACTTCCTTGTGTCGAACGCATCGCGAATGGCTTCACCGATAAATACCAGCAAAGTCAGCATCAACGTGAGAGTGGCGAAGACGCTGATGCCTAACCAGGGAGCATGCAGGTTGGCTTTTCCCTGGCCGACCAGTCGGCCCAGCGAAGGTGCATCTGGCGGCATGCCGAAGCCGATGAAATCAAGAGAGGTGAGGGTGACCACTGCGCTGTTGAGAATAAATGGCAGGAAAGTAATAGTGGCGACCATGGCATTGGGCAGCATATGCCGGAACATGATAACCGGAGTGCGAACGCCCATGGCGTGGGCGGCACGGACATAGTCCATGTTCCGGCAACGCAGAAACTCTGCCCGCACCAGATCGACCAAAGCCATCCAGGAAAATAGCAGCAGGATCACCAGCAGTGTCCAGAAACTGGGTATCACAAAGCTGGAAATGATGATGATCAGGTACAGCGTGGGCATGCTCGACCAGATTTCCAGAAAACGCTGACCGGCCAGATCCAGCCAGCCGCCATAGTAGCCTTGAATTGCCCCGACAATAATGCCGACGATGCTGGAAAGGATGGTCAATACCAACCCGAACAGGACAGAAATACGAAAGCCGTAAATCAAGCCTGCCAATACATCACGGCCTTGATCATCTGTGCCGAGCCAGTTTTCGGCTGATGGTGGGGCCGGTGCTGGCACCGCCAGATCATAATTGATGGTGTTATAGCTGTAGCGAACCGGTGGCCACAGCATCCAGCCCTTATCGTTAATCAGGTCTTTGACGACTGGGTCGCGATAATTGGTTTCCGATTCGAAAAAACCGCCAAAGGTGGTTTCCGGATAGGTATTG
Organism: Alcanivorax sp.; assembly: GCF_040119285.1. Taxonomy (GTDB): domain Bacteria; phylum Pseudomonadota; class Gammaproteobacteria; order Pseudomonadales; family Alcanivoracaceae; genus Alcanivorax. Next base: position 572,783 of record NZ_JBEDTY010000032.1, read on the forward strand.
AAGACGGGAACGTAGAACTCGTTATCGTAGCTGACCAGTAGCGGCTTTTCGTTGGCAATCAGCTCGGCACCGAGGCTGATGACAAACAGGGTGACAAAAATCCATAGCGCCCAATAGCCACGTTTGTTTGAACGAAACGCCTGCCACTGGCGTTGCCAGACCGGGTTGCGCGTGAGCGGGTTGCTAAAGGCCATTAGCTCTGCCTCCGCTCGAAATCAATGCGCGGGTCCACCCACATGTAGGTCAGGTCGCTGACCAATTTCAGCAACAAGCCAATCAGGGTGAAGATAAACAGGGTGCCAAACACTACCGGGTAGTCCCGGTTAATCACTGACTCGAAGCCGAGCAGGCCAAGGCCGTCGAGGGAAAAAATAAACTCGATAAGCAGTACCCCAGTGAAAAACATGCCCACAAAGGCAGCGGGGAAGCCGGCGATAATGATCAACATGGCGTTGCGAAATACATGGCCGTACAACACCTGTTTTTCGCTTAGCCCTTTGGCTCGAGCGGTTTGCACGTACTGCTTGCGGATTTCATCCATGAAAGAATTTTTCGTCAGCATGGTCAGGGTGGCAAAACTGCCAGCGACAATCGCGAGGGTAGGTAAGGTGATATGCCACAGATAATCAGTCACTTTGCCAAACAGACTCAGTTGCTCAAAATTATCCGAGGTGAGGCCGCGCAGGGGGAACCATTCAAAGTAAGAACCGCCGGCAAACAGCACGATCAACAGGATGCCAAGCAGGAAACTGGGAATGGCAAAACCGATGACAATGGCGGTGCTGCTCCAGATATCAAAACGTGATCCGTCTTTCACGGCTTTGCGAATGCCCAGGGGAATGGAAACCATATAGGCAATCAGGGTGCTCCACAGCCCCAGTGACAGCGATACCGGTATGCGCTCGACGATAAGTTCGGTTACTGAACGGTCACGGTAGTAAGATTCGCCGAAATCGAAGCTCAGGTAGCTTTTCACCATCAGCCAAAAACGTTCCGGCGCCGGTTTATCAAAGCCATAGAGTTTTTGAATTCGTTCTACCAGTTCCGGCGGAAGGCCTTTGGAACCTCGGTAGTCGCCACCACTACTGAGTGTATCCACGCTGCCACCCGCAAAACTGCCGCCTGCGCCCCCGCCAATGCCCTGCAATTCCGCCAGGGTTTTTTCCACTGGGCCACCGGGGGCTGCCTGCACAACCACAAAGTTCAGTAATAGAATGCCGAACAGGGTGGGGACGATGAGCAGCAAACGTTTGGCAATATAAAGTCGCATCATTGCGCGTTGCTGTCCCACCAGGTGTCGATGGCACCATCAATGCCCACGTATTCAGGCAAAGGTGGGTGTTTCAGGCGGCTGCGGTAGGACAGACGATGGTGGTCCGCATACCAATTGGGGATCACATAGAAATTCCATTGCAGTACCCGATCCAGGGCACGGCTGGCGGTAACCAGCTGATCGCGCGTGGTGGCGGTGACAATGGCATCGACTAGTGTGTCCACAGCCGGATTCTGAATGCCGATAATGTTCCGGCTGCTCGGGTTGTCGGCAGCGCTGCTACTCCAATACTCCAGTTGCTCGTTGCCCGGGGAGGAAGATTGGGCAAAGGAGCTGACCACCATGTCGAAGTTGAAGTTACGAATGCGCTCTACGTATTGGCTGGTGTCTACCTTGACCACCTGTGCATCGATACCCAGTGCTTTCAAATTGCGAGCAAACGGCAGAAGAATGCGTTCAAATGCGGGCTGATGCAGCATTATCTGGAAGCTTACTGGCGCGCCGTTTGGGGTGTGCAATTGACTGTCGTTGATTTGGTAGCCTGCGTTTTTCAACAACGTCTGGGCCCGCGCAAGGTTAGCTCGTGGGCGGCCGCTGCCATCGCTTTTCGGTGGTTGGTAACTTTCCGTGAAAACACGCTCGGGAATCTCGTCGCGTAGCGGTTCAAGTAGCTTCAGCTCTGCTTCGGAGGGCAGGCCGGTGGCGGCCATATCGGAGTTCTGGAAATAGCTGCGCGTGCGGTTGTATTGGCCATAAAAGAGGTTGGCATTGGACCATTCAAAATCCAGTGCATAGGCCATGGCCTCACGCAGTGCCACATTCGCAAAGAGCGGATTGCGCAGGTTATAGACGATCCCCTGCATTCCTGCCGGGTTTGAGTGGGGCACCTCTTCCTTAACCAGCTCACCCTCGTCAAAGGCTTTGCCCTTGTAGCTGGTGGCCCAGTTCTTTGAGCTGATCTCGAAGCGCCAATCATAATCGCCACGCTTGAATGCTTGCAGGGCCACGGTGTCATCCAGGAAATAATCGAAAGAAACCGTATCGAAGTTATTGCGACCGCGCATGATGGGCAGGTCTTTGGCCCAGTAATCCTGGCGGCGCTGGTAGGTAATTTGTTTGCCGGTATCGACTTTGCTGACGGCATAGGGGCCGGAGCCAATCGGTTTTTCAAAGCCGGCATTGGTAAAATCACGGGTTTTCCATACGTGTTCGGGTAGAACAGGAAGCTGACCAATGATCAGTGCCAGCTCACGGTTGTCACCGGGCTTGAAGTGGAAAGTCACGGTGTGTGCGTCATCGGCGGTAACGTGGTCGACGCCACTGTAATAGAAACTGTAGAAGGGCGCGCCGTCCTTGATCAGTGTGTTGAAGGTCCATACCACATCGCTGGCCTGCACCGGCTTGCCGTCGCTGAAGGTGGCTTTCGGATTCAGATGAAAGCGAACCCAGCTGCGGTCTTCGGGCCATTCGATAGTTTTCGCCAACAAACCATACTGGGTAAAGGGTTCGTCCTCGGCGCGCGTGGTAAGGGTGTCATAAACAAGGGAGCCTATACCGGCGGCGGCAGTCCCTTTAGGCACAAAAGGGTTCAGGCTGTCGAACGTGCCGATGACGTGACGGCGTAATGTTCCGCCTTTGGGTGCCTCCGGATTCACATAATCCAGGTGCTGAAAATTAGCCGAATATTTTGGGGTGCCATGCATGGCCATGGCGTGGCTGCGGTGAATATCGGCATGTGCCAGGCCGGAAAGAGCGCACAAACCCACCAATAGCCCTCGCAGCAGGCTGCGGTTAACGGCCATAAAGACTCCTTGTTATTGTTTAAACCACCAGGTGTCCAGACCCAGCCCATAGGGGATTGGTTCCGGCGGGCGAGCAAACTTGTCCCACCAGGCTATACGGTGATCATTAATATAGTAGTTCAAGACCCCGTACTGCTGGTAGCGCAACATACGATCCAGCGCCTGCAAGCTAAGTCGGTAATCGGTTTCGTTGTCGGTGCTGAGTGCATGATCGACAAGAAAGTCCACAACAGGGTTGCGGATACCGGCCAGGTTCCGGCTGCCGACGACCTTGGCGCTGGCCGACGGAAAATAGTCTTTCAGTTCCGGCCCCGGGTACGCCTGAACGGGAAGTACAAAAAGCACCACATCGTAATCGAAGGTGTCCAGGCGCTGCTTGTAGGCGGCAGGATCAATTTCACGGTATTGGGCCTCAATGCCCAGCCGTTTCAGATTACGAAACCAGGGCGCAAGAATGCGGTATATGCCCGGGTTGTGATAGTTCAAGACAGTAAATTGTAGCGGGCGGCCTTCGGCGTTAACCAGGGTTTGCCCATCCAGTTTCCAGCCGCTTTTTTTCAGCAGTGCCAGGGCTTCTCGCATTCGATTGCGAATCTGACCGCTGCCATCGTTAACTGGTGGACTGATGTCGGCGCTGAAATAGTCGTCAGGAAGCTGGTCAAGGAAGGGGGTAAGCAATGCTTTTTCCGCATCAGACGCGGGCGTTGTTGCACTGTAAACACTGTTGGGGAACCAGCTCTTCGTGCGCTTATAGGCGCCGCTGAACAGGTTCTTGTTGGACCACTGAAAATCGAACAGCAGGCTGGCCGCTCGACGCACATTAATATCATTGAAGGGCGCGCGGCGGGTGTTGAAGAAGAAAGCCTGTACTGGGCGGGGAATGCGATGAGGGACTTCAGCCCGTTTGACCTTACCTGCTTTTAACGCTGAGAATTCGTAGGCCGTGGCCCAGTGCTTGGAGCTGTAATCATAATGGACATCGTAGCCCCCGGCTTTAAACGCTTCGAAGCCCACATCAGCATCGCGGTAGAACTCGAACTCTACGATGTTGAAATTATAACGGCCACGATTCACTGGTAAATCTTTGCCCCAGTAATCTTTTACCCGGGTAAAGGTGACTTGCCGACCAGCCTTCACTTCGGTGACCTTGTAAGGCCCGCTAGACAGAGGTGGAGCCAGTGAGGCGCTGTCGAAATCATGCTGTTGCCAGTAGTGGCGGGGCAGAATGGGAATAGCTCCGGCCACCAGGGGCAAATCGCGACGGCCGCGGTGAAAGGTAAATTTCACCGTTTGTGAATCGATCGCTTCAACGTTGGCAATGTCCGCCAGACGCAGAGCGAATTCCGGGTGGCCTTTCTCGCGCAGAATATTTACGGAGAACACCACATCGTCAGCCCGGATCGGATGACCGTCATGAAACTGTGCTTCGTCACGAATATGGAAGATGCACCATCTGCGATCCTCTGGATACTCCAGCCAGTCAGCAATCAAGCCGTAAGCCGCTCCAGCTTCATCGCCCAATGGGTTATGGGGCTGGCTTCCCATCAACAGGCTGTCGGCAATTTCGGTGACCCCATACATTTGAATGCCTGGGGTGTCAGCAGGGCTTCGCCCTTTGAGGATGTAAGGGTTCAGGCTGTCGAAGGTACCCTGGCCGAATAACCGCAGGGTGCCGCCCTTGGGCGCATCCGGGTTGACGTAGTCCAGATGTTGGAAATCAGCAGGATACTTGAGGCTGCCGAACGGATGATAGCCGTGGCTTCGGATAGGCTCGGCGTGACATATCACGCCGAGCAGCAGGCCCAGCAGGGCAAGGGTAAAGTTAGTGCGTTTGGCGAATATCAACGTAGAGTGTCAGCCGTTGCCCGGGTTGTATGTATTGATTGCTGGCTACACTGTTGTTCCAGCTTTTTATGTCGTTGACTGATACATTAAAGCGGTCAGCAATGGCATACAAGGAATCGCCGTTACGAATCGGGTAGCGGACTTTTCGCAACATATTGGGTTTGCTGGCAGCAGGCACGTTAGCGGGGCTGGCTGCCAGGCTGCCTTTGGTCCATACCGCCAGGTTCTGTCCGACTCGCAGGTTATCTTTAGGGGCCATCCCATTCCATTTGGCTAACTCTGGTACGCCGACCTTATGGCGACGGGCAATCTCCCATAGGGTCTCACCGGACTGAACCGTGTAGTCGACCCGTTTGCGCCCTTTAGGTTGTTTCGATTGTGTCTTGGCCAGTCGTGATTCAGCGCTAAGGCTGTAATCACGGCTAGCGGAGGCTGGGCCGGGAATTAACAGGGTGCGACCAGCGATAATGGTGTTGTTCTTGAGGTGGTTGATATTGCGCAGTACCTGGGGGGTGGTGCGGTACTGGCGGGCAATAGCACCCAGGCTGTCGCCGGGGCGAATCTGGTAACGGGCCCACTGCATGCGCTGATCTTTAGGCAGGTCGACCAGCTTGTTCCTGAATCGTTCGGCCCGATCGACCGGGACGAGCAAGCGGAAGGGACCGTCGGGTGAGGTGGCCCAACGGTTATAGGAGGGATTTAGCAGGTAAAGCTCTTCCACGGAAATATCCGCCAGCCGCGCGGCCTGTGCCAAATCAATCTGGCCGCCTGTTTTAACTGTAACGAAGTAGGGTTCGTTGGCGATCGGGTGTAGGGGCACATTATAGGTGTCCGGGTCGCCTACAATTTGTGCGATTGCGAGCAGCTTAGGGACATAGGCCGTGGTTTCGCGCGGCAGATTCAGGTTCCAGAAGTCGGTGGGTTTACCCGCTTCTTCATTGTGTCGGATAGCCCGGGAAATGGTGCCGCCACCAGCATTGTAGGAGGCTAGTGCCAGCAGCCAGTCACCGTCGAAACGGCTGGAAAGTTTTTGTAGATAATCCAATGCAGCGTTGGTGGACTTAAGAATGTCGCGGCGTTGGTCTTCCCACCAAGTGCGCTGCATACCGAAATAATCGCCGGTGGAGGGAATGAATTGCCAAGGGCCCGCAGCACGGCCATGGGAATAGGCAAAGGGGTCGAAGGCACTTTCCACGATGGGCAGCAATGCCAACTCCAGTGGCATGTCACGAGCCTCAGCCTGTTCGATAATGTAGTGTAGGTAACGCTCAGAGCGCCTGGTGACACGAGTGAAGTATTGAGGATGGCGAGCGTACCATTCGCGTTGCACGCGAATGCGATCATTTTTTATGCTCAGATTCAGTCCGTAGCCGCTACGCAGACGCACCCAGAGATCCTCATCCCCTATTGCCTGCTTGTTTTTGTCGTCCACTGGGGCCGGTTCATCCATGCCGTTGCCCAATTTTAGGTCATCCACAGAGGGCTTAGCGGCCGGCATGGGAGGGAGATTTTCTAGGGAGTCATTGGTGGCACAGCCACCGAGAGCCCCCAAGCCAAATAAAAAGGCCAAAGGAATAATGTGTTTCATAATTATGAACAACGCTAAGAATTTGATGCATTCTGGCGTCGCAAAGACGATACGGCAAGGATGCGACGCTAAGCGTTATCCTTCCAGCGACGCAAGGCTGCAAAACACTGAATATCAGATTCTCCGCATCCGGGCTCATGGCGTTGACAGGACGCTTTCACCTCTTCGTTATCACTGCGTAAAAAGGGATTGGTGGCTTTCTCTTCGGCGAGAGAGGAAGGCAGCGAAATCTTACCTTTATTACGCCGTTCGGTGACGTCTTGAAGGCGTGCTTGAACCCCTGAATCATTCGGGGTTACAGCAGCAGCGAATGTCAGGTTGGCCTGGGTGTATTCGTGTGCACAAAACACTAAGGTTTCTTCGGGGAGGGCAGCTAGGCGTTCAAGCGAGTGGAACATCTGCGCTGGCGTCCCTTCAAATAGACGGCCACACCCCCCGGCAAACAGGGTATCTCCGCAGAAGAGCCAATTGTGCGCGGCGTTGATGAAGGCGATGTGTCCGAGGGTGTGGCCTGGAACCTCCATGATGGTGAACGCTAGATCTGTACCCGCCGGGGTGATGGTATCGCCTTCGTGTAGAGGGTGGCTCATGGCCGGAATGGATTCCTTTGCGGGGCCGTAGACTGGGATGTCGCGGTGTTTGGTAAGCGCTGCGACACCGCCGACATGATCAGGGTGATGGTGGGTAATCAGCAGAGCGGATAGAGACAGGCCGTTCTCGCGCAAATAACGCTCTACAGGTTCTGCGTCACCGGGGTCGACCACCACACATTGATCCTGTTGGTGAAACGCCCAAATGTAGTTGTCATTGAAGGCAGGGATGGCGATAGGGCTGGCTGTCATGTGTGTTACGCTCCTGTTTACGTGCTATAGATTCTGCACGGGTTCGGTGCTTTATAAGCATGAATTAACATTCATGAATGAAGAGATTGTCCGCCATGCAGCTACCTCCACTCAACCGTATTTCGTTTAATACCTCTCCCGGTGAACTGGGCAGAGACTTTGATGAATGGCTAGACAGCGAGCCGGGGCAGGCGTTGTTGAGTGCCGAAAAGGCCATGCTGACCGAGTGGCTTCGCAGTCAAGCTGGGCAGCGCGCGGTGGCGGTTTACTCTAGCGGCGGACGTGACCTTATGTCGGAATCGCCGCTGCGTTGGCAAACCAGCATTGCGCCACCCGGTTTTACCGGCGTGAAGCTGTATTCACGGCTGGATTTGCTGCCGATAGCAAAAAATAGTGTGGACGTGCTGTTACTTCACCATACCATGGACTTCTCCGCTGACCCTCATCAGGCATTACGCGAGGCTGCCCGCTGTATGGCTCCCGGTGGCAAGATAGCGATCATCGGCTTTCATCCACTCAGTATTATGGGGTTGGCACGCTGGCTGCTTTGGTGGAAGTCACCGGGATGGATGGGGCGCTACTACCGTCCCAACCGTTTAACCGACTGGTTGCAAGTTCTCGGATTTGAGGTCGATGGCATGGCCAGTGGCTTCTATACTATGCCGCTGTCCGACCGTGGCCGCAGCCGAATGCGAATGCTTGACTGGCTGGGTCGCTTTTTATGGCCTCGCCACGGCAATGCATACCTTCTGGTGGCGAGAAAACGGGCCGGTGTTGTTCGTCCGTTGGCCACCCGACAATGCAAGGTGCCGCGTAATACGGTGGTGCCAGTCCCGGTGGCCCGGTGGGGCCAACAGAGCAGGGAGCCTTGAATCTTTGAAAAATGTGATTATCTATACCGACGGCGCTTGCCGTGGTAATCCCGGTCCGGGTGGTTGGGGCGCGATTCTCCTTTATGGTGATAAGGAGAAAGAATTGTGCGGCGGTGAGCCGGAAACCACCAACAACCGTATGGAACTGATGGCGGCGATTGTGGCGCTGGAAACGCTCAACTCGCCCTGTCAGGTGGTGTTGACCACGGATTCCAAGTACGTCATGGATGGCATTACACAGTGGATGGCGAACTGGAAAAAACGGGGCTGGAAAACGGCATCCAAGCAGCCTGTAAAAAACGTTGACCTATGGCAGCGCCTGGATGCGGCAGTGCAACGCCACGACATCGACTGGCGGTGGGTCAAGGGGCACAGTGGTCATCCGGGTAACGAGCGCGCTGATGCGCTGGCTAACCGAGGAATTGAGGAAATGAAACACAAGCAGGGGCAAGCTAGCTGATGCGTCAGGTTGTATTGGATACGGAAACCACTGGCCTTGAGCCCAATGACGGGCACCGGGTGATTGAAATTGGTTGTGTGGAGATGAAAAATCGCCGCCTGACCGGAAATAACCTGCACCTGTACTTGAACCCTGAGCGGGAAATCGATGCGGGAGCGTTGGCGGTCCACGGTATCAGTAGCGAATTCTTGGCGGACAAGCCTACGTTTGACAAGGTGGTTGATGAATTCTTGTCGTTTGTGGATGGCGCTGAACTGGTCATTCACAACGCCCCTTTCGATGTGGGCTTTCTCAACCATGAGTTGCGCCGGCTTGGCACACGCTATGGGACCATTGAACAGCGTTGTGGGGTGCTGGATACCTTGGTTATGGCGCGCCAGAAACACCCTGGGCAGAAGAATAACCTTGATGCTTTATGTCGCCGTTATTTCGTGGAAAACGGGCACCGTGAACTGCACGGCGCCTTATTGGATGCGGAGATTCTAGCAGACGTTTATCTTGCCATGACGGGCGGGCAAACTCGCCTTTTTTCGGGCGGTAACGATAGCAGTGAGCGGGGTGGTGACGCCGCAGCAGAGGTCATCAGGCGCTTAAGTGCCGATCGATCCCCGCTTTGTGTGGTGCATGCCAGCGAGAATGAGCAACAACGTCACCGCAACAAGCTGGCCGCTATTGCGCAAAAGAATGGGGAACCCACGGTTTGGCAGAGCCTTGGGCAGAACAGCGATACGCCGCTACAATAATGGAAGTGCCGTCTGTGCAGGGCCTGATGGCTCGAGCCCATCCAACTAGCAGGTTTGTTCGCCATCCCCATTTTACCTCGGGATTTCCAGGGCAATCAGTGCCCTGGGATTACCGGCGTTTCTTGAAGATCTTCCACCTGATGATGCTGAATCCAGCCATTTTCGTACAGGTAGTCAGTGGCAGGCTCAAGCACCGTGGCGGTCATGACCAGGCCGGTAATCGACATCACGATGGTGTAAGGCAGGGCCATAACCACCATGCGTCCATAGGATAATCGCACCAACGGCGCCAGTGCTGAAGTCAGCAGGAACAGGAATGCCGCCTGACCGTTTGGCGTGGCCACAGAGGGAATGTTGGTGCCGGTGTTGATGGCTACTGCCAGCAGGTCGAAAGTATCGCGGTCAATTTCGTTCTTCAGCAACGCTTGGCCCACTTCATCGACATAGACTGTTGCCACAAAAACGTTATCGGACACCGCCGAGAGTATGCCGTTAGCCATGTAGAAAGCTGGCCCCTGCACCTGCTTCTCCAGAGTGAGCACGTATTCAATTACCGGCGCGAAAAGCTGCTGGTCAGCAATCACTGCCACCACCGCGAAAAACACCGTGAGCAGGGCGGTGAAGGGCAGGGCTTCCTCGAACGCGGCGCCCAGACGATGCTCTTCGATGATCCCAGTGAACGAAGTGGCCAGGATGATTACCGTGAGCCCTACTAAACCAACAGAGGCGGCATGGGTGGCCAATCCGATGACCAGCCAAACAGCGGTGATTGCCTGAATAACCAAGGCGGCGCGATTTTGTGGAGTGCGTTTGCGGTCCTGCTCCAGGGCGTACTGGCGCATGATGCCGCGGACTTTTTCAGGAATATCCTCCCCGTAGCCGAAGCTGCCGCTGAATTCCAGGAAAGCACAGGTGAAGAAGCCCATCACCAGTACTGGCAGGGTAATGGGCGCCATGCGCAGGAAGAATTCACCGAATTCCCAGCCGGCCTTATTGGCGATTAGCAGGTTCTGGGGTTCGCCCACTAGCGTGCAGACGCCGCCCAGAGCGGTACCGACGGCGGCGTGCATTAGCAGGCTGCGCAGGAATGACCGAAAGCGGCGCAGGTCTTCACGGTGTAATTCTTCCACAGTGGTGTCGTCACCATGGTCATGTTTTTGCTGGAACGTCTTGCCGGAGGCGACCTTGTGGTAAATGCCGTAGAAGCCAGTGCATACGGCAATCACCACGGCGGTAACCGTTAATGCATCAAGAAAAGCAGACAGCAAGGCCGCAGCGGCACAGAACAACAGACTCAGCGTGACCTTGGATTTAACGCCGAGCAGAATGCGGGTGAACATGAACAGCAGTAAATCTTTAAGGAAGTAGATACCAGCGACCATAAAGATCAGCAGTAACATTACTTCAATATTGCCGACCACCTTATGTAGCACTGTTTCTGCGGAGGTCAGGCCGATCATTACTGCTTCAATCGCCAGTAGCCCGCCAGGCTGTAATGGATAGCACTTGAGCGCCATGGCTAAAGTGAAGATGAATTCGGCCAGCAGCAGCCAGCCTGCGGTTACCGGGCCCAGTGTCAGGGCGACCAACGGGTTGATAAGCAGAAAGGCGACGATCGTGTACTTGTACCAGGCAGGAGCCTGCCCCAGGAAATTCTGTACAAAGGCGCGGCCTAACGTGGCTGACATGACGGGTTCCTGCTGAACGGCGAAGGATAAAGGTGTTCCCGGGCTGTCTGCGTACGGGCAGGAGCACGGCGCGGCAATGATAAGGACTTGCTATGGCCCAGTACAGGGTAAACAGTGGGGCAATTTGTCCTAGATCATGGGAGCGGTTGACATAGCAGGCTGGCGTACGTAGATGCCTGCGCCCTATAGCGATGAAGAGGAGTGTGTGCAGGTTAACAAATCATCAACAAATCAGTTGTTTACAAATGAAAGTTGACGCAGTCTTTAATTACGTGCAAGAGTGTGATGCACCTTGTTTTACAATCTTATTATGAGTATTGCGGGTGTATCCAGGGGGTTGCGCACCCTACGGACGAACCTGATGATAATAACAGTTTGGTGCTTGCGGAGAGTCCATGGTTGCCATAACAAACACCACCTCCCTGACTTTTCTCAAGGAAGCCATAGATACCACCCTGACGGAAGCGGAAACCCAGCTTGAGGCGTTTTCCGACGATCGTAGCCGTCACGATGAGTTGCAGCATTGTGCGCAAGCCTTTCAGCAACTTCGGGGTATCTGCCAGGTGGTAGAGCTGCCTGCGGCAGCCTTAATGAGTGAAGAAATGGCGCTGGCCGCCCGGGAGCTGCAGGAAAAAGTTTCTGACGTCCGTATTCAGGCATTGAGTAACGCGATTGTCTTGCTCACCCGCTATTTTGATTACGTGCAGCTGAAGAATCGCACGCTACCGGCGTTGTTGATTGGCGGCATTAATGAGCTGCGACGGGCCGGTGGCAAAGGGTTAATCCAGGAAAGTCACTTCTTTAGCGCCGATTTATCCCGGCAGCGTGTGCCGCCAGCCCCACAACGGGACATGTCCGTTAGTGAATTGTCCGACCTATCCCGCCGGCTGCGGCATATGTATCAGGTCGGGTTACTTGGGGTGCTCCGCGGTCAAAATAATAGTGCTAACCTTAAGCTGATGGCGCGGGCTTTAGTGCGACTGGACCGCGCCGCAGGCCAATGTGGTTTGAGTCGCTTCCTGTGGGTGTCCCAGGCGGTGTTGATGGCCATGTACTGCGATCAGATGGCGATTACCCCGGCCCGTAAAGCGCTGCTCTCACAATATGACCGGCAGCTAAAGAAGCTGGTTTTCGGCAGTGATCAGGCAATGACGGAGGAGGCGCCGTTGCTGTTAATCAAGGAAAGTCTTTATATCGTCTCGTTGTCTGCGCAGAAAAGTGGTGCAATCGGTGACATCAAACAGGCTTTTGGTTTGAAGTCTGAAGTGAGTGATGTTGTTTTGCAGCGTGAGCTGGCGTTGATGACGGGCGCCAGCGGTTCGGTGATTCGTTCTGTTGCCAGCGCCTTGCGCGATGAGATTGCCGAGTTGAAAGAAAGCCTGGATCTAGCTTCGCAAGGGGTGGCGGATACCAATTACCAGTCGGTGGCCGCAAGCCTGAATCGTCTGGGCAGCACTTTGGACATGATCAACAAGGATGAGCAATCCCGCGCCATTAAACTGCGTGCTCAGGAAGTGGCTCGGTGGGCGCCCGATCAGAGCGTGGAAGGGGAAGCGTTCCATGCGTTGGTAGATGATCTATTGATCGTGGAAAATGTGGTGGCGGGCCTCGAGCGAAGCATCAACCCTGAGGATGACGTTCATCGTTCAGCCAACAATAGCAATATCTCCCTGTATCAGCTGGATGACGCTCGCATGACGGTGGTGGGTGAATGCCGTGCCGGTCTGGCGTTAGCCAAACGCTCTGTTTCCTCTTTCATGGATAACAACTGGGATGCCATGCACCTGTCCAATCTGCCCGGGACCTTTGCTTCCATTGCCGGTGGCTTAATGTTCCTGGAATTGGATCGTGCCAAGGCAGTAACGCAAGCGTGCCACAAATACATCAGTAGCCGGTTGTTGGGTGGTGATCAGGCGCCGACTCAGGAAAACATGGAAACCCTGGCCGATGCTCTGACCGGAGTGGACTATTACTTGGAAAGCATGGAAGAACAGAAACCTATTGGCGACGGTGTACTGGAGGTAGCTGAGAAAAGCATGAATGCATTAGGCTTTCCAGTGTCAAAGGTAGCTTGAGCCCATTGCAACAGAGACATCCATGATTGATCTTTCCTCCCCAGAATCTCATGACGCGGATAGCGCTCGCTGTTATGTCATTCACGAACAGGATGTATTGATTTCCACCCAGACGGATTGGCAGTTCCCTCAACTGCCAGCCAAGTGGCTTAGACAGCATCCTGATTACCACTTCTTGGGCTTCCTGGATGGCCAGCCCTGCTATGTCTGTGAATTTGCCCATCATGAATTTGATGATGGGCAATTGCAGCGTGTTCCGTTGCGTCGGCTTATCGGGGCCATCTTGAGTGACGCCGAATTTTCCATGGCGAGCCGGGCCTTGCAGTTTCTGAGCTGGCGCAAGAATCACCGTTTCTGTAGCCGTTGCGGCTCACCTACCGAGCCACATCCTCGCGACCTGGCGATGACCTGTGCGCAGTGTGGTTATTTCCAGTATCCGCGCATCACCCCCTGCATCATCACGCTGGTAACCGATGGCGAGTATGCGTTGCTGGGGCGCTCTGCCCGTTTCCCGGACGGCTTTTATTCCTGTCTGGCCGGCTTTATGGAGGCCGGTGAAACAGCCGAGCAAGCTTTGGCACGAGAGGTGATGGAGGAAAGCGGCATCTCGGTGAAGAACCTGGAATATTTGAATAGCCAGTCCTGGCCTTTTCCTCACTCCTTGATGCTGGGGTTCATGGCGGAATATGCGGGTGGTGAGATCCGCCTTGAAGACGATGAAATTGTCGATGCGGCCTGGTTTCATTATCAGAATTTGCCCATGGTTCCGCCGTCGGGAAGTATTGCCCGTTTGCTGATTGACCAATGGATTGCACGTTTTTAGAAGGATTCAAGCATGAACTACACTCTGGCGCCCTTGGTGCTTATCGTTTTTAGCCTACTCCTTGTACTGCTGGGTGCTTGGGTCTTGTTGCGCCAGAAATGGGTGCTGCAATGGCTGAAAGGCACAGCAGGGTTGTTATTGGTGGCTCTGGCTATTTATATGAGCGTGTTCGCACTCAACCTTTATGGCTACAAGGAATACGCTCAGGAAATATCGGTGGCAACGGTGAGTTTCCGGGAGTCCGGTGATCAGTCCTTTATCGCTACCGTGACCCGAACGGATGGCAGTGCAGAAGACTTTCGCTTGAAAGGGGACCAGTGGCAACTGGACGCCCGCATTATCAAGTGGAAGATGCCTTTTAGTCTGCTTGGATTGAAGCCCGGCTATCAACTGGATCGGATCCAGGGCCGCTATTATGCCCTTGAAGATGAGCGCTCCCGGGACCGTACCGTCTACGGCTTGCATCGTGACCCGGTGGGCTTAGATGTCTGGTTGCTGGCTAAGGAAGGCTGGAGCTTGATCATCGATGCCCGTTACGGCAGCGCCGCTTATTTGCCTATGGCGGATGGTGCTCTGTTTGAGGTCAATGTGGGGCCCACGGGCCTGGTGGCGCGGCCCATGAACGGTAGTGCACAACAAGCCATTTCTGGCTGGGACTGATGTCCCTTGCATCGGCGGAATATTGCCGCTGACATGCTTCCTGTCCGGGCAAGTGCCATCTTGCCCGATCTTTGTTTTGCTCTGATTACCCCAATGGCTCTGGCTTATGTAGAATCAACCAGAGTTTGATTTCCCTGAATTGATTGGCGCCGGGCGCCAGGTCCCTTGGAGAGTAGATAAACAGTGATCGCGTTTTTAATGGAATACGGCATGTTTCTGGCCAAAGTCGCCACAATGGTAGTGGCGATTTTGTTTGTTTTGGGCGGCATTGCGACGGTGGCTTCACGCAATCGAGGCAAAAGTGACCAAGATGGTGAATTGAAAGTCCGCCATCTCAATGAAGAGTTCGATGATCTCAAGGAGTCTCTCGAGGCGGAAATTATCCCGGAAGCCCAGCGCAAAAAAGCCCACAAGGCTAAGCGAAAACAGGAGAAGCTGGAAGCCAAACAAAAAAAGAAAGCCGGCACCGAAGACAAAATTCTGCCGCGTTTGTTTGTGCTTGATTTCAATGGTGATGTACAGGCCAGCGATGTGGATCATATGCGCCGGGAGATTACCGCCATTTTGCAGGTTGCCACCCAAGATGACGAAGTACTGGTTCGCCTGGAAAGTCCGGGTGGTCTGGTACACAGCTATGGCTTGGCGTCCTCGCAGTTGCGCCGAATTCGCAATCAGGGCATCAAATTGACCATTGCTGTGGACCAGGTGGCCGCCAGTGGGGGTTACATGATGGCCTGTATCGCGGATCGCATTGTGGCTGCCCCCTTTGCTATTATTGGCTCGATTGGCGTAGTCGCCCAGATCCCCAACTTCCATCGTTTGCTGAAGAAAAACGATATTGATGTGGAGCTGATGACTGCTGGCGAGTACAAACGCACCATGACCATGCTGGGCGAGAATACCGAAAAAGGTCGCGCCAAATTCCAGGAAGAGCTGGAGGATACCCATCAGCTGTTCAAGGGTTTTGTCAGAGATAACCGTCGTGGGCTAGATCTGGACAAGGTTGCCACTGGCGAGCACTGGTTTGGCAGCCAGGCGAAGGAGCTGGGACTGGTCGATGAAATCATGACCAGCGACGAACTGTTACAACTGCGCAAGGACAGCCAAACGCTCTACCAAGTACAGTGGGAAGCTAAACGCAAGCTGGGCGAGAAACTGGGCTTCTCCCTGGAAGCAACAGTCCACCGCGCGCTGGAAAAGTTCTGGCACCGTGGTAGCCAGCGCCAGATTCATTAATCTTTTTACCGAACACAAACACCGCACAGGAGTGATTCCATGAGCTTTCAGGCATTACAAACCCGTGAAACGGATACTGGCTATAGCAACGCGCTGGTTGAGCGCGAGTTGAATGAACTGGGCGAAGGCGGTGTATTGGTACGAGTGCAGTGGTCGTCTCTGAATTACAAGGACGCTCTGTCGGCCACCGGTAACAAGGGCGTTACCCGTAAATTTCCCCATACGCCGGGTATTGATGCCGTTGGCGTGGTTGAAGAAGCCAGTGATGGGCCTTTCAGTGTGGGTGATGCGGTGATTTGCACGGGCTATGACCTGGGAATGAATACGGATGGTGGTTATGCGGAGTATATTCGCGTACCTGCAGAGTGGCTGGTGCCACTACCTGAAGGCTTGGCGCCGCGGGACGCCATGTTATTGGGTACCGCTGGCCTGACCGCGGCTCTGAGCGTTGAGTCGCTGCTGGATACCGGTGTTAATCCTGATCAGGGTCCGGTAGTAGTGACCGGTGCGACCGGCGGCGTGGGCAGCATCAGTGTAGCGATACTGGCCAAGCTCGGATTTGAGGTTGTGGCCGTTAGTGGTAAAGCGGATGCCAGCGAATGGTTAACCGCGCTTGGCGCAGCTCGCATTATCGAGCGTAATGCCTTTTTGGAAAGTGCAGCCAAACCCATGGCCAAGGAGCAATGGTCCGGCGCGGTGGACTGTGTTGGCGGTGAGATGCTCGCGGCAGCCTTAAAAGGCCTCAAGTACGGAGGCAGCGCCACGTGCTGCGGGTTGGCTGGTTCCCCAAAACTGGAAATGACAGTTTTCCCGTTCATTTTGCGCGGGGTAAATTTGCTGGGGGTAGACAGCGTAGAGCTGCCCTGTGAAATTAAACAGCAAATGTGGCAGTTGCTGGCTGATGAGTGGATGCCCAGGGATCTTGGATTGCTTGAAGCTGCGGAAACGGAGCTTTCCGGCGTGACCGATTGGGTGGATCGCATCCTGGCCGGTGGCGTTCGCGGCCGAGTGGTGGTGAAGCTACCGGGGCAATAACCACGGTCTTTTGACGGCGGAGAGCACGTAAAAAAGCGCGGTCTATCCGCGCTTTTTTTTGTGCCGTTCTGCCTGGACACGGGAGCTGACCTGAACAGGTTATACGTTTGCCTCTTGCTCCAACTAACGCTTTTTCTCATCATTCAAGGCGATGTCCGTTTGGCATCCCGAAGCGCTGTTGTTTCTCGGCAGCCATGCAATTTATCTGGCACAACAGGTGTTACACAGGCATCTGTTGTGAACCTTTTGTTTGTGCGTTTTGGCCAGCTCACGCATGCTGTGAACGGTGGCTGCATGTTATGTGGTTTCGAGTGCAAAGGATGCTTATGAACGAGTCCCACTGGTTGAAAATAGCCCTGACACTGGATGGACAGGGCGGGGCGAGCCCCTTCGATGCTCACGTGCCACTGACCGAAACGACGCCATATTGGGTTCATCTGGACTATACGCAGCCTGAAAGCCAGCACTGGCTGGAGCAGCAGAGCATCCCGCCGATGGTGATTTCAGCACTTACGACCATGGAAACACGACCTCGTGCCACTGAGGTGGCGGGCGGGTTGTTGGTTTACTTGCGAGGCGTCAATCTTCATCCCGGAGCGCGGCCTGAGGACATGATTGCCTTGCGCTTGTGGGTTGGCCCCAAGGGAATGATCAGTACCCAAAAACGGACGCTGCTGTCTCTGGTAACGGCGCAGGAAGAGTTTGACGGCGGTGCCGGTGCTGTCGACATTCCTGGCCTGGTCGCACGACTTGTCGATCAGTTGATTTGGCGAATGGAAGACGTGATTGAAAACCTGGAGTCCGAGGTGGAAGACTGCGCGTTATCCATTGAGGAGTCACCAACGATTAGTCTGACGCCACGCCTTAGTCAGCTTCGTCGTCGATCCATCACATTGCGTCGTTTTTTCGCACCGCAGCGAGAAGCGTTAATAAAACTGCAGAACGAGTCAATGTTCGCCGGCGGCGATGCGTTGTTGCTTCGCGAAGCTGGCGATCGGCTGCAGCGTTTACTGGAAGACCTGGATGCGGCCCGTGAGCATGCCACTTTGTTGCAGGAAGAGGTTTTTTCGGTGCAGAACGAAGCGATCAACGACCGAATGTATCTGTTGGCGATGATTACCGCCTTGTTCTTGCCGTTAGGCTTTCTTACCGGCTTGTTCGGTATCAATGTGGGGGGGGTGCCAGGTGTAGATAATCCCGCTGGCTTCTGGTGGTTTATGGCGGGGATCGGCGTGGTTAGCTTTGGGGTGTTGGTGTGGATGCTAAAACGCCGCTGGCTCTAGCGTCACAGCGGCGTTTTGTAGGGCGCTAAAGCGTTCTGATTAACTTCGACGGTATAGGGGCCGGGGCTCATTCACGTCACCCTGGTAGGTCACGCTGAAATCCTTCAGGCTCTCAAGCGCTTCTTCGATGCTGCGGTCTTCGCGCACTTCAAAGGCATTGAATCCACAGCGGGTCATGTAGAAAAGCTGGTCACGCAACACGTCGCCGGTGGCGCGTACTTCACCCTTGAAGTGGTAGCGGGTGCGCAACTCACGGGCATAGGAATAACCGCGGCCGTCCTTGAAAGCCGGAAAATGGATGGCAACCAAGGGCAGGGTACCCAGGTCGTCTTCCAGATCTTTCGGTTCTTCACCCGGTGCCAGCCACACGGCCACATCGCCACGGCTTAGCAGAGCGTCACGGTGGGCCTGCCAGTAGGCAAGCGGCACAATGATCTTGCCGCCGGGTAGCTCAGCATCCAGAGCGTCACCTTCAAGGCGCTGCCACTGGTTATCCACGATAGCGCGATCAATGATTACCTTACCCATAGATGCGCTCCTTGAACGGGTCCATGCCAATGCGCTCGTAGGTGTCGATAAACGGCTCGTTTTCGAGGCGTTTTTCCACATAGAGCTTGATGATTTTTTCTACCACGTCGGTGATTTCGTCGGACTCAAAAGAGGGCCCCATTTTTTCACCCACTCGGGACAGCTTGTCGCCACGCCCGCCCAGAGTGACTTGGTAGAACTCCTTGCCTTTCTTGTCCACACCAAGGATGCCGATGTGGCCAATGTGGTGGTGACCACAGGCGTTCATGCAACCTGAAATATTCAGGTCCAGTGGGCCCAGGTCATGCACGTAATCCACATCATCAAAGCGACGCTGGATAGATTCGGCAATAGGAATCGATTTAGCGTTGGCCAGGGCGCAGAGATCGCCACCGGGGCAAGCCACGATATCTGTCAGCAGACCCAAATTCGGAGTGGCAAAGCCGAGTCCATCCAGTGCTTTCCAGAGATCATAGAGGTCATTTGCTGCAACATCAGACAGCACCATGTTCTGCTGATGGCTGTTGCGCAGTTCGCCAAAGCTGTACTGATCAGCTAGGTCCGCCACCGCTTCCAGCTGCTCATCGCTGATATCGCCAGGTACACGGCCGGTACGTTTCAGTGTGAGGGTAACCGCGCGGTAGCCGTGCTGCTTGTGAGCACGGGTATTGGTGTGGTACCAGCGGCTGAAAGCCTTGTTCTCGGCCAGCTTGCTCTCCAGATCAGCGGTGTTCTGGTTCTGGTAGTCGGGGGCAGTGAAGCAGCCCTTGATCCGTGCCACTTCTTCGCTGGTCAGGGTCATCTCGCCGCCTTTCAGCTCGGCAAATTCCTGCTCGACCAATTCGCGGTATTTTTCCGCCCCCAGCGCTTTCACCAGAATCTTGATGCGCGCCTTATATTTGTTGTCCCGGTTACCGTACTTGTTGTACACCCGAAGGATGGACTCGAGGTAAGCAAGCAAATCTTGCCACGGCACAAATTCACCGATCACGGCACCGGTCATTGGGGTGCGGCCCAGGCCGCCACCAGCCCAAACCTGGAAGCCGGTTTCGCCACTGGCGTTGTGAACAATTTGCACACCGATATCGTGGACACCGATCAGTGCCGGGTCCGCGTCAGGGACGGCGTTAACAGCAATCTTGAATTTACGCGGCAGGTAAGCGAATTCCGGATTGAAGGTGGACCATTGGCGGATAATTTCACACCAAGGGCGTGGATCTTCAATTTCTTTCGGATTGACGCCAGCCAATTCGTCGGTGGTGATATTACGGATGCAGTTACCGCTGGTTTGGATAGCGTGCATCTGTACGTCGGCCAATTCCGCCAGAATATCCGGCACTTCTTCTACGCAAGGCCAGTTCAGTTGAATGTTCTGGCGAGTGCTGACATGGCAGAAGCCTTTGTCATAGGTCCGCACGATATGCGCAAGCCGGCGCAGTTGGCGACTTGCCAGCAGACCGTAAGGAACGGAAATACGCAGCATTGGCGCATAACGCTGGATATAGAGGCCGTTTTGCAGGCGAAGGGCCAGAAACTCATCTTCGCTGAGCTCATTGGCGAGAAAACGGCGGGTCTGGTCGCGATACTGCGCCACCCGCTCTTCCAGCAACCGTTGATCGTATTCCTGATAGACGTACATGGGACTGTATCACCGTCCTTAAATGCTTAAAATTCAATAGGTAAGCGCTGCTCCCGACGGGGGCAGTGCGGCACTCTAGCAAAGCGCCCTTATAGTGAAAAGAAATATCTTGGCATATCTCTATTACTTGGCGCTATTTAGCGGCGGCATCCAGCACCAGGTTCACGGTCACCGCCATGCCGATCACCAGAGCCACCACCAGCACCACATACACACCAATAAAGCTGCCAGCATCGCCTTTGGTGAAATCCCGTTCCCGGTTTTTGCTGCTTTGGACGCCAAATAGACCGGCCAGGATGCTGTGAATGGTCTGCCACAGCGTAGGTTTGCCGCTATCCTGATTCTGATCGTCGGTCTGGTTTTGTTCGGCTTGTTGATCTGACATGGATGATCCTGTGTTTTGCTGAAAGGCTAAACGTTGGATGTCCGTGCGCCATTACCTTCACGGGAGGGGCACGAAGCCTTACATTGTACCCTCGACAGCTGCACAGCGACAGCGCCCACAGGCTCACTCTTGAATTGTAGATAGGGTGACGCCATTGCAACTGGTGAGTACCTGACTAAAATAGTCGGGAAAGAAGGCTTGCGCGTGTCGCCGCTTTACTCATTGCGCGCTCTATTGCGTATGAGTTCATTTATCTCAATCAGGAATCATGATGGCAGAGCAGTTGATCGACATTACCGAAACCGCCCGGGATTACTTGCGTGATTTACTAAGTAAGCAGGATCAGGCAGAAATTGGTGTGCGTATCTTTGTCGAGCGCCCGGGGACCCCTCACGCAGAGTGTTGCATGGCCTATTGTCCGGAGGGCGAGCAGGAAGAAAGCGATGTTCGCTACGACTATGAAGGGTTTCATGCCTGGATTGAGGGGAAAAGCGTGCGTTATCTCGAAGATGCAGTGATCGACTACAAGAAAGATAGCATGGGCGGGCAACTCACCTTCCGGGCGCCCAAATCCCGGGTGCCAGATATCAGCGAAGACGCCACTATTGAAGAGAAGATCAACTATGTGCTGTATGCCGAGATCAACCCGAATTTGGCAGCCCACGGCGGTAGTGTGCAGTTGCTGGAGCTGACCGACGATAATGTGGCCGTATTGGAGTTCGGCGGTGGCTGCCAAGGCTGTTCGGTGGTGGATGTGACCCTGCGTGACGGCGTGGAGAAAACCCTCCAGGAGCGGATTCCGGAACTCGCCGGCGTTCGCGACAAGACCGACCATACCGTGACGGATAACGCATATTACAGCTAACAGGTAAGCTTCTAGCTACAAAAAAACCGCGCCCGAAAGGGTGCGGTTTTTTTGTTTCAAGCCGTGGCTCAGCGTGAGGCTCGGCATTTTTAGCAAGAGGAGTTTACTTAGTGCCGTGGCTTGCTGTTCTTTACCCGCATTGCGGGTTTCGGCCAGCCGCTTTCGCCTGATTATACAGTGGCATAACTTCAGGGATACGTGCTTCAAGGCCATTGATACGGGTGCTGTTCGAGGGGTGAGTTGACATGAATTCCGGTGGCTCTTCGCCGTTAGCGGCACTCATGTTTTGCCACAGGGACACGCTCTCGCGTGGATCAAACCCTGCCTGTGCCATGAGCTGTAGCCCGATAATATCGGCTTCGGCTTCATGTTTGCGGCTGAAGGGGAGGGTTAGTCCGTATTGAGCACCCACGCCCAGGGCCGCGAGTACGCCTTGTTTGGCTGCGCTGTCTGCTCCGGCCAGAGCCCCCAGCACTTGCATGCCGCCTTGGGTAGCGTATTGCAGCGACATTCTTTCATTGGAGTGCTGCGCTTGGACGTGGCCAATTTCATGGCCAATCACCGTGGCAAGCTGACTTTGGTTGTTGGCTACTTTCAATAGCCCCGTGTTAACCCCGATTTTCCCACCGGGCAGGGCAAAGGCGTTAGCGGAGTCATCTTGGAAGAGATTGATTTCCCACTGCTGAGAATCATCCAAGGTGCTGGTAATTGCGGTGGCGACACAACGTACATAAGCCGTTTGTTGTTCGCTGCTACTTAATGGGTTTTCGTCCTTCATCTGTGCGTAGGCGGTCACGCCCATTTCATCTATCTGATTGGCAGGCAATAACAGGAACTGTTGCCGACCAAGCGGAGAGGTGGCACAGGCGGCAAGGCTTGCGGCCAGTACGCCAAAAGTGAAAAAGTTACGCAACGTCATGGTCTATTTTACTCCCATTCCCGAAGAAAGCGTCGGGACACAAACATTAGCCAGGCAGCCCAGCCGGCACTGGAAATAAACATGATAAAGCCAAACACCGAAATTCCCCAAGGGGCAGGTGGGACTCGACCACTAAGCATGATAGCACCGGCCAACAATCCTCCTGTTATAAGCAAGGTTTGTACCTGCCGATATTGACCTCGTTCAATTCGGG
Source organism: Alcanivorax sp. (assembly GCF_040119285.1). Classification (GTDB taxonomy): domain Bacteria; phylum Pseudomonadota; class Gammaproteobacteria; order Pseudomonadales; family Alcanivoracaceae; genus Alcanivorax. The sequence continues at coordinate 595,558 of NZ_JBEDTY010000032.1, forward strand.
TGATCAGCCGCTCGAGATGCCTTGGATCAATGCCGGTTTCACCCGGGGGCGTTTGACCAGGTACGGGGGGTGGGGCGTAAACCTTATCCACCACGTCTAACGCTCGCAGGCTAAGGTTCTTGGCCAGCCGTACCGGGGAATAGCGGGTGCGAATCATACGCTTAAGAAGCGGCTCGGCTTCGCTAATCAGGTCGAAGTTCGGATTTAATAACCGGCCGAAACCTTCCAAGGTGATAATCGCTTTGATAAGCAAAGCGATATCGCTGGGTAGAACCAGATTATGATTACGTACCAAGGCGGTAATGTCGTTAAGCAGGGCGGAGATATCCAGCTGAGAGAGGGAGACCCCGTGATACTGGCTGATCACGTCTTCCACATCGGAAACCAGCTGATCAAATTTGATGGGCTGGCCCTCTGCCCAACCCGTCAGCACTCCGGCGCATTGCTCCGCTTCACGCATGACCATTGCCCGCGTGATCTGTAGGATTTGCTCACGTCGACTGTCGCTGAGTTTGCCGACCATGCCAAAATCGAGCATGGCAATACGGTTCCCAGACATAATGATAAAGTTGCCTGGGTGCGGATCCGCATGAAAAAAGCCGTCTTCCAGCGCCATTTTCCATGCGGCCAAGGCGCCTCGACGCGCGATTAATGCCCGGTCCAATCCTGCCGACTCAAGCCGTTCCACGGATTTGGCAGGAATCCCCTCAATTTGTTGCTGAACCTGAACCGTCGACGATGACATTTCCCAATATACTTTGGGAATGCGGAGCCATTTAAACTCTTTCAGATTTTTACGAATACGCTCTGCATTGCGTCCTTCAATGGTGAAGTCCAACTCGCGAATTAATGAACGTTTGAATTCGCGCACCAGTTCCACAGGGCGATAGCGACGTAATTCTATGGAGTTATCGGCGGCCAGTTTGGCCAGTTGATCGAGGAGGCGAAGATCCGAGTCGATCTTGTCACCGATGCCGGGCTTCTGGACCTTCAAAATTACTTTTTGGCCTCGCCGGGTCAGGGCGCTGTGTACCTGGCCGATAGACGCGACCCCGATCGGGTCTGGATTGATGTGTGAGAATAGGGTGTCGATGGGTTTTCCCAGCGCGGATTCTATGTGAGGGGCCAACGTGCTGAAGGGAATGGGTTGTGCCTGATCCTGCAATTTTTCGAACTCGGTGATCCAGTCCATGGGAAACATATCCACACGGGTTGCCAGAACTTGGCCGAGTTTAACGAAGGTGGGGCCCATTTCCTCCATGGCATGGCGTAACCGCTGTGCGGTGCCCATGCGAAGCATGTCCGGCTTCATGCTGCTGCGAACCAGTTTCCCCGCATGCTCCACCGGGGTGGAAAGGCCAAGCCGGCGAATCACATCGGCGAAACCGTATTTGAGCAGAATCGCGGCCAGTTCATTCATGCGCAGAATATTTTTGCCAGTGTGCACAATGTTCACAACATATGTCCCTGTAGGCTGGTGCTGTACCGTTCGTTTTGGCCCTGTTGTCGCAAGGCTGCAACAGGTTACTGATAGTACGGTGGCCTTTCTGCAGGCCCCAAGGTGTTCCACCCTCGCTAACAGCATTCATGATTTTCTGGCAAGATGCCATGGCAGTCACAGCAAGGTAAAGCGTAAACATGTCTGAACATTATCTACGTGATGATCTGGTTGAAGTCCGTGAAAGTCCGGTACACGGGCGGGGCCTTTTTGCGAGCCAGAATATTCCCCGCAATACTGAATTGGGACAATGCAAAGTGAAACGGGCTAAGGGTAGCGGGCCCTACGTTTTGTGGCTGGATGACGATGGTGAAGAACGCTATCGGGTTCTGTGCGACTTACGATTCATCAACCACAGTAAACGCGCCAATGTGGTTTATTACGATGATTTCAGTGTGGTAGCCCTGAAAACCATTAAAGCTGGGGAGGAACTGTTTCACGATTATGGCGAAGAGTGGTGCTAGCTGACTTTATCCTGTTAGAAAGGGCAGGGGGACGTGAACTCTTGCCACAATCCAGTAAGTGGGTGGTTGAAGGCCAGCCATTCTGCATGGAGCAATAAGCGAGGGCTCAGTGCTTCGATTTCCGCAGGAGCGTACATGTCGCAACCGATGATCGGGTGCCCCAGTTCACGGCAATGAATCCGCAATTGGTGGCTACGCCCGGTGACCGGGCTCAGCGCTAGCCGAGTGCGATTTCCAGGGATGTCTCGCTCCAGAACGCGATAATGGGTCAATGCGTTTTTGCCTGTCTCGTGACAGACCTTCTGCAAGGGGCGCTTGGGCCAGTCTGCGATCAAGGGAAGGTCGATACTGCCGGCGTTCTCCTCAACCAGCCCATGCACAATCGCCTGATAACGTTTTTTTACTGTTCGAAGCTGAAATAGCCGGCTCAACTTACTTTGTGCAAAGGCGGTGAGCCCGAACACCATGATCCCAGAGGTATCCAAGTCCAGTCGATGAACCAGCCGGATATCCGGGTAACGCTGCTGCAGACGGCGAATAGCACAGTCTTTATTCTCTGGTGCACGCCCTGGCACGCTTAACAGGTAGGCGGGTTTGTTGATGAGCAGGAGGTGCTCATCGCGGTATATCGTCCCCACCCGCTCATGGCAGAAGGGGACGATATAGTAGGGTGAGCTCTCAGGCCCAGAGGATGCGGAAGACATCGCTGTATTGTTCGGCAAAATGTACGCTGAGACCGTGTTTGAGGTAATCAGGGAGTTCGTCGAAATCGCGACGACAGGCCTCTGGAAGAATGATCTCCTTGATGCCTACCCGCCGAGCGGCGATTACTTTTTCGCGAATCCCTCCCACCGCTAGCACCTGGCCGGTGAGAGTAAGCTCGCCGGTCATGGCAACCTTACGGGGGACCCGTTTTTTCATTAGCAGTGAGAGTAGTGCCGTAGCCATGGTGATGCCAGCACTGGGGCCGTCCTTCGGGGTGGCTCCTTCAGGCACATGCAGGTGCACAAAGGCATCATCCAGCTGTTCCTTGCTTAGGGAGAACAGCTCAAGATTACTCGCCACATAGCTGTAAGCAATTTCGGCAGACTCTTTCATTACATCACCCAGCTGCCCGGTGAGTTTGAAGCCCCGTTGCTTACTGTGCACCACGTTGGCTTCAATGGAGAGGGTTGCGCCCCCCATGGATGTCCAAGCCAAGCCGGTGACGACACCCACGCCCCGTTGGGTCTTCTCGGTCTGGAAATACGGTTGGCCAAGGAAGTCCGTCAGGTTTTTACCGGAAATACTGATTTTCTTCTCTCCGGCCAGCAGTTTTACTGCCGCTTTACGGATCATCTTGTTGAGCTGTTTTTCCAGGTTCCTTACCCCGGCTTCGCGGGCATAGCCTTCGACCACAAGGCGCAGGGCGCTGTCACTGATTCGCAGCTGAGCCGGTTTTACCCCAGCACGTTCCAGTGACCGAGGCCATAAGTGCTGCCGGGCGATGGCCACTTTCTCTTCGGTGATGTAACCGGAGAGACGAATGACCTCCATGCGATCGAGCAGAGGGCTGGGGATGCTGTCCAGTGTGTTGGCGGTACAGATGAAAAGGGCATGGCTCAGGTCCAGTCGCTCGTCCAGGTAATGGTCGAGAAAATCCTGATTTTGTTCCGGGTCCAGCACTTCCAGCAGCGCTGAGGCCGGATCGCCCTGGAAGGACTGGCCCAGTTTGTCGACTTCGTCGAGCATAATCACCGGATTGCTGGTGCCGGTTTCTTTCAAAGCCTGGACCAGCTTGCCGGGCATGGCGCCGATATAGGTGCGGCGGTGCCCCTTGATCTCGGCTTCGTCACGCATACCGCCCAAGCTGAATCGGTAGAAACGGCGATCCAGTGCATCGGCGATGGATTTACCGATACTGGTTTTGCCCACCCCGGGTGGGCCTACCAAAAGAATGATAGAGCCTTTGACTTCGCCCCGCAGGGCACCCACGGCAAGGAATTCAATGATGCGATCTTTGACATCATTCAAACCAGTGTGATGCTCTGAAAGCACAGCCTGTGCGTGTGCCAGGTCCAGATTATCATCACTGTACTGTCCCCAGGGCACGCTGGTTAGCCAGTCTAGATAATTGCGGGTAACGCCGTATTCCGGTGAGCCGGTTTCCAACACGGAAAGCTTATGCAATTCGTCATCAAAACGCTTTTTTACTGGCTCAGGCGGTGACAAGGCGTCCATGCGTTCGCGAAAAGTATCGGCTTCCGCGGTTTTGTCGTCTTTGCTCAGGCCCAATTCCCGCTGAATAATTTTCAGTTGTTCGCGCAGGAAGAACTCACGCTGATGCTGACTTACCTTTTCGTTCACCTCGTCAGAAATTTCGCTTTGCAGCCGGGCAACCTCCAGTTCCTTTTTAACTAGAGTGAGCACTTTTTCCATGCGCGGCTTCAGTGGCACAGTTTCTAGAATGGTCTGTAACTCTACGCCGTTGGCGCTGGTCAGTGCGGCAGCGAAATCCGTAAGTGGTGATGGTTCGCTGGGGGAGAAATTCTGCAAATAGTGCCGCAGACCTTCATTGTATAGAGGGTTCAGTGGCAGTAGTTCTTTAATGGTGTTGATGATGGCCATGCCATAGGCACGGATGGTTTCATCGGCATCCGCCCGTGGCTCCGGGTAGCTGACTTCCGCCATGAAGGGGCGTTTACGATTCAGCCAGGTATTCACCCGAAAACGGGCTGTGCCCTGAGCTACTAGCTGGAATTGATCATGCTCTTCATTGAGGGCATGCACTTTGACTAGGCAGCCATACTCGGGAAAATCATCAACGCTAACCGAATCGGGGTTTTTTTCGCCAACGTACACCAGCCCCAACGATTGGTGGGGGGTTTGGCTTACACGCTCTAAAGTTTGTTGCCAGCGTTTTTTATCAAGCATCACAGGCTGCACCAGCCCGGGCATGAAGGGGCGATGCTTGACCGGAATCAAATAGATTCGCTGCGGAGGGGTGTGGTCCGGCACGGAAAGGCTGCCGGACAGCGGTTGCGCAGTGTCGTTATCGTGATGGGCAGTATCGTTGTCAGTCATAATCCTGTCACTTCCATGGTCCGTGAGAAGAACATGGTGGCGAGGCTGGAAAATTCAATTGTCGATGATTAATAGATCTGCGCAAAGGGGTTTTGGTGTTTGGGTGCGGCGCTCAACCACGCGGCTGTTGAGTTTGCCCGCTTCGCACTTCTCTGCCAGCGCATAGAACGGGGAACGACCAGGGTCGGCAATGATAATTTGCTTAACACCGGCCCGCAGGCTGCGGCGAATAAGGTTATACAGTACAGGGGTGAGTTCATCCCAAAAACAGATATCGGCACCAACGACGATATCCACATTCGCAAGCCTTGCCTTGGTCAATTTCTCAAACCGCGCCTGGAGGGGCGTTACCTGAACTTTGTTGATGGTGGCGTGCAGATCCAGATAGGGGTACACATCCGGGTCCGCATCCACGGCGGTTACCTGGCAGCCGAAACGCTTGGCGCTGAAAATGGATAACGGGCCCCAACCACAGCCGATATCCATCAAATGCTGATCAGCAGTCACCTTGCTTTTGGTAAGGTGATCCATGATCAGGTAGCTGGAATTCCAGATTTTATTACCATGAATGGATGGCGTGTGGTTTGCCCGTTTCAGGCGCCGGATCTCCTTGTGGCCGGAACGCAGCAAGGTAATGCCGCGAGTGCGAATGGTGTGGGGGGCTCCAGCACGTATAACGGTTCCTGACATGGTTCGCTCATCAGCGGCAAAGTTTGGAAACAGTACGGTTAAGCCTGCTGTGATTCAAGTATCAAATCACAGGCATAATGCGAGCATGGCGACACCCGTGGCCAAAACGAATAATACGAGCGCTATCTTTGCATTCTGTTGGTTTGCCAGGCACCGCTACCTTCAAAAGAGGCACTCTTGTGCATGTATGGCCCATCCATACCGGAATCAAAGAGCCCTCGACACTGCTATGTTCGTGGACATTGAGCGAAACGTTGATGCCCTTACTTGAGTGCCTTATCCACGTCTTTTCGGTCTTGGTAGTCGCTTGTACTCGGTGGTGCACTTTTTCACCGGCTATCAACCTGGGTTGAAAAGTGCGGCCTCTGTGCTTCCGGTTAGGGGCGAACTTCGCGCCAGAATGCCCGGAATGCGTCAGCGCTTTTGCCTGGGGCTTCGGCGATGGGTACGTGACCAATGCCATCGAGCACAATGGCTCGAGATTGGGGCAGCTCTTCAAGAAAGGCCCCCACATTATCCACGCCGAGCAATCGATCCTCGCGGCCCCACAGTACCAGCGTCGGAGTTTGGATGGAGGGCAGCACGTTTTTGTCTTCGAGTGTCATGCCAGGGTCATCCAGGAGGTCACTCCAGACTTTCTCCGCGACCTCTGCATTAGCGGCTTTCTTCTTGCCCATGATGTCCACCACAAAACTTGGCAGGTAGGGTGGTTCTTCCATTGCCCATTTGAGTGTGGCTCGAAACTGTTCTGCGTTGTGAGGAATTAATGGGTTGCTATCTCTCTTTGCCAGAACTGTCTTGAATCCATCGGTTTGGCGGGTCAGCCCGGCTGAATCGATCAGCCCCATGGAAAGAACCCGCTGCGGTGCTTGGCGTGCCAATGCAAGCGAGATAGCGCCGCCCATGGAGTTGCCTGCCACGTGGAAGTGTTGAATCTGTAACGCGTCCATCAACGTCAGCAGTCGGGTCGCCTGGGCGTTCATGGTGTAAGTCAGGTCCAGGTTGCGCGTGGTTTCGCCGTGGCCAGGCAGGTCCGGCACAATGAAAAAGAAGTCGCCTTCAAGCTCGTTGACAAAGCGCACCCAGTTACTCGAATCGGCACTGAACCCATGAATCAGTAATACCGCTTCCTTTTCAGCGATATGCTCAGCACTCATCTCGCTGGTCAGGATGTGCCAGGTGATACCGTCTGCGGTGGTCAAGATCTGGTCTTCTAGGCCCGCACGGTTTTTCTCCATGGACAGGCCTTTTTCGTAGGCCCAGTTCGTTATGTCTTCGCAGCCGCTGAGAAAAAAGGAACAAAGAATAAAAAGGAAAAGGTGTTTCAGTTGCATGCTGGACTCTCCATTGTATGGCCTGACATCCGGGTGCTGCCGGCCTTATGATTTAAAGGGCAGGGGGCAGATACGCCCCGTTGCCTTGCCCAAGGTGAGCCAAGCATAGGGGAAATAATCGTCAAGAAGCCTTCTTAACGGGCCATTTTATAACGCCATTAGCGTGATTATGACAACGGTTAACGGGATTTAAGGTTCCAGATTCCGGCAGCCACAATCAACAAGGTTCCGAGGATTGTTGTTAGCACCAAGGTTTCCCCCCAGAACATCCAGCCAAGTAATGCGGCCCAGATGACGGAGGAATAATTGTAAACACCGACTTGGCCGGGGCGGGCAATTTGGTAGGCTGTGGTCATGGCGTATTGCCCGCCGGTGGCCACGAGCCCGATCGCCAGCAGCCAAAGGTAGTCGGTGCCAGCGGGTATCGTGTTGGCCCAGAATAGGGGTAAGGCAGAAAACAGGGTGGCAAAAAGGGCAAAATAAAACACTACCCTTTGTGCCGGTTCCGATATGGCCATACGACGGATGCTCACTTTGGCGATGCTCATGATGGCTGCACCGGCCAGTGCCACCCACATCACCGGGTCAATTTCTCCTTGTCCTGCACGCATAATCACAGCAACACCGAGAAATCCGGCGATAATGGCCAGCCAGGTGTGCAATCCAATACGTTCACTAAGCCATACCCAGGCGATTACCGGGAGAAAAAACGGCACGGTCATCTTCACCAGCACCGCCTCGGTCAGCGCGATGTGTCCTATGGCATAGAAAAAACAGAACATGGCGCTAACGCCGGTGAAGGCGCGAATCAGATGCAGATGCACATAGCGGGTACGCAATTGACCAAAGCCGCCACGGGTGCTGATTATCATCAGCAGAAACATTAGCCCGGACAGATTTCGGGCAAACACAATGACCTCGGTGTCGAGATGGTCTGACAGGTGTTTGACCATGGCTGCCATCACGGCTAACAGGCCTTCTCCCAGTACCAGTAAAAGGGCACCTCTCAGTGGTTGGTCATTCATTGGTACGGTATCCGATGGCGGAAGGGTGAGTATCCGGCAGGCGTTGCACTGCGGCCCGGTGGCGTTTCTGCTCGGGGTGATGTTCGTCACAGCGGCGCGGATGGATAGTCATCAGCGTGCGGTTGGGGCAGAATATTCTGGGTGTGCTCGTACGCTTTGTAGTAATCGGACGGCATTCTATCCTTGTCCCTGACGGGACGCTATGCCAGCAATAGAGGGGCGGATAATATGCGGTGCTTTATCGGGGTGCCGGTTGTCGGCAATTTGGCTGACCGATGTGCCTCTTTATCGAAGTCTATCAGGGACGCCACGCCGAAAGACAACCTGCACCTTACCCTCGCGTTTTTGGGCGATCATTCTCGGGATTTACTGAACCAGTTACATGCCCCACTGTGTGCGTTAGCGAACGACCATGCGTCATTTGTGCAACCGCTTTACTGCTGTGAACCTTTTCCCTCTCAGGAGGGGCCCTTCATGGCGTTGACAGGTGAAGCCTGTGGTTCGCTCCAGAAGCTCTATCTAGGGCTCACTGAGTGTCTTCGCACACAAGGCTTTACACTCGATGAGCGTTTATTTAGGCCCCATATTACACTGGCTAAGCCCGGCTCTGCCTCGGTTCCCAAGAGTGTCCCTGGCGAATGGTCGCTGCCCGTTACATCACTTTGGCTGTATCGTAGTGAGCTGGGTGGACCTATTCCAGACTATGAGCCGTTAGCCCAGTTTCCATTATCTGCCGAGTTTTAATATCGGGAGAGGCAGGTTGAATTTACGTTATTCCCGCATGCCTATACAGTAGGCATATAGTGCAAACAAGGAGAGATTATTCATGCAATTACTCAGTAATAGCCTCACCGATCAGGCACCGATTCCGGAGAAATTCGCGTTTGCGGCGATTGAACCGGACACCCATGTGACGCTATCCAGCAATATCAACCCTCATCTCGCCTGGAAAGGTGCCCCGCAAGCAACCCGTTCCTTCGCAGTGATCTGTGTTGATCCAGATGCGCCCAGTGTCGCTGATGACGCCAATCAGGAAGACCGAGAACTCCCGGCCAGCCTGCCGCGGGCAAATTTTTACCACTGGAGCTTGTTCAACATTTCTGCAGAGCAAAGCGAGATTCGCGAAGGTAGCCACTGCCAAAGTGTAACCCCGAAGGGTAAGCGTGGACCCGCTGCGCCAGATGGCCAGCGCCATGGGCTAAATGATTTCACGGGTTGGTTTGCCGGTGATGCGGATATGGAAGGGCAATACTTTGGTTACGACGGCCCATGCCCACCATGGAATGACAGCATCGTGCACCGTTATATCTTTACCGTTTATGCACTGGATGTGGCGACTTTGCCCGACGAAAAAGACCTGAGTGGTGCTGCGCTGGCTGAGCAGATCAAGGTTCACGCCTTGGATGAAGCGAGCCTCACGGTAAGTTACACACTCAATCCACGTTTAGCGCAGGGATAAACATCAGTCTGCAGCCTGTAGCAATTCAGCTATGAAAGGCCACTGGTCAGCCGCTGCTGTATCACCGTGGCGGCCTCATAAAGTGAGCCTCATTTGGAGGCTCACTTCATTGTCCTTCCCCAGCGCTAGATTGAGGTTTTGACGTAGGCTGCTGCAGTTCAGACCTATCCTTTGTCAACGCTTACAATTTTGCCCCTGGAAAGCGACCTCCCCTCCAACATGCATTGTGATTGTCGTCGAGAAGAATAGCTTGAGCGACAGCTCAATGCGCTGGCATCTAGGGAATATCGCGGATTATTGAAAAGAGATTTATGGAACCAAGCTCCACTCTTGCACGGATAGATGAGTTTGCAGCAGGGCCTTAAAGCTCCGTGGGCTTATTCTTATTACTTGAATCTGGTGGGCTCGAGAGAGAATAGAATTAAGCTTGAAGATGAAACACCTTCTGTGTGATATGAAAAAGCCTAAACCTCCCTGGTTACAACGTTTCTTTGCAGAATCATTGTAACCAGTTCAGTTCAGGCTTTTTTCATTTGTCCCTAAGCTGTGGGACAGCAGTGGTTCGAAGGCTCTATTTTCTGCGAAGCTGATTGATCAGCCTTCTTTAAGGGCGGTGGTGATGTCGAGCACTGCGCCTTTACCGTCACCAAACAACATCAATGTGTTGTCCTTAGCGAACAGCGGATTGGGCAGGCCGGCAAAACCGGCGCTCAGGGAGCGTTTTACCACAACCACCGTCTTGGCTTTATCCACGTTGAGGATAGGCATGCCGTAAATCGGGCTGCCTTTATCTTCGCGGGCCATGGGATTGGTTACGTCATTAGCGCCCAGCACGATGACCACATCTGTTTGCTCGAAGGTTGGGTTGATCTGGTCCATATCCTTGAGCTGGTCGTAGGGCACTTCCGCTTCTGCCAGCAGAACGTTCATGTGGCCAGGCATACGGCCTGCTACCGGGTGAATGGCATACTCCACCTCGATACCAGCGGCTTCCAGAGTGTCTGCCATTTCGCGCACGGCATGTTGCGCCTGTGCCATCGCCAAACCAAAGCCGGGAACAATGACCACGCGACGTGCAGTTTCCAGCATCATCGCGACTTCCTCGGCAGAAGTAGACTTCACCTTGCCGGCATAAACTTCGTCAGCGTCCATGGCTTCGCCGGCTTCGGCCATTACACCAAAGAGAACATTGGTGAGGGAGCGATTCATGGCTTTACACATGATGCTGGTCAGGATAAGTCCTGATGCGCCCACCAAAGAACCGGTGATGATCAGGGCGCTGTTGCCCATGATGAAGCCGGCCGCCGCTGCAGCTACGCCAGAGTAGGAGTTGAGCAGGGCGATCACAACGGGCATGTCCGCACCACCAATTGGCAGCACCAGGAACAGCCCCAGTAACATGGCCGCAGCCACCAGACCCCAAAGCACCATTTCGTTGCCCGGGTTGGCTACCAGGTAGCCAATACCGACGATCGAGCCGATAAACAGGATCGCATTGAGCACCTTCATGCCAGGGAAGCCCATGGGCTGCCCGCTGATGAGCTCTTGCAGCTTGGCAAATGCCACCAGGGAACCGGTCAGGGTAACGGCACCGATCAATATGGCCGCGCCAATGGCAATCATGGACACGGTATCGTGGGAGCTGCTTGCACTGAAGAATTCAGCTGAGGCAACTGCAAAGGAGGCGCCGCCGCCAAAGCCGTTAAGCAGAGCAATCATTTGCGGCATGGACGTCATTTGTACCTTCTTGGCCATAATGGCACCAATCAGGCCACCAACAACGATGCCGCCGATGATCACTTCATAGGTAACAATGCGCTCATTGAGCAGGGTTACCACGGCAGCCACGCCCATACCGGCTGCCGCTAGCAGGTTACCGCGTACCGCGGTTTTTGGCTTGGTCAGCCCCTTGATGCCCAGCACAAATAGGCAGGCAGCAATCAAGTAGGCGATATCAATCCAGTTCTGAGAAACGTGCATGATTTACTTCCTCTTGAACATCGCCAGCATTCGATTGGTGACCATGAAGCCTCCAATCACGTTAATCGTGGCCAGCACTACCGCGATGAAACCGAGAACGCTAACCAGCGTACTGCCCTCGGAGCCTGCGGCCACCAGCGCACCTACAATGGTGATACCGGAGATCGCATTGGAACCGGACATCAAGGGGGTGTGCAGGGTGGGCGGCACTTTGGTGATCAGTTCCACGCCGAGGAAGATCGCCAGCACAAACAAGGTAAGATTGGCTACAGGATCCATTACTTTTCCTCCTTGCTAGCCGCGTCGGGCGTGGCTTCAGTGGCTTCCGGCTCAGGTTTGGCCAGAGCGGGGAGGCCGAGAAGATCGCGTAAACGAGGCTGGGGAACGTCGCCGTCGTGACTGATCACGGTTTCGGCAACGATTTCGTCTTCGAAGTCCAGCTGCAGCTTGCCTTCATCGTCGATGAGCAAGTTGAGCAAGTTTTCCATGTTCTTGCCAAACATCTGGCTGGCATGAAAGGCGACCGTGGAGGGCACGTTTTCTGGACCGATGATGGTCACGCCGTGCTTCACTACGGTTTTACCGGACTCGGTGAGGTCACAGTTACCGCCCCGTTCTGCGGCCATGTCTACGATAATGGAACCGGGCTTCATGGCTTTCACCATGTCTTCGGTAACGAGAATCGGGCTCTTGGCACCAGGGATGGCGGCGGTGGTGATAATGACGTCCATGTCCTTAACCACTTCGGTCATTAACTCACGCTGGCGCTTAAGAAAATCTTCGCCTTGGGCTTTGGCATAACCGCCAGTGCCTTCGGCTTCACCGGTGTCCAGATCCAGCTCGACCGGCTTGGCGCCAACCGACAGAATCTGTTCGCGGGCAGCCGGGCGTACGTCGTAGGCTTCAACGACGGCACCCAAGCGTTTGGCTGTGGCACAGGCCTGCAGGCCGGCAACACCCACACCCATGATGAGTACGCGTGACGGCTTCATGGTGCCGGCAGCGGTCATGTTCATGGGGAACATACGCTCAGACGCAGTAGCGGCCAACAGTACACACTTATAACCGGCAATCATGGCCATGGAAGACAGTACATCCATGGCTTGAGCGCGGGTAATACGCGGCACCAGTTCAAGCGCCAAACCGGAGACTTTTTTCTCAGCCAGGGATTGGGCAAATTGTGGGTTGGCCAACGGATCGGTCATGCCGATCAAGACTTGGCCTTCCTTCAATTTAGTCAGATCCTCGTCACCGTTCTTGGTGTTACTGCCGGGCGTTTGCACCTGCAGAACAACGTGAGCGGAAGAGAACACTTCATCGCGATCAACAAGCTTGGAACCGGCAGCTTCATAGTCACTGTCCGGATAGCCAGCAATATCACCAGCTCCGCGCTCGATGATGATCTCGACACCTTGTTTTTTAAGCAGTGCGCTGACATTGGCAGGCGTTAAAGCAACGCGCTGCTCGCCAGGGCAGATTTCTTTGGGAACACCGATAATCACCTGCGTTACCCCCGTCTGTGGTTCGCAAATAATTGGCTGTTCAAAAGGATGGTATTGGCAACCCAAAACCTCTGAAAGCCTCGAAAAACGGCCGGTTCACGTGAACCGGCCGATGAGCAGGGTGCTAACCTTATTGTGCACGTGCCAGCTTGGCAAATGACAAATGGTTATCGCACCGATAAGTGGGCGATAAATGAGCGTTTTTGCCACTCGATACCGCTAATTGCATCAATTAGTCGTCAGGCTTGGATGTTTTCTGATCGACTAGAGCGATATCGTCCTCCTCTTGCATATGTATAAAGGGCTCCAAAATACTGTTACCGCGCACTTCAGACTCTATAACATGCAAAAAGGTGTATGCGCCCAGCAGCTTGCGGGCCAAAAAGATAAATTCTTTAGGTGGCACATCAAAATGGACTGACAGAGCATTGCGACCTGCACGGTTCATGATCCGGTTTGGCAGGTTGCTTTTGCCCCAGCAGTATTCGCCATTCTCATTCAAAACGGACGCCGGAGGAGGGTAACGATCGGGATCTTGTAGAACCTCGACTGCCTCAAAACAAAGCTCGGAGAACTCCTCAACTAGCTTGCGCGGCGCATCGCGGCCGAGGAAATCCAGGGCGTTCAACGCTCGAACCAAGCGATCGGTGTCGTGATAGAACGAGGCGCGGATCATCTCACGGCCAGGCCCTAGCACTTCATTATCAAAATCGCGGATAGCGCCGAAGTCGAGCAGGACAATCTGGTCCTGCTCCGGTGTTGCCCCAATGCGCAGCAAATAGTTTCCGAAGTTCGGGTCCGTCTGCATTTTGTTCCATTCGAACACTTCCCGGCAGCACAGCTCCATGATAGCGCGGCCGATAAAGTTACGGCGGGCCTGGGAAAGCTCAAGCACAGCGGGATCATTCACGCCAATGCCGTGTTCGTAGGTCATGCACATAATATTGTGGGTAGAGAATTCCGGAACAATTTCCGGCACTACGAACCGCGTGTCTTCAGCCAACGCATTGCGAAAATGGCGAGTGGTATGGGCCTCGAGATCGTAATCGACTTCCCGTTTGAGCATTTCCCGTACTTCATCCAACCACATGTTGAACTGCTCAGTTACTGACACCAAGCGGCTCAATTTCAGCAAACGCACCAGCGCGCGCATGTCCGAATCAATGGCATCTGCCACGCCCGGATATTGGATCTTCAGGCATAGCTCTTTGCCGTCGGATTTACGCACAGCCTTATGCACTTGCGCTAACGACGCAGCGCCCAGGGGTTGCTGCTCAACTTCCAGTTCAGCCAGCTTGACCTCGCCCAGCTGGCGCTTGAGGTGGCGCTCAATGGCTGGCCATTCCAGTGCGGCTGTCTGATTTTCCAGAGTATGTAGGGCCGTTGTCACCTCCTCGGGCAGGAAGTGTTCGCCAAACAACGCCATCATCTGCCCAATCTTAACCACGGAACCTTTCAAGCTGCCAAGCTCTTCCACTAATTCCTGGGCGCGAGCGGAAAGGATTTCCTTGCGGCGCTCGTCGCGTTTATCTTTTGCAGTGAACAGTGTTCCTGCATTGGCTGTGGCGTATTTGGCTCCGGCCATAAAGCCGGCCTTAGCCATTGAGAATCGTCGCTCCATAGAGCCTGTTTTAACTCGTTTTACCGTTTTACGTGCCATAGTCGCGAGGAAACTCCATTTGCCATTCAGAACTCCGGTGGCATTCTAGCCTGTATTATAAAGCGGGTCATTGTCACAAGGAGAGAGTAAATGGCGAGGACATGGGTGTTATTGCGTGGTTTAGTCCGTGAAAAGCGGCATTGGGAGGGTTTTCCCGCCCGTTTTAAGGCAACAGTACCAGAGGATAGCGTGATAACGCTGGATTTGCCGGGCAACGGTGAGTTTTGTCAGAAAAGCAGTCCCACCCGTATTGCTGCCATGGTGGCCCATGCCCGAGACCAACTTCAGCAGCAAGGCCATCAAGGGCCTTACCATATTGTGGCACTGTCATTGGGCGCAATGATGGCCGTACAGTGGCTATGCCAGGCCCCCCATGAAGTAGCGTATGCTGGCCTGATCAATACCAGCGCAAGTCGGTATAGCCCATTCTGGCAACGGCTGCGGCCTGCCAACTATCGTAGACTCCTCAGGGACGCAGTGTTCAGCCGGGATAAATTGCAAAAAGAAAGCGCGATTCTGGACATTACCTCTAATATGCGCAGCCAAGACTACCTCCATACGCTTGCCAGGAAGTGGCGTGATTATGCAGTGTCCCAGCCGGTGTCCTTAGGAAACAGCTTACGCCAATTGCTGGCGGCCATGCGTTTTCGCGCGCCTGCGGCACTGCCCAATAGTGTCCCCGTGATCATTATTAATGGCGGCGGAGATCGTTTGGTCAGCCCCAGCTGTTCGCGGCGCCTGGCCGCCGCCTGGCAGTTGCCGCTTAAGATTCACGCTGAAGCCGGACATGATTTGCCCCTCGATGCCCCTCAGTGGTTAATCAATACTTTGCTGGAAGGAGCGGCAGAGGCAATAGAATAGTGTACCGCGCTCGGTCTCAGCACAAGGCTCACAGGTTCCACAGCAATCATGGCGGGTGGTCTTTTAACCGCCTATTAAGGCCATTTTAAAACCGGCGCGAAGGCCGGTTTGTATTTTAGAAAGGGTGTCACTGCTTGCGGGCGACCTGGTTTTCTCTCAGCAGGTCCATGTAATCCACCAAAATCTCCCCGGTTTCACGTATATAGGGGTCTTCATTTATGGCTTCGTCATGGCTTTCCGGGTCCAGGGCGCGCTGTTCCTCCAGGGTGCGCAATGCCTTGATGCTGTCCAGCGGGTCTTCACCACGGGACTGGCGACGCCTGTTTTCGATCGCCAAGCGCTCCTTGTCGAATTCGGTCTGCATTTGCGATCGTGTGTCTTCGTTCAGTGAAAGTTCCGTGCGGTTACGATTCACGTCCAGGAGCTTACGCAGGGAGTGCACATAGACGAATTCCGGGTCGCTATCCGTTCGCTTATCGTGCTGCGCGCGAAGCTGGGGCAGGAAAGGAACAAGGTCGGTAACACTCTGAAATTTGGCCGACTTGATTTCATCCCAAGGCAGGGCGTTAGCCAGAGAGCTTTCCCCCACATCGTCGGAGTCCACCAATGATGGCAAGTCCACATCTGGCACAATCCCCAAGTTCTGGTTGCTGGAGCCAGAGACGCGATAGAACTTTGCATTGGTCATTTTCAGCTTGCCATGATTCAGATCCAGTAACGTCTGCACAGTACCTTTGCCATAGGTTTGATCACCAACAATCAGTGCGCGTCCGTAATCCTGCATGGCCCCGGCAAAGATTTCGGACGCAGAGGCACTATAGCGGTTAACCATAACGGCCATGGGGCCAGCAAAGAGAACGCCAGGGAATTTATCGCCCTCGATACTGATTCGACCGCTAGACTCGCGAACCTGAACGGTAGGTCCACGATTAATAAACAAGCTAACCAGCTTGTTCACTTCCAGCAAAGAACCACCGCCGTTGTTACGTAGATCAATAACCAAACCATCAATATTCTCTTTGCGCAGCTCTACCAGCAGTTTTGCCACGTCACTGGTGGTGCTTGTATATTTCGGATCACCGCGGTGGTACGCATCGAAATCCAGATAAAATGCGGGAATTTCGATGATCCCTAACTTCAGGTCCTGGCCGTTACGATCAACGTGAATAATGTCTTTCTTGGCTGCTTGTTCTTCCAGTACCACCTTGTTTCGTACGATGGTGATAGTGCGGGTGTCATGCTCACTGGCGCTGCCAGCAGGAATAATCTCAAGATTCACCTTGGTGCCCTTGGGGCCTCGAATTTGGTCTACCACTTCATCCAGGCGCAACCCGATGACCGGCACGGGTTCTTCTTTTTCTTGGGACACTCCGACAATACGGTCCGCCGGCTTCAGTTGACCGCTTTTGGCGGCAGGGCCACCGGGCACCAGACGAACTACTTTGGTATAGCCATCTTCGTATTGAAGCACTGCACCGATACCTTCCAGAGAACGGCTCATGCTGATGTCAAAATTCTTTGAATTGTGTGGAGTGAAGTAGGTGGTATGGGGATCAAAAGTCTGCGTCAGTGCATTGATATACACTTGGAACACATCTTCCGGGGTGTTTTGTTTAATGCGTTTCAGTTGGCTTTCATAGCGACGGGTAAGACGCGTTTCAATGTCTTCCTCGCTGGAATCGTTAAGACGCATGGAGAGTACGGCATTTTTCAATTGGCGCTGCCAAATTTGATCCAGGCCCGCTTCGTCTTTCGCCCATGGCGCATCTTCGCGGCCCACTCGCACGAACTCTTCGCTATCAAAAGTGAGGTCGTCGAGATCGTTGGCAATGGCATCCAGAGACCAGGCCAGGCGATCCTCAAGGCGCTGCTGAAAGCGATTGAAAATTGTGAAGCCACCTTCCAGTTCTCCCTTCCTGAGCTGGTCATCAAGTATGTGGTTATAACGCTGAAAATCCTTGATGTCCGATGCCAAGAAATACAGACGATTGGGGTCCAGATCTTTTAGATAGCGCTGCAACACTTGCTCGGAAAGCTGATCATTAAAGTCAAGCTGACGATAGTGATACTTGAGCTTATCAGCGATCTCTTCAGCGGCTTCCAGCTGCTCTTCCGTTGGTTTCAGGTCGCCCTGAACTTCCGGGGAGGAGGAATGTAGTGCGCCACCGCCTTTGATCGCCCCACCCAGCAGCAGCAAGGCAAGCGCAAGAGGGAATAGCTTACGGAGTAATGACATACTGGCTCTCAAACAAGTTTTTTTCAGTATAGCCGACCACTAGTGAGCGGTCATTCAGGGTTGAAGGCTGACTATCAGTGTAGACTATCGTGGTGGCGTGAAGTTACAGCGCCACAACCGCCGCTTTTCGACACAATCTTAAGACCCTAGCGCACGGGGGATACTTTGCACAGACTGTTCAGCCTGTTTTTCCTTGCGGGTATCGCCGGAGCTGTGGTTCAGCTTATAGCCGGAGACATGGAGGCGCCGGGCCGCCTTATCAATGCCCTGTGGGAATCGGCAGATCTGGCGGTAAAAGTGAGCCTGGGGCTGATCGGTGTATTGGCATTGTGGAGCGGACTTTTTCGCCTGGCAGAGGTCAGCCGGCTTGCCGATCGCATCTCTGCCTGGGTAACCCCGGTAATGGCTCGATTGATGCCGGGCATAGCTCGTACTCCCAGTGCCGCCGCCCCGGTTTCGATGAATCTGGCAGCCAATATGCTGGGACTGGATAATGCGGCCACGCCGCTGGGCCTTAAAGCCATGGAGGCCCTACAGGAGAGCAATCCCAGCCCACGCAGCGCCACCAACAGCCAGATCATGTTCCTGGTGCTCAACACCTCCTCGGTAACGCTGGTGCCGGTCACGGTATTGCTTTTCCGTGCTCAGCAAGGCGCAGCCGACCCCGCACTGGTGTATCTCCCACTGCTAATGGCCACAACGATTTCCACCCTGGTGGGCGTGATTGTGACCGCCAGGGTGCAAAAGCTGCCGTTGGCCAGCCCATTGTTATTGGGGGTGGTGGGCATCTGGTTGGCGGTTTTGGGTATGCTGGGCGCTATCGTACTGCTGGCTCCCACAGAGGTGGCCAACACCTTTGCCAGCTTACTGGGTAACGGCATCCTGCTGTTGGTTTTGAGTGTGTTCTTTATTGCCGCCTGGCGCTCAGGCGTGGATAGCTATGATGCTTTTGTGGAAGGCGCCAAGGAGGGCTTCACTTTAGCGGTGAGAATCATCCCCTATCTGGTCGCCATGCTTGCCGCTATTGCCATGCTGCGAGCAGGAGGAGTACTGGGGCTATGTCTTGACGGTATTCGTATGGGGGTCGGAGCGCTTGGGTTGGACACCCGGTTTGTGGATGCGCTGCCGGTGGCCTTGCTCAAACCCTTGAGCGGTTCCGGGGCCAGGGCGGCTATGGTGGATGTGATGCAGACCCATGGGGTGGATTCACTGGCGGGGCGCATGGCCGCGGTCATGCAGGGCTCTACGGAAACCACCTTCTACGTGCTGACGGTGTACTTCGGCAGCGTGGGTATTCGCGATTTCCGCTATGCGTTGTGGTGTGGGCTTGCGGCGGATGCTGCCGGCCTGGTTAGCGCGATTTTTTTGAGTTACCTGTTTTTTGCCTGAGGCAGCGTTTTTCCCCTTCAATCAACAATAAACCGGAAAGTCAGATTGATACGCAAACCAGAGCAGTTTCGCCGGCGGGGCAGGGCGTGCTCGAAACCGGCCTGAACCTGCGGTGACATCAACAACAGATCGTCATGATGTAACGGTAGGCTGAGGCATTGTCGTCGCCTAGCCGGGTTCTTGGGACGGAAGGTCAGCTCCCGCATGGCTCCAAGACTGTAAGAGGCCACCCAAGGGGTGCTGCCCAGTTCCGGCTCGTTATCACTGTGGTAGCCCATGCAATCGTCGCCATCACGATAGAGATTGGCCAGCACGCTATTAAAGGTTTTGTCGGTCAGCTTTTCTATCGCTGTCTTGATGGGCAATAGTGCAGCGAGCCACCCTTTGGCGATATGAGTATGGCCGGAATAGCGGTAGTGCAAGCCCGCATCACCGTGCCAGGCAGTGAGGCGTGGCACGAGGTGTTGCCGTCCATAGACCGTAATGTTGGGTTGTCGCCAGTCCAGCGCTTGGCTTAATGTATTTAATGCGTGGTCAGCGTGCGATTGCCCCATCACTCCTGACCAGCAATGCAGTGTTGTGCCGCCGGCCAGAGTGATTTCGCTGGCGCGATTGTGAAGTAGATGGAGCGGTGATTCTGTCGATGGTGGGCGCATAATAGCTCTACCAAAACGTAACCGGCGTAATGCCGGCAAGGATGATCAGGGAAACATAATGCTGCATATTTTTCGTATCGAAAATGGTGTGCTTCGGGAAAAGGAGGTGGACACCCTCATGCCGGCCCTAGCCGAGGAGGGCAGCTGGATTGATCTCGTGGATGCCGAAGAGGCAGAGCGCAATCTGGTGCAGCAATTTCTTCAGGCTGAGTTACCGGATTCTGAGGATATGGAGGAAATCGAAGCCTCCGCCCGTTTTTTCAGTGATGAACATGGCCTTCATGTACATTCATTGTTTTTGTTTCAGTCTGAGGGCCGGGCGCGCACTTCGACAGTGGCCTTTGTGGTCCAGGAGGGCCGGCTGCTCTCATTTCGCGATTCCCGGCTACCGGATTTTCGACTGTTGCGCCTGCGGGTGCGTCGTGGTTGGGTTCGGGCATCTCAACCCATGGATATTCTGCTGAGCATTCTGGATCAGAAAGTGGAAAATCTGGCGGACGCGCTGGAAGACGTGCACCGGGATCTGGAAAAAGTTGGCTACAGTGTACTAGAAGAAGAAAACGGTGAGCTGGAAGAGGATATCGAGCGCTTGGCCCAGCTGGAAGATACCAACGGCAAAATTCGCTTGTGCCTAATGGATACCCAGCGCTCCATCTCGTTTATTCAGCGCTATGTACGCTCAGATAAGGTCCGCCGACGCACCTGTGCGGAAATCCAGCACGATTTGGATACCTTGATGTCGCATACCACTTTCCTGTTCGACAAAATTAACTTTTTGATGGATGCCGCCCAAGGCTTTATTAACATTCAGCAAAACCAGATCATCAAGATCTTTTCCATTGCGGCGGTGGTGTTTCTACCACCGACCATGATTGCCAGCATTTACGGTATGAACTTTGACATCATGCCGGAGCTGGCTTTCCGCTTTGGCTACCCCATGGCCATCGCTCTGATGGGGTTGTCCGGCATGGCGCCGTATTGGTATTTCAAGCGCAAAGGCTGGTTGTAGGAGCGTCGCTCGCAGCGCGATGACACCTCTCCAGGTGTTTTTACCCCAGAACTCACATAGCTCACATAGCGGCTCACAGAGATAAAACGCTTTTTCACTCAGGGAGCTCAGGGGGTTGGCGGTGGGCGTCAGTTTTGATGCTGCTTTTTATCGCTCCGCCAACGACTCTACGGCAGGATTGACCAGCCCCCGGCTGATTCTGTTGCCTTGTTCTCTTCGGCCAGCTTTATCAGGTGCGCGTGCAGAGAGAACTGGGCAACGCCGTGGAGGAATGCCGGCACGTCCTCATATACTTCTTTGACCAGCTCGGGCAATGGAGAGGGCGAGCTGGCAAGTTTGCCGATGACCTTGTCTTCGCGCTTCTGACGATGGGCGAGGGTATGGGCAAGCGTTTCTTCCGGATTGTTGATCACATCGCCATGGCCCGGAGCCATAAGCTTAATACCGCGGTTCTGCAATTTTCTTAGCGAAGCAAAATACGCCTGCATGGATCCAGACGGGGGGGCAATGACCACGGTGGAGCCCTGGATAAGGTGGTCCCCCGTGAACAGCAGGCCTTGCTCGCTAAGATAGCAGAGGTGGTTGCCCACATGCCCGGGTGTCTCAATGGCCGTAAGCGTAACGCCGCCGCAGTCTACCGTGTCGCTTTCAGCCAACAAGGTATCTGCAGCCCAACTTTCGTCCTGGAGGCCGTCATCGGGCACGGAAGGGCCAAGGCAGCTTGCCCCGGTAGCCGCTACCAGTGCCAGTGCGCCGGGAGAATGATCACGGTGTGTATGGGTCACAATTACCTGGGTAATCGGTTTGTTCAGAGCACGAGCAGCCTGCAGTAGCGCCTGCAAGTGCTCCTGGTCCTCCGGACCGGGGTCAATAACGGTAAGGCTGTCCCTGCCAAACAAATAACTGTTGGTGCCTGGCCCGGTCATCATGCCCGGGTTGCGCGCCAGTACCCGCCAGGCGTTGTCGCCAATGGGCGTGAGCTGGCCGGGAATCAGTGATGCCATAATGACTCCTGGAGTTTTGGAAGCCGCATTGTGACGACTCAGACCGAATCATGCCAGTACCGCCTTGGTACGTTGGCTAATCGGTCAATCCGGCTCCGGATAGGCCAGCTTATCCACTACTCGCAGTTGCCAACGATCTACCGGGGTGTTTTCTTCAGGGTGGCGGCTGACGACAGCAAATTGGTATTCATTTCCGCTGGGGAGATACATCTGCAGTGTTATGGGCTGCTGATAAATTACCGCACAGTCTGCTGGGCCAGAACAATGCAGTGCCTGAGCTTGTAATGTCAGGGCTGCAACATCCTGCTTTCCTTCATTGAGAACGGTGCCGCTGAGCCGGACGCCAGACTCCGAATTGCGAATTTCCGTGAGCGCTAGCGTGATGCCCTGCGGCGCCATATGAACTTGGTCATTCTTGCCGCCCTGCCAGACGCCAACAGTGAGCACGACCAAGCCGGCCAATACCAGGCTGGCAACAAGCAAAAATGGCCGACGGCCCCATTGCCAGCTCCCCCATAGCAGAGCTGAGACCGCGATAACTACCGTTAATATAAGCAATAGGCGCATTAATCCTCCATAGATGCAGACCTGACCTTCTCTGATTCATATAATCCCGGCATGCATATGTAAAGGAGAAGGGCATGCTGATTGTTGTCTCACCGGCCAAAACGCTGGATTACGAGAGCGAATTACCGGCATTGAAAGCCACACAACCTCGCTTGCTTGATGATAGTGAGGCGTTAATTAACCGTGCACGTCAGCTTTCCCCTGCGCAAATCAGTAGCCTGATGAGTGTCAGCGATAAGATTGCCCATCTTAACGCGGAACGCTTTTCCTTGTGGGCCAGACCGTTCAACAAGAGCAATGCCCGTCCCGCGGCGTTCGCATTCAAGGGTGATGTGTACACAGGTTTGGACATCGAGTCGTTCACCGACACGCAGCTTAGTGATGCGCAGCGGCGTTTTCGAATGTTGTCTGGACTTTACGGTGTACTTCGGCCGTTGGACCTGATGCAACCCTATCGTCTGGAAATGGGCACAAAGCTCGATAATGAGCGCGGCAAGGACCTCTATGCCTTTTGGGGGGACACCATTACCGAACTGCTGAACAAGGATATGAAAGCCGCCAAAACCGATGTCTTGGTGAACTTGGCGTCCAACGAGTACTTTAAAGCGGTGAAAAAGAAAGCCGTTGCCGGCACAATCATCGAGCCGGTATTCCAAGACGAAAAAAACGGTAACTATAAGGTTATCAGTTTTTACGCCAAGAAGGCGCGGGGCTTAATGGCTGCCTGGATTATCAAGAAAGGCCTAAAAGACCCGGCAAAATTAACGCAGTTTGATGTGGCTGGTTATTGTTACAGTGAGGCGCAATCCACTGCATTAAAGCCTGTATTTCGTCGGCCGGAACAGGGGTAGGGGCACAGGGCGGTGCCGCAGAGGAAGCTTGCGGCACCGAGCAATGTCAATTTTTCTTGTTATCCTCAAATTCGCTTTTGGCGGCAAGGAATCCGGTTTTAAGTCCATCCCAGGCAAGCTCTATTCCTGTCTTGATATCATCCCAAGCATCATCGCTTTGGGACTCAAGCCGTTCCAGCTTGTCTTCAAACTCTTTGCGGCGATGTTGTATTTCAGCAATTTTTTCTTTGGCATCTTCGCGCCACTCATCACGTAAATCATTCAGTCGTGCTGTCAGGCGATCGAGCTGGTAATCCCAATCCTCAAGTTGCTGGCGAGCACGCGCAGTGAAATCCTTCTTGTCAGACATAATTTAGCCTCTCTTGATTCGCTACTGTTAATCAATCCAGGGGGACTGGAAACCACCTGGTTTTACCACCAAAACATCTGCATTTGCCTTGGTGATCACCGACTCAGCTGTTGAGCCAAGCAACAACCTTTCGGGCAAATTCCGATGTACTGTTCCCAGCACCAGTAAATCCACATTATCTTGCTCACAGTGGCGGGATAGGGTTGGCGCGACGGGACCATTGAGAGTATGCATCTGCTGCTTATCCAGGCCCTGGGTAGCGCCAAACTGAAAAAAGTTATCCCGATGGAAGTCGCGCACTTTTTCCATGCTGGCGGTGTAATCAGGAATGGCTTCACCGGCCACCATGATTAAGCCCTCATCCATTTCGTCGAGCACATGGCAAGCGGTGAGGTCCGCACCGAGAAGGGCGGAATATCGACGAGCGCACTCAAGAACATGAATAGACAGCTTGTCGTCCGAGGCCTCGCCGGTGCCGGGATCCAGGGCGGCCAAAACTCGGGGCGGTTTATTCCATTGGCGGCTGTGTACACAGAGCACCGGACAAGGCGCCTTGCGAATCAATTGCCAGTCACGGGGGGTGAACAAATGGCGGCGCAAGGCGCTGTCATCGCTAGTATGAACAACGACCAGCGATGGTTTTTGCGACAAGATGACCTTGCGCAATCCCTCCATGCTGTCCTTTTCCCACAGCACATCAATCTCGCCTTTATCCTGTCCAAGCAATTCGGAGATACGGTTGTGCCACGCGTTACGAATCTGCTTTTTGGCGGCATCCTGGCGTTCAGTATCCAGGCCCACTGCTCTGAGCATGGCTGAAGAGTAGGCGTTGACGACAATCTGGAGCGATGCCTGAGAGGCAGCCGCCAAGTGCTGTGCTTTTAACAATGCGGGCTGGTCTGCTTTTAAGTCACGGTCAAGAATGGCGATGATGGGGGCTGTCACAGTGCAAGCTCCAAGGCGGGGTCGTGGTTTTGGCCACATAAGCTGCCACGATCAAGAATCTCAATTTCTCGGCCATCTACTCGCAACCATTGTTGCTGCTGAAAGCGAGTAAAAATACGACTGACGGTTTCCACAGCCATACCCAGATAATTGGCGATATCATAGCGAGACATGGGTAGACGAAAGATATTGTCGCTGAGCCCCCGACGTTGATGACGTGCGGATAACGAGAGCAACAGAGAGGCCACGCGGTCGTCGGCGTTTTTCTTGCCCAACAGCATATGCAGCTCTCGGTCCGAGCGAATTTCATTGCTCATCAAACGGAAAAAGTGATGCTGCAAAGACGGGATCTGTTGTGAGAGCCTCTCCAGTTGCGAAAAGGGAATCTCGCAAACCGTGGAAGTTTCCAACGCTTTCGCATTGGAGACATGGTGGGCAGTACTGATGCCGTCCATGCCTAACACTTCGCCGGGCAGATAAAACCCCGTGACTTGTTCTTCGCCATCATCGCTGACCACATAGGTCTTCAGGGCGCCAGAACGCACGGCGTAAACGGAGGCGAACCCGTCAGTGGCGCGAAAAAGGTGTTCGCTTCGTTTTAGTGGCCGCCCGCGGTGGATGATCCGATCCAACTGGTCGAGCTGTGCTGGCGCCACTGCCAAGGGCAGGCAAATTGGGCTGAGACTGCAGTCGTTGCAGGAAACTTGATGGGACACGGTCTGACTCCGGTTAATCGCTGCGCAAAGCGTCACCCTTAGAGTATAGGGTGAAAATAGTAGAATAAAGGTCAAATAATCCGGCTAAATCGAGTTGTGTGCTCCCTGTGGGTGTAACGATCAAAAGGCATTACCAGTGCGCGGCTCACCAGACGCCCACTTTCGCTAATATACAATCGGTCATTCTTAACGGTTACCAGCCCTTGAGCTTCAAACGTTACCCACTCTGTCAGAGCATCGACAAAATAATCCGCAAAATTGATACCCCATGTGTCGCCGAACTGGGCCATGTCTACGGATAGGTCACAAAGCAATTGAATGATCAGCGCACGGCGAATCTGGTCGTCGCGATTGAGTATAAAGCCCTTTTCAATGGGCAAAATGCGGTGTTTAAGGCTCGTTTGCCAATCCTCCAACGCTTTGTGGTTCTGGGCGTAGAGGTTGCCGATCTGGCTGATGGCGCTGACGCCCAAGCCCAGTAGATCTGCATCTCCATGGAGGGTGTAGCCCTGAAAATTACGATGTAACAGGCCATTTTCCTGAGCAATGGATAGGCTGTCATTTTCCAGCGCGAAATGGTCCATGCCAATATACCGATAGCCTTGCTCATTAAGCATTTTGCCGGCTCGGGTCAACATATTCAGTTTCTCGTCCGGATCCGGTAGTGCGTGCTCCTGAATCTGACGCTGGATTTTGAAACGCCCAGGCAGGTGGGCATAGTTATACAGAGAGATGCGGTCCGGACGCAGGGTTAGCAGTTGCTCAAGAGTGCGCGCCAAGCTGGACTCCGATTGCCGAGGGAGCCCGTAAATTAAGTCGGTATTAATAGAGCGGAAACCGAAATCCCGGCTCCAGTCCATGGTGTCGCGGATCAGTTCATAGGATTGCACGCGATTGACCGCTTTTTGCACACGAGGGTCTAGATCCTGTACACCTAAACTGACACGGTTGAAGCCTAGGCCTCTCAGCAAGCCCAAGCGGGATTGATTCACTGTGCGCGGGTCAATTTCGATGGCGTAGTCGCTGCGCTCATCATCGCGAAGGTTGAAGTGACGCGCCAAGTCATACACCAGCTCGGTCAGCTGGCCATCGTCCAAAAAGGTGGGGGTGCCACCCCCCCAGTGCATTTGGGTGACGGGGCGGCGGGTATCCACATGGGCAGCTTTGTAGTGAATTTCCTGTTTCAGTAACCGCAGATAGTCCGTCGAGCGCGCCTTGTTGGCCGTAATGATGCGATTGCACGCGCAGTAGTAGCAAACGCTGTCACAGAAAGGGATGTGGATGTACAGCGACAGGGGACGACGCGCCGCGTTGCCCTCGCTCAGAGCTTGCCAGAAGTTCTCCTCGCCAATGCCCGAATGAAAACTCGGGGCGGGAGGGTAGGAGGTGTAGCGTGGGCCGGGTCCGCCATGCTCACGAATCAGTGCTTTGTCCCAGCTAACCATGGGCGGCTCCTGTGGTCACATAAGCTTGTCTTGGCGGTGATTATCCTCTTGTTGCGGATGCAGAGCTTGATTCAGATCAAGGGTGCAAATGATGGCCGTGATGATGCTCTGAAGTGCCTGCTTCTGTGCCTGGAGGGGGCATGGAATGTCCGCTATGTCCATGCTGGGCCATGAGCCAGGCCTGCCAGAAAAAGACCAAAGCGAGGCAGAAAGTCAGAACACTGGCAATTATCGGCCAGGCACCTTGACGAAAACGCTGTAGTTGGGAGGCAAGAACACCGGTGACAGCAACAGGCACTACGGTAATAACACCAAAACAGAGCATCACCAAGGCACCTGCAACAGCTGTTCCCCCCGTGGCCGCAAGTGCCAAGGCCGTGTAGATAAGGCCGCAAGGTAAAAACCCCCATAAGGACCCCAACATGAGTGCTTTTACTGGGTGATCTATGGGCATGAGCTTGCGAGTAATGGGCTGCAAGCCACGCCACAGGCGCTGGCCGATTTTTTCAATACGCTGCAACAACGCGCCTTTGCCAAGCAAGTAAGCGCTTAAAAAAAGCATTAGCACGCCAGATAATATCAGCCCCACCGACATAGATGGACCGGGAAGCCGGCCCAGAAACAGCCCCCCCAGTGCGCCTGCCAATGCACCCAGCACACAGTAGGTAGTCACGCGGCCAAAGCCAAACAGCACCTGCCACCCCCAGAGCGCCACACCTTGACGACGTGATTCTGGTATGGAAAAAGTCAGCGCACTGCTGATACCTCCGCACATGCCGATACAGTGCACAGACCCGGCGCTGGCAATAAGGGCGGCGCTGGCGATAAGGGGAATGAGCGTATCAATGGTCATCACTGGACTCTGCTTCAAATGTGGCGGCAGTGGTGCCGTTCATTTTCGTTTCCCGTTTTGGTTCTGCTTTCGCTGGAGAATGGTTGTGGGGGTTGCGTTGCTCTCTATCGTCGAATACAACCCGCCAGGCGGCGTTATCCAGGTCGTCAAACTGGTCTTTACGGAGCGCCCAGAACAGGGCCGCAATAGCGCCACCAAGAAACAGCAGAGCCAGCGGTATTAACAGGAGGACAATTTCCATCGAGTCACCCGGGTGGCGTTAAAAGTGACCAGTAGCGAGCTGGCTGACATGCCCAGAGCGGCGGCCCAGGGCGGTAGTAAACCGCTGACTGCAAAAGGAACGGCAAGCACATTGTAGAGCAAAGCCCAAGCCAAATTCTGGCGAATGGTCCGCTGGCACAATCGGGAAAGGTGCGGCAGAGCGGGGATCGCCTCAAGCGAATCGTGAAGCAGAAACATGCCGGCGGCTCGTTGCGCCAGGCTGGTGGCATTTCCCGTTGCCACGGAAACCGATGCCTCCACCATTGCCTGGGCATCGTTGATGCCGTCCCCGACCATCATTTGTGGCGCGCTACGCTCCAGCTTTTTCAGCCATGCGGCTTTTTGCGCAGGACGCTGCTGTGCACGCCATTCCCCAATTCCCAGCTTATCAGCCACAGCTTTCACGGCGCGGTCGTTGTCGCCGCTGGCCAAGCGAGGGGTGCTGCCTTTGGTCTTCAGGGTCTGGATAACCGCCGATGCTTCCGGCCGAACTGGATCCTGAAGCCATACATAAAGCTGTATTTCATCATCGCAGAGTAGCTGCAGGCAGGTCGTTTCGGGCTTAGCCCTATCTGGCGCACCGGTAATCCTCCATTTCTGTTTGTTGAGGAGACCAGTAACGCCGGTATGGGCCGCATGCAAGTCTGTCATGCCTGTTGCGCGAGGGTATTGCTGAAAGGGCTTGGCCAGCGGGTGAGGGTTATTCCACTCAAGGGCGGCGACGATCGTCAGCAGCTGATCAAGCTCTGCGGCACGGTTTATTACCTGAGTATCGACAATACAAAACTGGCCTGCAGTGAGGGTGCCGGTTTTATCAAACAGTACCCCCCGAACATCCGTTACTCGCAGCAGTTGGCGGGGGGAGGCCACCAGAATGCCTTCACGTAGCGCCGTGCCTAATGTAGAAGACAAGGTTAACGGAACGGCAAGAGCAAGGGCACAGGGGCAGGTCACTACCAGCACCGCGAGTGTGTGTTCGAACGCCAGGGCTGCGCCGGCGGACCAGTGCCACAGGAAGGTTGCCGCCGCAAGCAACAGAATGCCGCCAGTAAATAATGGTGCAATACGCTGCCAGTCCCTTACTACTTCAACACGTTCGTGTTGGGCGCGCTCCACTTGTTCGGCGATTTTCGCCACCAGACTGGCGGAGGCGCTTCCTGTCGCTTCCAGCACGATATTACCTTCTACCAGACGGCTGCCCGCATGCACAGGATCGTTAATGTTGCGCTCCACCGGCAGGGGCTCACCATTGAGTACGGATTCATCGAAAGCACCGCGCCCGTCGATTAGTGTGCCGTCCACAGGAATGATGTCACCCTGTATTAGTTGCAGACGGTCGCCTTGGGCCACTTGGCGAGCACTGATCCACTCTGTCGCTTGCTGGGAATCGAGCCGGCGAACGGCCTGGGGCAGGGTGTCGCTAAGCCGGCGATAGGCTTGCTGGATCGTCATGCGCTGACGCTGTTCCAGCCAGCGGCTGGACAGCAAGAAAAACACGAACATGGCAGCAGAATCGAAATACACGTGCCGCCCGTCCGTGGCCATCATTACCAAGCTGCCCGCCCAGGCCAGCAACAGCGCTAGCGCAATCGGAGCATCCATGGTCAACCGTGCCTGCTTGAGTCCACGCCAGGCGCCTTGAAAAAATGGCCAGCCGGAATAGAACACCACGGGGGTGGCTACCGCAAAACTAGCCAATCGAAACACCCACTCGTAGAGCGCGTCCTTGCCGTCGAACACACCGATATAGAGCGCGGTGGAATACATCATCGCTTGCATGGCGCCAAGGCCAGCAAGGGCAAGTCGCCCCAGCAGCCGCTTGTGCTCTCGTTGCTCATCGGCGCGGGCGCGAGGATCACCAGGGAGACTGGCGGTATAACCCAGTTTCTGGATGCGCTGCGCGGTTTGGCGAGGCGCTGCGAGCCCTTGGTAGTCCACGGTGAGGGTCATGCCTGCCAGATTAACGCTGGCACGAAGCACACCGGGTTGCTGGTTGACAGTTTTTTCAATCAGCCAGCTACAGGCGGCGCAAGTGAGCCCACCAAGCTGTAGTTTGAGGCGCTGGCCTTCGGTCGTATCGCAAAGGTGAGGGGCAACCAGCTCTGGCACATCAAACAAGGCGCAATCCAGTGTCTGTCGCTGGTCATTTGGTTGCGGGCCAGAATCTTGGCGCATCTGGTAATAGTCATCCAGACCCAGCCCGTAAATGGTTTCAATAGCGGCAGCGCACCCCGGACAGCAGGCATCGCGACTGCCGTCCGGGGTGTGCGCCGAAAACGCGCCAGCTGGAGCCGGGTTACCACAATGCCAGCAAGCCGATGTCATGGTGTCTGTTTTTCCCCCAGTACCACGTTATCGCCTTGAGCCATGACAGTCTGATACAGGCGCCAATGATCGCCGGCGGCGGTGACGGTCGCTTTGCGCCGCCCGTCCTGGGGCAGGGTGCCGTCACCACGGTAAAGGGGGCCTTCGAGATGCTTGAGTTGCAGAGTCACATCCCGGTCCGCAAGGGTGGGGTGGCGCAGTGAAACACTCAAGGTATCAGGCATGGGGATAGCTGCCTCGCTGGTGAGGCGCGCCTGCACTCCCGCGCCTACTTGCGCCAATTCAAGGCGAACGCCCAGCCGGGCGGCGAGGCGCTCTTGCTCAACGGAACGGTTGATGCCGCGACCTTCCTTGTACCATTCATCGACCACTGGTGTATCCGCATTAACGATGGCGATATAGAGCAAGGTAAGGCCACCTACCACAGAGGTGGCAGGCAACAGAATCGCTAGCCACAAAAACGGGTAGCGGTACCAAGGGAGTTCATCGCCTTGGGGCAATGAATCGGGATTCATGGCGCTTCTCCAAATCGGGATCGTCGACGGCGGTAACGATAAACCAGATAGGCGATGATTCCATTTCATCGACGTAAGGGTCGTAACTCACGGTCACCGGCAAAGATAGTGTTTTACTGCCTTCAAGTGTGAATTGAGTGCGGTTGTTCATTTTCAGGCCCTCTGGGCCTTTCATCGTCAATCGATAGTGATGGGTGCTCTGGCTTTTGTTCTGAATTTCCAAGCGGTATATATTCTCTATTTCACCGCTACTGGCGGTCCTGTAGAGCTGATTGCGGTCACGAATCACATCCACTTGCAGCGGCACACGGCTATATAAAGTCCCTACGAACAGCGCCCCCATAACGACCAGAATAAGGCCATAGCCGATAAGCCGAGGGCGAAGTATTCGTGTTTTGAACCCTTCAAGCGCATTTTCGGTGGTGTAACGAATCAGCCCCGGCGGTTTACCGATGTGTTCCATCACATCGTCACAGGCATCCACGCAGGCAGCACAGGTAATACATTCATATTGCAGGCCTTCACGGATATCGATGCCGGTGGGGCAGACCTGTACGCACATGCCGCAATCAATACAGTCGCCTTTTTCTTCTACCAAATCCTGTTGGCGTTTCTTGGCGCCTCGCCCTCGAGGTTCGCCGCGCTTTTCATCATAGGAGACGATTAGCGTATCGCGGTCGAACATAACGCTCTGGAAACGGGCATAGGGGCACATGTACAAGCAGACTTGTTCGCGCATAAAGCCGGCGTTTCCATAGGTGGCCACGGTAAAGAAGCCGACCCAGAACAATTCCCAGCTACCCCAGCTGAAACTCAACAGCCGTGTGGTCAGGTCGATAATAGGGGAGAAGTACCCCACAAAGGTGATGCCGGTAAGCAGGGCAAGGGCAAGCCAGAGAACGTGTTTACTGCCCCGTCGCATGATTTTGGTGATTGTCCAGGGCGCCTTGTCCATCTTGATACGGCTGTGACGGTCGCCTTCACACCAGAATTCAATCCATTGGAAGAAACGGGTCCAGGTGGTCTGCGGGCAGACATAGCCACAATAGACACGACCGGCCAGGACCGTTACGAAGAACAGGGCGAACGCGGCGAGAATAAGAACCCAAGACAACAACAGGAAATCCTGCGGCCAAAAGCTGGCGCCAAAGATCCGGAATTGGCGCCCTGGCAAGTCAAATAAGACGGCCTGCTGACCCTCCCAACGAACCCAAGGCAAAATCATATACAAGCCCATGGTCGCTAGAATGGTGACATCACGGATAAACTGGAACCGACCAGATACAGACTTGACCTGAATACGCTCACGTTTACTGTACAGGCTTACGCTGCCGCCATCAGTGGCATCAGTGACCTTGATTCTCTTGGGGTCCGACATCACGGCTCTCCGCTAACACCCATTTGCTCCCACCCTTTGATCGTCCACTCCCTGATAATGAGTGGCCGTCAGGGGAGGCGCGCCAACGGCAATCCGCTGACGGCACTCTATTTCCTGCTCCGGTCGAAACCTGGTGGTTATTGCACGCTCTCAGTGTTCTGAGAAAGGCTGTACACATAGGCTGCGATTACGTGTATCCGCTCCTCGCTGAGCAGATTTTCATGGGCGGGCATGTCTCCTGAGCGACCATGGCGAATGGTGTACTCGATATCCTCAACACGGGGGCCGTATAGCCAAGTGGTATCTGTCAGGTTGGGCGCACCCATCATGATATTCCCCTTGGCATCCTGCCCATGGCAGGCTGCACACATGGCGAATTTGGGTTTGGCTCGCTCTATCGCGGCCGCTTTCTGACTATCTTTGGCCAGACTTGGGCGGCTCAGACTTTGCACATACAAGGCCATATCGCGCACCGCTTCGTCGGTATTACCAATGGCCGCAGCCATCGGCGGCATGGCTGCCTTGCGTCCTTCAGTAATACTGGTCACGATTTGGGCTGGTTCACCACCATAGAGCCAATCGTTGTCGGCTAAATTCGGGTAGCCCTTGGCACCGCGGGCATCCGAGCCATGACAGATGGCGCAATTATTGGCGAACAGGCGGCCACCAACCGCAAGAGCCTCCGGGTATTGCACCAGCTCCTCAATAGGCATTTGGGCATATTGTTTGAACAGCGGTCCTGTGCTTTTCTCCATCACGGCCACTTCCTTTTGGTACTGGTTATCGCTGGTCCAGCCCAGAATGCCGTCGAACTTACCGAAACCCGGGTACAGCACCAGATAGACTGCCGAGAAGATTAGCGTGCCAATGAAAAGAAACAGCCACCATCGGGGCAGAGGTGCATTGCGCTCCTGAATGCCGTCGAAGCTGTGGCCAGTGGTTTCCTTGGCCGCTTCTTCGGCGGAAATCTGGTTGTTCCATAGCAGTAGGCCAGCGCAGCCTAGCAGGTTGATGACAACAATGACGATAATGAACCAACTCCAGAAATCACTCATTGTTCATCCCCCTTGTGCTGACTTGCCGGCGTGCGCTCGTCGGCATCCAGCGCGATATAGCCGAGATTCTCATAGTCTTTTTTACGGCTAGGGCGATACACCCAAGCGGTCATGGCAACAAAGGCCAGAAAGAACACCAGGGTAAACAGGGCGTGATAGCTCATTGCACAGCCTCCTTGCGTTCCTGGCCCAATGACAGCAGATACGCCACCAGCGCATCTTCCTCTGTGGCATTGGCCCACTCACCGTTGATCTTGCTTACCTGTTCGGCGATATCTTCATCTGTGTAGGGAACCCCGAAAGCGTTCTTGAAAACGTTCAGTTTGCGCTCGGTCAGATCCCAATCCACCGGTGTTTCCTGCAACCAGGG
Organism: Alcanivorax sp.; assembly: GCF_040119285.1. GTDB lineage: Bacteria > Pseudomonadota > Gammaproteobacteria > Pseudomonadales > Alcanivoracaceae > Alcanivorax. The sequence continues at coordinate 629,018 of NZ_JBEDTY010000032.1, forward strand.
GTAAGCCGGCATATTGGATTCCGGCACCACCTGGCGGGGGTCGCGCAGGTGCTCACGGTGCCACTGCTCAGTGATTGGGCGCAGCCCCACACGGGCCAGATCGGGCCCGGTACGTTTGGACCCCCACAAGAATGGGTGCTCCCACACGTCTTCACCGGCAACAGAATAGGCACCAAAGCGTTCGGTTTCTGCGCGCAATGGCCGCACCATCTGGGTGTGGCACACATGGCAACCTTCACGGATATAAATATCCCGGCCTTCCATTTCGAGGGCAGTGTAGGGCTCCAGAGTGTCCAGCGGTTCAGTGGTCGCCTTTTGCCAGAACAGCGGTACGATTTCAGCCAAGCCACCAAAACTGACAGCAATCAGCGTCAGCACAATCATGAGGCCGACATTCTTTTCTACTACTTCATGAGCGTTAGACATGTCGTTCTCCTTAGGCCGCCTGTTGCACGTTGTCATCACCGTGGCAATCGTTCTCTGCACGGATAGTTTTATAGACATTGAGGGCCATCAAGATCATGCCACTGAGGAAGATAATTCCGCCCAGCAAACGAATAATGTAGAAAGGATGCCGCTCAACCATTTCCTGAACGAAATTGTAGGTGAGGGTGCCGTCGGTGTTCACTGCGCGCCACATAAGCCCTTGCATGATGCCGGATACCCACATGGAGGCAATATAGAGAACCGTGCCGATGGTGCTAAGCCAGAAGTGTGTATTGATCCAGGAGATGGAATACATTTGCTTGCGATCAAACAGGCGGGGCACCATCACATAGGTGGCACCAATGGTGATCATGGCAACCCAGCCCAAAGCGCCGGCGTGCACGTGGCCGATGGTCCAGTCGGTGTTATGGCTGAGTGCATTCACGGTCTTGATAGCCATCATCGGGCCTTCGAAGGTACTCATGCCGTAGAAGGACAGGGCCACGATCATGAAGCGGATGATCGGATCGGTGCGCAGCTTATGCCAGGCCCCGGAGAGCGTCATCATGCCGTTGATCATGCCGCCCCAGCTGGGTGCCAACAGCACAATGGAGAACACCATGCCCAAGGACTGGGCCCAGTCAGGCAGAGAGGAGTAGTGCAGATGGTGCGGGCCGGCCCACATGTAAACGGCTATCAGGGCCCAGAAGTGCACGATGGAAAGGCGGTAGGAGTACACCGGCCGTTGCGCCTGAACCGGGACGTAGTAGTACATCATGCCCAGGAAGCCGGCGGTCAGGAAAAAGCCAACGGCGTTATGGCCGTACCACCATTGCACCATGGCATCGATGGTACCGCTATAGGCCGAGTACGACTTCATCAGCGACACCGGTACCGCTAAATTGTTGACCACATGCAGCAGTGCAATGGCGATAATAAAAGCGCCGTAGAACCAGTTGGCAACATAGATGTGGGAGGTGCGGCGCTTGGCAATAGTGGCAAAGAATACAAGCGCATACGCCAGCCATACCAGAGTGATCAGAATGTCGATGGGCCATTCAAGTTCGGCGTACTCTTTGGTGGACGTAAAGCCCATGGGCAGCGTAATGGCGGCGGCTACGATGACCACCTGCCAGCCCCAAAAGCTGAAGGCAGCCAATTTGGGGAACGCCAGCACCGCGCTGCAAGTGCGCTGCACCACATAGTAGGAGGTGCCCATCAGCGCGGAACCGCCAAAGGCAAAAATGACCGCATTGGTATGCAGCGGCCGCAGACGACCAAAGCTCAGCCAGGGGATATTGAAGTTCAGGGCCGGCCACGCCAGTTGAGCAGCGATGAAGACGCCCACCGTCATGCCAACAATCCCCCAAACCACAGACATAACTGTGAATTGCCGAATAACTTTGTAGTTGTAATTCGGCGATGCGACAGCATTTTCCATGTGCGTTTCCTTCCGGTTTTTGTGCGAGTTAACTGTAACAGGCACAAACGCGATGCTTTTTGATGCAGATCAACCTGTGCAGAGAACCGCTCATGTATTGATCGGCAAGCCTTGGCGCCCGCCTCAGGTGGCAAATCTATAGCCACACATGCCGTGCGGGAATATCTACATACTATTTCGTACTAAGTGTAATAGCGATAGCAGCGGGGGACTTCCAGGTAGGACATATTGACCCACCCCTTTTATGCCTTAATACACATACGCCTTGTTGGGAATAATTTACCGGGTGAGGTCAAGCAGCAGAGGGGATGTGTTAGGGGCATCGCGCATTTGCGTGGAAAACACCGATTGCGCGGGGTTAATTGAAGTGACCGTTCTCAGCGTCAGGCACGGGGTATCAGGCGTCGGGCTCGCCGCTTATTCGAGCGCTTCCCTCCTGCCATTGGCTTTTAAAGCGCCATGGCGGGTTTGCGGCCCAGACCAAGAACGAGGGCCGTAAGGGACGCCAAAAAGGTAACCGTCACAATGGCCGTGCCGAGTAAGCCGAACAACACTATGGCCCCCACGCCACGATATAGCTCTGTACCTTCACCGGGGATCAGCACCAGAGGCGCCAGACCGCACACCGTGGTGATAGTCGTCATCGCAATAGGGCGAAGCCGGGAAGCCACCGCGTCGCTAACGGCCTGGGCGGCAGGGTGCCCACCACGAATGTTGTTGGTGGCTTCATGGACAATCAGAATCGGATTATTCACTACGGTGCCCATCAGAATCAGAAAGCCCAACATGGTGATCATATCAAAGGGTTGGCTGATACCCGCCGCATTCATCAGCCATAGGCCAAGCAGGCCACTGGCAATCCCCAGTGGAATGGTGGTCATGATCAGTAGCGGGTAGCCCCAATGTTTGAAGATGCCGACCAGCAGCAAGTACACCAGAAGTAGGGCGACCACGTAGTTACCACTGAGGGCTGCCTGGGTGGCTTGAAGCTGGTCGCTAGCACCGGAAAGGCTGATGCTGATGGTGTCGGGAATTTCCCCGTTATCGCGCAGTTGCTGAACCATGCTCCGCACCTGAGCCACGCCACTTTCCAGCGGCACGGCGCGAGGAGGGATAATGTTCAGTGTCACGGTGCGCCGGCCGTTCACCCGTCGAACAACACTGGTATCAACGGTTTCTTCCAAATCGGCCAGGGACGACAGTGGCACGGTAGCGCCAATGGGCGTGTGCACTGGCAAGCCGGGCAGGTTGGCCAGTAACGGCGCGCTGCCAGTGCGATCGCTGTAGGCGTAGATATCAATCTTGTCGTCACCGAGGAAAAATTCATCCAAAAAAGCGCCATCGGTGAGCGCCGCCACGGTATAGCCAAGGTCACGGGTGGAGAAGCGGACTTCCGCCGCCCGGCTCCAAATGGGCCGCACTTCGATCAGCGGCTGCGCCAGTGACAGGCTGGCGGGTTGAGATTGGATGCGAGGATTGTCGAATACCGTTTCCGCTTCTCGATAGAGTGTTCTTGCGACGTCATAAATTTCAGCCAGATCCTTACCCGCTACATCTAGAGTTACGCTGCGGGTGCCGCCATCATTGCTGGATATGATCGAACCGCGCGCCGCGAAGGCGCGCATACCCGGGTATTGCCGGTAAACCTGGGTAATCCCGTCCATCATCGGTTCCATATGGTCCGGGTCCATAGGCTCAGCAATAATTCGCAGGTTTTCGGCGCTAACGCTCAGGTTTATGTATTTCAGTGGCGGCATGCTCAGCTCGCCGCGTTCGTAGGCTTGTGGGTCCTGGCCTACCAGCGGCAACAGCTCTGCCTCCACTTCATCAGCAGTCGCCGCCATGGTTTCCAGGTTGTAGCCGGGAGGGGCGTTCATGCTGGCAAAGGTCTTCGGTTCTTCACCCTCAGGCAGATACTCCGCTGGTGGAGTGAGAAAAACCACGATTGCCGTGGCAATTAGGAGGGTAATACCCAGGGTTGCCAGTTGCCGGGGGCGGGTGGCCGATAACGTGGAGGCCCAGCGATTGATCGCCCGCATCCAGCGGCTATGTTCACCGTCGTGATCCATGACCGCGGAAAAATCCAGCCGGGCGGCGAGGGTAGGAATCACCGTCATGGCGACCAGCATGGACACCAGAATGGACGCTGAAACAGCGATGGCGATATCGGAATACAGCTGTCCGGCTTCTTCTTGAATAAAAACGACCGGCAGGAAAACCAGCACCGTGGTCATGGTGGAGGCAAATACTGCCGGCCACACCTTCTGGATGCCGTTGACTGCGGATCGAATCCGGTCCAAACCTTTGCGGCGCTCCATCTCGATGCTTTCCAGCACCACGATAGAGTTATCCAGCGTCATGCCAATGGCAAAAGCAATCCCGGCCATCGAAATCACATTGATGGTTCGGCCAGCCAGCAGCAGCCCAAGAAAGGCGGCAATGGTGCAGATTGGAATGCCAATCACGCCCACGGCAGTAATGCGAACTGAACGCAGGAACAGAAACATGACCAGGGTGGCGAACAGGGCACCGATACCCAGATTGATCCACACATTGGCTACGGAGGCTTCCACATACCGAACATCGTCAGACATTAACGACATGTCCATGCCGGCGGGCTTCAGCACTTCCTTCTTCACCAACGCCACCTGTTCCAGCATTGCTTGCTTGATATCAATCACGTTGGAGCCGGTTTCCCGGCGCACCGCCATCATGATGACCGGGTTGCCATTAAAGCGAGAAATCTGGCGAATGGGGAAATGATCCATGGCTACCGTGGCCACGTCTTGCAGCCGCACCAGCGAATCACCCTGGCGCTGGAGAATGAGTGCATTAAGCTCATCCAGGCTGTCGAAGCGACCCACGGTGCGAAGTAGATAGCGACGCTTGCCGCTATCCACTTCGCCGCCGGAGACATCCTGATTGCGTTCGCGCAACGCATCACGCACGTCCACCACGGTGAGGCCGAACTGGGCTAGAGCCTGCGCGTCCAGCATCACCTGGATTTGACGTTCAGCACCGCCGCGCATTTCCACCATGGATACGCCTTCCACACTCTCCATGCGTGGCCGGACTTCGTCATCCAGGAAATCGCGCATCATATCCATATCCAGCCCGCGGGGATTGCCCGGCTCTGGATAGACACTGAAATACATGAAGGAATTACTGGAGAAAGATGACGACAGTATCTGTGGTTGATCCACGGTGTCTGGATAGGCCGGCACTTGGCTGAGCGCGTTATTCACCCGAATCAAGGCATCGGTAATATCCACGCCGAAGGGAAATTCCAGCTCAATTTCGGCTTCACCACTGTAGGCGGTGGCCGTCAGCCGGCGAAGGTTGGGCAGGTTTCGCAGGTATTCTTCCTGCTCGATCAGGATTTCCTTTTCCACATCCTGGGGCGTAGCCCCGGACCAGCGCGTCAACACGCTAATGGTGCGAACTTCCAGATCAGGAATCATCTGTACAGGAATGCGTAGGGCGGCAAGCACGCCAAGCAGGGTGATGATCAGAACGATCACCGTCATCAAAGTCCCATTACGCACAATCCGTTCAAACATCAGCGGGTCACCTGAACACGGTCACCATCGCGCAAGCCTTCATTGCCACGAATAACGACCTGATCACCCTCACTGAGGCCATCCAGAACAATCACCGGATCAGACTGACCGGGGCGTACTTTAATGGCGCGTCGCTGAGCAATGGCTTCGCCATTCTCGGTTACCACTCGCCACACCGACACATTGCCCTGAACATCCCGGAGCAGGGCGTCGCGAGGCACCACCGGCTCGGCATTGGGGGACTGAATCGCTAAATTACCGAATACCGACATGCCGGGGGTTAGGCCTTTTGCGTCAAGGCTTGCGCGCAATGTAAAGGTACGTGCCGTCGGGTCGTTAACCGGCACGATGGCGGTGATGGTCCCTGCCATGCCCTGTTCAGAGCGCTGAGTGCCGGTATCTTCTTGGCGAATAGTCAGCGGTGTCTGCATGTCGATTTGGCTGTAATAACGCTGGGGTACCGCGAAATCCGCATGCAATGCCTGCGTGCCAACCAGCTCTAACACCGGCGTACCCGGCACAACCCATTCCCCCACTTCCGAGAGCTTGGCACTGATCACCCCGGCAAAGGGGGCTGACAATGTATGGCGTTTAAGCAGTGCCCGCTGGCGTGCAATTTCCGCCTGGCTGGCCGCGAGTGACGCCTTGGCAACCTCGACTTCAGCTTCAAGGCTGCGAATTTCACTGGCCGCAATACTCCGCTTTAGGCTACTCGCTTCATTGAGACGCCGGTTACCATCATTCAACATCGCTTGCTGCTGCTGGTAGATCGCTTGTGCCTGCTGCAGTGCGAGCCGGGTTAGTTCCGAATCGAGCTCCAGCAATACAGCGCCAGCCTCAACACTATCGCCGATATCCGCTTTTACACGGCTAACCAACCCAGAAACCGACGCGGAGAGCCGAGCAGTCTGGTCCGCGGACAAGGTGCCATTAATCAACAATTCGCGGACAGGCTGTTTCATTTCAACGCTAGCCACGGTGACAGGTGTGGCGGATAGAGCCAGTGGCGGTAGGACAAGCAGAGAGAGCAATAACACGCGCAGAACGGGCATAGAGATGTGTAACCCCAGAAATGAATAAACAAGCCGAACAGAAGGATTTAACGTTTCTATACGCGTAGATGCAAATCCGAATCGTTTATTGTTAGATAGCCTTACCGCTCTTTCATCACAGATTTGCCCGGTTAGCTTCCGACGGCTAGGTGCAGATCGGCACCAAGGGGTTGATGACGATCCATGGTGAGCACCCGCTCCATACCCGCCCACATTTACCTCTCCGACAAACGACCCTGGACAATCAGCACTCCACCACGACCTTCCCGGTGGCCTGGCCACGGGTCAAACGGTCGTAGGCAAGATCTACCTCATTGAGGTTGAATCGTTGCTCGTCAAGAAGCGGGAAGAGCGCGCCTTCATCAACAATGGTGGCTAGCTTTGTCAAAATCTGCCCATGGGCTTCACGATGGTGGTCATGCAGCATCGGTATTAGCATAAAGACCACGTGGATGGATAACCCTTTGAAATGAGCCGGATTAAGATCCAGCTCCAGCATGGCAACAGTGGTTACAACCTGGCCATTCAACGCGGCAGCGTCAAAACTATTTGCCATATTGGTGCCACCCACGGAATCGAATACCACATCAAAACCCGCTCCGTCGGTGTGTGCAGCCACATAATCAGCCACGGCGGCTTTCTTGTAATCCACCGGCGTTGCACCGTAGCCACGGACAATGTCAAACGCCTTGTCGCCGGACACGGTAGTGAACACTTTGGCACCGAAGTGCTTACCCAGCTGCACAGCCACATGACCCACACCACCGGTACCCCCATGAACCAGCAGAGTCTGCCCGGCGCTGGCGCCGGCACGCTGCAGCCCTTCGTAGGCGGTTATACCAACCAAGGGCAGGGCGGCGGCTTCGCGCATGGACAAGCGTTTTGGCTTGTGGGCAACCAGGCGAGCATCCGCCGGAATGTATTCAGCCAAAGCGCCTTGTAAATCCGCCAGACCACCAGCGCAGCCGTAGACTTCATCACCTGAGGTAAAGCTGGTGACTCCGGCACCGACAGACTCAATGGTTCCGGCAAAATCCATACCCAAAACAGCGGGAAGCTCGGGCGAGAGGGGAAACAAATCGGCGCCCATCTGCCGAATCATGGTGTCCACGGTATTAACACTGGTAGCCGCCACGCGGACGATTACTTGCCCGGGCAGGGCTTGCGGGGTATCGATTTGCGCCTGTTCAAACTTGGCTGTCGCGCCATATTGATTGAGAACCATCGCTTTCATGTCTTGCTCCAACTGTCTGGGGAAGTTTGCTGTTACGTTGGAGCCACTTTATTATTTCATTTTCTAGTAAAAAATGGGTGATATTAGGTTTCAGTATTCGGATTATGGATATAAACAATGGACACAGAAGGCATTAAGCTCTTTGTTCTCGCCGCAGAAAAGCTCAATATCAGTGCCGCAGGCCGCGAGCTGGGCATGCCTGCGGCGGTGGCCAGCGCCAAGCTGGCAAAGCTCGAAAAGACCGTTGGTGCCGATTTATTAAAGCGCACCACACGCAAAGTGGCACTGTCCGTAGAGGGCGCAGACTTCCTGCCCTATGCCCGCGAAATTCTGGCTCAAGAGAACGCAGCACTGGCGGCGCTGGGGTACGGTAACGAAACGGTTTCCGGCAACCTGCGATTCACCGCACCCAGCACCTTCGCACAGCAGTTCATTGTGCCGCTAATCCCTGATTTTCTGGCACTGTACCCGGGGATTAGCCTGGATTTGCGGCTGTCCGACATGGAGCTGGACCTGATACAGGGCAGCTTTGATTTGGCATTACGCAATGCGGTTTTGCCAGAAAGTAATCTACACGCACGTAAGCTCGCAGAGGATCAACGAATACTTTGCGCTTCATCAGAATACCTCGATAGCCATGGCATACCCGTTAGGCCAGATGATCTGCTGAATCACCAATTGATAGCGTTCAAATCTGCATCCACCATCAAATTGATCGGAGCCGGTGGGAAGAGTGGTGAGTTTAATACACGCGGCCCTGGACACCGACTAACTATAGATGACGGGCTCAGCTATAAAATCGCCACGCACTGCGGTGCCGGTATTGCGATACATTCGTTGTGGAGTGTTCATAAGGAGCTGGCCGACGGCAGCCTGGTGCAGGTGCTACCAGAATATCGAATGGATGCAGAACCCGCATTGTGGTTGGTATATCCCAAATCCAACGTGCTAACGGCTAAGGTGAGGGTGTTTATCGATTTCTTGATAGAACGCATTGGCCTGAATCCGCCGTGGCTGAGTTAAAGTAAGTGCATAAATAACTACGCATAATGTATATTATGTTAAATATGGTAATTATTAGAACGCAGCTTGGAAAGATCTAGTGCATGTGGTCGTAAAGGCCCTGTAATGGACGAAAGACCAGAGCGTGTGTTTCTTGCAGTAGATCAAGAAACCTCAATTTCTGTCCCTACTGACGTATTTGATAGGGCTGCTGTAGCTTGGGTCAATCAAAGCAAGAAAGCTTTAGGGGAAGATTTGCGCGGGGTATAAGATCACCACCACATCTGCTTCTAGCCCTTTTAAAAGAAGCGTGCGGCCAACTGCCTTATCCACAAGACCTTCCAAGTCCACTTTTTCTACCGCTGTTGCGTCTCGCTTGTTAGCTTGTAACGACTATTCGCATTTATATAGGGTCACCAATTATTAAAACCGCCCCACCCCGCTCTGGTGGTTGAGTTCTCGCGGCAAACAACTGCTACTTTACGGCAGCACTAGCGTTGATTTTGATCCATTCAACTTGGGAAGGGGCTGTTCGCAAATCGACTGCTTTATTTGCTTTTAGCCTGTTCTTAGATGCAAGGAGCCAGGTCCCAAGAGACTGACATCCTGCCCGATTCCATCGCCAAGACGTTTTTAACGAGGCGACTTCTGGGAAGTGAGTTAAAACATCGGAACTCCAATCGACCAAGATATTTCCACGGATGCAAAGATAGTAACCAGGCGAACATGGCGAGGCTTGCGGCGGCTGGTAGCAACACCCATCCGGGAGCGGATTTTTTTAGCCACAAATACGGCAGGTAACAACCGACGATTTCGGTCACAGCTGTGAGGATGAATAATCCCAGGGTGTAGAGAGCCAACATGATTTCGCTCTTCTAGTGATGATCGCCAGCAGATAAACGCTGGTCAGAGGAATCTCGACAGAATTCTGCCGGTAGTTCAATTTCGATGGTCGTGTGAGCCAGTTGGTATGGCTCAAGTGCATCGGCCACCGCTATCTTGGTGGCGAGGTATTGCTCCAACGGGAAAGAATCCCTCATCACCAAATGCACCGTTAAAACATGGCGCTCTCCATCTAGGGACCAGAGGTGTTGATGGTGAACCTCGCTTATATGTTCAATGCCGAGCAGCGTTCGCCGAATCTCATCATGCAGCGCCGGGTCTGGTACCGCCTGGATAAAAAGTTTGCCGGTGGCCCAGAGGTTGCGGATTACATTTACCAGAATAAACAGGGTAAAACCGATGGACAGCAATGGGTCAAGGATGGGCCAGTCCACGAATTGCAAAATGATCGAGACGATCAGCACCGCGACCCAGCCCAGGACATCTTCTAGTAAGTGCCAATTGAGCACTTTTTCGTTCAGTGACTTCCCTTTGCTCAGACGGTAGGCGGCGAACCCATTGACTGTAACCCCTAACAGGGCCAACGCGAGCATTCCTTCGGTAACTGGCATGACCGGGTCGGCCAGACGAGGGATCGCTTCACTGAGCACCCACAGCGACCCGCCCACCAAGACCAATCCGTTGATCAAGGCACCGAACAACGATAGCCTGCGATAGCCATAGGTAAATTCCCGGGTAGCCGCTTTACGTCCCTGCCGGTTCAGGAACCAGGCACTGCCTATGGCCAGGCTATCGCCCAGGTCATGCACCGCATCGGCCAGGATGGCCGTGCTGTTAGTCAACAAACCCCCAACAAACTCGATGAGGGTAAACCCCACATTGAGAAAGAATACCAGGCCAAGACGTCTGGAACTGGTGTCGTCTGAATGATTGTGCGCGTGATCATGGTGCCGCATTCATCTTACCTCGTTATAATGGTTAAACGGTTAAACGTGCATAGACGTATCCGGGGGTCAGTCATATCAAGGCCACAAATTAATGCCAAATTGGCGTAGCAGCAGCGCGAAGATGCCGAAGCAAATCGCGGTAACCGCGCAGCTGACAAGCAGCGCTGGCCAGAAACCTAATCGGCCTAACAGTAATGGAAAACTTAGAAACATCGGCAATGTCGGCAGCACATACCAGAGGGTATACCAGGCATGCCGGGCGATTCTCTCCTGGGGCTGATTTTCTACGTGCAGCCAAATCAGCACCAGAATGGTCACCAAAGGCAGTGCCGCCACCAGGGCGCCTAACTTGTCACTGCGCCTTGCAACCTCCGACACCACCACCACGATGGCAGCGGTAATCAGATATTTGGTGATAAGCCATTGCCATGTCATAAATGTCGCTACTCCAAACCGTCAAACTCACCCGTAAAATTCACATCGTAAACTTTCCCGTCGCTGGATATGAGCACGTAAAGTGTTTTTGCCTCAGTCGCATTGGCCACCGAGATGATGAAATAACCACTGCCTTTCTTATGGATCTTCATAGCGGTAGCTGACGTTGTCTTCCAGTTTTCAGGCAGTTTTCCAAAGCCCAGTCCGACATCCTTGTCTGCCAACTGGAAGGTCGTGTCTTTGGCGAGCTGAAGCGCCGACGCTTCCGAAATCGGCTCGTGAGCGTGATCACTGTGTGCAAAAGCCTGCTGAAAACCGGCCAATAGAATAAGCGTAAAAATGGCAGCGAAAAATTTCATAATGGTATTCCCACAAAAGTTAACAAGATTAATGCGCGTGTGGCTCGCCACCCTCGTGGCGATGGACTTCGGGTTCTTCGGGCTGCGGGTCAGCGGACGGGGCTCCGAGCTCAAGGTTTCTCGGGTAGTTCGACAGAGGTGCTTTGTTATCTTCCATGTCCTCGTGGACATGCTGGTGGTCGTCCCGGTTGAGGGGGAAATCATCCGGATACTGCGTGTGCTGGAATCCATGTAGCTGCATCAGCAGCAACAGGCCACCGGTAAGCATTATCGCCACGTTCGAGGCTTTGCTGAAGCGCCCAAATGACGGGGTTTTTCGCCACACCATGAGCAGGGCCAGCATAATGCTCAAGGCCACAATCTGGCCTAACTCGACGCCGACATTGAACGACAATATCTTGAGTACCAGGCCATCGTGCCCCAGCGGCAACTGCTGAAGCCGAGTGGACAGGCCAAACCCGTGAATCAAACCAAAGGCAAACACCATCCAGGTTAGGTTCGGGGATTTCATTTGCAAGTGCTTCTGAAAGCCGCCGAGGTTGTCGAAGGCTTTGTAACAGACCGTTAGCGCAATCACCGCATCGATCAGGTAGTAATTGGCGGTAATGCCAAACAGTGTGGCGAACACCAGGGTAATGGAATGGCCGACGGTGAAGGCGGTAATGAACTTGATGATTTCGCCAAAGCGCGTCAAAAAAAACATAACGCCGAACAGAAACAGCAAATGATCATAGCCACTCAGCATATGGGTGGCGCCCAACCGGATGTACTCCAGATAGCCCGCATTGAGTATCCGGGCCTGGTCTTCCGCCGACATGCCATGTGCCCAGGCCGAGGCACTAGCAAAAGACGCAATGGCGACAAATAAGAATTTAATCATAATGTATTCAACCTTGGTGATGATCGAGTCGATCACACCTGATTATGGAATTGAGTGACGGTCGCACCCACAGTTGCACTTCGCCCGCCAGGGTTTCGCTGCGGAAACAGGCTCCGGGCGTGCCCGAAGCCTGTTCAAGCCTGCTATGTTTTCGCTTTCTTGCGATGCAACAGCGCGTACAGCACCGGGAGCACAAACAGCGTCAACAAAGTCGAGGAGATGATTCCCCCGATCACCACGGTCGCCAACGGTCGCTGTACTTCCGCGCCAGTACCGGTGTTGAGCGCCATGGGCACAAAGCCGAGGCTCGCCACCAGGGCCGTCATCAAAACTGGCCGCAGGCGAACCAGCGCTCCTTCCACAATCGCCGTGATGAGATCCCCTTGTTCCCGCCACAAGTCGCGAATGAAGGCGACCATCACTAAACCATTGAGCACCGCCACGCCAGAGAGCGCGATAAAGCCCACGCCTGCCGAGATCGACAGCGGCATGTCCCGCAACCACAGCGACAATACCCCGCCAGTCAGCGCAAGCGGTACGCCGGTGAAAATAATTAACGCGTCTTTCACCGAACCAAACGCCATAATCAGCAGGCCAATGATGATCGCCAGGGTAATGGGTACAACAAGGGCGAGACGCGCACTGGCCGATTGCAGTTGCTCAAAGGTTCCGCCGTAATCCAGCCAATACCCATCTGGCAAATCCACCTGCTGTGCGATCCGCCCCTGTGCTTCCTCGACAAATCCGCCTAGGTCGCGGTCCCGCACGTTGGCAGTGACCACCACCCGGCGCTTGCCATTTTCCCGGCTGATCTGGTTGGGCGCCGGTGCCAGCTCCAGCTCCGCCACTTCCGATAACGGCACATAGCCTCCGTCCGGCAAGGGAATGGGTAAAAAGGCCAGGCGATCAATATCGCGCCTTACTGTTTCCGGCAGGCGTACCACCAACTCAAAGCGACGGTCGCCCTCGTAAATCAACCCGGCGTTTTCACCACCGATTCCGGTCGCCACCAGTGTTTGCAAGTCTTCGACATTCAGGCCATAGCGCGACAGCATCATGCGCTTGGGATGGACCGACAACATGGGCAACCCTGTGACCTGCTCGACCTGGATATCGGCCGCACCATCAATGGTTTCTAACACCGCCTGAACGGCTTGCGCCGATGCCAGCAGCTGATCCATATCATCGCCAAACACCTTGATCCCAAGATCGGCCCGCACCCCGGAAATCAGCTCGTTAAAGCGCATCTCAATGGGCTGGGTGAACTCGTATTTGTTGCCAGGCAGTTGGGTCACAACGTCCTCCATTTCAGCCACCAGCATATCCTTCGTCTTGTCGGGATTGGGCCACTGGTCGCGAGGCTTGAGGACGACAAAGTTATCCGCCACGCTGGGGGGCATGGGGTCGGTGGCCACTTCCGGCGTGCCGATCTTGGCGAACACCTTGTCCACTTCCGGGAACGCCTTCAGCCGTTCTTCCAGCTGCGCCTGCATCTCGATGGATTGCTCCAGTCCTGTGCCTGGAATACGCAGGGCGTGCAACGCAATATCCCCTTCGTCGAGCTGCGGAATAAATTCCGAACCCAGGGTGGTTGCCAGCCAGACACAGACCACCACCAGTGAGCTCGCCGATCCCAACACCAGCCAACGAAACTTCATGGCAGCCAGCAAAGCCGGCTTGTACAGCGATTTGGCGCTGCTGATCACCGGGCTTTCTTTTTCGCTGATCTTGCCCCCCATAAATACCGCTACAGCAGCCGGCACCACGGTCAACGACAGCGCCATGGCGGACAGCAGCGCCATTACCACAGTGGCAGCCATGGGGTGGAACATCTTGCCCTCAACACCGGTGAGCGAAAAGATTGGCAAATACACCACGGTAATGATGGCGACGCCGAACAAGCTTGGACGAATGACTTCGTTGGTAGCCTCATATACTAACTGAAGCCGTTCCCGCAATGGCAGCTGACCATTGTCCTGAGATTGTGAGTGTTGGGCCTGGGATAACCGCCGAATACAGTTCTCGACAATGATCACGGCGCCGTCGACGATCAGGCCAAAATCCAAGGCGCCGAGGCTCATCAGATTGGCCGACACGCCCGATTTCACCATGCCAGTTATGGTGGCGAGCATGGACAAGGGAATGACTGCCGCGGTAATCAAGGCCGCGCGCAGGTTGCCCAATAACAGAAACAGTACCACGATCACCAGCAACGCCCCTTCGAGCAGGTTCTTCTCCACCGTGGCGATGGCTTTGTCCACAAGGGTTGTGCGATCGTAAACCGCCTCCACCTTGACCCCTGCGGGGAGCGAGGGCTGAACGGCCTCTAGTTTTTCGGCCACGGCCTTCGCGACGGAGCGGGAATTTTCTCCCACCAGCATCATGGCCGTGCCCATCACTGTTTCCTTGCCGTCGCGGGTGGCGGCTCCCGTGCGCAGCTGCTTGCCAATGGCCACTTCGGCCACATCACTGACTTTCACCGGTGCTTTGTGGCGGTTGGTAATGACCACCTGCTCAATCTCGGCAATGGACGCTAGTTGCCCAGGTGAGCGCACCAATAGCTGTTGTCCGTTTCGCTCGATATAGCCGGCGCCACGATTGACATTGTTGGCCTCGAGGGCTTCCAACAATTCATCCATGGTGACGCCAAATTGCAGTAACTTTTGTGGTGAGGGCGTGACGTGGTACTGCTTGTCGTAGCCACCGATGGTGTTTATCTCGATCACTCCCGGCACCTGCGCCAGTTGCGGCTTAATGATCCAGTCCTGAATTTCTCGCAATGCTGTGGCATCTAAAGGATTACCGTCAGCTTGGGTGGCGCCGGGCAAGGCTTCCACGGTATACATCAAAATTTCGCCCAGGCCAGTCGCGATCGGCCCCATTTCAGGTTCCAGACCAGGTGGCAGGACATTTTTGATGGAGCCGAGGCGCTCATCGATCAGGTTGCGAGCGAAATAGATGTCCGTACCTTCCTTGAACACCACCGTCACTTGGGATAAGCCATAACGGGATATTGAGCGGGTATAGGACAAATTAGGCAAGCCGTAAAGGGCCGTTTCCACCGGGAAGGTGATGCGCTGTTCTGCCTCCAAGGGCGAATATCCTGACGCCTCGGTATTGATCTGCACCTGGACGTTGGTAATGTCCGGCACCGCATCGATGGGCAGGCGCTGAAAGCTCCACAAGCCCACACCAATGAGCACTAGAATAAAGGATAAGGTTAAAAACCGCCGCTCTACCGAGAAGCGTAAGATGGCATTGATCATCATAGTCTCCTGGGTTAGTGGTCGTGGGATGCGCCAGATTTTTCGATATCGGCCTTGATTAAATAGCTGTTATCCACCACATAACGATCACCCACCTGCAGTCCATCCAACACTTCGGTCAAGGTGCCGTCACTGCGGCCAAGTTCCAGAGGGCGAATCTCATAGGTGTCGTCCACCTGAATAAACACCACGCTCCAGTCACGAAAGGACTGCAGTGCACGGTTTTCCACGGCCAGTGGCACCTCAGAGGTCTCTACCACTATGTCCCCCGCCACCAGCAAACCGGGGCTCAGCGTGCCAGCGGGGTTATCCACTTCCACACGGGCCAGGGTATAGGGAGCATTGCCCGGCGAAGGCAGTAAGTGACTGATGCTAGCCCGTTGATCAAAGCCCTCGGCTTGCAGGCGAACTTTCTGACCGACCGCCACCTCGGTGCGCTGACCCGGAAACACCCGAAGCTCTGCCCACAAGGTCGTTAAATCGGCAATCGCAAACAATGGTTGCTCACCGGCGACTTCGCCCACACTAATTTGGCGCTCGGTCACCACGCCATCTATGGGTGAGCGCAGGTCATAGGTTTTGAGACTTTCGTTGGACTCCACTTTTGCCAGCCGATCACCTTTGGCGACACGGTCCCCCAAACGAACGTTGACTTTGGTGATGACGCCGGGAAAGCGAGCGCGCACCCGCGCGATCTGTTCCGGTGCGATGGTCAGTTGCCCGTAGGTGGTCAGCGTTCGCTCAATTGAGCCCGGACCGGCCTCAGTAGCTTGAATTCCGGCCTTTTCAGCAATGTCGGCCGCAATGCGAGTACGACCTTCGTGGGACTCCCACTGCCACTGGTATTGTTTACCGTTCAATGCAAGCGTGACGTCCACATCAAAAGAATGAGGTTCGGTCACCACCCCGTCACCCAGCCAATAGTCTCCCTGAAAGACAAAATCGAAGGTATCCACTTGCCCACCCAAGCGGGTGAGTTGGACGTTGAGGTCAACACCGTCGGTAATGGGCTTACCGCCCTTCGTTACCCAGGCACGGTATTCCGGGGGAACACCTTGCTCGAAAATCTGCAGCTCAACGAGAGTGTCGTCCTGCGTCAATAACAACCCGCCATGGGGCCCCTTGGTCTCGGGCGCGGTTGATTGCGCTTCTTTGTCGTTATTGTACGTATCTTCGGCGGCGTGGAGAGGCGTGATGGCCAGACAGGTGGCCACCAGTATCCAGTAGAGTGGTTTTATCAATTGCATGGTTCAATCATCCTGTGTTTGGTTAGCAGGCGTGGCCTGGCCTTGGGTCATGGGCTGCGCCGTAAGCTGTTCGATAAGCGCCTGGTTGAGCAGCGCCGTGGTGGCTGCTTCAACGAGTGCCTCGCGGGCCGAGAGCAGTTCGCGCTGTGCGGCGGTCCACTCCACGTAGCTGTAGCGGCCGCGTTCATAGGCTTGTTGGGTAAGATCGAGCGCCTGGGTTAAATCGGGCAGCACTGCATCACGCAGCTGCTCAACGGCGGCAATGCTTTGTTGGCGGGTGTGGTAGGCTTCGAACAACAGGGAGTGCAGTTGCAGTAGCGCGCTCTGTTGGCGGTATTCCACCTCGTCACGCGCCGCGGTGGCGGCTTGCACTTCTCCACGATTCCGGCGACCGGCAAACAGTGGCATTGACACCCCGGCCACCAGCGCGGTATCGCCCGTTTCCTCAAAACGGCGGGCGCCGACCTGCCAGCGAATATCACTTTCGGATTGACTTTTAGCTAACTGGATCTCGGCATCGCGCATCCGTCGCTCGCTTGCGTAAACTCGGAGCATCGGACTGTCACTGGCCAGCTGGTACAGCACCTCGAAACGCTCGCCAAGCTCGAATCGGAACAGGTCTCCCTGCAACCGCTGAAAATCCACCCGCGTTTCGCTCCATAGTGAGGCCAGCGCCATCTTTCGCTTCTCGTACTCCGTTTGCAGCGCGTTGTGGGCAATCCGGCTCTGGGTAAGAGCGGCCTTGGCACGCAGAACTTCGGCCTCTGGTGCGGCGCCCTGCTTTGCACGGCGGGTAACGGTGTTAAAGGTGGCTTCGCTCAATTCCACTGCCCGAGCGGATAAATCAAGCTTTTCCTGCAGAGCCAAGGTGGCGACATAGCGCTGCGTCACCTGACCCAACAAATCCAGAGTCTCAGCTTCACGTTCGGCCTCCATCAGATCATAGCGGGAGCTCACGGCGCCTGTGCGAGCCCGGCGTTTGCCTCCCAGCTCAATGACTGAGGATAGCGACAGGGTGTAATCAGCTCTGTCGACTCCCTGCAGAGCACCGCTACCGAGTATATTCTCCACCTCCAGGCCCGCTTCATAGGCCGGTGCCTGATCGGCCGTAAGGCTTTTTCCCTCAAGCCCCTGCAGGCGAAAGTCGAATACCCGCAGACTGGGGTTTTGCGCCACCGTCCGGGACAGGGCATCGGTAAGGGTGAGTGGTGTCTCTTCGGCGTGGGCAACGGAAACGTTGAGCGCCAGCACGAGTAGATACAAAGAATGGATATAAATCTGGCGCGGCGTTATACGCCGCCCAATGCTCATGGGCTTGCAAATAAGCATGCAACCTCTCCTACGAAGGTCTAATAAATAAAAGATGTTTCCTGAACGGAATGAATCGTAGGATTAGGCTATGGGAGGGCGGAACAAGGAGGGTGGAATGACTGAAGTATGACTGGCTTGATAGTCGGACAAGCCCTGACCTGCGGACAAAATGGAAATATTTGATGCGGCGCTCACCAGCACCATATGACAGTGGGAATGGTTTTGATGGCAATGATCGGACACGTGATCCCGCGAAGGGTCGGATGAGGAAGACTCCTCCATTCCCAGAGTGACCGAGTTAAGGACGAGGTCTTCATGAGCGTGATCAAGCGTAGCAGGATAATGAGGTCGACTGGTATCGCCAATAGCTGCCAGTGACTGCAGAGCAATCACCAATGCTAACAAGACTGTTAACCAACGATTCATTATCAAAACAGACCGACTCATAGAACGAGTGCTGGATACTAACAATAAAGAGCGAGAATCAAAAGCACATTATCCCATTCAAATTTAAATTGCGATTACAAGCCTATGGAGGATCCGTTAGGGGGATAAGATGGGGAGAGATACTATCTTTTCCATCAATTTCACCGTCTCGGTGTTGGATAATTGCTGACCTTCTTCAAGGTATTTCCCTACCTTGGTGTCACTCTGCCAGCTTTCCTGATTAAAATTTATCCGTTTCCGTGCTGCCACTTGTGGCTGCTCCGCTCCGGCGAAAAGTCGAACTAGCAGGCCTTATTCAGGAGCAGCTTAAGAACTCCAGGGCTCGCTGTAATCAAGGGGCAAACAGTTGGCTAGAACAGGGGGATGTCACTTGAAGTCATGGAAATAGCGAATAAAAAAGATTTTTTATAACCAATTAGTTATTGGTGAAGTTGCTAAATTCAACACTTTTAACGACCAGACCTCACATGGAACTGACTGATCGATCGGCAACAGATCATTCGGCCAATGCCAACGCTGGAGCAGATGCTGGAAACTTGCACGCCAGAGAATATGGCACTAATTAGTGAAGACCCCCAGTGGCTTAGCATTGATGGAGGGGCTGCGCCGCACACAGTTGACACAATAATGCTACTCCATTGATCATTATCATAAAATACATTGATTGGTGTGCATACATGTTAAATAGGATAATTATTAGAACTACGTACGCACGCTCGGTTGCCGCTGGCTGAGTAACTAAGATCCAAACTATTCACAGTGGTCGTTCTCCTGCATTTTTTACACAACTCTGCACCTGCGATCTGAATTCAAACGGAGAAAGATGGATCAGTATTGACCGTTGATGAACTATCGCACACAGCGGTAGTTAGAGGTAAGCAAGGATACTGGCGCGGAGCGCCACTCCCGCTCATTCCGTTAGGCGACACACTGGATGCTCCAAGCCATGTTACGGCAACGCAGAAAGGAACGCCGACACTGCTTCCAACACCCCCTGCTCCTGTTCGCGATGCGGCACATGCCCGCATTGCTCAAGCATCACGACCTCCGCTGGTCCTGCTGACATGCGTTCCAACCGAGCAGGATGTGCCATGGAGCCGAACTCATCGTTATCGCCATGCAGGCAAAGCAGTGGGCAGGTAACACGCTCCAGCTCCGCATCCAGATTCCACTCGGCGAAGGCTGGTGACAACCAGGTGTCAATCCAGGCATGCAGAACCCAGTCAGCCTTTTCGCCATGGTATTTCTGCAACCGCGCCCGCTGAGCGGCATCCTCAAATGCCACTTGTGCATCGCGGATCCCCGCTAGGGTTTGCGCCTCCACCATGGCCTGGGCTGACTCGGTAATGACAGCCACACACCGCTGCCCCAGCGAAGCTGCTGCCGCCACGGCCATACCGCCGCCAACGCTGTGACCGAGTAACACCACCTGTGGCAATGCCAGTGCTGACATAAGGGAGACAATCACCACGGCTTCGTCTTCCACAAAACTGAGGGGTAGAGATCCGTCACGCTTTGGCGATGCGCCAAAACCTACTCTGTCATAGGCTATCACCGTGCGGCCACAGGCCTGCGCCAGCGCCGCAGGGAACTCCCGCCATAAAGCAACACAGCCTAAAGAGTCGTGTAGCAATACGACAGGCGCCCTGTCACCCTCCACTGGCCATATCTTCACATTCAATGGCCCTACGGAGGTGGCAATCTGGTTATCAATCATTATTTTTCCCTAACTAAATAGCCTCTTGAGGCCATAACGCTGAAATGACTGGCGCAGTATTCACGAAATACCTGAAGTTTCAACTATCACCAAATAGGCAAACCCCTAGTCCATTTAGGCTCTCTTTATCTGCTTAGCGTTACGCTGTCGCCACAGAAAAAGCTGGGCTAGGGTTCTACCCCGTTTCCACGGACGGTTTTAAAAAGGCGGTAAACTTGCGATCTTGAGCTGCAACCTTGCGCCGCCTTCTTGGGTTGTGGAACCGCTCGATATAATTAAATACGTCAGCCCTTGCC